>NZ_JAEFCF010000057.1 GCF_016405985.1 Paracoccus sp. IB05
ACCCGCTCGCAATAGAGAGCCAGCTCCTTCCGTCCGGGAAAGGCATCCACCGGCATACCGGAGAAAGGCGCCGGTGCCTCAGCCGCCGGCGGAACTGCCGCTGCTGGCGCCGAACCCGCCACGAGACTGCGCGGTGGCTTTGGTCATCGGCGGTTTGCCGACCGTGGTGGGCGGGCGGGTGAACTGGCTCGCCGGCAGCTTGGCCTTGCCGGAATTCGAGGAATAGGCCGAGGTTCCCGCCGCATTGGCGAATTTGCCATCCGCAGTCTTGTAAAGCGGCTGCGCCGCCGCGACGCCGCGCTGCCCCCCCAGCATATTGCCGATCAGATAGCCCATCATCAGCGGCATGAAGATTGACCCCGACCCGCCTGACTGCACCTGTTGTTCATTGCCGCAGGCGCCCGCGCCATGCTCTGCCTCACAGGTTTGCAGACTGTCATAGCGCGGCGCGGTCTCGACATGCAGCACCTCGGCCTCGGCGAAAGCGGCGTCGCAATCGGCGCCCGAGAACATGCCACCCAGCGACGCCGCCTCTTTACAGCTTTTCAGATCCGGGAAAGCCTGGGCATCGACCTCATCCTCGGTACAGGCCGCAAGCGCGAAGCTCGCCGCTCCGAGGATCGCCAGCGCGACATGGCGCGAGCGTTTTCTGGTCGTCTGGATGACCGGAGCTGTGACCGGAGCGGATTTTTGCATGGCTTTGGCCTTTCGGGGTCAATTCAGTCGCGAATGAAATGCGGTTTAAACCGCGACAGATCCTGGGTGATGCGCGAGCGATCCTCGCGGATCCCGATGCCCGCAGCGGTCTGCCCGACCATCCAGGCGCCGATCACCGGGCGAAAGCCATCAAAAACCGGCAGCGGCTGCAGGGCCTGGATGATACGCGGATGCTGGTCATAACCGCGCGCCGATGCGGTCTCGGTCGCGCGTCCCTGCTCGTAAATATCGACCGAGGCGCCTTCGCGCGAGAACAGCGGCTTCTTCACATAGCCCCGGGCAAGCTGTGGCCCGGCGCGATTGAGGCTGGCGCTGACAGCGGGCGGCAGGGTGCCGCGCGCAGATCCGGATACGGTCCCGGGCAGGTTCTGTGAAATATCCGCCTCGAAAAACGCGGGCAGCAGGTTCGGATGGCCTTCGAACATCTGCCACAGGACTGGCAGCAGGCCCTTATTCGACAGGACAGCCTTCCAGGCCGGTTCCAGCAGCATCGCGCCCGAGCCGGCAATATGCGCCGCATAATCGTCGCGCAGCAGATCTTCCCAGGGGTAAAGCTTGAACAGCGTCCCGATCACCCGGTCCTCGGCATCGAGGAACTGACCGTCAGACGAGAGGCCGATCTTGTCCAGATCGCTGTAATGCGCGCCAAGCCCCGCCTCGCGGGCGGCCCAGCCCATGGTTTCAACCGTGGCGTAATCTTCGGGATTGCCGCCGATGGCGGTGAAATGCAGATCCGTGCCTTCGGGGAACAGCTCGCGAAAGCGGTCAACCAGCGCCTCATGGATGCCGTTGAACTGGTCATCGCCCTCGCGCAGCACCCCGGCCGCAAGCTGATCCTCCAGCCAGGTCCATTGGAATGACGCACTCTCATAGAGCGAAGTCGGCGTATCCGCGTTATATTCCAGAAGTTTCGCCGGGCCGGTGCCATCATAGACCAGATCGAACCGGCCATAGATTTCCGGCTCATTTCGGCGCCAGCTGTCAGCGACCAGATCCCAATGCGCGCGCGGGATCGCGAGGCGCTCCATCAGCTCTTCACTGGCGATGATCTGGCCCGCGGCCTCGCGGCACATGGCATGAAGCGCGGTCGCCGGGTCTTCCAGATCCTCTTCGATCTGGCCGAGCGTGAAAGCATAGGCCGAGGTCTCATCCCAATAGGGCTCGCCATGCATATCGGCAAAGGTAAAGCCGAGCTCTGCGGCTTTGTCGCGCCAGTCTGGCCGCTCTGGCAGGGTGATCTTCTGCATTCTGTCCCCGTCCCGGAAAAAGGCAGGGGCAGAGATAGAGCAATCACCCGCGAAGTCCAGTCGCCGGGTCGTATTTTGCCGGAGAGGCGCGACTGGCCGCTCCGGCAGGGGCGCCTTACTTCAGCCGGATGGCGAAATGTTTGCGCACCGGCTCTTCGACGGTCCAGGTGCCTTTGAACGTCGCCTCTACCGCGAAAGCATCACCCGGCCCCACCGTGACAGGGGTGCCGCCATCGGGGGTGATGGTGATGCGGCCCTCGATCAGGTGAACGAATTCATAGAACTGGTAGCTTGCATGCCAGGTTCCGGTCGTTGCCTCCCAGGTTCCCGAGATCACATTGCCGTCCAGCGAGGTATGCTGGATCCAGTAGCGCATGGTCGGATTGCCCTCGACTTTGACCCAGCCCTCCAGATCGGTGGTGATGGGCTCGGGGCCGGGTGCGGGAAAGCGGAATACCGTGATGCTCATGTCTGTCCTCGGAATGATGTTGCAGATCTCGGCAATCTTGGTAGGCCGCCGCCGCCCGTCACGCAAGCCGCGAGGGCCTGACCGGCGGATCCGGCGCGAAACATCCGATGGGGCTGGTAACCGCGCGGCAGATCGTCAAAGACTGCAGGACAGAGCCGCGCAAAGGCAGGAACGGGACAGAGCCATGGAAATCCGCAAAGCAAGGGCAGAGGACGCCGCGCATCTGGTGCGTTTCATCAATATGGCAGCCGATGATCTGCCATTGCATTTCTGGCGCAAATCCGTGGGGCCGGATGGCGACCCCTGGGCGCTCGGGCAGGAACGTGCCGCACGCCCGACCGGGAATTTCTCTTATTCCAACGCCTGGCTGGCCGAGGCTGACGGTGCGGTCGCGGCCTGCCTTCTGGGCTATGCAGCCGAGACCGACCCCGGCCCGATCGCGCCCGACATGCCGCCGATCTTTGTACCGCTGCTGGAACTTGAGGCACTGGCACCCGGCTCCTGGTACCTGAATGTGCTCGCCTCCTATCCCGAATTTCGCGGCAAAGGTCTTGGCAGCGCTTTGCTGGCACAGGCCGAGATCATTGCGGCGGAGGCCGGTCATGACAGCATCAGCCTGATCGCCGCCGACACGCATCTGGACGCGCTGCGCCTCTATACGGCCAGGGGTTACCGCCAGATCGCCAGCCGTCCCGTTGTCCGGGATGACTGGGATGTCGCAGCGGGCGAATGGCGTCTCTTCACGAAACAGATCGGTAAGGGCTGATCCCGGGTCCTCACCCGGCCTCTGTCAGGACCCCTTCAAGATCCGCGGCGGTCAGCGCGACCGGATTTCCCCTGAAGGACGAGCTTTGCATCGACGCCCTGGCCACATCGGCAAAACGCGCCGGCGCAAGGCCCTGGTCCCGCAGGCCGGCAAGCCCGGCCTCATGCGCCCAGATGGCCAGCGCGCGCGGCGCCTCGTCGCCGGAGACCCCCAGCCCCTTGCCGAGGATTTCGCAGACGGTGGCAAGCCGCGCGGCGGTCTCACCGCTCGCGCGCGCCCGGTTTGCCGCAAGCACCGGGCCAAGCAAGACGCCACAGATCGCGCCATGTGCCGCCGGTGTCACACCGCCGATCACACCTGCCAGCCCATGCACCGCACCAAGCCCGCCATTGGCCAGCGCGATGCCGCCAGTCAGGCTGACCCAGGCCATTTCATCGCGCGCATCTTTGTTTTCGCCGCGCATCAGGCTTTGCAAAGCCGCAAGCCCCCTTGGGATCGCGGGCAGGGTCAGCGCATCGGTGAAGGGCGTGGCCCGGTTCGAGACATAAGGCTCGATCACCTGGGCCAGCGCATCCAGCCCCGAGGCCAGCGTCACATGGCGCGGGCAATGATCGGTCAGCGCAGGATCAACCAGCGCAAGGCGCGGCAGCATCCGGTCATCGCGCAGCGAGACCTTGCGGCCATGTTCGGGCAGGCCGATCACCGCGTTTTTCGTAGCCTCCGCCCCGGTGCCTGACGTTGAAGGCAAAGCGACACAAGGCAGCGGGGGCACGCTGAGCGGCAAGGCGCGGCCGACGACCTCAAGATGGTCCATCACGCCGCCGGGCGCCGGGATCAGGGCCGCCAGCGCCTTGGCCATGTCGATCACCGCACCGCCCCCGAGACCCACCACCACATCGGGGGCAAACCCCGCAACATCGCGCAGCGCCGCTTCGAGCATCGGGAGCGTCGGCTCGCTGCCGCAAGAGATGCCGTGCAAGGCGCAATCCTGCAATGCGGCACTCAGCCAGGCGGCACGTGCGGGATCCCGGCCATGTACCAGCAGCACGCGGCGGCCAAAGGCACGGATCAGCGCAGGTGCCTGTGCCGCCTCGCCGCGGCCAAACAGAATCCGGCCAGGCAAAGCGACGCCGAAACTTCCGGTCATGCTGCGGCCATTGTGGCAGCCACGGCTTTTTTCCAGGCGGCATATTTCTGATCGCGCAAGCCGGGCTCCATTCGGGGGGTGAACCGCTTTTCCAGCGCCCAGCTTTTCGCGAAATCTTCCGGCCCAGGCAAGAGACCGGCCTGGAAACCGGCAAGATAGGCCGCGCCGAGCGCCGTGGTCTCGGTCACTTCGGGGCGGTCGACAGGGGCGCCGAGGATATCCGACAGAAACTGCATCGCGCCCTCGCTTGCAGACATGCCGCCATCGACGCGCAACACGCCCTCCGCATCGGTGCCCCAGTCGGCACGCATCGCCTCCAAAAGGTCGCGCGTCTGATAGCCGACGCTTTGCAGTGCCGCGCGGGCGAATTCGGCGGGGCCGGAATTGCGGGTCAGCCCGTAAATCGCGCCCCGGCAATCGGGCCGCCAGTAAGGCGCGCCAAGCCCGGTGAAAGCGGGTACCAGGATGACCTCCTGTGCCGGGTCGGCGGCCTCAGAAAGGGCCTGGGTCTCAGAAGCCGCGCGGATGATCTGCAACCCGTCGCGCAGCCATTGCACCACCGCCCCCGCGATGAAGATCGAGCCCTCCAGCGCATAGGTGGTCTCGCCCTTCAGCCGGTAGGCGATTGTCGTCAGCAGCCGGTTCTTTGACGGGACCATCTGCGCCCCCGTGTTCAAAAGCGCGAAACAGCCGGTGCCATAGGTCGATTTCATCATGCCAGGCTGGAAACAGGCCTGCCCGACCGTCGCGGCCTGCTGATCCCCTGCCACACCGAGGATCGGGATCTCGCGACCCAGGAGATCTGAGCGGGTCATACCGAAATCAGCGGCGCAATCCTTTACCTCGGGCAGAAGCGCGGCCGGAATATCAAGCAGTGCCAGGATCTCTGCATCCCAGCGGTTTTCCACGATATTGAACAACATGGTGCGGGCGGCATTGGTGGCATCCGTCGCATGAACCTTCCCGCCTGTGAGGTTCCAGATCAGCCAGCTGTCGACGGTGCCAAAGGCCAGCTCGCCCTTTTCCGCCCGCGCCCGGGCGCCCGGTATCGTGTCGAGCAGATATTTCAGCTTGGTCCCCGAGAAATAGGGATCCAGCAGCAGACCGGTTTTCGCAGTGATCATCGCCTCGTGCCCTGCCTCGCGCAGCGCGTCACAGATCGGCGCCGTGCGGCGGTCCTGCCAGACAATGGCATTATGCAGCGGCTGGCCGGTGGCACGGTCCCATAAAAGGGTCGTCTCGCGCTGATTGGTGATGCCGATGGCGGCGATGTCGCTGGCCTGAATGCCAGCGCGCTCGACCACCGCGCGCATCGCGGCGGCGATGGTTGCCCAAAGATCGGCCGGATCATGTTCCACCCAGCCAGGCTGCGGATAATGCTGGGGAAATTCTTCCTGCGCCTGGGCGACGGGCTTCAGGTTCTGGTCGAAAAGAATGGCCCTAGATGAAGTCGTGCCCTGATCAATGGCAAGAATATGGGTCATCGCGCGGGCCTCTTCATTGCTTAGACAAATCGGGCGAGCCCTTCGGCCCGCCCGATCCCGGTCAGCTTACTGCCAGGACTTGATCAGCTCGTCATAGCTGATGGTTTCCGGCGTCGGATCTTCATTGTCGAGTTTTGCCACCGGCGAGCCTTCTTTCGCAAGCCATTCCGCCGGATCGGATTCCTCGTTCAGTTTCGGACCGATATCGCCCTGGACCCCCGAACGCTCGAGACGCGCCATCACGCTTTCCTGCTCGGCGCAAAGCGCGTCGAGGGCCTCTTGCGGGGTTTTCGCCCCCGACATCGCATCGCCGATATGTTGCCACCAGAGCTGTGCCAGGCGCGGATAATCCGGCACGTTGGTGCCGGTGGGCGTCCATTGCACGCGGGCGGGCGAGCGGTAGAACTCGACCAGACCGCCAAGCGCCGGAGAACGCTCGGTGAAGCTCTTGTCCTGGATGGTGCTTTCGCGGATGAAGGTCAGGCCGACATGGCTTTTCTTCACATCGACGGTTTTCGAGGTCACGAACTGCGCATAGAGCCAGGCGGCCTGGGCGCGGTCGACCGGGGTCGATTTCATCAGGGTCCAGGAGCCGACATCCTGATAGCCAAGCTTGGTGCCCTCGGTCCAGTAAGCCCCGCGCGGGCTGGGGGCCATGCGCCATTTCGGCGTGCCGTCGTCATTCATCACGGCGGTGCCGGGCTTCAGCATATCGGCGGTAAAGGTGGTGTACCAGAACATCTGCTGGGCAATATTGCCCTGCGCGGGAACCGGACCTGCCTCGCCAAAGGTCATGCCCTGGGCTTCGGGTGGCGTGAATTTGTTCAGCCATTCGATCGCCTTGGTGACAGCATAGACCGCAGCCGCGTCATTGGTCGCGCCACCGCGCGCCACGCAGGATCCGACAGGGCGCGAGTTTTCATCGACCCGGATGCCCCATTCGTCGACCGGCAGACCATTCGGATCGCCCTTGTCGCCGCCCCCGGCCATCGAGAACCAGGCGTCGGTGTAACGCCAGCCAAGGCTCGGGTCTTTCTTGCCGTAATCCATATTGCCGTAAACGCCCGAGGCCGGCCCGCCCATATAGGACATGTCGCGCCCGGTGAAGAATTCGGCGATATCCTCATAGGCCGACCAGTTCAGCGGCACACCCAGATCATAGCCATATTTCTCTTTGAAATCGGCTTTGGTTTTCTCGTCGTTGAACCAGTCATAGCGGAACCAGTAGAGGTTCGCGAATTGCTGGTCGGGCAGCTGGTAAAGCTCGCCATCCGGCGCGGTGGTGAATTTCAGCCCGATGAAGTCATTCAGATCAAGGCCCGGATTGGTGTAATCCTTGCCCTCATTCGCCATCCATTCGGTCAGGCTGCGCGCCTGCTGATAGCGCCAATGGGTGCCGATCAGGTCGGAATCGTTGACATAGCCGTCATAGATATTCTCGCCGGTCTGCATCTGGGTCTGCAGTTTTTCAACCACATCGCCCTCGCCGATCAGGTCATGCGTGACCTTGATCCCGGTGATCGCGGTAAAGGCCGGCGCCAGCACTTTGCTCTCGTATTCATGGGTGGTGATGGTTTCCGAGACGACCTTGATCTCCATCCCGGCATGGGGTTTTGCGGCGTCGATGAACCATTGCATCTCGGCCTCCTGGTCGGCGCGGGTCAGCGAGGAGAGATCGCCGATTTCCGCGTCGAGGAACTTTTTCGCCGCCTCCATATCAGCCCAGGCGGGCGCGCCAAAGACCATCAGCGCAAGCGCCATGGCGGTGGTGGTATGCTTCAACCTCATGTTCTCCTCCCTGAGAAACTTTGTTGAAAGAACCCGCCCGGGTGATCCCGGGGCGGGAATGGTCAGACCCAGCGAAAGACCGCTGCGCCGTAAAAAAGACAGAGGATGAGCGCCCCCCAGACCGGGGGCCCTGCGAAAAACAGCCAGCCGAGGCAGATGAAAGCCGAGCCGAGCAAGGTAATGAAAAGACGGTCGCCGCGTGTGGTCTCGATGCGCAAAATGCCCTTGCGCGGCGTTTCGGGAAACCGGATGGCAAGAATGGTAAAGGTGACCAGCACTGTCGCGATGCACCAGAAGAAGAAGGCGACAGGGAAACTCCAGGCCATCCAGCCGCGCGGGATCATCGGGTCGGTCCAGGCCTTGCCGTCACTTCCCGACGGCGTGGCCCAGATCAGGAAGGCCAATGCACATCCAAGGATCACGGCGGCGGTCAGGGTGATCAGGGTCCAGTTGGGGCGGGTAGCGGTGCCCGTTTCGGCAGTGGTCATCACACCCTCCCCAGGGCGAAGCCCTTGGCGATATAGTTGCGGACGAAATAAATCACCAGGGCGCCCGGCACGATGGTCAGCACACCCGCCGCCGCCAGCACGCCCCAATCCATCCCCGAGGCCGAGACGGTGCGCGTCATGATCGCGGCGATGGGCTTTGCGTTAACGGCGGTCAGGGTGCGCGAGAGCAAAAGCTCGACCCAGGAGAACATGAAGCAGAAAAACGCGGCGACCCCGATGCCGGAGGCTATCAGCGGCATGAAGATCTTCACGAAGAAGCGCGGGAAGGAATAGCCGTCAATATAGGCGGTCTCGTCGATCTCTTTCGGGACGCCGCGCATGAAGCCCTCAAGGATCCAGACCGCCAGCGGGACGTTGAACAGGCAATGCGCCAGGGCAACCGCGATATGGGTGTCGAAAAGGCCCACGCTTGAATAAAGCTGGAAGAAGGGCAGCGCGAAAACGGCGGGCGGCGCCATGCGGTTGGTCAGCAGCCAAAAGAACAGATGCTTGTCGCCCATGAAATTATAGCGCGAGAAAGCATAGGCCGCCGGCAACGCCACCGTGATCGAAATCACCGTATTCATCACCACATAGATGATCGAATTGACGTAGCCCATATACCAGGAGGGGTCGGTCAGGATCACCGTGTAGTTCCGCAGCGTGAATTCATGCGGGAACAGGGTAAAAGCGCCGGTGATCTCGGTATTGGTCTTAAAGCTCATATTCACGAGCCAGTAGATCGGCACCAGCAGGAACAGGAGGTAAAGCGTCATCACGATGGCGGAAGATCTCACACGCATCACTTCGCCTCCTTATCCATATTGGTCATCACGGTGTAGAACACCCATGAAACCAGCAGGATCACGAGGAAATACATCAGGCTGAAGGCCGCAGCCGGGCCAAGATCGAACTGCCCCACCGCCATTTTCACCAGATCAATCGACAGGAAGGTGGTCGAATTGCCCGGCCCGCCGCCGGTCACGACGAAAGGCTCGGTATAGATCATGAAACTGTCCATGAAGCGCAGCAGTATCGCGATCAGCAGCACGCCTTTCATTTTGGGCAGCTCGATATAGCGAAAGACCGACCAGCGGCTGGCCTGGTCAATACGGGCGGCCTGGTAATAGGCCTCGGGGATGGATTGCAGGCCCGCATAGCACAAAAGGGCGACCAGCGAGGTCCAGTGCCAGACATCCATCACGATCACGGTGGCCCAGGCGTCGATCGGGTTATTGGTGTAATTGTAATTGATGCCCAGGGCCGCCAGCCCGCGGCCCAGCAGGCCGATGTCAACGCGGCCAAAGATCTGCCAGATGGTGCCGACCACATTGAACGGGATCAGCAAAGGCAGCGCCATCAGCACCAAGCAGAAGGACGCCCAGAAGCCCTTTTTCGGCATGTTCAGCGCGACGAAAATCCCCAGCGGCACCTCGATCGCGAGGATGATCGCCGAGAACATCACCTGGCGGCCAAGCGCACCATGCAGGCGCTCGGAATGGATCATCTCATCGAACCATTCGAGGCCCGCCCAGAAGAAATCATTGCTGCCGAAGGTGTCGTTGAAGGCGTAATTCACCACGGTCATCAGCGGGATCACCGCCGAAAAGGCGACAAGGATCAGAACCGGGATCACCAGAAACCAGGCGCGGTTGTTTTGCGTCTTTTCCATCACGCGGCCCTCTCTGCAGGCGAGCGCGGCGCAACCCGCCAGTCATTCGCATAGACGTTGATCCTTTGCGGCGCAAAGCTGACGCGGGGGCTTGCGGGAACCGCGACACCTTCGGGCAGCACCACATTCAGCGGCTTGCCCAGAACCTCGCCCCGGATCAGCCGGTGCCGGCCGACATCCTCGATCCGGCGGATGGTCAGCGCGAGACCCTCATCACCGAGGCTTACATATTCCGGCCGGATACCGATCTGGCCTGCTACCGCTGCGTAATCAGCGCCAAGTGCGATCACCGTGCCATCGCTGAGCGTGGCGCGATCGCCTTCGACCTGCGCCTCGAGGAAGTTCATCCCCGGTGAGCCGATGAAATAGCCGACAAAGCTATGGGCCGGGGTCTCGAACAGCTCTTCCGGCGTGCCCATCTGCACCACGCGCCCGTCATACATGATCACCACCTTATCGGCGAAGGTCAGCGCCTCGGTCTGGTCATGGGTGACATAGATCATCG
The DNA here is from genome assembly GCF_016405985.1 of Paracoccus sp. IB05. Taxonomy (GTDB): domain Bacteria; phylum Pseudomonadota; class Alphaproteobacteria; order Rhodobacterales; family Rhodobacteraceae; genus Pseudogemmobacter. The sequence continues at coordinate 10,284 of NZ_JAEFCF010000057.1, forward strand.
TATGGCCAAATTCGCGGTGCAGCTGTTTCAGCTGGGTGCGCAGCTCCCATTTCATATGCGGGTCAATGACCGTCAGCGGCTCGTCAAACAGGATCGCGTTGACATCTTCGCGCACCATGCCGCGGCCAAGGCTGATCTTCTGTTTCGCATCTGCCGTCAGGCCCTGGGCCTTTCTGGACAGCATCGCCTCCATCCCGATCATCTGCGCGATATGGTCGACGCGGGCCTTGATATAGGCCGGATCCATGCCGCGATTGCGCAGGGGAAAAGCGAGATTGTCGCGCACCGACATCGTGTCATAGACAACCGGGAACTGGAACACCTGAGCGATATTGCGCTCCGCCGTGGCGGCGTCGGTGACGTCGAGGTCTCCGAACAGCACCCGGCCATGGCTGGGGCGCAACAGGCCCGAGATGATGTTCAGAAGCGTGGTCTTGCCGCAGCCCGAGGACCCCAGCAACGCATAGGCGCCCCCGTCCTGCCAGACATGGTCCATCTCCTTCAGCGCGTAATCCTTCTCGCTGGTGGGATTAGGCAGGTAACTGTGGGCGAGGTTTTTCAGCGTGATCTGTGCCATGGTCAGGCGGCCCTCGCATAGGGCGCCGGTGCGGCCAGCCGCCCTTGCGCATCAAAGAGATAGACATGCGCCGGGTCGAGCCAGACCTCGACCTCGGCCCCCGGTGTCAGGGCATGCACCCCCTCGACCAGACCGACCCAGCGTTCGCCTTCATGGCCGAGATGGAGGAAGGTTTCCGACCCGGTGATCTCGGTGACCGAGAGCTTTGCCCGAAAGGACACGGCGCTTGCGGAAGGCCGGTTCAGGAACAGGTGATTGGCCCGGAACCCTGCCCTGTAGCGCCCGTCCGGCAGCGCGGCGAAACTACCCTCTGCGGGGGCGCTGGCGGTGCTGCCGAATTTCAGCCGCTGACCTTCCTTCACCACGGCCAGGAAATTCATCGGCGGATCGCTGAAGACGCGGGCGGTGGTGGCATCGACCGGCTGGCGGTAGACCTCGGGCGTCGGACCAAATTGCGTGACCCGTCCCTCCCAGAGGGTTGCGGTATTGCCGCCCAGCAAAAGTGCCTCTTCGGGTTCGGTCGTCGCATAGACGAAAATCGCGCCCGAAGCCTCGAAGATACGCGGGATCTCGACGCGGAGTTCCTCACGCAGTTTGTAATCAAGATTGGCCAGCGGCTCGTCGAGCAACACGAGGCCCGCATCCTTGACCAGAGCCCGCGCCAGCGCGCAGCGCTGCTGCTGGCCGCCCGACAGCTCCAGCGGTTTGCGCGACAGCATCGGCGTCAGTCGCAGCATGGCGGCGGTTTCCTGCACCCGTGCGTCGATCTCGGCCTCTGGGCGGCCAAGGATGCGCAAAGGTGAAGCGATATTCTCATAGACCGTCAGACCGGGATAATTGATGAATTGCTGATAGACCATGGCGACGCCGCGATCCTGGACACGCTGGCCGGTCACATCCTGGCCCTGCCAGAGGATCCGGCCACCATCGGGCCGGTCCAGCCCGGCCATAAGCCGCATCAGGCTGGTCTTGCCCGAAAGCGTCGGCCCGAGCAGCACATTCATCGTGCCCTTCTGCAATGTCAGACTGGTGGGGTGGATATGCACCCGCCCGTCCACCTGCCGCGACACGTTTTGCAGTTCCAGCGTCATCCATCCTCCCCTCAGGCGCAGCCTTCGCATCTTCCAATGCCCGGGCGTGCCGTTCCTTCATTCTCAGGCAGCCGGTGCTGTGCCGCTTTGGCCATAAAGGCCTCCAGCGCCGTGATCTGGTCTTTGGTCATATGCAGCCCAAGCCGGGTGCGCCGCCAAAGGATATCCGCCGCCTCGCGGGCATATTCGCGCGTGATCAGCCAGTTGACCTCGGCCCCGCTCAGCGTCGCGCCGAAATCCGGTCCCAGATCCTCGTGCCGACTCGCGCCCGCCAGCATCTCGGCCGCCTCGGTGCCATAGGTGCGGATCAGGCGGGCGGCATGGGCGTGGGTCAGGAACGGAAAGCCCGCTTTCAGCCGCGCCACCTGATCCGCCACCCCGTCATGCGGGAAATCGCCACCGGGGAGCGCCACCCGCGCCGTCCAGTCTGCCCCGGCCTGCGGGAAAAACGGCGCGAGCTTTGCCAGCGCATTTTCCGCCAGCCGGCGATAGGTGGTGATCTTGCCGCCGAATACATTCAGAAGCGGCGGCGCCCTGTGATCGGCCCCCGTATCCAGGCTCAGCACATATTCCCTTGTCGCCGCCGTCGCCGATTTCGCGCCGTCATTGTAAAGCGGGCGCACCCCGGAATAGCTCCAGACCACATCATCCGGCGTGACCGGCTTTGCGAAATAGCGGCTGGCAAAGGCGCAAAGGTAATCGCGTTCCTCATCGGTGCAGCGCACATCTGCGGGGCTGCCCTGATGATCCTTGTCGGTGGTGCCGATCAGGGTGAAGTCATCCTCATAGGGAATGGCGAAGATGATCCGCCCGTCGGTGCCCTGGAAGAAATAGGCGCGGTCATGGTCATAAAGCCTGCGCGTCACGATATGGCTGCCGCGCACCAGCCGCACGCCCTCGGTCGAAGTGATATGGGCCACATCGCGGATCACCTCGCCCACCCAGGGGCCACCGGCATTGACCAGAGCCCGCGCCAGATGGGTCTCGCGCCCGCGCGGGCCTTCGGTGGTGATCTCCCAATGGGCGGCTGTCCGGCGCGCCGATATGACTTTGGTGCGCGTCAGGATGCGCGCGCCCCGCGCCCCGGCATCGCGGGCATTCAACACCACAAGGCGCGAATCCTGCACCCAGCAGTCCGAATATTCCCAGGCACGGCCAAAGCCCGGCTGCAGCCAGCGCCCCGCCGGATCCGTCTTCAGATCCAGCCTTCGCGTGCCCGGCAGGATCTTGCGCCCGCCCAGCGTGTCGTAAAGGAACAGCCCCAGCCGGATCAGCCAGGCAGGGCGGCGGCCCTTCATCCAGGGCATCACAAACCCCAAAAGCCGCGAGGTCGGCGTGTCGCTCTCGAACCGCATCCCGGGGCTGTAGGGCAGCACGAACCGCATTGGCCAGCTGATATGGGGCATGGCCACCAACAGGGTTTCACGTTCCTGCAAGGCTTCGCGCACCAGATGGAATTCGAAATATTCCAGGTAGCGCAGCCCGCCATGGAACATCTTGGTCGAGGCCGATGAGGTGCCCTGCGCCAGATCGCCCTGTTCGGCCAGCGTGACCGACAGCCCGCGCCCCGCCGCATCGCGGGCAATGCCGCAGCCATTCACGCCGCCGCCAATGACGAAGAGGTCGGTCATGTCTGCGGTCGTTGTCGACATGCTCCCTCCCTCAGCTCGCATTTCGTACCCATCAACGAGTAGCAGCCAGATTTCACCGGTCAAGCCTGCATTTTCGTTTTTGCGCGATTTTATCATTAAGGAACATTAATTGCCGCATTGCAGCGTAATTATTCCTTCGAATTTTTCGGTTTTTCACTGTCTCGCAGACTTGCGCGCGGGCTTGCCTTCCGTATTCTTCCGCATCACAACGGCAAAACGGCGGGCAAAACCGCGCATGAAACGAACCCTTGCAGAAAGCGGGACTCCTTGGCGCTGAGCATCCGGCAAAACCAGATCGTAGAGCTTGCCCGGGCCGAGGGCCGGGTTGTGGTTGAGGATCTGGCGCATCGTTTTGACGTGACCCTGCAGACCATCCGTCGCGATCTGACGGATCTGGCCGAGGCGGGGCTGCTTGACCGTGTCCATGGCGGGGCGGTGCCCCGTATGGGCATGGTCAATCTGGGCTATGAGGCGCGCCGCCGTCTGCATTTCGAGGCCAAGGCCGCGATCGCCACCGCCTGTGCCGCCGCGATCCCCGACAATTCCAGCATGATCCTGAATCTTGGCACGACAACCGAAGCCGTGGCGCGGGCGCTGATCCACCATTCGAATATCACGGTCATCACCAACAACATGAATGTTGCCAATATTCTTGCAGATAATCCGGGCTGCGAGATCATGGTGGCGGGGGGCGCGCTGCGCCGTTCGGATGGCGGCCTGGTGGGAGAGCTTGCCACCCAGTTCATCGAACAGTTCAAGGTGGATTACGCCGTTATCGGCACATCGGCGCTGGATCTGGACGGCGACCTGCTGGATTATGATCTGGCCGAGGTGCGGGTCAGCCGGGCAATCCTGCGTCAGGCCCGGCAGGCGTTTCTGGTTACGGATCACAGCAAGCTGGGCCGATCCGCGCCGGCCCGGATCGCCTGTCTGGCAGAAATCGACACGCTGTTCACCGACCGGGCCCTGCCTGACGCGCTGAATGAAAAATGCACCGGGTGGCGGACACAGCTTCATATCTGTGAAGCGGCCCCCGTCCCTGCCAGCGCATAAGCTGCGCGGCGGCTTGCCCGCTGAGAGCGCGCTCCGGTTATTGGCAAGCGGGATCACCAGGCTTACGGCGTTTTCCCGCAGGATCAGGCCAGGGCGAAGTGTGACATCGGCACCTGTTCCGGCAGCAGGCGGCGGATGGGCGTTCGGGCCAACCTCGGCCATCACCCGCGCAAGGTGGATTTTGTCGAAGATACAACGTGAGCTCGCGGTGGCCGCTGGCATCTTGGCCGATCTGAACCGCCTTGCAATCGCGCAGGATGTATCGGGTCAGCGCAGATCTGCCCGGAAGGCGGAAGATAACCGGCGGCGACCGTCACATCCGCGTGCTGAAATCGGCGAAGCACCAGAAACCTGCCGTCCGGGCTGGTCGTGCAGGATGCTGCCTTACCCCGTGATCCGGGCGATGTGATCCGCGACCATCAGGTCGAGATGCGCGCCGCCGCCATTCTTGAACAGCGTGATCTCGGCATCCGAGCCGCGATGGCATGGTCCGGCGGGCACCATGGAATACAGATCGCCCAGCACATCCGCGCGCGCGATCACGCCATTGCGGATCGGGTCTGTCAGCTCGCCGATCCGGTCAATGGTGGTGGTGAAATTATCGACATAGATGCGGGATTTCGCGATCAGCGCATCATCGGCCTCGCGCATTTCCGGGGTGAAAGCGCCGATCAGGTCGATATGGGTGCCGGGCCGGACCAGGTGACCCGGCAGGATGGGCGCGCGGGCCAGGGTGGCGCTGGCGACGATATCGGCCTCGCTCAGGGCCGCGGCCAGGTCGCTGACCGCGCGCGGGGGCACAGGGCTGTCGCGCAGCCGCGCTGCCAGGGCCTGCGCCTGATCATGCCGTCGCGCCCAGATCGAGATCCGCGTCAGCCCGGGAAAAGTCGCGGCATAGCCCTGCGCGAGGCTTTCCGCGACCTCACCCGCGCCGAGGATCACCAGATGCCGACTGTCCTCGCGCGCCAGCATCTGCGCCCCCAGAAGTGAATCCGCGACCGTCTTGAAGCGGGTGACCAGCCGGCTTTCGATGACCGCGCGAATGCCGCCGGTGCTGTCATCATAGAGCAAAACCATGCCCTGGACCGTCGGCAGACCAGTGGCAGCGTTTGCCTCGAACACCGTCTCGGCCTTGACCGCAAAGCCCAGGCCCCGGATCCGCGCCGCGCGGTTCAAAAGCGCTTTGCCATCGCCACCAAGCATCAGATCCTGCACATCCGCGGGGGCGCGCAGATGTCCCTGGCGGAGCGCCTCGACCACGCCCTGCCAGGCCACCAGGTGCCGGGTTGCGTCATAGGTGATGATCCTGATCGACATGGAATTCTCTCCGGAATTTGTCCGGCCCCCTGTTCCACCACGCGACCATAGTGCAGCACGGGCATCTGAGCGGCAATCGCGCTCAGGCCGTATCGTCGAGACGCAATCCCTGCCCCCGCGCCGTATCGGCGATCAGGTCGCCAAGCGAATTCATCACCTCGATGCGGCTGTTGCTTTTGCGCCAGAACAATCCGATCCGCCGCACAAATCCGGGATCGGCAATGGCGATACAGCTCAGGCCGCCGCTACCGGTGCAGGCAAGCCTGGGCAAAAGCGTCATCCCCATGCCGGCAATCACCATCTGGCGCAGTGTCTCGAGGCTGGTGCCGCGAAAATCGTCGACCTCTTCCGCGCCCGAGATGCGGCACAGATCAAGCGCCTGATCACGCAGACAATGGCCACTCTCCAGCAACATGAGCCGCTGCCCCGACATCTCCGCCGCCGAGATCCGTTTGCGCCCGGCCAGAGGGTGAGCCGCCGGCACCGCAAGGCGGAAGGGTTCTGAAAACAGGGACAGGCCGGTGAGGCCGGGCTCGCTCACCGGCAGCGCCAGCAAAGCGGCGTCAAGCTGGCCGTCCACCAGCTGCCGGATCAGCTGGCTGCTTTTGGCCTCCTGCAAGATCAGCTCTGTCCTGGGAAAACGGGCGACGAAAGCCGGAACCAGACAGGGCAGGAAATAGGGGCCAAGCGTCGGAAAGACGCCAAGCCGCAGCCGCTGTGCCCCGCCTTTGGCGCGGCTGGCCGAAATATCGCGGATATGGCCGATTTCTGCCAGGACCCGGCGGGCATGGGTGAGAACTTCGCGCCCCGCATCGGTGATCAGCAGATTGCGCGGCGCGCGTTCAAAAAGATCAAATCCCAGCATTTCCTCGAGCTTGCGGATCTGGCCCGAAAGGGTCGGCTGGCTGACATGGCAGATCTCGGCCGCGCGATGGAAATTGCGGTGATCCGCAAGGGCCACCAGGTATTCCAGATCGCGCAGCTTCATCCCATTCGCTCCGTTCAGGCCGCCTTTTCGGCAACCGGCAGACGGATCAGGTGGTCAAAGGCCGCGAGCCCTGCCCTTGCGCCCTCGCCCATGGCGATAACGATCTGCTTATAGGGCGCGGTGGTGCAGTCGCCGGCAGCAAAGACCCCGGGCAACGAGGTCGCGCCATGGGCATCGACCACAATCTCGCCGCGCGGGCTGAGCGTCAGCGTGGATTTCAACCAGTCGGTATTGGGCATCAGCCCGATCTGCACAAAGATCCCTTCCAGCGCGATCTCACGGGTCTCGCCGCTCCGGCGGTCTTCACAGGCAAGACCCGTGACCCGGGCGCCATCGCCTTTGACCTCGGTGGTGCGGGTCTCGGTCAGGATGGTGACGTTTTTCAGGCTGCGCAGCTTGCGCTGCAACACATCATCGGCGCGCAGGGCTTTGTCGAATTCGATCAGCGTCACATGGGTCACAAGACCCGCGAGATCAATCGCCGCCTCGGCGCCGGAATTGCCGCCGCCAATCACCGCGACCCGCTTGCCCTTGAACAAAGGCCCATCACAATGCGGGCAGAAGGTGACGCCCCTGGCCAGATAGTGCTCTTCGCCCGGCACGCCCATTTTGCGCCAGCGCGCCCCCGTCGACAGGATCACCGAAGTCGCGTTCAGTGCAGCGCCCGAGGCCAGGGTAACACGAAAGCCCCCCGCGACCTCTTCCAGCCCGGTCGCCACCTGGGTGTTGAAAATATCGACCTCATATTCACGGACATGGGTTTCCAGGGCGCGCGCCAGCTGCGGTCCTTCGGTATGGGGGACCGAAATCAGGTTCTCGATCGACATCGTGTCGAGCACCTGGCCGCCAAACCGTTCTGCCACAACTCCCGTGCGGATCCCCTTGCGCGCGGCATAGATCGCCGCCGCCGCACCTGCCGGGCCGCCGCCGACAACCAGCACCTCATAAGGCGCCTGGGCCGAGATGCTCTCTGCCGCGCGGCTCACCGCACCGGTATCAATCTTTGCGAGGATCTGTTCGGCATCCATCCGGCCCGCGCCGAACAACTTTCCATTAAGAAAGATCGTGGGCACCGACATCACCTGCCGTGCGTCAACCTCGCCCTGAAAGAGCGCGCCGTCGATGGCGACATGCTCGATTCCCGGGTTCAGCACCGCCATCAGATTCAGCGCCTGCACCACATCGGGGCAGTTCTGACACGAAAGCGAGAAATAGGTCTCAAAGCGGAACTGGCCCTTCAGCGCCCGGATCTGATCCTGGATCGCCTGTTCGACCTTTGCCGGATAGCCACCGGTCTGCAAAAGCGCCAGCACCAGCGAGGTGAATTCATGCCCCATCGGCAGGCCCGCAAAGGTCAGGCTGATGTCCTGGCCGGGCGACGACAATGCGAATGACGGCACCCGCGCCGCATCCTTGCCAGCAGTGACAGTGATCTTGTCCGACAGGCCGCGAATATCGGCGATCAGCGCCAGCATATCCCGCGATTTTGCGTCATCCCCCGCGAAAGTGGTGATCTCGACCGGGCGCATAAGGCGTTCCAGATAGCCCTTCAGCTGGGTTTTCAGAGCGGCGTCGAGCATGGCATCAATCTTTCAGGCAGGGTCAGCAGAAGGTCCCGGGGGCGAGGGGACACCCCCGGGGGAGGCAGGATCAGCGGCGCGCGCCTCAGATCTTGCCAACGAGATCCAGCGATGGGGCAAGGGTGTCATCACCTTCCTGCCATTTGGCCGGGCAGACCTCACCCGGATGCGCGCGGACATATTGCGCGGCCTTGATTTTGCGCAGCAGGTCCCCGGCATCGCGGCCAATGCCTTCTGCGGTGATTTCAAAAGCCTGGATCACGCCATCAGGATCAACGATGAAGGTGGCGCGGTCTGCGAGGCCTTCGGCTTCGCGCAGCACGCCGAAATTGCGGCTCAGCTGATGGGTCGGATCGCCGATCATCGTGTAGCGGATCTTACCGATGGTGTCCGAGCTGTCATGCCAGGCCTTATGGGTGAAATGCGTATCGGTCGAGACCGAGAACACTTCGACACCACGGCTTTGCAGTTCAGCATAGTGATCGGCGACATCCCCCAGCTCGGTCGGGCAGACGAAGGTGAAATCGGCCGGGTAGAAGAAAAACACCGACCATTGGCCGACAGCATCCGATTCGGTCACCTCGATGAATTTTCCCTGCCGGAAAGCCTGTGCTTTGAAGGGGAGGATCTTGCTGTTGATAATGGCCATGGTCAGCTCCTTGCAGAATTCCGGACCGGTTTAGGATGCAAGCGCAGCAATGACAAATCGATCAACGGCGCAAATTCGATAGGCTACACCTATCAATCGGACGAAAGAGTGGCATCCGTCTGTATAGTACAGAGAATAGCCTGATCCGCACGCGCCGGGGCCACAGAGACCGGCCGTGCGGCATCGGCCTGTCTGACCAGACCACACAGCGAAGGCCCATCGGGCTTAATCGCCTTCCGGCAAGCCAGGTCCCCATTTGCCGCAACAGAACCGGCTTCCCTGCTCAGCACGACACAAGGATGTGCGGCGGCAAACCCGGGCAAAGAGCATATATGCTGAGAGCGCCGGTTGCTGGTGCTCCAAGTTGCCAGTCGGATCCTCAGGCATGATACCCGCAACAGGCGCAGCCAGTATGGAGGAGATGAACCATGCGATGAAGCGATTTGCGTCAGGGCGACATCGCGGAATGCCGGCAGCATCAGCGCTTTTCTCTACTATTATCTACACTATCCGCCGCGGCTGTGACCTTAGTATAGTATCCAATAAGGTTGCATTATCGGATATTTTTCCGATTAACAGGGGAAACACATGCAAAAACAAATACTTAGAAAAGCGCTCACGGTGTCGGATGACCGGAATTCGTGAGATTCAAGCACTTCGTCGAAGAACATGCCGGG
>NZ_JAEFCF010000058.1 GCF_016405985.1 Paracoccus sp. IB05
AAGGGGTCACTTTTGGACGCCGATCAGGGGGCCCGTTTGGATGCCGATTGACAGCCATAGCCTTCGTGGTCGCCGCATTTGCGGTGAGTAGTGGGGCCATTTGGACCTCTGCAGTGGCTCTCTATATCAGCGTGGGCGTTGTCACTCTGTTGATGCTCGGTTCTCGTCGCGCTTGGATTGTGCGCAGTGAGATAGCCGAAATATCCGCCCACCCAGATATCTGCAAATTGACGCCGCAACTGGAGGACCGCCTCTTTGCTGATGCGGAACGGATGATGTCTGCTCACCCTTCGGATCGTGGAGTTTCATTGGTTGTGGGGGCTGATGTCGAGCGCGTTTTGAGTTTCCAGAGGCATTTGCAGGACGTCGGGCTGTCCGCAATGAGTTGCTACCATTTTCCAGTCGCGTCTGATTGGCTTGATGATTTTCAGATGGACGAGGTTGCCGATGCTATCGATTTGGTGGTTGTGGATGCTGTGACCTCCGATGTGGGCCTCGTATCAGACTTCGTACGGCATCTTGTAGGTAATCACGAGCATCTAACCGTAGTTATCGTGGTTGGTTTTCCATCTGACGTTATTGCTTCGCTTTCTGACATGGCGAGTTCTGATCTGATTTCGTTTGTGCCGGATAGCGGTGCCGCCATCAAGATGGCCGCTCTTAACATTATTGAATGTGCTGGCGAATCTGAGCCGGATTTCCGTAATGGGTCCGGTTTTATATGATATGACACCTGGTGTTGAAATGAAGCCATACCTTCGTGAAATTGATCTGGCCGTTGGTCGAAATTTGAGAACTATTCGAAGATCTCGCGGATTGAGTCAGAGGCAGGTTGCAGAAGCAATTGGCGTCACAATGCAGCAGTTTCAAAAGTATGAAACCGCTGCAAATCGACTGTCTGTATCTCGGATGTTGTTGGTCGCTGATGTCCTGAATGCACACCCATCGGAGATTATTGGTGGGACATTTGAGGCGGCATTGGCTGAGTCAAAGCAGATTCACATGCAGATAATAGCTGATTCAATAGAGGCGGATCCGAAGAGGACGGTTCGCGCTTTGATTGATTTGTTTCAGGGGCTTGCAAATAGAGGGGCAGGCTGAGGTGTCACGGGGGATGTTCACACTTCGGTCGAGCATCATCGTTAGCGGAGAGCATTGGGCGTAGGCCCGGTTTGAAACCGGCTTTTGGCGAATCCGGCGATATTTCGCAAGTGCTGAAGGCCTAAAGGAGGAAAATTATGGCGGTGACCATAGTCGACAAGAGTGACGGCGCTCAGCGTGTCGTCGAATTGTCAAATATCGTCCTGGATGGGCGGAGTACGGTAGGAAAGATGTCAAACTCAACACAAGATAAATCATATCACCGGATGGTGCGGGGCGGCCGACTGGTGAAATGGAAAGGCCGAGTGGCGAGCATTGCGCCCTTCGTTGCGGGTGTTGCTGTCGCTGCGACACTGGGAAGTGTCGCGACTTTCCTATCAGGCACCAGCGCAATTGCTGCGGAGTGCCTTGCAGCCAGTACTGGAGGGTACTCTGTTGGCACCGCTGCATACGGCGGGGTCACGAACTCGGCAAATTGTGAAATCAGCACTATCGCGCCGATTGTAGGAGCCGCAACGGGCGGCGCTGACCGCGCGATTTTTGTGCGCAACAGGACAGTTGCGGTTCTGAATGATTTATCGACCACACTCGACACCACAGGCAAAAACTGGTTCCTTGGCGCACTTGTTACGTCGGGGTCCCCAACCTCGTTGGGACATTTGGATGCATCTGACCATACGATTGACCTGACGATCATAAACTCTGGAACCAACATGAGATCCGGAGTCGATGCATCCGGGAACTCTCTGGCAGAGTTTGGCACTTTGAATGTTACGATGCACGATATACAGTCCAGCTTCTCTCTCAGCTCGTTCGAGAGCTATGGTGTCCTGGCAGGATCGTCGAATAATGCCGGAGAAACCGCGACTACCAATGGGTATTATTCGCGCGCAATATTTGACAACCTTAATATCGATATGACATCCCGAGGGACATTTAACCTTTTGGTTTCAGGGGTGCGGGTTATCCAAGGAGCCTGGAATAATTCGGGCGATGGGGCCTCTGGATACGTTGAGGTTAAAGATCGTCTTGTCATTGATCTAGAAACAACTAATGGATCCAATGACCTGATCGGGATATATGTTTCTGGAGGTGATTCTCAAGTCCACATCAACGACAGTGAAATCACCATTTCTGGTAACTCGTTTTCCCGCGCGAATGCTATACGCCTTGGGAAAACTGCAGCAGTTGGAACGGGTGTTGGCCAGCTGTATTCTAGCGGACGCATGGTTCTGGACACGACAGGCAGCAACCTGCAGGATGGCGCGATAGACATTATCTGGCAGGGTGCTCTACTGGACGCCAACGCCGATACATCCAGCACTGATATCCGATCCCGGGGTGCCGCAATTTCTGTCAGTGGCAACGCGGACCAGGCAACGGCCCAGACCCTAACTTCGTTCAACGATCTTGTGGCAACCACGACGTCGACCACTGCGGATCTTATCGAGGTCAGCACCGGCCAGAATGACTATCAGCTTCTTGTTCGGGGTGCGGGCAGCAATCTTACCGCGACATCCTCTGCCTATATCATCGATATTGCCGGCGGCGCGAGCAACGCCAGCCATGTCACGATGGACTTTTCTGAAGGCTATATGCAGGGTCTGACCCGCAAAACGGCGAGTTCAACCCTGGCCCTGAGCGTGAATGACGGTGCCTATTGGCAGCTGGCGGCAGCCGGTTCGGGGCTGACTTCGACCTTCACGACGCTGAACCTGACCGCTTCACACCTTATCGGGCATAACAACGACGGAACGCTGGCGAATTACGTTCTTCAGGGCGATGTGATCAACACCCGCTCGGAGATCGATCTTTCCAACGATCTGGCTGGCGATGTTCTGACAATTGACGGCGATTACACGACAGGAGATGGCCTCTGGCTCTTTGATGCGGAACTGACCGGGACTGGGCTTGTCGCTGATGGCGGTAGCACGGTGTCGGATACGGCGAACATCACTGGCAGCACCATAGACCGGGGTGTGGACTGGGTCTGGGTGAACAATCTGGCGGTAGCAAACCCGACAGGTGAGGAGTCCTATCTGCTCATCGGGGTTGGCGGAGATTCTGCTGGCGAGTTCCTGCTTCAGCGCCGAGTTGTCAAAGGCGGTTACGAGTATCTGCTGAACAAACATGCCGACGGATCATGGTATCTGGAGAGCGTCAGTCTGACCGGTGAAACCGGGCCGACCGGCGCGACCGGGGCCACGGGCGAAACCGGGGCCACCGGCGCCACAGGCGAAACCGGTGCTACCGGCGCGACCGGGGCCACAGGCGAAACCGGTGCTACCGGCGCGACCGGGGCCACCGGCGCAACCGGGGCTACAGGCGAAACCGGTGCTACCGGCGCAACAGGGGCCACAGGCGAAACTGGTGCCACCGGCGCGACCGGCGCCACGGGCGAAACCGGGGCGACTGGCGCGACCGGGGCTACGGGCGAAACTGGTGCCACCGGCGCGACCGGGGCCACCGGCGCGACCGGGGCGACCGGCGCCACAGGCGAAACCGGTACTACCGGCGCAACAGGGGCCACCGGCGCGACTGGCGCGACCGGGGCCACGGGCGAAACCGGGGCCACAGGCGAAACCGGGGCGACCGGCGCGACCGGGGCCACGGGTGACACCGGCGCAACCGGCGACACTGGCGCAACCGGGGACACTGGTGCGACGGGCGATACCGGAGCAACGGGTGATACTGGCGCGACCGGCCCTGCCGGCGGTTCGGTGATCCGTCCCGAGGTTGGCTCCTATGCGGCAAACGCTCTGGGTGCGGCGACGATGTTCGACCATGGCTGGCGTGACCGCCAGGGCGCCATCCGGAGTCTCGACACAGATCAGACCCTCTGGCTGCGCTTCGGCGGCATCCATGGTTCGACCAGCGGCGAAAGGGGGCAGCTCGAGACCGGCTACGACCGTCTGACCCTGCACTTCGGTGCGGATCTGGCCCGTTGGAGCACGGGCGGCAGGGACGAGATGGTCGTCGGTATCATGGCGGGCTACGGTAAGCAGGACAGCGATACCGTCTCGAACGTGACGGGCTACGCCTCCAGCGGCGAGGTCGAGGGCTATGCGCTCGGTCTCTATGGCACCTGGGTGCAAGACAGCTTCGAACGTCAGGGCTGGTATGTCGACAGCTGGCTTATGCTTGGTCGCTATGATGCTGAGGTCAGCAGCTTCGGCTTTGCGACCCAGAGCTATGACCTCGACACGACCACGGTCTCGCTCGAGGCGGGTTATGCCTTCGATGTCTGGCGCTCGGACCGCTCCCGTGTCTGGCTGGAACCGCAGGCACAGCTGATCTGGGCCGATGTCGACGGCAGCAGCTTTGTCGATGACACCGGCACCAGGGTCAGCCTTGATGGCAACAGCCTGACCTCGCGGCTTGGTATCCGTGCCTCGCTGGAGGGGCTGCCTGACCAGAACAACGAACGCTCCATCGGCTTCGTTCAACTGGACTGGCTGCATGAGATCGAACGTCCCGATCTGACGCTCGACAGCTACAAGGCGTCTTACGGTGGCGAGGATGCCCTGCGTGTCGGCGTGGGCTACGAGCACCGCTGGTCCGAGACCTCGCGTCTGAACCTTCAGCTCGACTACACCGGCGCCTCCGGTGGCGATGACAGTGTCGGGGCCAGCTTCGGCTTCAATTACAAGTTCTGAAGCCAGAGCCGACATGCGGCGGCGGGATACTCCGCCGCCGCTTCTGCTGCAATATCTTGTCGGAGACCCCGGGCGTGAAACTCTGCCTGAACATGATCGTGCGCGACGAAGCGGAGGTGATCCTCGAGACGCTCGAAAACCTGCTTGCGCATATCGATCTCGCGACCTGGGTCATTCACGACACCGGTTCTCGTGACAATACGCCGGACCTGATTACGGATTTCTTTGCCCGTGCGGGGATCCCGGGTCGCTTGATCCACCGACCATGGGAGAGCTTTGGCGCCAACCGGCAATATGCGCTGGCAGATGCGCAGGGCCTTTCCGACTACGTTTTGTTCTTCGATGCCGACAGCCGCTTTGAAGGGCGTTTGCCGACACTTCCTGTCGATGCCGATGCGATGATGCTCAACACCCGGCGCGGTAGCACCCTCTATCCGTCGAAGCTGATTGTCCGCAACGATGGCAGCTTCCGGTGGCGCGGTGTGGTGCATGAGGGGCTTTACTTCCAGGGCCGGGGCGAAGAGCACGTGCGCCATGTCGACGGCGATTATGCGCTGATCAACCAGAGTGCCGGTGCGCGTTCACGCGATCCGTCCACCTATTTCCGTGATGCCCGCGCGCTGGTTCAGGCCGTCGAGACGCTGCCCGCTGAGGATCAGGATCTGCTGCCGCGCTATACGTTCTACTGTGCCAATTCCTGGCGTGATGCCCATGCACCGCAGGAGGCGATCCCGTGGTATCGTAAACGTATCGCGCTTGGCGGGTGGAAGGATGAGGTCTGTCTGTCCTGGCTCGGGCTGGGGATCGAACTGACCAAGACCGGCGATCAGGACGGGGCGCTGCTTGCCTTCCTCTCTGGTCACGAGACCTGCCCTGACCGGGCGGAATGCCTGTATCAGGCTGCCAGGATGGAGCGGATGCGTGGACGTCCGCACCTCGGCCTTGTCTATGCCAGCGAAGGCCGCCGATGCCCGATGCCCGATGCAGGCCGACTCTTCGTCTGGCGCGATGTCTACCGCTACTGGCTGACCTTCGAGTTGCTGCTCTGCCTGAAAGATCTCGGGCGGCTCGACGAGGGAGCCAATGCCCTGCGGCAGATGCGGACCGCCAGGGCACCCGATCACCTCTACGCGCTGCTTGGCCTGTCCCCGGATGGAACAGCGCCGCGCTAACACTGAAATGGCCCCTAATACCGGGCCGGAAAGGACCATCATGATCTCGCCGATCAAAGCCGTATTTGCCATGGCGATTGTCTGCCTGCCGTTTGCCGCGCAGGCACAGGATGCCGCTCCGGGGGCACCGGAAATGACGACCGCGACATACCGCGCGTGGACCCTGCGCTGCGCCACCGTTGCCGCCGAAAGTGCTCGCCCGATCTGCGAGGTTGTCCAAACCCTCAGTCTGACACCGGGCGGAAATCCAATCGCACAGGTCGCAATGGGGCGCGTTGCTGAGGATCAGTCGATGAAACTGGTTGTTCAGCTGCCGACCGGCGTCTGGCTACCAGGCAATGTCAGAATCGAGGCCCCAGATGGAGCTGCCCTTACAGCGATATTCACCGCCTGTGGCCACCTGTGCGCGGCGGAAGCGGCACCCGACGATGCCTTTGTCGCAACGCTGAAATCCGCAACCGAAGCCGCGACCCTGACCTTTTTCGACGGCGCACAGCGTCCCGTCGCGGTGGAAGTATCGCCCGATGGTCTGACTGCTGCACTGGCGGCCATGGAGGCCGGAATGACCGTGAATTGAACGCGGCCAGCAAGATGTGAGGCTGAATGACGACGATTGGCCGCTCTACGACAGGCGAGCTCGTTCCGACGCCACCGACAGAGGTGTAGCCCCTCTTGCCCAGTAAAACGGCCGCACAATGGCGGCACGCCCCTGATCGGGCGGGGTGGCGCGGGAAGTCTGGGACTCCTCGCGTCTCTGTACTACTGAAACGCGCGGCCAGCATGGGCAGGGAGCATATCCCAAGCCTGTCCTTGCCTTTTGAACACATAGAATGTCTCTGACGATCATGCCCGAAGAACACTGCACCGACAGGCACCTGCTGAGCGATGTTGAAACCGCGCTCATTGCGGCGAACCTTCGCGGGATCAGAAAAGCGACGGTTCGACTCCTCGGTGACGATGCGCAGCTCGAGGAGGCCATCATATCCGCATGCCTGGCGCTCGACGTATCAGTCAGAACCGAGCGCCTTGGCGGCATGGCGCCGTTTCCACATCGGCGTTTCAGCTTCCGCTATATCGACGATACCGCCATCGTTACCGTCTCACCTGCTGGCACACTGATGGGATGACATTCTGAACTGCGCAGTTTGCGGCAGGCCCTTATGTCAACTGGAATAAGCCCATCCACATTCCGCGCCGGAGGCCGGGCCTCCGCCCGGTCGATCCCCCGGCACTGCAGTTTTCGGGACTCCTGGCGTTCGGCTCGCCCGAAGGCCAGGCTTTGCGGCAAGGATCGTTACCCGAGTGGGCCGAGACGCCGGCCCAGCTGCTTGGGTCATGGGCCGGTGCAGCCGGCACAAGACTAGAGTGGCCCCCGGCTCGACGGGTGCCGCCCGCTACGGTTGCGTTCCCCGAAAAACATGCTCTCTTGGCAATGGGCGTTGTTGATGTGACCGCCCCCCGACGGCATCAGTGTGCCTAGGTGGGTCTGCGAGGATCCACCTAGGAGAGCGGTCATGTCGGAGATTACCACTGTCGGGCTCGATCTGGCGAAGAATGTGTTTCAGGCTCACGGGGCTGATGTCTCGGGCCGGGTGCTTTTTCGCAAGAAGCTGAGGCGAGACCAGGTCCTGTCGTTCTTCAGCCAGTTGCCGCCTTGCATTGTCGCCATGGAAGCCTGCGGAGGGGCCCATTTCTGGGGCCGCGAGCTTGGCAAGCTTGGGCACGAGGTGCGGTTGATCCCGCCCGCCTACGTGAAGCCCTTCGTCAAGCGCCAAAAGAACGATGCGGCCGATGCCGAAGCGATCTGCGAAGCGGCGCAGCGCCCGACGATGCGCTTCGTGCCGGTGAAGAGCGAAGATACCCAGGGTGCGGCAATGGTCTTCCGCATCCGGGAACTTCTGATCCGTCAGCGCACTCAGGCGATCAACAGCCTGCGCGGCCATCTCACCGAGTTTGGTCTGATCGTGCCGCAGGGTGCGGCCAACGCTGCTCGGCTGATCGCTATCGTGGAAGATCCGGACAATGGCCTGCCCGCTGAGGCCGTTGCCACTTTGACGGTGCTGGTCGCAACCCTTTCGCATCTCGAGGACGAGATCGGCAAACTCAACGCCGAGATCGAGCGCCGAGCCAAAGAGGATGCGGTGGCCTGCCGACTGATGACGGTGCCCGGGATTGGGCCGCTGATTGCCACAGCCATCGCGGCGCTGGCGCCACCGCCTACGATATTCCGCAAGGCGCGTGACTTTGCCGCCTGGCTCGGCCTCGTGCCACGGCAGCATTCGACCGGCGGAAAGCAGCGGCTCGGGACTACGACTAAAATGGGGGAGCGATCCCTGCGGCGCCTGCTGATCATTGGCGCCAACAGCGTCATCGTCAAACGGCACTTCCATGCGGCGGCGCAACCGGGCACATGGCTCGGCGGCATGCTGACGCGCAAGCCGCCAATGCTGGTGCGGGTCGCGCTGGCAAACAAAATGGCGCGGCCTCAGCCGCTCTCTTGAACCAGTGGCGTTCGTGGCTTCGATCTGGGCTCTGATGGCCCGCGGGGGCGTCTGCAAGTCTCCGGCCGCAGCGGCGTAAGCCGTCAAGGTCGCGAGGACGTTGGAGCGAAGGAGGGCAAGGAGCAGTTTGGCGCAATCGTCGTGAGACGGGATCGGGAGAACCAGGGCGCAACAGAGTGCCTTCGAGCACGCGGCTTTGATCTGGACCCGACCCTCGAACACCATACGGGCCCGCAGCATGAAGATGGCTGCAAAAAGGCCGAACACATGTCAGCACCCGATGACGCGCCAAAAGAAGCTCTGAAGATCCCTCTTGCGCAAGGGGCGGTTACACATGTTGCTCTATTCGGCTGGAAGGGGATCTGCCCCTTTCCCGCGTGACGTTCAGCCCGCGGCAGTGATCTCGGCGGTGCCGAGAGCGTTATATTTGTTCATGATGGCAATGCGGATCTGGATCTCTGCGGTCTGCCGATCTGGGTCGCGTGAGGCGATGCGCTCGCCAAAGGCCTTGAGGCAGTTCATCCGCGCTTCGACCCGACTTCGGACATGATAGCCGACCGATCGCTTCCAGTTGGCGCGTCCGAGGCGTCGTGTTTCGTGCAGGATGTCGTTGCGGACGCGGGCAGCGGGGCAATCCTCTTTCCACGCGCGGCCGTTGCGGCGGATAGGGATGCGCGCTTCGGCTCCCCGTTCGACGATCGCGCCATGGCATCGCCTGGTGTCATATGCACCGTCGGCCGTGACCGAGCCGATCTCTTCATCCTGGGGGAGCTGCGCCAGCAGGTCTGGCAGCATCGGGCTGTCGCCTTGCCGACTGGACGTAAATTCGACGGCCCGGACATCGCCGGTCTGCGCATCCATGCCAATATGGACCTTGCGCCACTGCCTACGGCGCGACGCGCCATGTTTGCGCGCCTGCCACTCCTTGCGTCGGACTTACGCGGCTGCACTGCAGCCACGGTTCCTCCTCACGCCGCGGAACTTGGTGCCAGTGCTGTCGACCAACAGGGTCACGGGACCGTCCGGGCGGCGGTAAGGGATCTGCACCGCAATCCGTGCCTGACGTCGGCAGAGCGTGGAATAGTCCGGAACAGGCCAGTCCAATCCCGCCATCTCGATCAGGCTGGCGATCAGCCCCACCGTTTGCCGCAGCGGCAGGCCGAACAACACCTTCAGCGTGAGGCAGGTCGGGATCGCGCCCTCTGAGAAGGTCTCAGGGTGACCGCGCTTGCCAGTCTTCACAGCTTTCCAGACCATCGCCGGATCGAACCAGATCGAGAGCGAGCCGCGGCGGCGCAGGGCGGCATTGTCGTCAGGCCAGTTCGTCGTGCGGTAGCGGGGAGAAGAGGGCTTCGGCATAGCCCGAACCTAGCAGGCAGGATTCACGACGTGAATCCTCCTCGCCGATAAGTGCAACAACGCCATTCGGACGGCTGGGGTCCGCTGCGGAGGAGCCCCTGAGACCTCGGATCAGCGACAGATACGTATTTTCAGCAGAGCCTCCATCCAGTCCGCGAAGGCTGTCAGGCGGCGCTGCATGCGGGGAGCCCCTGGAAACAGCAGGTTCATGGGCATCGGAGCCGGCTGGTAATCCGGCATGACCCCGACCAGGTCGCCGCGCGCCAGATGATCCGCCACATCATAAGCCGGGATCTGGATCAGCCCCATACCTGCCAGCGCGCAGGCGATATAGCCCTCGGCACTGTTAGCGCTGACCCGCCAGGGGACAGGAGCGCTGCGCAGCCGCCCGCCTTCCTGCCATTCCCAGTCCGCGACACGCCCGGTCGAGGGCGAGGCATAGGCGATCTGCAGGTGTTTCGCCAGATCCGCCGGGGTGAGGGGCGTGCCATGCCGGGCCAGATAGGCGGGGCTTGCCACATTGATCTGCGCGATCTCGCCAATTCGCCGGGCCTTCAGGCCGGAATCAGCCAGCGGTCCGATCCGCAGGGCAAGGTCCACCCTTTCACCCAGCAGATCGACTGCGCGATCGGTCATCCCCAGTTCCACCCGGATCGCAGGCCAGAGCGTCAGGAAGTCTGGCAGGGCAGGCGCCACGATCAGACGGCCGATCCGGCCCGGCAGATCGACCCGGATACGGCCTTCGACCCTGTGGCTGGCGCTGCGAAACATCGCCTCCATCTCCTCGCCCTCGGCCAGCCAGGAAAGACAGCGCTCGTAGAATTCTTCGCCCTCATCGGTTGGCGCGACCACGCGTGTGGTGCGGTTCAGAAGCCGCACGCCCAGCCGTGTCTCGATATCGGCGATTGCAGTCGAGACGCTGGAACGCGGCATCTGCAGCGTATCGGCCGCGCGGGTGAAACTGCGCGCCTCAATGACACGGGTGAAGATGCGATAAAGCGTGAGCTGATCCATTGTTCGTTATGTGCGACAAGTGAGGTCAGAATGGAAGGATTTATTCGAACTGATCTGAACACATATCAAGGTCCTGTCAAAGAGGAGCCGTTGATATGACCAGTA
The DNA here is from genome assembly GCF_016405985.1 of Paracoccus sp. IB05. Classification (GTDB taxonomy): domain Bacteria; phylum Pseudomonadota; class Alphaproteobacteria; order Rhodobacterales; family Rhodobacteraceae; genus Pseudogemmobacter. Next base: position 10,909 of record NZ_JAEFCF010000058.1, read on the forward strand.
GAACCATTGCCGGGAAGACCATCCTGATCGCGGGCGGGGCCAAGAATCTTGGCGGGCTGCTCGCACGTGACTTTGCAGCCCTGGGCGCAAAGGCCATCGTGATCCATTACAACAGCGCGGCAAGTGCGAAGGATGCCGAGGCAACCCTGGCCGCCGTCAGGGCCGCAGGCAGCGAGGCCGTTGCGATCCAGGCCGATCTGACCACCGCAGGCGCGGTGGAGCGGCTCTTTTCCGAGGCGGTTGCCGCCGTCGGGCGCCCCGATATCGCGATCAACACCGTGGGAAAAGTGCTGAAAAAGCCGATCGCCGAGATCTCGGAAGCCGAATATGACGAGATGAGCGCGGTGAATGCCAAAGCGGCCTTCTTCTTCCTGAAAGAGGCGGGCAAGTCCGTGAACGATAACGGGTCGATCTGCACCCTCGTGACGTCGCTCCTGGGGGCCTATACGCCCTTCTATGCCAGCTATGCGGGCACAAAGGCGCCGGTCGAGCACTTCACCCGCGCCGCCTCCAAGGAACTGGGAGAACGTGGGGTCTCTGTCACCGCCATCGGCCCCGGTCCGATGGATACGCCCTTTTTCTACGGGCAGGAGGCACCCGAGGCGCAGGCCTATCACAAATCGGCAGCGGCCCTTTCGGCTTTCTCGAAAACCGGCCTCACCGATATCGGGGATATCGCGCCCTGGATCCGCTTCCTTGTGACCGAAGGCTGGTGGATGACCGGCCAGACGATCCTCGTGAACGGCGGCTACACCACCAAGTAACCGCCGACCGGCCCGGCCTTCCCCAGGGGCCGGGCCACTTTCATGTCAAAAGGGCAGCTGCCATGACCTCGACCTTCCCCCCGCCGCTTGATCGCTTTGTCGCTGCCGTGAATGCGGGCGATACCCCCGTTTTTCTGGCCTGCTTTGCCCCTGATGCGCTGGTGGATGACTGGGGGCGCGTCTTTTCCGGGCACGCCGCCATCCAAGGCTGGAGCGACCGGGAACTGATCGGCGCGAAAGGTGTCCTTACCGTTCGTGGCCTCTCGGCGACGGGCGGCAGGGTCACGCTGGTGGGGCATTGGGCAAGCAGCGTCTTCACCGGCGAAAGCAGCTTCGGCTTCACACTGGCAGATGGTCTGATCCGCGAGATGCGGATCACGGGTTAAGGGGGGGGGCGCAGATGCATATGGCAACGGTGATCTTTGCGGGGCTTTTGCTGCTGGCGGTTTTTGCGCTGTTCGGGCGGCTTTGGGGGCATGATGCGGCCGGGGTCGCTCTGGCGGCCCGCTGGTTCGTGCCGGTCTGGGCCGGGGTGGCGCTGGTCAATATGTGGGTCGGCGTCACGAAGGCAGGCTATAGCGTCATGCAGGAACTGCCGATCCTGGCGCTTGTCTTCGCCATCCCTGCGGGTGCCGCATTTTTCATTGCCTGGCAGATGAGAGGATAATCATGGCCGATCCGGTTTCCACTGCGGCCGAGGCCGCGCATCACGGGGTTGACCTCGTGCCCGTCGTTGTCCTGCTGGCAGCGGCGGTTGTCGCGGTTCCGGTCTTTCGCAGGATCGGGCTTGGCTCGGTGCTGGGCTATCTGGCTGCGGGTCTGGTCATTGGCCCCTATGGCTTTGGCTTCTTCCAGGATGCCACATCCATCATCCATGTGGCCGAGCTGGGGGTGGTGCTGTTCCTGTTCATCATCGGGCTGGAGATGCAGCCCTCGCGGCTGTGGTCGATGCGCGGCGAGATTTTCGGCCTTGGTGCCTTGCAGGTCTGTCTTGCGATCTTTGCGCTGGTCTGGGTCGGTATCGCGCTTGGCTATCCGGTTGCCGCCAGTTTCGTCGCCGGCACCGGCTTTGTGCTGACATCAACCGCCATCGTGATGCAGATGCTGCAAGAGCGCGGCGAGATGGCCCAGCCCAAAGGCCGGCGCATGATCGCGATCCTTTTGTTCGAGGATCTGGCCATTGTGCCGCTTCTGGCCATCGTGGCCTTCCTTGCGCCAGGTGGCGCCGAGGCCACCCTGGCCGACCGGCTGCAATCGGTGGCCATCGGGCTTGGCGCCATTGCGGTGCTGGTCGTGGCGGGGCGCTGGCTGCTGGATCCGATGTTCCGCCTTCTGGCGCGCTTTGGCGCGCGCGAGGTGATGACAGCCGCGGCACTTCTGGTAGTACTGGGTGCTGCGGTTCTGATGAATGCGGGCGGGCTTTCGATGGCGATGGGGGCCTTCATGGCCGGGGTGCTATTGTCGGAATCAAGCTTCCGTCACCAGCTGGAGGCCGATGTCGAACCCTTCCGCGGCCTCTTGCTGGGCCTCTTTTTCCTCGGCGTCGGCATGGCGCTGGATCTGGATATCATCGCGGCCAACTGGACCATCATCGCGATCTCGGTCCCGGCCTTCATGGCCCTGAAGATGCTGGTGATCTACGGCGTCGCCCGTCTGACCAAAGCACCAAAATCCGAGGCCATCGAGCGCATGGTCCTGATGGCGCAGGGTGGTGAATTTGCCTTCGTGCTTTATGCGGCAGCCACGCAATTCGGCATCCTGACGCCGGAATGGAATGCCAATCTGACCGCGATCATCATCATCTCGATGGTGCTGACGCCCTTGATGATCATCCTGCACGGGCGGCTTGCGCCGAAAGCCGTTGCATCCATGGATGGGGTCGAAGCGGCGGAAGGCCTGTCCGGGCGGGTGTTGCTGATCGGCTTTGGCCGCTTTGGCCAGATCGTCAGCCAGCCGCTGCTGGCGCGTGGCCATTCGGTCTCGATCATCGACACCGATCCCGAGGCAATCCGCACCGCCGCCGAATACGGCTTCAAGGTCTTTTACGGTGACGGGTCGCGCCTTGATATCCTGCATGCGGCGGGGGCTCAGAATGCCAGCCTGATCCTGATCGCGGCCTCAGACCGGGATGCGATCTCCCGCACGGTCGAGCTGGCGCGCCACGAATTCCCGCTAGTGCCGGTGCTGACCCGCGCCCTGTCGCGCCAGCATGCGCTGGAACTGCTGCATCATGGGGCGGCCTTCCAGATCCGCGAAACCTATGAATCTGCAATGGTCATGGGGCGTGAGGCGCTGGCCCGGCTGGGCGAGCCGCCCGAGGTGGTGGATGAGATCGTTGCCACCGTCCGTGCCCAGGATGCCGAGCGCATGGCGCTGGAGCAGGTCGGCGGCATGGCCGAGAGCAAGGCCCTGATCCATGGCAATGCGCAGCAGGCCGGTGGTGGTCACGGGAGTGGGCATTGAGCATGTCCCTCTCGCCTGCCACCGGAGTGGTTGCCTGGTGGGCGCGTGCGGGTGAGCGGGGCGAGTGGTTCGCCCATGGCCCCGACTTCGACCGTGCTTTCCGCGAGCGGTATCTCGATCTGCATGAACAGGCCGCCGCAGGGGCCTGTGACGACTGGATTGAAACGCCTGAAGGCGCGCTGGCGCTGGTGATCCTGCTGGATCAGTTTCCCCGCAATGCCTTTCGCGGTACGGCGCGGATGTATGCGACCGATCCCAAAGCCCGCGCCGTCGCGCGTCAGGCCGAAGCACGCGGATATATGGCGGAACTCGACCTTGGCCTGCGGCTGTTTCTCGCTTTGCCGTTCTCGCATTCAGAGGCGCTCGAAGATCAGGACCTTGCGGTCGCGCTGAACCGCCGCCTCGGCCAGCCCTGGCTGAGCCATGCCGAAGGTCATCGCAGCATCATCCGTCGCTTTGGCCGTTTCCCGCACCGCAATCCGATCCTCGGCCGCGACACCACAGCCGAGGAGGCTCGTTTTCTGAGGAATGGAGGCTTTCGGGGGTGAACCTGCGTGGCCTCCCGCTTCGCGGCAAGTGTCTGCGCTGTCGACATATTACTGGGACATGTCGATTTCTTAAGTCTGTTTCGACATATGTCGGTCCAGACCAGCCGACAGCGAATGGCCGCAAGCACGGGTCGCCAGTGCTCGCCGGGCGACTGATTATTGGTGTACTCGCCTCCGGTCTGCCCTCGTATTGACGCATGGTGCTGTTGCAGCAAGCGCGCCCTTAGTTGACCCGCAGGTTCCGGCGGGCGGTCTCTCGGGCCAGGATCTCGCGCGCCGGATGTTCGGCTATCGGGACCGAAAGGTCCGTCGAGATCTCACCCGCCGCGATCAGTGCATGATAGCGGTTGCAGCAGACCCGCAGGAACGAGGTGAAATTGCCGAGGTCATGATCGGCGTCCATCGCCTCGTGCCAGAGCCGGGTGATAAGTTGCGCAACGGTCATCCCGTCGCGCGCACCGATCTCGGTCAGGGTGTCCCAGAAATGGTTCTCGATCCGGATCGAGGTGGCAACCCCGTCGATGCGGAGCGAATGTGTACGGCTTTGCCATTGTTCGGCATCGGCCTTGATGAAGAGTTCGCACATCGCAGGGCCTCCCTTCCCGTTGATGTCAGAGGATCGCCATGAACTGCTTTAGCCAGGCGGGATGCGCGGGCCAGGCCGGCGCTGTCACCAGGTTGCCATCGGTCACGGCTTCTGTCACCGCAATATCAGCGAAGGTGCCACCCGAGGCGGTGACCTCATAGGCGCAGGCCGGATAGGCCGAGCAGGTGCGACCCTTGAGAACCCCGGCGGCAGCCAGCAGCTGCGCGCCGTGGCAGATCGCGGCCACGGGTTTTCCGGCGTCGAAGAAGTGGCGGACCTTGGCCAGCACCTCGGGGTTCAGCCGCAGATATTCCGGCGCCCGCCCACCTGGCACCACCAGCGCGTCATAGCTGGCGGCATCCACCGCGTCGAAAGCGGCGTTCAGCGCGAAATTGTGGCCCGGCTTTTCGGAGTAGGTCTGGTCGCCCTCGAAATCATGGATCGCGGTCTTGACTGTATCGCCCGCCTTCTTGCCGGGGCAGACGGCATCGACGCTGTGGTCGCAGGCCAGCAGCGTCTGGAACGGGACCATGGTCTCATAGTCTTCGGTGAAATCGCCGGTGATCATCAGGATCTTCGCCATCTCGCATCCTCCCTTGGCTCGCGGTGCAGAAAGGATAGGGCAGGGGGCGGCGGGGCGGGTGTTAACGGAATACTACAGCGCCCCGCCACAGATGCGGCGGGGCGTTGCGCGGGGATCAGCCTTTTTGCGGGGCGAAGGGGGCCCGGTATTGCGATTGGCGCTCCAGCATCCAGCCCGGATATTCGGGCGGCGGTTTCGTCACGCGGTCGAGCGCGGCCAGATCCTCGGCGGTCAGCGCCACCTCGGTCGAACGGATATTGTCTTGCAACTGTTCGATCCGCTTGGCACCGACGATCACGCTGGTCACCACTGGCTGGTGCAGCAGCCAGGCGAGGGCTATTTGCGCCACCGTGCAGTCCTTGGCTGAGGCGATATCGCGCATCACCTCGATGGCGGCATCGCCGCGCGCCAGATCGACGGGTGGGAAGTTGAAGCTCGCCCGCCGGCCGTCATTCGCCATCGTTCCGCCGTTGTACTTGCCCGAGAGGAAGCCCCCGGCCAGCGGGCTCCAGACCATCAGGCCAAGGCCCTCGGAGCGCAGCATCGGAACGATCTCGCGTTCCAGATCGCGGCCCACCAGAGTGTAATAGGCCTGAAGTGACAGGATCGGTGCCAGCTTCCGCGCCTCGGCGATGCCGATGGCCCTGACGATCTGCCACGCCGCCCAGTTCGACAGCCCAATGTAGCGCACATGGCCTTGCCGGACGAGCGTGTCGAGCGCCTCCAGCGTCTCGGCAATCGGCGTCACCGGATCGAAGCCATGGATCTGGTAGAGGTCGATATGGTCCATCTGTAACCGCGAAAGGCTGGCCTTGGCCTGCGCCATAATATGCGCGCGAGAGGCGCCGCGGGCGTTCGGGCCTTCGCCCATTGGTCCCAGCACCTTGGTTGCAATCACCACATCGTCGCGCGGGATGCCGAGATTGCGGATCGACTGGCCGAGGATCCGCTCGCTCTCGCCGCCGGCATAGACATTGGCGGTGTCGATGAAATTGATGCCAGCGTCAAACGCGGCCCTGACCAGTATGTCGGCCTCATCCTGCTGCAACTGGCCGATCTGTCCCCACATGCCGTCCGATCCGCCAAAGGTCATGGTTCCGAGGCAGAGTTCCGAGACCAGAAGGCCGCTCGGGCCGAGAGTGCGATACCGCATGGGCAGTTCCTTTCGCAGTGTGGGGCAGGGCCGGGAGCAGCGCTGCCGGTGCAGGGTGAAGATAGCGCTGTCCCATGCGGACCGGCGACGCGGATCCTCGCGTATTCTTGCACGATCCTCTCATTCGGGTGGAGTTCGGGATGCGTGCTGCCATGCTGCCGACTACATTGCAGGGCATGGAAACCAATGACCTCTTGCCGCTCAAGGACCTGATTGACCGCCAATGGCGCGCGCATGGCCGGGAAACCCCGGTCGATGGCCTGCTGCTGACCTCGGTCACGGCACCGACTGGCCCAATCCACGCTGTCTACCGCCCCTCGCTGTGCGTTGTGGTGCAGGGCGCCAAGACCAGCATGCTCGGCGATCGGGCCTATCGCTATGATGAGGGGAAATGCCTGATCGCGTCGATGGATGTGCCGATCCGGGCCGAGATCACCCGTGCGACGCCGGAACGTCCCTATCTGGCCTTCAGTCTCGCGCTGGATCCCGCGACGATCTCCGACCTGCTGCTGGAGTTGGGGGGAGCAGAGGAAGCGCCCGCCGCGGCGGCGCTGGCGGTTCATGCCCTTGATCCGGAGCTTGTCGATCCGCTCTGCCGCCTGCTGACCCTCTGCGCCCGGCCACGTGACATTGAAATCCTTGCGCCGATGATCCGACGCGAGATCACCTGGCTCTTGCTGAACGGACCGATGGGACCTGCGCTTCGCCAGATCGGGTTGGCTGGCAGTCATATGGCGCGGATCGGTCGGGCCGTCGCCTGCATCCGCGAGAGCTTTGCGGATCAGTTGAACGTGCGGGACCTGGCCGATATCGCGGGGATGAGCCCCGCCACGTTCCACCGCCACTTCAAGGCCGTGACGGCGATGATGAGCTGCTGCCGGTTCAATACCAAAAGCAGTTGCGTCTGCAGGAGGCGCGGCGCCTGCTACTTGCTGACGGCGCCGATGTCGCGCGGATTGGCTATGCCATCGGGTATGAAAGCCCGTCGCAGTTCAGCCGCGAGTATCGCCGCCTGTTTGGATCGTCCCCCGGGCGGGACGGGCAGGAGATCCGTAGAAGCTTGATTCCGCGAGTTGATGTGTGAGGCGTGTACGTAAATCGGGCGGAAAGCAGACTGACGGCGCCGCGGCGAGGCGGTCGCGGCAAACTTGGTAAAGCAGTCGTTCATGCTGGATGCAGCGGCCATCGGCGCCGCGCACCATGACGGGCAAGAAGCGACCGTTCGTTGCTATCTGATCTGCCGCTTGGCTCTCAGGGCATCCAGCATTGCCTTGCCAATTTGCTCTAAGGTGTTGAGGTCTGCGATCAATTGCGCGTGGAACTGGACTGGCCTTCCATCCTCAGGATCCAGGCCAAATGAATGCATCATCAAGCCCGGAAACTCCCCAAGAAGGGACTGCTCGGCGCGCAACCTGTCGTGACGGTCGAAGTCTTCGGAAAGCAGAGCCTTCCAAGCCTCCTCTTCCTTCTCGCGCCACGCCCGTTCGTCCTCAGGATATAGAACTGCAGGGGGGATATAGAGCGGAATCCGATGGGCCAGAGCGTGGCGGTAGTTCATCAAGTATCCAAACCACGCATCAGACTGCTGTAATATAGACAGAGTTCGAGGCGGGAGACTTGCTCGAAAGTCTTTATACGATGGCCCGAGTCCAATCTGCGCGGCGCGCAAGAGCTGACCCTTCGCGGACCGTGGCCCTGTTTCGTAGAACCAAATCCACGCAAGGTTATCAAGAGCGCCGAAAACGTTGAAAATGAAGGCTTGCAGATAGATGGCGGCGTCATCAATCGCGTGTTGAGACGGGCGCTTTTCGGTCACAGGAACATGCTCGTAAATCCGGTCAAAACAGTGCCTAAGACTGTGCGAACGCCGCATAAAGCCATGCTTGCACATCGTTTTTGCGCGATCAGTCACAAAATCTTCGGTTAGAAACTCGCGCTCCAAATTTATAACACGGTCAAGCATGGACTGGGTTTCGAAGCTAATTGTAACCAGATCCTCTGGGCTATATCCCATTTTCAACTCGCTAGGTATTTCTGAAGATGGCTTCATGGTCATAGGTGTAATGCCACAGCGACGTTTGCAGGCCTGATTTCTATATTCTCAACAGGAAGGCTTGACGAATGAACTCTATGGTTTCGCGGCAAGGCCGTCACTCCCTCCACGTTCTCGTGTGGCGCTACAGGATGGGACATCAACGCGCACTCTGAGCGTCGATTCCTTGCCACCGCCTGAGCATCGCTCTTCGGGCAATATAAGCGAAGGTGCCAAGAAGCATCCAAGTGTTAGTGTGAAGCCAGTTTGCATCTCCCGATTTGGTGCCTGCCGGTGGGACGTCAACACCGACCCATACCGGTAATTCGCCAGACTTGCATTAACTTACCTGTCCTGGTCCGTAGCTGCTGATCACGCCAAACTCAGCTATGTTGTGCTAAAGGCATTTTTGTGGGTCTCGGCACCAATCTCGCCACATGTTGAAACATTAATCCGCTAAGATCGATGAATATAAAACCCGAAGAAGTGAGGTGAAAGGTCTCAAATTTCAGCTTGCGATGCCAAGAAATATTCCAGCTTTAGTGCCTTTGGAGATATTTCGTATACGGCACTTTCTGGATCATCTTGATCCAAGCTTGACGTGATGAGGCCGAATTTTCTGAACTTGTCCAGTGTCGCTAGAAAATCGGATCTATTCTCTACGCCAGCTTCATTGTGGTCCGCAGCTACAAAAATTTCTAGCTGTCAATCGGCATCCAAACGGGCCCCCTGATCGGCGTCCAAAAGTGACCCCTT
>NZ_JAEFCF010000059.1 GCF_016405985.1 Paracoccus sp. IB05
CATCGCGCTTGAAATCGTCAGTGAAATTACCTGTGCCCATCATGGCCTCCTTGCCGCAAAGTTAGCGAAGAAGGCGTCCACGAAACATGGGGCTATTCAGTCATCAGCGGATGGTGTCTCAAAAAATGCCCGCACCATGATCAGACACCGCACACTGGTCTCCTGAGCCGCATATGAACACCCGCTGCTATGAGCCCCTGCCGGTGGCTCGCATTTTCGGTCCTCGGCCGGTCACGATAGGGGCGACCGGGATCGCAGCGGCGTTCTGACTGCAAAAATCGGCAGGGATAGAGCTGCAAGCGCAGGGTCTGACGGGTAAACTTTTTGTCCAGAAGCCAATCGGCAGCCGTCCAGAAGTTAGTGCGCGGCAACAGCCACCCGGTCTGGAAGCGCAGGAAGCCGGAACGAAAATTCCCAACTGACTGCCCAATTGCTCTCAGCTGGTCAGGTGGAAAATCGTTTAAGTTATTGGAAATAAATGGCAGGGGCAGCAGGGTTCGAACCCGCGACCTACGGTTTTGGAGACCGTCGCTCTACCAGCTGAGCTATACCCCTGTGGTGCGATTTCATTAGGTTTTCCGCCAGCCGGCGTCAAGCGGTTATCATTCGTGTTTTTCGTTTCTCGCGCTTGTGCCGCCCTGTCCGGCGCCGCGCGCCCCGGGGCCGGGACGGCGCGCGGATTTGAGGTCACCCGTCTTCAGCGAGGGGGGTGACGGAGCCGGCAGCCTCATCGCTGCCGATACCAATTCCACCATGTTGCGTGACCCGCCCTGTTGACGGCGAAGTGAGGAACAGCTGTTGCCCGGCCAATGGCATAGCGACAGCCGGATGCAGGGGGCGCATCGAAAAAACCGGGCGACCCGCCCATGGTTCTGTTCTTGCGGGCTTCCGGTCCGACTGTGCCTCAGCCTGCCGCGACAATTTTCGTCTATGTCCCGAAAACAGGCAGCCGCTTACCAGGCCGATCAACCGCTACGGATCTTCGCCCCCCGCTGTGGCCTGGCCGGGTACGATGCCAATCCGCGCCTTCAGCGTGAGGCACGCCGGGATCGCGGCGTCGCCGTAATCACGCCGTTGACCGTGCTTAACAGGCCGCACATAAGCGAGATGCCATGGGGCGGGGACTGCCGATATCTCAGGTTCCGTTCGGAGCCTCTCGCTTCCGCTTGCGGCTACAGCTGTTGCGGCAGGGCGGCCGGGGGCGCAGGCAGCAAAAAACCGGCCCGCAATCAGGCCGGCTTTGAGATTGAGGTGAAAAGCCCTGCGCTGGCGGCGACCCGCAGATCCCGGGGGACAGGGTATGGAATGCTCAGGCTCCGCTCTGGCATCTGAGCCAGGCGCAGCCGCGACCGGGCGGGATCTGCTTATGCCCGCCTCAGGCGCGCTCGGAAGGGAAGATCAATAGCCGCTTTTACGGATCAGCAGGTTCAGGCGCTTGGTCAGCTCTTCTGAATTGCCGACGATGCTCATGTCGGAACAGACCTGATAGGCGATGTAGCTCGCCTGCTCGCGCGGCATTTTCGGGCGAACTTCCTGAATGAAATCAATAAAATCCGAATGAGTCTCGTTGATAACAGCCCAGTGCGGCACGGGGCCGCGATTGCAGGGCTGTTCGAAAACCCGGGAGTTTTGTGCGGCTGCGGGAACAGCAAGGCAGGCGACCGCGGCCGCAACTGTCACGATTTTGTACATTCTGGCACTCCGGTCCTGGATAGATGTCCGCGAGACTCTTGCGCGGTGCAGGGGGGTGAGTCCAGCAAATTGCTGGTAAATTCACGCTTGCAACGTGGAAACTAACTGGCGCGCGAACGGAAACGGCCAGTGTGTCGGCCCCTGAAGCCGGAGATGCGAGGCGGGCCTGGCCCCTCTTGCAGGGGCCCGTGAGGCCCTGAAACAGGGCGCCTAGCCTCGTCTTCATGACCTGGCGGGTGATTGTGGCGCAGATATGTCGTCGCCAGGGCGAGTTTCGGACAGGGCGCTGCGCCAAAGGCGTGGCTGCGCGCAAGTCGGGGACAACGAAATTCCCCGCTCCTGTCACGGATTTCCGGCGGAATGACTTGAATTTCCGGCTCCAGGCCAGTATCTCGGCGCAAATGGCCGCCAGGACCGGAGCTTTCCAAAGCTTCCTGACCGGGGCGGCTTTGGGAATTATCTCGGGATACCGCAGTCATGGCGACGACCAATCCTCTTCAGTTCCTGCAGCAGGTTCGCGGCGAAGTGGGCAAGATCCACTGGCCGAAACGTCGTGAGGTGGTGCTGACGACGATCATGGTTTTCATCCTTTCGGCGCTGGCGGCAACCTTTTTCAGCCTTACGGATCTGGCGATCCGCTGGGGGCTCGAGCTGATCATCGGCGTCTGACCGGGGATCGGCGGGCGGCCCGGACGGGTCGCCGGGCAGGCCGGTCTGCCGGTTAGGACTTGATCGGGACGGCGTGAGCGGATATTCCGCGCCAACGTCTCTGTCACGGGCGCGCATCGATTCGGGATGCGCGCTGTTTTTTGTTCGGAGCGGCGGGCAGATCGGCAGTTTGCGGATCGGGTCGGCAACAGGAATTCGGGAGGCAATCCTCCCATGCAGTCAGAAGGTGGAAGCGAGACCATGGCAAAACGCTGGTATTCGGTGAGCGTCCTCTCGAACTTCGAGAAGAAGGTTGCCGAGCAGATCCGGACCGCCGTGGACGAAGCGGCCCTGCAGGAAGAAATCGACGAGATCCTCGTGCCCACCGAAGAGGTGATCGAGGTGCGTCGCGGCAAAAAGGTGACGTCTGAGCGTCGCATCATGCCCGGCTATGTGCTGGTGCATATGGAGATGACCTCGCGCGGCTATCACCTGATATCGTCGATCAACCGCGTCACCGGCTTCCTTGGCCCCCAGGGCAAGCCGATGCCGATGCGGGATGCCGAAGTCGCCGGGATGCAAAGCAGCAGCGCCCAGAAGGGCGAAGTCGCGCCGAGGAACCTGATCCGGTTCGATATCGGCGAGAAGGTCAAGGTTACCGACGGGCCGTTTGACGGCTTTGAGGGCATGGTCGAAGAGGTCGATGAGTCGGAAAGCCGTCTCAAGGTCTCGGTTTCGATCTTCGGCCGGGCAACCCCGGTCGAGCTGGAATTCACTCAGGTCGTGAAGTTCTGACCTTCGGGTCCTGAGTGCATCGCGCGGAAGGCGAGCGCCTGTTTCAGAGGGCTGAACCAGGTGACGGACCGGACCGCTAAACGCGTCTCCATGAGGGCGGCGCCGTGAAAAGGAGAAGGCCAGATGGCCAAGAAGATTATGGGCAGCCTCAAGCTGCAGGTGAAAGCACAACAGGCGAACCCGTCGCCGCCCGTCGGCCCGGCTCTGGGTCAGCGCGGTCTGAACATCATGATGTTCGTCAAGGAATTCAACGCGAAGTCGGCTGATTTCCCGCCCGGAACCCCGATCCCGACGATCATCACCTATTACCAGGACAAGTCGTTCAGCCTCGAGCTGAAGACCCCGCCGGCCGCTTTCCTCGTGAAAGAAGCCGCTGGCCTGAAACCGGTTGGCAAGCGTAACCGCACCAAGGGTTCGGACAAGCCGGGCCGCACCGTGGCCGGTACGATCACCGCAGCACAGCTGCGCAAGATCGCAGAGACCAAGATGAAAGATCTCAACGCCAATTCCGTGGAAGCGGCGATGAACATCATCCTGGGCTCGGCCCGGTCCTGCGGCATCGAAGTGAAGGGCTGATCGACATGGCAAAGCTCGCAAAACGTGTGAAGAAGGCGCAAGAGGCTTTCGCCGGCAAGGATCTGCTGGCTGTTGAGGCCGCTGTCGCGCTGATCAAATCGGCTGCTTCGGCGAAATTCGACGAAACGCTGGAAATCGCGATGAACCTCGGTGTCGACCCGCGTCACGCAGACCAGATGGTCCGCGGCGTGGTTCAGTTGCCGAACGGCACCGGCAAAACCGTGCGCGTCGCAGTTTTCGCCCGTGGCGCCAAGGCTGATGAAGCCAAAGCTGCCGGTGCGGAAATCGTCGGTGCAGAAGACCTGCTGGAGAAAATCCAGGGCGGCATGCTCGATTTCGATCGCTGCATTGCAACCCCGGACATGATGCCGCTGGTCGGCCGTCTGGGTAAAGTGCTCGGCCCGCGCAACCTGATGCCGAACCCGAAAGTCGGCACGGTGACGATGGATGTCGCGACCGCTGTGACCAATGCCAAAGGCGGCGAAGTCCAGTTCAAGGTCGAAAAAGCCGGCGTGATCCATGCAGGTATCGGCAAAGTCTCGTTCACCGAAGAGAAGCTGGCTGAAAACGTCCGCGCCTTCGTTGATGCCGTGACCAAAGCCCGCCCGGCTGGCGCCAAAGGCACCTATGTGAAGAAAGTTTCGCTTTCCTCGACCATGGGTCCGGGCGTGTCGCTCGATCTCGCGACCACGGCATAAGCCGCGTTGCGGCTGGATTGAAATCGAAACCGCCGTCCTTCGGGGCGGCGGTTTTGCTTTTGCCCACCCGCCCGCTTCCGGATGACGACGGAAGCCTCCGGCGGGGATATTTAAGGACAGAAAATAGTCTTTGTTGTCATTTTCTGTCCTTAAATATCCCGGGGGTGAGCGCGGTACGCGCGAGGGGGCAGGGCCCCCTCCTTTTCTGGCGGCCGGGTCTGACGGTCGGGTCTGGCGGACGGGGCGCGGCAAATGTCCTGTCCCAAATGCCTTCCTTCTGTCTTGGCAATCAGGGTGCAACGGGTTAAACACCCTTTCTGTTGGGGCTGCGTGATTCGTCACTCAGCCCCAACGCGCTTTGTCCGAGAAGGCTGGTGACGCGCAAACGTCTTAATATCCGGCCTGAGATGGAGTTCGGGACGATTTTTTCCGGGGCTTGCCTCGGGTGATTTTGGCTCTCGGGACGACATCATGGACCCGAATGCCCTGGCCGCGAGGCCCGGGCTGACTTGAGCCGGGGGAAACCCCAAACTTGGAGTGAAACTGTGGATAGAGCCCAGAAAGAGAAATTGGTCGAGGATCTCGGCCAGATCTTTGAAAGCTCTGGCGTCGTAGTGGTTGCCCATTACGAAGGCATGACGGTTAAACAGATGCAGGACCTCCGCGCACGTATGCGTGTCGTGGGTGGATCCGTTCGCGTTGCCAAGAACACGCTCGCCAAAATCGCCCTTGAGGGGAAAGCCATCGCCAAGATGGGTGACCTGCTTGCGGGTATGACTGTGCTGACCTTCTCGGAAGATCCCGTGGCTGCGGCCAAGGTCTCCGAGGGCTATGCCAAGGACAACGAACGTTTCGTGATCCTCGGCGGCGCCATGGGCGGCACTGTTCTGGACCCTGTCGGTGTCAAAGCCGTCGCATCGCTGCCGTCGCGCGAAGAGCTGCTTGCTCAGATCGCGTCGATGATCGGTGCGCCTGCCTCGAACATCGCTGGTGCCATTGGCGCGCCTGCTTCGAACATCGCCGGCATCCTGTCGACCATCGAGGACAAAGCCGCGGCCTGAGGCCCCGGCATTGCCCAATGTCTTTCGTAGGGTTGATCAACACGTCGTTGGACCCCATCTTAACTGAACGGAATGTGAAAAATGGCTGATCTTAAAGCTCTCGCCGAACAAATCGTTGGCCTGACCCTCCTGCAAGCTCAGGAACTGAAGACCATCCTGAAAGACGAATACGGCATCGAGCCCGCTGCTGGCGGCGCTGTTGTCATGGCTGGCCCGGCTGCTGCAGCTGAAGCCGTCGAAGAGAAAACCGAATTCGACGTCGTTCTCGTCGAAGCCGGCGCAAACAAAATCAACGTCATCAAAGAAGTCCGCGGCATCACCGGCCTCGGTCTCGTTGAAGCGAAGAACCTCGTGGAAGCTGGCGGCAAAGTCAAAGAAGGCGCTGCCAAAGCTGACGCAGAGGAAATCAAGAAGAAGCTTGAAGCTGCTGGCGCTAAAGTCGAGCTCAAGTAATCTGGCTTGCGGGTCACCCCGCAGCTTTGATTTTCAGGCAGGGGGCGGAGCAATCCGCCTCCTGCCATTCGCGTCCTGAAAGGGGATTTTACGAAATCCTCTCTCCGGGTGCGGTATCGGTTCGGGAGCCGTCTGACGGGACAGATGGCAGGTATGGAACCGGATATCCCCTCTCGCCAGTTGGCGTGTGCCTGTGCCCCGACGGGTCGCGCGCCGGCGAAACGATGAAAGGTGACCACGAACATGGCGCAAGCTTATGTTGGCCAGAAGCGTATCCGCCGCTATTACGGCAAGATTCGCGAAGTCCTCGAGATGCCGAACCTTATCGAGGTTCAGAAATCCTCCTATGATCTCTTCCTCAATTCGGGTGACGGCGAAAAGCCGCATGACGATGAGGGCATCCAGGGCACGTTCCAGTCGGTCTTCCCGATCAAGGATTTCAACGAGACCGCTGTTCTCGAATTCGTCCGTTACGAGCTGGAAAAGCCGAAATACGACGTCGATGAATGTATGCAGCGCGACCTGACCTATGCGGCGCCGCTGAAGGTGACGCTGCGCCTGATCGTGTTCGATCTCGACGAGACCACCGGCAATAAGTCGGTGAAAGACATCAAGGAACAAGACGTCTATATGGGCGATATGCCCCTGATGACGCCGAACGGGACGTTCATCGTGAACGGCACCGAGCGCGTGATCGTGTCGCAGATGCACCGCTCCCCGGGCGTGTTTTTTGATCACGACAAGGGCAAGACCCATTCCTCGGGCAAGCTCCTGTTTGCCTGCCGGATCATTCCCTATCGCGGTTCCTGGCTCGATTTCGAATTCGACGCCAAGGATATCGTCTTTGCCCGCATCGACCGCCGCCGCAAACTGCCGGTGACGACGCTTTTGTACGCGCTTGGTCTCGACCAGGACGCGATCATGAAGGCCTATTACGACACGGTCACCTTCAAATATGTGAAGAACAAGGGCTGGGTTACGCGCTTCTTCCCGGAACGCGTCCGTGGCACCCGTCCGACCTATGACCTGGTTGATGCCGCCACCGGCGAAGTGATCTTGAAAGCGGGTGAGAAAGTCACCCCGCGCATGGTCAAGAAATGGCTGGATGAGGGCGAAGTCACCGAGCTTCTGGTGCCGTTCGACCATATCATGGGCCGCTTTGTCGCCAATGACATCGTGGATGAGGAAAACGGCGCGATCTGGGCCGAGGCCGGCGATGAGCTGACCTGGGAGCTGGACCGGGACGGTGAGGTCAAGGGCGGCACGGTGAAAACCCTGCTCGACCAGGGCGTCAATGAGATCCCGGTTCTCGACATCGATAATATCAATGTCGGCCCCTATATGCGCAACACCATGGCCGCCGATAAGAACTGGGGCCGTGACACCGCGCTGATGGATATCTATCGCGTGATGCGTCCGGGTGAGCCGCCGACCGTTGAAGCAGCGTCGAGCCTCTTCGACACGCTGTTCTTCGATAAGGATCGCTATGATCTCTCGGCTGTTGGCCGGGTGAAGATGAACATGCGTCTGGATGTCGCCAAGCCCGACACCCAGCGGACGCTGGACCGTGACGATATCATCAAGTGCATCAAAGCCCTGGTAGAACTGCGCGACGGCAAAGGCGAGATCGACGATATCGACCACCTCGGCAACCGCCGGGTGCGCTCGGTCGGCGAGCTGATGGAAAATCAGTATCGCGTCGGCCTTCTGCGCATGGAACGCGCGATCAAAGAGCGTATGTCCTCAGTCGAGATCGACACGATCATGCCGCAGGATCTGATCAACGCGAAACCGGCGGCTGCGGCTGTCCGCGAATTCTTCGGCTCGTCGCAGCTGTCGCAGTTCATGGACCAGACCAACCCGCTGTCGGAAGTCACCCATAAGCGCCGTCTTTCGGCGCTTGGGCCGGGCGGTCTGACGCGGGAACGCGCAGGCTTCGAAGTTCGCGACGTTCACCCGACCCATTACGGCCGGATGTGCCCGATTGAGACGCCGGAAGGTCAGAACATCGGTCTGATCAACTCGCTCGCGACCTTTGCGCGCGTGAACAAATATGGCTTCATCGAGACCCCGTATCGCAAGGTGATCGACAACAAGGTGACTGATGAAGTCGTCTATATGTCGGCAACCGAAGAGATGCGGCACACCGTCGCTCAGGCCAACGCATCGCAGGATGCGGAAGGTCACTTTACCGACGACCTGATTTCGTCGCGTAAGGGCGGTGAATTCATGCTGAACCCGCCGGATGCTGTCGATCTGATCGACGTTTCGCCGAAACAGCTGGTCTCGGTCGCGGCCTCGCTGATCCCCTTCCTGGAAAATGACGACGCCAACCGCGCTCTGATGGGCTCGAACATGCAACGTCAGGCGGTTCCTCTGCTGCAATCCGACGCGCCTTTCGTGGGCACGGGGATTGAGGCTGTGGTTGCGCGCGACTCCGGCGCTGCCATCATGGCGCGCCGTTCGGGCGTGATCGACCAGGTCGACGCACAGCGTATCGTTATCCGTGCGACCGAACTCCTGGAGCCGGGCGAGCCGGGCGTCGACATCTACCGTCTGCGCAAGTTCAAGCGGTCGAACCAGTCGTCCTGCATCAACCAGCGTCCGCTGGTGAAGGTGGGCGATACGGTCATCCGTGGTGAAGTGGTCGCTGACGGCCCCTGCACCGATATGGGTGAACTGGCGCTTGGCCGGAACGTGATCGTGGCCTTCATGCCCTGGAACGGGTATAACTATGAGGACTCGATCCTGATTTCCGAGCGGATCCTCAAGGATGACGTCTTCACCTCGATCCATATCGAGGAATATGAAGTCGCCGCCCGCGATACCAAGCTCGGGCCGGAAGAGATCACCCGCGACATCCCGAACGTCGGCGAGGAAGCTCTGCGCAACCTCGACGAAGCGGGGATCGTCTATATCGGTGCAGAAGTGCAGCCGGGCGATATCCTTGTCGGTAAGATCACCCCCAAGGGCGAAAGCCCGATGACGCCGGAAGAGAAACTTCTGCGTGCCATCTTCGGTGAAAAAGCGTCTGACGTCCGCGACACAAGCTTGCGTCTGCCGCCGGGTGCCTATGGTACCATCGTCGAAGTGCGGGTCTTCAACCGTCACGGCGTCGACAAAGACGAACGCGCGCTGCAGATCGAGCGCGAAGAAGTCGAACGCCTCGCCCGCGACCGCGACGACGAAATGACCATCCTGGAGCGCAATATCTATTCGCGTCTCAAGGCTCTGATCCTGGGTCGCGAAGCGGTCAAAGGCCCGAAAGGTGTCCGCGCCGGTTCGACCATTGACGAAGAGCTTCTCGGCACTCTGAGCCGTGGCCAGTGGTGGCAGCTTGCTGTCGCCGAAGAGGCCCAGGCGAAAGAGATCGAGGCGCTTCACGACCAGTATGAATCCCAGAAACGCGCTCTGACCGCACGTTTCGAGGATAAGGTCGAGAAGGTCCGTCGCGGGGACGATCTGCCTCCGGGTGTGATGAAGATGGTCAAGGTCTTTGTCGCGGTGAAGCGCAAGCTGCAACCGGGCGATAAGATGGCCGGTCGTCACGGCAACAAGGGTGTTATCTCGAAGGTCGTGCCGATCGAGGACATGCCCTTCCTGGCCGACGGCACCCATGTCGATCTCGTGCTGAACCCGCTCGGCGTGCCGTCGCGGATGAACGTCGGGCAGATTCTGGAAACCCATATGGGCTGGGCCGCACGCGGTCTGGGCATCCGGATTGACGATGCTTTGCAGGACTATCGACGCTCGGGCGATCTCACCCCGGTCAAGGAAGCCATGCGCTTTGCCTATGGCGACGAGACCTATGACGAGGCCTTCGGCGAAGCGGGCGATGAGGATATCATCGAAAGCGCGAAAACCGTCACCCGTGGCGTGCCTATCGCGACCCCGGTTTTCGACGGTGCGAAAGAGGCGGATGTGAACGACGCGCTGCGGCGTGCCGGTTTCGACACATCCGGCCAGTCGGACGTCTTTGACGGCCGTTCGGGCGAGAAGTTCCAGCGCAAGGTCACCGTGGGCGTGAAATACATGCTCAAGCTGCACCACCTCGTTGATGACAAGCTTCACGCGCGTTCGACCGGTCCGTATTCGCTCGTCACTCAGCAGCCGCTGGGTGGTAAGGCGCAGTTCGGTGGTCAGCGTCTTGGGGAGATGGAGGTCTGGGCTCTGGAAGCCTATGGCGCCGCCTATACCCTGCAGGAGATGCTGACGGTGAAGTCGGATGACGTCGCAGGCCGGACCAAGGTCTATGAATCGATCGTCAAGGGCGAGGACAACTTCGAGGCAGGTGTGCCTGAGAGCTTCAACGTTCTCGTGAAGGAAGTCCGCGGCCTCGGCCTGAACATGGAACTCCTGGATGCGGAAGAGGAGTGACCGGAATTTTAAGGAAAATTCCGGGCCGGTTTCTGGAAAGAAACCGGCGCCACCCTCTGACCGCAACCTCCTGATTGGGAAGATCAAATGAACCAGGAACTGACGAACAATCCGTTCAACCCGGTCGCGCCGGTCAAGACGTTTGACGAGATCAAGGTCTCGCTGGCGTCGCCGGAGCGTATTCTCTCGTGGTCCTACGGCGAGATCAAAAAGCCGGAAACCATCAACTACCGGACCTTTAAACCCGAGCGCGACGGTCTGTTCTGCGCCCGGATTTTCGGGCCGATCAAAGACTATGAATGCCTTTGCGGCAAATATAAGCGGATGAAGTATCGCGGCGTTGTCTGCGAGAAATGCGGCGTGGAAGTCACGCTGCAAAAGGTCCGCCGTGAACGCATGGGCCATATCGAGCTGGCCGCTCCGGTCGCGCATATCTGGTTCCTGAAGTCGCTTCCGTCCCGGATCGGCCTCATGCTCGATATGACGTTGCGGGATCTGGAACGCATCCTCTACTTTGAGAACTATGTTGTTATCGAGCCGGGTCTGACGGATCTGACCTATGGCCAGCTGATGACCGAGGATGAGTATCTCGACGCGCAGGACCAGTATGGCGCTGACGCTTTCACCGCGAATATCGGTGCCGAAGCGATCCGCGAAATGCTGGCCGCGATTGATCTGGGCCAGCTGGCCGAGACCCTTCGTGAAGAGCTGAAGGAAGCCACCGGCGAGCTGAAGCCCAAGAAGATCATCAAGCGTCTGAAGATCGTCGAGAGCTTCTACGAATCCGGCAACCGCCCGGAATGGATGATCCTGACCGTGCTTCCGGTGATCCCGCCGGAACTGCGTCCGCTCGTGCCCCTCGACGGTGGCCGTTTCGCGACCTCGGATCTGAACGACCTCTATCGCCGCGTCATCAACCGGAACAACCGGCTGAAGCGTCTGATCGAGCTGCGTGCGCCTGACATCATCGTCCGCAACGAAAAGCGGATGCTGCAGGAGGCGGTTGACGCGCTGTTCGACAACGGCCGTCGTGGCCGCGTGATTACGGGCACCAATAAGCGCCCGCTGAAATCGCTGTCCGATATGCTGAAAGGTAAGCAGGGCCGCTTCCGTCAGAACTTGCTCGGTAAGCGCGTCGACTTCTCGGGACGCTCGGTCATCGTGACCGGGCCGGAGCTGAAGCTGCACCAGTGTGGTCTGCCGAAGAAGATGGCTCTCGAGCTCTTCAAGCCCTTCATCTATTCGCGGCTGGAGGCCAAGGGCCTGTCCAGCACCGTGAAACAGGCGAAGAAGCTCGTTGAGAAAGAGCGCCCGGAAGTCTGGGATATCCTCGACGAGGTGATCCGCGAACATCCGGTGCTTCTGAACCGCGCGCCGACGCTGCACCGTCTGGGCATCCAGGCGTTCGAGCCGATCCTGATTGAGGGTAAGGCGATCCAGCTGCACCCGCTGGTTTGTTCCGCCTTCAACGCCGACTTCGACGGCGACCAGATGGCTGTTCACGTTCCCCTCTCGCTGGAAGCCCAGCTTGAGGCCCGCGTTCTCATGATGTCGACGAACAACGTTCTGTCGCCCGCCAATGGCGCGCCGATCATTGTTCCGTCGCAGGATATGGTTCTCGGGATCTATTACGTGACCATGCAGCGCGAAGGCATGAAGGGCGAGGGCGGTCTCTACCGCGATATCGACGAAGTCGAACACGCCCTTGCCGCCGGCGAGCTGCATCTGCATGCCAAAATCACCGCCCGCCTCAAGCAGGTCGATGAAGAAGGCAATATCGTCTGGAAACGCTACGAGACGACGCCTGGCCGTCTGCGGATCGGAAATATCCTGCCGCAAAACGCCAAAGCGCCGTTTGAACTGGTGAACCGTCTTCTGCGTAAGAAAGACGTGCAGACCGTCATCGACACCGTCTACCGCTACTGCGGTCAGAAAGAGTCGGTGATCTTCTGTGACCAGATCATGGGTCTCGGCTTCCGCGAGGCGTTCAAAGCAGGCATCTCGTTCGGCAAGGACGACATGGTCATCGCCGACAACAAATGGGACATCGTCAATGCGACGAAGGCTCTCGTTGCCGATTTTGAACAGCAGTATCTCGACGGGTTGATCACTCAGGGCGAGAAATACAACAAAGTCGTCGACGCCTGGTCGAAGTGCAACGACAAGGTGACCGAGGGCATGATGTCCACGATCTCGGCCACCAAATACGACGACAATGGCGCCGAGAAGGAACCGAACTCGGTCTATATGATGGCCCACTCCGGTGCCCGGGGTTCGGTCACGCAGATGAAGCAGCTGGGCGGTATGCGCGGCCTTATGGCCAAGCCGAACGGCGAGATCATCGAGACGCCGATCATCTCGAACTTCAAGGAAGGTCTGACCGTTCTTGAATACTTCAACTCGACCCACGGCGCCCGGAAGGGTCTGTCCGATACCGCTCTGAAGACGGCAAACTCGGGCTATCTGACCCGCCGTCTGGTTGACGTGGCGCAGGACTGCATCGTTCGTGTGCATGATTGCGGCACCGAGAACTCGATCACGGCTTCGGCAGCCGTCAAGGAAGGCCAGGAAACCGCTCCGCTGTCGGAACGGGTGCTGGGTCGTGTCGTGGCGGAAGACATCATGATCCCGGGCACCGATGAGGTGCTGATCGCCAAGGGTGAACTGATCGACGAGCGCAAGGCAGATCTGGTCGGCAAGTATAACGTACCTGTCGCCCGTATCCGCAGCCCGCTGACCTGTGAGGCCGAGGAAGGCGTCTGCGCCCAGTGCTATGGTCGCGACCTCGCCCGCGGTACTCAGGTGAATATCGGTGAAGCGGTCGGCATCATCGCCGCCCAGTCCATCGGTGAGCCGGGCACGCAGCTGACGATGCGGACCTTCCACATCGGCGGTGTTGCGCAAGGCGGCCAGCAGTCGTTCCTTGAAGCTTCGCAGGAAGGCAAGATCGAGTTCCGCAACGCGAACCTCCTTCTGAACGTCGCAGGCGAGCAGGTGGTGATCGGCCGGAACATGTCCATCGCGATCATCGACGCCAATGGCGACGAGCGCGCGGTGCACAAGCTGACCTATGGCGCCAAACTTCACGTGAAGGATGGCGAAGAGGTCAAGCGCGGCCATAAGCTGTTCGAATGGGACCCCTTCAACCTGCTGATCGTGGCCGAAAAGGCTGGCGTGGCGCGGTTCAAGGACCTGGTCAACGGCATCTCGGTGCGCGAAGACACCGATGACGCAACCGGCATGACGCAGAAGATCGTGTCTGACTGGCGTGCGGCACCGCGTGGCTCCGACCTCAAGCCCGAGATCCTTGTGGTTAACCCGGAAACGGGCGAACCGGTGCGCGGCGACAGCGGCAACCCGATCCAGTATGCGATGTCTGTGGATGCGGTTCTCTCGATCGAAGACGGTCAGGAACTGCGCCCGGGCGATATCGTGGCGCGTATTCCGCGCGAAGGCACCAAGACGAAGGACATCACCGGGGGTCTTCCCCGCGTGGCGGAACTCTTCGAGGCGCGTCGCCCGAAAGATCACGCAATCATCGCGGAAGCCGATGGTTATGTGCGCTTTGGCAAGGACTACAAGAACAAGCGCCGCATCACGGTCGAGCCGGTGGATGAGACCCTTCAGTCGATGGAATATATGGTGCCCAAGGGCAAACATATCCCCGTCCAGGAAGGCGATTTCGTCCAGAAGGGCGACTATATCATGGACGGGAACCCCGCGCCGCATGACATCCTGCGCATTATGGGTGTCGAAGCGCTGGCGAACTACATGATCGACGAGGTCCAGGACGTCTATCGTCTGCAGGGCGTGAAGATCAACGACAAGCATATCGAGGTTATCGTGCGGCAGATGCTGCAGAAGCTCGAAGTGCTGGATTCGGGGGATACCACGCTGCTGAAGGGCGAGCAGGTCGAACGCCAGGAGCTGGAGGAAGAGAACCTCAAAGCCCGTGGCCGCGGTCTGCGCGAGGCGAAAGCCGAGCCGGTTCTGCTGGGGATCACCAAGGCGTCGCTGCAGACCCGCAGCTTCATCTCGGCGGCTTCCTTCCAGGAGACGACCCGCGTCCTGACCGAGGCGTCCGTTCAGGGCAAGCGCGATAAGCTGCAGGGCCTGAAAGAGAACGTCATCGTCGGCCGTCTGATCCCGGCTGGCACGGGCGGGGCCACGCGCCGCGTGAAGGCCATCGCGTCCGAGCGCGACTCGACGGTGATCGAGGCACGCCGCAGCGAGGCGGAAACCGCCGCCGCTCTGGCCGCTCCGATCCCGGCTGCGCAGCCTGATCTGGCCAGCGTGATCGTCGACGATCTGGAAAGCCGGGATTGATCCCCGGCTCACTGGCCCCGGGCCGGTGAAGTGATCTCTGGCCCCGTCCGGACAACCGGGCGGGGCTTTTCTGTCTCCACTCCCGGGGCGCGGAACCGGGGCAGGGGGGACCAGACCGGGCATTCTTCATTGGGAGCGCCGGTCCCTTAGCGGGGCTCGGTTGTGGGCAGCGCGTGGTTCGCTGGTCCCGGCCTTTCCCCCGGGGATATGTGGAACGTGGCGCCGCCGGGGGCTGATATAAAGCGGAGGGGTCCGCATCCTGCCCTTCCATACCGAGCTGAAACCTGACAGAGGGCAGGGCGAGCAGAACTGAGGCGCCCGACATCATGCCAGTGAGTGAGAAGACCCGCGGTATCGCGCTGATGTTGCTGGCCATGCTCGCCTTCGCGATCAATGACACGATCATCAAGCTCCTGCTGGCCGATATGCCTTTGCCGCAGGCGATGGTGGTGCGCGGTGTGCCGGCCTGCGCCATGCTGGCGCTGCTGGCCTGGCGGGCGGGGGCCTTCTCACACCTGCCGAAGGGGAGGGACCGCAAATTCCTGATCCTGCGCAGCTTTGGCGAAGTGGCGGCGACGCTGACTTTCCTCGGCTCACTGATGCATATGCAGCTGGCCAATGTCACCGCCATCCTGCAATCAGTGCCGCTGGCCGCGACGGCTGCGGCGGCGGTGTTTCTGGGCGAAAAGGTCGGCTGGCGCCGCGCGCTCGCAGTGGCCATCGGCTTCATCGGGGTGCTGATCGTGATCCGTCCCGGCGAGGACGGGCTGGATCCCTGGGCGTTTCTGGTGCTTCTGTCGGTGGCCTGCGTGGTTTGCCGCGATCTGATCACCCGGCAGATCAGCCGCGCTGTGCCGGCGGCGCTGGTCGGGCTTGGCGCGGCGATCACGGTCCTGACGCTGAGCATCGTCTGGTCGGTCTTTGTGCCATGGGAGCCGGTGACGCTGCGCCATCTGCTGCTGGCGCTTGTCGGCGGGTTCTTCATGACGATGGCATTCGTCTCGCTGGTGGGCGCCTTGCAGTCGGGAGATGTCGGCATGACGGCGCCGTTGCGGTATAGCCAGCTCTTATGGGCGACGCTGCTCGGCTGGCTGGTCTTTGACCATCTGCCCGATCTTGTGACCCTTGCAGGGGCGGCGCTGATCGTGGCATCCGGCGTCTTTACCATCCTGCGCGAGGCCCGGCGCAGGGGGTGATCCTGCCCGGTTCCTTTGGCCCGGACGCCTGTGCTACGGGCGGGGCTGCAGTTGACACCAGGGGCGATTCCACCTATAGCCCGCTCACCCTTGCGGGGCTGCCATGTGCCGCAAGCGTCAGAGCGTCCTGAATTCAGGACCGGACCCTGTCCGATCCTCTGCAGAAATACCCGCGTCATCCACCTTATCGGCGGATGAATGCGGTTTTTGTGTTTTGCGATTCGCGCAATGCACTCGAGAAGCGGCGCACCATAAGGCATAGGGTGCGAGTATCGAAACGAGGAACGTGAATGCCGACGATTCAACAGCTTATCCGGAAACCCCGGGAAGATAAGCCGAGCAAGTCCAAGTCCCAGCACCTGGAATCCTGCCCGCAAAAGCGTGGGGTTTGTACCCGCGTTTACACCACGACCCCGAAGAAGCCCAACTCCGCTATGCGGAAAGTGGCCAAGGTTCGTCTGACGAACGGCTTCGAGGTGATCTCCTACATCCCCGGCGAAAAGCACAACCTGCAAGAGCACAGCGTTGTTCTGATCCGCGGCGGCCGCGTCAAAGACCTTCCGGGTGTCCGTTACCACATCCTCCGGGGTGTTCTGGATACCCAGGGCGTCAAAGACCGTCGTCAGCGTCGTTCGAAGTACGGCGCCAAGCGTCCGAAGTGATCCAGGAGAGGTAGAGAGACATGTCCCGTCGTCACGCCGCAGAGAAGCGCGAAATTCTCCCGGACGCCAAATATGGCGACCGCGTTCTGACCAAATTCATGAACAACCTGATGCTGGATGGCAAAAAGTCGGTCGCCGAGTCGATCGTCTATGGTGCCCTGACCCGCGTCGAAGGCCGCCTGAAGCGCTCGCCGATCGAAGCCTTCCACGAAGCGCTCGACAATGTGAAACCTTCGGTCGAAGTCCGGTCGCGCCGCGTTGGTGGTGCAACCTACCAGGTTCCGGTCGAAGTCCGCACCGAGCGTCGTGAAGCGCTCGCGATCCGCTGGCTGATCATCGCTGCGCGTAAGCGCAACGAGAACACCATGGAAGAGCGTCTGGCAGCTGAGCTGTCCGATGCTGTCAATGGCCGCGGCACTGCCGTGAAAAAGCGCGAAGACACCCACAAGATGGCCGACGCGAACAAAGCGTTCAGCCATTACCGCTGGTAAGGGGGCCAAATGGCACGCGACTACACGCTTAACAATTATCGTAACTTCGGCATCATGGCCCATATTGATGCCGGCAAAACGACCACGACCGAGCGGATCCTCTACTATACCGGCAAGAACCACAAAATGGGCGAGACCCATGATGGTTCCGCCACGATGGACTGGATGGAGCAGGAGCAGGAGCGGGGGATCACCATCACCTCGGCTGCCACCACCACCTTCTGGGAAAAGACCTACGACGGCACGGCTCCGACTTCGGAAAAGCACCGCTTCAACATCATCGACACCCCCGGCCACGTCGACTTCACCATTGAAGTCGAGCGTTCGCTGGCGGTTCTTGATGGCGCGGTCTGCCTTCTCGACGGCAATGCCGGTGTGGAACCGCAGACCGAAACGGTGTGGCGTCAGGCCGACCGTTACGGCGTTCCGCGCATCGTGTTCGTCAACAAGATGGACAAGATCGGCGCTGACTTCCAGAAATGCCTCGACATGATCAAGGACCGCACCGGCGCGACCACCGCACCGATCGCGTTCCCGATCGGTGCCGAAGACCATCTGGAAGGCATCGTTGACCTGGTGACGATGGAAGAATGGGTCTGGGAAGGCGAAGATGTCGGCGCCACCTGGACGCATCGCCCGATCCGTGACGCCCTGAAAGAAGAAGCTGCAACCCGTCGCGCGACGCTGGTCGAGCTCGCTGTCGAGCAGGATGATGCCGCGATGGAAGCTTACCTCGAGGGCAAAGAGCCGTCGCAGGACGAGCTGCGCGCGCTGATCCGCAAGGGCACCCTGTCGATGGCCTTCGTGCCGGTTCTGGGCGGTTCTGCGTTCAAAAATAAAGGCGTACAGGCTCTGCTGAACGCTGTTGTCGATTATCTGCCTTCGCCGCTGGACGTGAAACCCTATATGGGCTTCGCACCGGGCGACGAGACCGAGACCCGCAACATCCAGCGCACCGCAGACGATGCCCAGCCCTTCTCGGGTCTGGCGTTCAAGATCATGAACGACCCCTTCGTCGGCTCGCTGACCTTCACCCGTCTCTATTCGGGCGTGATGAAAAAAGGCGACAGCCTGCTCAATTCGACCAAAGGTCGCAAAGAGCGCGTTGGCCGTATGATGATGATGCACGCCATCGAGCGTGAGGAAATCACCGAAGCCTTCGCTGGCGACATCATCGCGCTTGGCGGTCTGAAAGAGACCACCACCGGCGACACGCTTTGCGATCCGGCGAACCCGGTCGTTCTGGAAACCATGACCTTCCCGGTCCCGGTTATCGAGATCGCCGTCGAGCCGAAAACCAAGGCTGACCAGGAAAAGATGGGCATCGCTCTTGCCCGTCTGGCTGCCGAAGACCCCTCCTTCCGGGTTGAGACCGATCAGGAATCGGGCCAGACCATCATGAAGGGCATGGGCGAACTTCACCTCGACATCCTCGTTGACCGTATGCGTCGTGAGTTCAAGGTCGAGGCGAATATCGGTGCGCCGCAGGTGGCTTATCGTGAGACGATCTCGCAGCAGCATGAGATCGACTACACGCATAAGAAACAGACCGGTGGTACGGGTCAGTTCGCACGCGTCAAGCTGGTGATCACGCCGACCGAGCCGGGCGAAGGCTATTCCTTCGAGTCGAAAATCGTTGGTGGTGCGGTTCCGAAGGAATACGTCCCCGGCGTCGAAAAAGGCATCAAATCCGTCATGGATTCGGGCCCGCTGGCAGGCTTCCCGGTCATCGACTTCAAAGTCGCTCTGATCGACGGCGCTTTCCACGACGTCGACTCGAGCGTGCTCGCCTTTGAGATCGCGTCGCGTGCCGCTATGCGCGAAGGTCTGAAAAAGGCCGGCGCGAAACTGCTTGAGCCGGTGATGAAAGTCGAAGTGGTGACCCCGGAAGAATATACCGGCGGCATCATCGGCGATCTGACCTCGCGTCGTGGCATGGTGCAGGGCCAGGATACCCGTGGCAATGCGAACGTGATCAATGCGATGGTCCCGCTGGCGAATATGTTCGGCTATATCAACAACCTGCGTTCCATGTCTTCGGGCCGCGCGGTGTTCTCGATGGAATTCCACCATTATGACGCCGTGCCGGAAAACCTGAGCCAGGAAATCCAGAAGAAACACGCCTGATCCGGCGGGAGGGCGGTAACGCCCTCCACCCCCCCAAATGCCGCGACCCTCGCGGAGCAAGAATTTGAAGGAGTTGCCAAATGGCAAAGGCAAAGTTTGAACGGAACAAACCGCACGTCAACATCGGCACGATCGGCCATGTTGACCACGGCAAGACGACCCTGACGGCCGCGATCA
>NZ_JAEFCF010000005.1 GCF_016405985.1 Paracoccus sp. IB05
TTGCCCCCGGTGGCTCTGACCCGAACTACATGGGCAATGCTATCGCTGACGCGGGTATGATCCTCGCGGATGCGTGGGCGAAGCGTACTGACGCCCAGAAGCTCCAACGCTCTAACGAGCGGATCAAAGAGCTTCAAACCAAGCTCGATCATCAAACCCTCCGGCCCAAGGTCGGTGGGGTCTATGCCCAGCGGGAAATGTCGCCTATGCTGCCTGCAGCAAATGGGGGCAGTAATGGTCAAAATGCTTCGTCAGTACCTCCTTCTGGTGGTTCTGCTCGCATTCCTGATGGGGATAATGCTTGGTTTGGGCGGGGTCTAAGCACTAAAAGTGCTTTAGACGACCGTCGAAAGGTCGATAATCAAGATATCAAGACTCATCCCGGGGTCATGGTTCTTGATAACCCCAATCTCCCCTTTGATATCTACGTCCCGACGCTTGATGGGGATGAGGCTCTCACCTTCAATGAGTTGCCGGGGCTTCTGGCTGCCGGCGCTGCCACCGCTGGCGTTCACGCCGTTCGTGGTGCGAGGGGTATGTATAACCTCTTCGCTGATCCTCACTCCGGCAAGCGGCCTAAAATGGCTGGTGGGCGCGTAAAGTCGCCCAAGAAAAACAGCGCTGGTAAGCGCCCGTTCCAACCATGAAGCGCTGCAAGAAATGCGCTGAACGCCGCGCTGCTTTGAAGCTGGCGGCGAAAAAATTCATCATCAAAATCAAGCCTAAAAGGAACGTCAAATGACGACCTATCAAAACGCGCGCAACACGCGCCGCGAGAGCATCACTAATCTTGGCCGCTTCCGTGGGGGCATGCTCTCTCCGGTCGCGTTCACTGCCGTTCGCCCGTCCGAAGGTGGTATGCTTTCACAGCAGATCACCTATGAGCTGGATCCGATCGCCGGTCGCATGGTCACGCCCATGTATGCGGAACTCACAGTTGTATTCGTCCCTGTTCAGGCGATGGATGCGCTGAAAAACCCTGACGCAGATTACCCTGGACTGACTGAGGTCGTGCGCGAAAAATACCTCTCGGGCAATCCGCTGTTCGTGCTTGAAAACGAGAATGAAATCTCTAAGCGCTGCCGGATCAATCCCCGGTCCATCGGCGGTGTAAAAAAGGTTTCCGAGACTATCCGGCTCGGCCATAACGCCGCCGTCAACTTCCTGCGCACCCGCAAGTATGTGAAGGCGACAAAGCTTCTGGCGTCCTCTACCGCGAGCACCCCTGCCCTGATCAGCCGCACGTCTCTGGAAATGCTCAACGGCGTTCTTGATCCTGACGACCGGATCAATGGCGAAGTTCAGTTGGCGCTGCCGACTGTTCAGCTTCCGGTCTATGGTATTGGCACCAATGCCAACCCGTCTGGTGCGGGTGCCTTGGCTCCCGCTATCAAGGAAAGCAACAGCAAAGTCAGGGACTATGCGAAGGGGTACAGTACCGCTGTTACGGGTAACGGCGTTCATATCAATGTGACGCCGAGCGGTCATCCGCATGTCTTCGCGCAGCTTGACGCTGTTGCCGCTGGCGGCTTGTCCCTCACCGATCTGTACAACGCAGAAAAGAAAGACAGCCTCGTTCGTATTCTGCGCCAGATCGTTGACGAAAATTCCGAGTATGGCGAGGAAATGGCTGTGCGCTATGCGCATGGTATGTCTGTTGACCCGGGAAGGAACCCGTTCATCCTCTCGGAACAGCGCGTCCAGTTCGGGCGTAACCTTGTCGGCGCTTCCGATACTACCGGCGTTCAGGAAAATGTCCGGCGCTCTGACATGGCTGCATCCATCAATGTGATGGTGCCTGTTCCCAAAACCGAGCTCGGCGGCGTGATCATGACTTTCGCCTCGCTCAAGCCCGACGAAACGCTTGCGGCGCAACCTCACCCCTTCCTCTCGGATAACTGGGGCGTTGATAACTTCCTCGCTGACGAACTGGCGCTTGATCCTGTTCCGGTCACTATCCGCGATCTTTCCAGCAATCCGCCAAACGCTGCCGCTGAAAGTACACGCGTCATGTACACGGGCCACAATGCCTTGAAACAGACCTATGTCAGCTACGGCCTGAGCCGCCAGCTTGACCCTACCACGGTCGAAAACAAGACCGCTATCTGGCAACTGGAAATCCCTCTCTCGGTCACGCCGGATAACATCCTGTATCCGGCTGACCTGCCCCATTACCCCTTCGCTGACCAGCTTGCAGAGGTCTGCACGTTTACCATTGCGTCAAACATGACGCTTGGCACTCCGATGATCCTTGGGCCGACGCCGGTGGAAACCCTTGCAATCATCGACAGCGATAACCTGTTCGGAGACGACGAATGACCAATATTCACCGCAAGGCCGTATTCCTGTCCGCTGCTGGCGGTCGCATCGACTTCGTTCATGACGAAAGCGGGGAGCTTCTGGCTTCGGTCGCAATTCCCCCAGGGCGAATTGATGCTGCCCCCTATCTCGATATCGAGATCGAGGGCGCTACCGCTGAAATCATCGACGTGGCTGTCGTCAATCCGCGCTCCGCTTACGGCGCGGTCGAGTATGGCGAAGGCTCCTTCGACACGGCGGCTAACCCGGAGTTCCAGCCTACCCCCGCCTCTGCTCTTGAGGCCGACATGCGGCATATGATGCGCAAGCTGCAAGGCACTGAAAAGCGCCTTCAGGCCCGTATGGCGGCGCTTGATACGCTTGAGCGCATACCGGACAACCCGGAGCCGCTCATTGAGGCCCCTGCCCCGTCTCCTGAGCCTGCGCCGGTCCCTTCTCCGGCTCCTGCCGCTGAATGACTTCACGGCGCTATATCAAGCGCGTCTGGCGCGTCCCGAAGGATCGGGGCGCGTTAGAGTACTTCGCCACGCTTGTGGTCAAGGCGCTTGTGAAACACGGCTGGCCCGCCAGGTGGAAACCCTGCGGTGATCCAGAGGCTGACGGCTGGTTAGATGGCTTCGTCATTTACGAACAAGGCAAGGATACGGGCGATCTGCCGCCCGACTTCCAGAACGCAACAGAAATCGCTGTCCGCATCGTCGCCCGCACATATCGGGTCGACGTGACGCAACATTACAACTGGGTCGGTCTCAACCGCCCCTATGTCGTCACCACAAGCGGACACTTCAAAGAGGAAAAGTGAACGATGTTCACGCACGGTTCTGCAAAAACTCCCGTTCGGGAGGCTGTCCTTCACTGCGCTGCGATCAAGACCGGCCAATTCAAGGGAATGAGGGCCTTTCAGGTCTTTGCCACTATCAATCAGTGGCATATCAAGCGCGGCTTTAAACACGGCTTTGGTTATCATGGCCTGTTCATGCCCGATGGTGATTTCGCTTGGGGTCGCCCTTATTCCATGGTCGGCGCTCACACATTGGGCCGGAACACCGGCACTCTCGGCTTTCTCATGATCGAAAGCCGCGAAATTACCCACATAGGTGAGTTCTCCGACTGGTTTACCGAGGATCAGCGCGAGGCTGTGAAATATTGCCTCTCGAAAATCCCCGGCCTTCAAAAGGTCTCGGGTCACAATGACCACGCCGCGCGGCTCTGCCCCGGCTTCAAGGTCAAATCGTCTGACTGGCTCTGATGATTTTGGGCGCGAGCTGACCGTTATTCCTGTGGAACATAACGGTCAGCTAGCGACCATTTAAGCCCTCGCCGCCCTATCTCAGATGGGCGGCGGGGCGTCTGCATACCCCTTGTTCCTGTATGCACTTAACGAGACTAAATAGGACTACCCCGCCATGTGCACCCGCCCCCCGGAAATGAATGGCCACACTTTTTCGTGCCGGTCCTGTAATGACTGCCTCGACACGCGGCGGCGTCAATGGATCGCCCGCGCGCTGGCCGAAAAAACAGATCACACTCACACCCTCTGGGTCGACCTGACCTATTCCGAGGATACGCAGGAAGGCCGCGATGCGGCTCAGATGTTCTGTTACTATGACGTCAAGATGTTCGTTGACCGGCTCCGGTCTGCTGCGCGGCGCTATGCCAAGCGCCACAAGCTGAACATCGTTCCTTATGTCCGCTTCCTTGTCGCTGGCGAACAGGGCGACCAAGAGGGGCGCTGCCATTGGCACTGCATCCTCTACACAAACTTTGACGTCCTCAAGATCGGCGAATTTCAAGCGCTGCGCGACGGAAGGCGCCAGATCGTCACTGACCGTAAAGACATGCTCACTGTCTTTGGCGGTCGAAAAATCCGCCTCAACTGGTCACTCTGGCCTGCCGGGTTCTCCTGCCTCCATGAGGTAGATCAGGGCGGGGCGTCCTATGTGCTCTCGTATGTAAATAAAGACCAGTTCACCGCTGAAAAGTCCGAAGGGACTATGCGGGAAAGCAAGTCAGAAAACTTCGCTACTGGTCTCTTCCGCATGAGCAAGCGCCCCGGCATCGGGGAAAACTTCCTCATGCGCAAATTCGAAGCTCTCGAAGCCTCCGGCTCGGTGCTTCCCTCTCTCAATATCAAGATCCCGGGTCTGAAGGGCTATTGGCACCCCTCCGGCCTTTGGCGGAAGAAAATCCTCTGGTGCCTTCTTGCTCTTAACACCCGCGCCCGTTGGGCGACTGGCTGCGATGCTGCCCAGTGGTCCTCTCTCCTTCGCAGCTGCGAAGATAACCAACCTGATTTGGACATTCTCCATGGCAAAATCGACGAAACGGAAAACCCAGAAAACCCAGACTACGAATGCCCGGTCGGCAACGCCCGCAAGCGCGCCGCGTGGAACGCCGCAGAGCGCCCCCAAACCGCAACCCATGATGACCGCCGCTGCTCATGCTATGGCTGCCTCTCGGCGGCAACAGACGCCGATCTCGAAAGATGGGGCATCTTCCACCTTGTCGCGGGCAAGGGCTGCTCAGGCCAATTCTGGCGTGACGCCGACTGGCCCCACGGCTCCCCCCTCCCCGAGGAAGCCGCCTGTATCCTCTGGGCCTATTCGTCATAATCCTGTCCTCACCCCTCCTAAGCCGGAACGTCTTATCCGCCGTCCCGGTCGGATCGCAGGCGTTCACTACGCCGGGGCTGACAGAAAACGGTGGGACAAAAACCCCCCGGAGGCGGAGCCGAAGGGGGGTGTGGGGGTTCGGGGGAAAGGGGGGCTTGTCCCCCTGTCCCCTGAGACGTCTGCCAAGGTGCCTGACGCTTCCAAGTTGCACGAGCCTGCGAGTTCACCCACGGTGCGCGACGATAAACTAGAACGCTGCAAGGCCCGGCCAGACGACAACCGCCCGAAGGGCGGCGGCTCTGGAAAGAGCCGAGACTTCATCCCATGGTGTAAGTAACTCCTAGGCAAATCCGCCAGGACAAAAACCCCGGAAATTCCGCCAATCACAGGGCTGGGGATTTCCGGGGTTTTTCGTTTCAAGGGGGACTCCCTTTCGCTGTCAATCTTTTCTGCTTGACAACATATTGTGTACCGTCCTAATCCTTGTGTTGCGCCTGCTAACGTCTTGATAATGTTGCATTATCGGATGTTATGTTCGTTTCAACCAAATCACCATCTGCGGCCGCCGGTTGACGTCACAGAAGCGACCAGCTGCCGCCTGTAACATCCCCGCTAAAACTGGCTCGTGACATTCAGGAAGAAGCCGGTCCGGGGCGCATCGATCTTCCGCAGGTCATCATCGACTTTGCCCCAGAGGTATCCGCCCCCTACCCGCATATTGTCACCAAACAGCCGGTAGACGCCCAGCAGCGCGCCCGTTTCGGTGGTATCCGAGCGCGGAGCATAAAGGCTGCGGACCTCGGCCATCACATCCCAGTTGTGAACGACGTGGTAATCAACCCGCAGGACAGCCAGATGCGCCTCGCTTGAGGTGAAGTCACTTGTTCCACGCCCGGCGCTGTCGCGCAGCCGATAGCCGTATTTGCCGCCCAGGGTCCAAAGCGGATCGACCTGCCAGCTAACAGCCGCATTCAGAATATGGCTCTTTTGCTTCGGTCCATTGACGTCACCGTCGATATTGACCTGATCGGCACCCGGCAGGTCATAAAGATAGGTATAGCTGACCAGCGCATTCAGCTCGTCATTCCCGACCGGACGCCATGCATATCCAAGGCGGGTCTCGATGTAACGGCCATCGCGGAACGAGGACTGGTCGCTTTCCGAGATCACCGCGTCGACCGAGGAGACAAAGCGCCAGTCCTGGCTGACCTTGGTTTCATAGAAGCCCGAAATCAGCCATGTATCGCGGTCAAGTTCATTGCCCGGACGATCCGACCGCTCGCGCCGCCATTCGCCGCGCAGGCCCGCCGACATTACCTCTGCTTCGCTGTAGCGCACACCAAGCGATAGACCCTCACGCTTGAGGCTGCTGCCGTCGGTCTCACGCCCTTCGCCATATTGGATCATGCCGTCATAGCGCCAGCGCTGGTCGGGGGTATAGGTGACCCCATAGCCCGAGGTCAGTGCCGGCCTTGTGCCGAAAGCGCTGTAGTTGCTTTCGGTGGTATAGGCCCAATTGTCATTGACCTGCGAGCTGCTCCCGAAGACGAGGCTGCCCTTGTCACGCCCCGAAAAATCGCTGGCATCGAAGCGGCGCAGCGGATCAAGGCGGTAGCCGATTGTGGTGGTGGTATTGTCGTTAGGCCGGTAGCCGAACTCCAGCCGCCCTGCCCCGCCGAGGCTGCCGTCCGAAAGCTCGGCCGTCATCTCGGTCCGTTCAGAAAGCCGAAGCGTGCTGCCGATCCCGACCCGGTCATTGCTGCGCCGGGTCGGGTCATGCGACAATGTCGCCTGACCGAAGCCCCAGACCGAAAGATCGGCATCACGCTGCCATGTCACACGGACTGCGGCATCGGCCCGCCTGCCGAAATCCTGCGGCGATCCGCTTTCGTCGCGGCGATCATGGGCCAGCTCACCTTCGACCTTCCACTGCGCGTTGATGCGATGGGCAAAGCCGATCCGGGCCTTTTCTTCACGATCACCATCGTCGCGCTTCAACCCTTCGCCACCAAAGGTCAGATCGGTGCTTGCGTTCAGCGCCACGGTACCGGACAGGCCCCAGGCATCCTGATCATATTCGAAATCGGCATCCGGCGACGAGAACCCCGCATCCTTGTGATCGAAGAAGGCCGCCAGTTCGCCGTCCAGCCCTGCAAAGCTCAGATCGGTCTTGCCCCCGATCCGCCAGGATGCCGCATCCAGTCCGGGCAGGCCATAGCTGGGGTTCGACGGCTCCAGGTCCAGACCACCGTTCAGCGAGAAACTGGAGCCGAAGCCAGGTCCCTCACTGGCAGCATATTCCAGCAGCAGCTCCCGGTCTTGCCCGCCCCGCAACAGGATGTCGACTCCGGCCAGCGTATTGTCGGCAATGCCTGTGGTTTCACGCAGGGCAGAAGCGCCAAGCCGGATGCTGTTGTTGATCCAGCCTTCGCTGCGGGCACCGGCAGTATAACCGTCGATATCGCCGGTGGTCGGCACATATTCGTATTGTGCCACCAGATTGATATCATAGTCACCCAGTGGGTTGTTCTGGATCAGCCCGTCGCCGCCGGTGCTGGATGACAGCGGCCCGTTCAGGATGATCACCCCCTGCACCGAATTGATGCGGTAATCGGTCCCTTCTGTCAGGCGGCGGGTTTCAACCACCAGCCCGGTGGTCCGTGAGACCACCTGGACAAAGACGCTTTCGCTGTCGGACAGGATATCCTGACGCGACAGGAAATAGGCGCTGCCACCGGTCGCACGCATCACGTCGCGCTGCATCAGACTGTCGGCCTGCGCGGCAAAACCGGTGACGCGCAGCTTCGTCTCACCGCGTGAAGTGACATCAAGATCGCGGTATTCCCCGGACAGACCATAGAGTGCCCGGTCGGTGCGGACGGTCAGCCCGGTGCTTTCGCGGGGTTTGAAATCGCCCCACTGCAAGTGGCTGCCGTCCCGCTCGGCCCGCAGGAAGAACTTGCCCGAACTGGGAGCCAGCTCGGTCATGACGGAATCGTCACCGAAGGTGTTGAACACATCCTCGGACTTCATTTCCCGCAGCGTCTGATCGGGGTTCTTGCGGCCGAAATTGCTGAAGAGGTCACGCAGCTCATCTTCCTGCGTATCGACCGAGGCGGTGATCCGGGTGCCATTGGCCAATGTGCCCTGAGCAAATCCGGCAATGCGGCCCATCTTCCAGGTGCCCTCATTATCGTCGCCGACCGTAAGGTCGATAATGCCGGTCGCAAACCACTCTGACTTTTCGATGGTGACCGAGCGGTCCATTCTGCGGCCATCGATGGCAATCGCAACGCCATGGGTGCCGGGCGGCAGGATGCGCTGGACCACGAAATTGCCCGACGGGTCGACCGGGATCCTTTCCCCCAGCACCTGCACCAACTGACCAGCGGGCGCATGACCCGAAACAGTGATGGCACCGCCCCGCACGGGAATGCTGCGACGGGCGGTCATGTCATCGCCCTCGGCTGCAGCCGTGACCGGACCGTCCAGATCGGCGGCAGCACTCCGGGCCGTGCGGTTCAGCACCAGACTGCGCGTCTCATCCCGCCGGCCGCCGGCATCGATGACGCGCAGGAAATAGAGATATTCGCCCTTGCTCCGGTCTGCATCGGCAGCCGGCATCCGCCAGTCAGCGGTGCCATTGGCGCCGATCGGCACCAGCGCCAGTTCGCGGCCACGGCGGTCCGTGACCACCACCTCTGCACGTTCAACCCAGCCCGGATAGTTGGAAGAGGCCCTGAAAGTCACAACCTCTCCCGCAGCATAGCCCTGCCGCAGGTCGCCAGTGGCAACAGCCAGCCGGGGGCGTGCCCCAAGTCCATCATAGCTCAGATCCACACCGGCAAGGTCAAGCAGCCGGTCGATCTCGCGCAGCCTGTCAGGACGGGCCGGAGCCCCTGCGATGGTGCGCCTTGCGGCCCCCTCGCCCGCCGTCACCCCGTCGATGGAGATCGAGAAGCCGATCTCTCCCAGCGGGGCGGCGGGCGCGTCCGAGACATTGGGCTGGACCGGCCGGCTGACGGTGGTGCCGGCGTTGTAATGCAGGCAGTCACCCTCATAGACCGGACCTTCGGCGCGGCAGTTATCCGCCATAACGGGCATGCCGAGGCCAAGCACCGAGACAGTCACCCCCCCCGCAAGAAGGGCTTTCAGCGTTGCAGAAGAACGTTTGACAGGTTTCATTGTGCCACTCCTGCCCGCTCGACGACGGTCTCAATGTTCAGCTTGTACTTCCCGCTGTCCCGCCAGAGCGCATGTATAGCGCGCTCGACCCGGCGCAGACGTTGTTTTGCGTCTGCATCAGACTCGCTGCCCGCCAGCACATAGCTGATGCGCAGCATCGTGACGGTCTCGCGGATCTCGCCCACCATCTTCTGCAGGCCTGCGTGCAACGCTGGTTTCAGATCACCGTTGGCTTCGAAGGCATTGGCCGAAAGGTCGACCCGTACCAGCCGCGCCAAAGTTGCCCCGAAATCAAGGCGCGTGATCATGCCTTGGGTCAGCCGCACAACGCGCGGGTTCTCTGTCGTCAGGCGATAGCCTGCCGGCAGGGTCCGTTCATCCAGCTTCAGCATGTAGTTTGAACCGAAGGTCTGCGGCAGGGCGGCGCAGGGCACGTTGAAGCGGCCATGCTCGTCAGTGACGATCGCCACACCATTCGGCGCAATCAGGCGGATATTGGGCAGGCCGCGTTCTTCTGCGGATTTGCTCATATGACCGTTCTGGTCGGTATCATCGAACACCCGGCCCAGCACTGTGGCGCATTGCATCACCGCATCGGCAAGCACCCGGATCGTCGCCGTCGCCTCCTTGGCAATCTCGCCTCCGGTGGTGCTGTTCACGAGCCGCGCCCGGTTGGTATGGGCCCCCGGCTTGACCGAAGAGCCGATCAGCACGTTCAGCGTCAGCTGCCGCGTCTGGCCCGGATCAAGCCTGACACCGTCCAGCGTCACGTTCCGGCCCGAAACCGAGGGCGTGACCGCGACACCGTCCAGCCGTGCCGAACCCTCGCGGTAGAGGAAGCCCGCAGGAAGCTGGTCGATGATCCGCGCCGTCAGCGGCACATTCTCGGCTGCGCTGGTGATGCGGATGGTATAGGGCACCACATCACCGACCATTGCTGTATCAACACCGGCCAGTTTCTCCAGACCGAAGCCGCCCCGACCCAGATCCGGAACCGCCGGGGTCGAAGAATTGGCACTCACATGCACTCCTGCATCCGAGCTGCCGGTGGCATCACCGCTCAGCACGACCTGCCCGCGATCCACATCGGCTGCAGTCAGGGTATATGCCGCATTGCTGCATTCAAGGAAGGCACGCTCCCCTGGTTGCAGATTGATCGGCACACAGACCAACCCGGGCAGATTGAGCGAGAGTGAGGCCGGATCCATGGTGACACCATTCAGTGCCACGGTTCCGGTATTGATCACCTCGAAGCGGTAGATCACCTGATCCCCCTGCCCCATCATGCCGTCGCCATTCACGTCACGCAGTTCACCCACGGTGATGTTCAGTTCCAGCTCTGGGTAGCCGAGTTCGACCAGCGCGCTGGCCGGATCCGAAGGTACGGTGACCGCAGGCCCCCCGGCAGGCTGCCAGGTACCGCTTGCCGTCGCGGTGTTCTCACGCTTGGCGGCACGAATGTCGTCAAGCGTGATGGCATAGGTCCCGGTGATGGCGACACTGTCGCCCGGCGCAATACTGGCGACCGGATTTCCGGTCAGCACCAGGCCCGGCAGCGGATCACTCACTGTCACATTCGTCAGCGTGACGTTGCCGGTATTGGTCAGGGTGAAGGTATAGATGATTTCCTCACCGACCTGGGCCGAGGCCGAGATCCCGGAAGCATCGGCGGTCTTCTCCAATTTCAGACCGCTGCTGCGCACCGGCGAGATCCGCGTCGGGTCATTCGCCCCCGCGGTGGTGCCCGAGATGTCCTTCACCAGCACAGGGATCCCCGAGCCATCGACATAATTGCCGACCGCTTCAGCCTGATTGGTGATCGCCTCGCCGCTGTCGATATCAGCCTGCGTCAGCGCATAGACGGCGGTAAAGCTGGTGGCATCGGTCTGACCAGGCGCGAGGCTTGCGATCGGTCCGCCACTGATCTGCAGACCCGGCATCGGATCGTTCAGAACGATACCGGTCAGCGTCACATCACCGATATTGGTGATGGCAAATCTGTAGTGCAGCAGATCACCGGGCCGGGGTGGTGTTCCAAGCGCCGAGGCGTCGACGGTCTTCACCAGATCGATCAATGGCGTCCGCGTCAGCGGGGTGACCGTGGGATCATCGTCAGTGACCGTGGTGCCGGACTTGTCGGTCACCACAACCGGCGTTCCTGTGCCGTTGTCAAAAGTACCCGAAGCAATCGCCTGGTTCTCGATCGAGCCGACATCAAGGTCAGACTGCTTGACGGTATAGACCGCCGAGAAGCTGGTGCTGTCGCTCTGGCCGGGCAGCAGGCTGATCGGGCCGCCCGATACCGTAGCCCCTGCAAGGGTTTCGGTCAGGGTGATGCCGGTCAGCGGAACGTTGCCGGTATTGGTGACGGTGAACACCCAGCGGACCGGATCGCCCAGCTTCAGGCCGGCCGGATCAACTGAGGGATCCAGCGCCTTGACCAATGCGATGGCAGGCACACCCGAAACCGGAGTCACCGTCGGCTCGTCCAGACCTTTGTCGGTCATGGAAGAGGACGTCACCGTACCGGGGCTGCCGGGCGGACCATAGTCACCGCTGGCAAGCGCACGGTTGGTGACGTTGCCGGCCGTGATGTCTTCGGCCGTAATCGCATAGCCTGCCGGTCCGACCGTAACGATATCGCCGGGCGCCATGATGCCGATGGTGAAGCTGCCCGGCGTCAGGCCCGTCAGCGGATCCGCCACTTCGACGTCACGCAGAGTGACATTACCCGTATTGGTGACAGTGAAGCTGTAGAGGATCTGCTGGCCGACCACGGCCGGATCAGACAGCGCCGTCGCATCAGCACGCTTCACCAGTTCGATCTGCGGATCCTGCGGAACCGGAACGATGGTCTTTCCAGGTGTTCCCTCGCTCGGGCCCGAAGGCTCGTCGACAGGATCTGGACCGAAGGTACCGCTTGCAAGGGCCTGGTTCTCGACCTGACCTGCATCGATATCATCCTGGGTGATCTGATAGGTCGCGGTGCGCGTCTCGATTGCGCCCGGGGCCATGTCGCCAAGGGTGAAGGCGGCAGGGGTCATTCCCGGCAGCGGGTCGGCGATGGAAACCCCCTCGATCAGGACGTTGCCGGTGTTCTTGACCGTGAAAGTATAGGTGATCGTCTCACCCACCACCGCCGGTGTCGAGATAGCGGAGGAGGCCGTCTTCACGAAGCTGAGTTCAGGAAGCTGATCGATCGGAACCACGACGGTATTCGAGGTTCCCGGCACATTGGTCACTGCATTGGTACCAGGATCCGTGAAAATCGCGTCAACCGTGGCGGTATTGACCACTTCGCCGGCCTCGATCTCATGTTGGCGGAGCGGATAGGTTGCGGTCAGGGTCACGGCATTGATTGCCCCCGGCTCAAGCACTGCGATGAGCCGCCCACCCGGCGTGAAATCCAGTCCCGGCAGGGGATCAGTCAGCTCGACCGCCGTCAGTGTCACATTGCCGGTATTGGTCACCAGGAAGCTGTAGGTGATCAGATCACCCGGCTGCGGCGGCACCGAAAGTGCGGGAACAGCTGATTTCACCACAGAAATGCCGGTCTGTTGGGTCAGCGGCAGAACCGTCGGGTCATCCGTCCCGAGGCTTGTGCCGGAATCGTCGCTGACCGTCTGCGGTACGCCCGAACCGTCAACACTCCAGGTCCCCGTCGCCGTGGCCTGATTGGTGAGCGAACCAAGGTTCACATCCGCCTGGGTCAGCACATAGGTTGCACTCAGGGAAGTGCCGTCGGTGGCGCCCGGCTCAAGGACGGGCAGGCTGCCGGCCAGCAAGATCCCGGTCAGGGGATCATCGATGGTCACATCCGTCAGAGTGACGTTGCCGGTATTTGTGACGGCAAAGTCATAGTGAACCACGTCACCGGCCATGGGCGGAGTGGACAGAAGCGAATTCGCGGTATCGATCACCTTGACCAGATCGATGGACGGAGCCGGCGTCAGCGGCGTGATGACGGTGTCATCATCCGAGATCGTCGTCGGCGTGCTGCCCCATTCGCCCTCGGCCTCGGCGGTATTTTCATACAAACCGCGGTTGATGTCGGCCTGCGTCAGATCATAGCCGCCGACATCGGTCAGGACCCTGGAGTCGCCCGGGTTCAGAGTGAAGGGTGCGATCGCCGCATCGAAGGTCACGCCAAGGTCGGTCAGCGTGATATGGCTCAGGATCACGTTGCCGGT
The DNA here is from genome assembly GCF_016405985.1 of Paracoccus sp. IB05. GTDB lineage: Bacteria > Pseudomonadota > Alphaproteobacteria > Rhodobacterales > Rhodobacteraceae > Pseudogemmobacter. The sequence continues at coordinate 13,307 of NZ_JAEFCF010000005.1, forward strand.
GTTGGTCACCGTGAAGCTGTAGCGGATCTCATCCCCGGGAACCGGAGCATTCACATCTGCAAAGCCCGAAATGCTGCCGGTCTTGACCAGCTCAATCCCCGGCACTTGCGGGATGACCAGCGTGGTATCCTCATCGGTGCCGGTGGTATTGCCGGATTCGTCGGTGACAGTGCCACCACCCGCCGGATCCGTACCCCAGTCACCGCTGGCCTCGGCGCGGTTATCCAGGTTGCCGCGTTCGATATCGGCCTGGGTCAGCGTATAGGTGGCAGTGAAGGTCGCGCTATCCGCCTCACCCGGATCAAGGTCGATCGGCCCGCCCGAAACCACCGCGCCGATCAGCAGTTCGTCCACGGAAACATTTGTCAGCGTGACATTGCCGGTATTGGTGACGGTGAAGCCATAGGTGACGACCTCACCTTCCTGAGCCGGAGAGGACAGGGTTGAGGTGATGGTCTTGACCAGATCGATTGCGGCCTCCTGCGTGAGCGGGACGGTCACCGGATCCGAATCCACTTCGGGGATCGTCAGATCGCCGCCGGTCGCGCGGTCGAAGTAATCACCTTCGGCGCTGGCCTGGTTGTCGACGCGGCCAAAGTCGATATCGGTCTGGGTCACATCATAGGTTGCGGTCAGGATAACGGCATTGGCCGCGCCAGGCTCAAGCGAAGCAACTACATTGCCTGCCGTCCAGACCAGACCGGGCAGCGGGTCAGTAACCGTCACATCTGTCAGCGTCACATTGCCGGTATTGGTCAGCGTGAAGCTGTAGACGATCTGATCTCCCACCTCGGACGGGTTCTGCACGCCGGTATCGTCAGCGCTCTTGACCAAGGTCAGACCCGGAGCCGGATCATAGGTCAGGTCAACGGAAGCCTGGTCATCGACGTCCAGATCTGTTCCGGCCGGCCCGGTTCCGACAGCCGTCACTTCTGCATCATTGGTGAAGATGCCGGCATCTACATCCGCCTGCGTCAGCGTATAGCTGGCAGTGAATGTGGTGCTGTCAACGCCCCCGGCAGCCAGCGGCGTGGTGCGCGATCCCGTGATCGACACATCGTCAAGCTCGGTCAGGACGATATCGCGAAGTTCGACGTTGCCGGTATTGGTGATGGTGAAGCTGTAGGTGACGATGTCACCCGCCATGACCGGATCAGTCGGGGCAGTCGTGATGGCTTTCGTCAGGCTGATCGAGGGGCTGCGCACAAGACTGACCACGGTCGGGTCGTCATTGGTCAGCTCGGTTCCGGAATCGTCGGTAACGACAGTTCCGTTCGGATCCGTACCCGTCGCAACAGCAGTGTTTTCCAGTCCACCGTTTTCAAGATCGGAAACCTTCAGAACATAGGTCCCCGGGAACGACATTGATGCACCCGGCGGTATGCTCAGGAAACCAAGAATTCCCGTATCGATCACCACATCAGGCAGGTCATCGGTCAGCGTAAGCTGGTTCAGCGTGACGTTGCCCGTGTTCTGGATCGTGAAGAGGAACTCGATCTCGTCACCCGGCATCAGCACGCCGGTCACATCGGTGATGAGCTCCTTCTTCAGCGCAATCGCAGGCGCCGGGTTGAGCGGCGTGACGGTTGGATCCTCATTCGGATCCGAAGGGTCATTGCCCGAGGGCGTATCCGGGAACGGATTGCCCGAATCCGGGACCGTACCCGCCACCTCGACCTGGTTCTCGACCTCGCCCGCATCGATCTCGACCTGACTCAGGGTATGGGTCGCCGTTGCGGTCGTGCTTTCGCCCGGCGCAAGCCGCGACTTGGCCGGAGGCGAGACGGTGGTATTGGCCAGAGGCTCGGAGATGGAGTCGATCACCAGACTGGTATTGCCGATATTCTCGATCGTGATCGTCCAGGTGACGGTATCCCTTTCAAAGGGCTCGGCCGGGACGGTCGTGGCCACCTTGGTGACCCGCATCAGAGCGTTCTGGAAGAGAGGCTCGACGATATCGTTGGAATTTGCTGAAATCGGTTGACGGCTCGGAAGATAGTCGCCGTCAACGGTGGCCCTATTGGTCACGCTGCCCGCGTCGATATCCACCTGGGTTACGGCATATTCCGCATAGACCACAGCCTGATTGCCCGACTGTCCGAACGGCGCCAGCGAACCGATGGTGAAAGCACCCGCAGGCGATTCCTCGATGCCCGGCAGCGCATCGGTCAGAACCAGGTTGTTCAGCTGGGTATTGCCCGTATTGGTGACGGTAAAGCTGTAGCGGATGGTGTCGCCGGCCACGGTCGGATCCTGGACACCACTGGTGACCAGCGCCTTCACTACGGTCAGACCCGGCTCGGCCAAAGCCGTGACCGTTTCGGTGTCGTCGTCAGTGACGGTCAGATCGCCGGAACCATCCTCGCCCCATTTTCCGGTGGCGGTGGCGGTATTCTCGATCAGACCGCTGTCGATATCGCTTTGCTTGAGCGTATAGGTCGCGATGAAGGCACCCACCGGACTGGTGGTACCTGCCGCCAGCTGGGCCACGGGCGTATAACTGGTCCAGACCAGATCCACCATCGGGTCAGCGACCGTGACATTCAGCAGCGGCGTATTACCGGTGTTCGCTACCGAGAAAGTATAGGTGATCACATCGCCCGGCACCGGAGGGTCTGACAGCTGCGAAATGTTGGCGGTCTTTGTCAGCTCTATCTCTGGCGCGAAGTTCAGAACCACCTCGGTCGGCGTGTCCAGGCCCCAGGTCGGCGTCGTCCCATCGTTGGAGGCATCGCTCAGGCGGGGATCGGTCGCTCCCTGAAGGCCAGAGAACTGGCCGTCGGCCTGCAAGGCTGCTGTATTGGGCAGCGTCATGCTGGAACCGGGACGCGGCACTGGCGGATTGACCAGCACTGTAACCTTGACCAAGGCCGTGCTCTGCGGCGCGATAGTCCCGCCGGAAATCACATCGTTACCACTCCCGTTGAAAGCCGAATTCAAAGTCAGGTCGCTGGCCGTGCTTAGCGAGCTAACAGCAAACGACCCGGGGGCAGGTAACGCACCGCTGAATGTGCCAAAGAGCGGGTCCAGCGTGTCACGCAGCCGGACATTGGTAATCGGCTCCTGACTGTTGTTCTGCAGTCTGAAGGTATACTCAATTGAGTAGGTGCCATCGACCCGCAGCACGGGCGCGGTCGCCGATTTGGACAGCGCAAGCCCCGGAACCGGGATCAGGCTGAAATCCTTGGTCACAGCCGGCGCAGCGGTGGTCGCCGTAATGCCCAGGATCGATTGTGTGCCGCTTGCCGTACCTCCGCCAACGCCGGCCGGATAGGCCGAACCGGCTGTAAAGGTCCCGCCGGTGGGGATGGTATAGCTGACCTGATAGGCAACACCCGGGGGCAGCAGCGCAAAAACGTAATTCCCGGCTGCATCGGTGGTTGTCGTGCGGGTAACCGAATCACCCAGCAGGTCTGTGCCGGTCAGCAGGACCGAAACCCCGGACACGCCGCTGTCCTGCGGAAGGTCGCGGATCTGGTTGAAGTCAAAATCGCGCCAGACCGTGCCAGAAACTTGCGTCGTCACGATGTCGATCGTGCCGGTTGCAGTATTGTTGCTCTCGTCGTCGAAAGACAGCGTCGAAACCGTTGCGCTATTGCTGAAGATTTGCGGCGAACTGGTCACGGCAGTCACCCGGACGGGCACCCTGATCGAGATCGAGCTGCCAGCCGGCATGTCGGGAAGGATGCAGATCACGTCACGGCCACCGACCTGGCCGTCGCAATTGCCCAGCGACGGAACAGGAGCACCCGTCAGCTCCATATGCGCCGGCAGCTGATCGACCAGCTCAACGTCTTCGGCAAGGCCGATACCCGCGCCGGCGACGTTGCTGACGACGATATCCCAGTCGAACCCTTCAAGCAGATCTGCCTCAGGCGCGGAAGCGGTCTTGCTGACCCGCAAATCGGCCCGTTCATAGACCGAGGTGGTTTCATTCACCACGTTATTGGCCTGCGGATCATAGGCGGCCTCGGCTGATGTGACCCGGGCACTGTTCGTCCAACGACCGCGGGTCACGCCGGTCATCTCGACCTCCAGGATGAGCGACTGGTTGACCGCGAGGTGCTCTGCGGAACAGACGATGCTCCCCCCGATAGCGTTCAGCGCAGCCCCGGACGTCAGATTGCATGCCATGCCACTCGTCATCGGCCGCACAGCTACAAGCTGCATGCCTGCGGTCGGCAGAGTGTCTGTCATCACAACCGAGAAGGCTTCGGACGGACCGGCATTGATTGCCGTAACCGTATAGACGGTATTCCCGCCCAGTTCGAGCGGGTCGGTACTGTCGATCTTGTTGATGATCAGATCGAGCGCCGGAGCCAAAATCTGATGGCTGATCGCATCCGAATTGTTGGTGGAATCTATCTCCGGCGTAGTGGTGGAGACACTGACGGAATTGGTTATCGCGGAGCCCGTCAGTGCGGTCGAGGGCACCGTCACCACGGTCACCGAATGCTGGCTGCCGTTCTGAATGGTGCCCAGATTGCAGACAACGCTGGAGCCCGCGGTCGTCAATCCGCCGGACAGTCCGCTCACTGCACCGCAGCTACCCTGGCTGGGCACTACGCTGACAATGCGCAGACCCGCCGGAAGGCTGTCGGTGACCGTCACATTCTCGGCATCTGACAGGCCGTTGGCCGGAACAATGGCTGCAATGGTATAGATCAGCTGCTGGCCCGCAGGCAGCGAGGCGCCTTCGTCGTGTGAAGCTGACTTCTCGACCACCACATCGGTCCGGGGCGTCACGGCATAGGGAGCCGTGGCCGAGTTGTTGGTATAGTCGGGGTCAGGGGTCACCGTCGAATAGGTTTCGGCGGTGTTGCTCTTGTTGCCTGTGCCACCGGCAAGCACGGTAAGTTCGATGAACGGACAGTCGACCCCCGGCGAACAGATGGGAAGCGTTGCGATCTCGCAGCGCAAATCGCTGTAGAAGGCCGCGCCACGCGTGACCGAACAGACCGCGCCACCGGTCGCATTGTCGATCACGGTCGCGGTGGTGGAAGCGTCGGCAAAGTAAAGATCGGCAAGACGGTCGGTGACCACAACGCTCTCGGCTGCCGAATTGCCGGGATTGATGATTTCAATGCGGAAACTGACCGGATCGCCCGAGACATAGGGGCCGGTGCTGGTGACGGTCTTTTCGATCCGCAGATCCGAGATCTGCGGCCCCTCGCCCGAACCCACGCCAGTGGAGGTCGTGTTGTTCGAGAGATCACGGTCGTCGAATTCCTGCCCCGAATAACCAACGGTCAGACCGTTCGTCAGATTGCCCTCCTCCAGAACCGTGGTGCGAATATTCAGCTGCGGCGTCTGACCACCGACGGGCAGGCCGGTGGTGGCATAATCGTCGGTATAGCAGGTGATATCCGCCGGCCCGGCCACGGGCGGCGTCACATTGCAGGTCCAGTTTGATCCGGCAGGAACAACAACATCATCGAGCCGCAGGCCAGCCGGAAGGTGATCGGTAAAGATCAGCCGGCCTTTAAAAGGCACGTTGCCCGTGTTCTGGGTCCAGATGGGCCAGTCGTACTGATTGCCGACTGTTACCAGCGCATGGGGCGGGCTACCCTTATGGGCGACCAGATCAAACATCGGCACAGCGATATCTGCACCGCCGTCAGATGCGGAATTGTTGGTCGTCAGCACATCGGTCGGCGACGTGATCTCTGCAGTGTTGACCACCGGACCACTGGCGGCGGTATCGGTGGCTGCAATTGCAGTGATGGTGATCGGCGCGCTGTAATCGGCACCGGAGGGGCTGGCGGCGCTGTAGCTGCAGCTGACGGCATTCCCGACTGGCGAAGGACAGGTCCAGCCGGCGCCAGCTGCATTGACACCTGTAATGATATAGTTCGAAGGCACAATATCGCTGATCTGAGCTTCAAGCGGCGCGCCGCCAGCAAAGCCCGGGGTCAGCGTGAAAGTCACGGGACTACCGGTAAAGATCAGCCCAGAAGGCGAACGGCTCTTGCTAAGCGAGACGTCGGTTCCCGGCTGCACGGCAATGCTGACACTGTCCGCATCATTGCTGAGATTGGGATCCAGCGGCGATGTGCCTGTAACCGAGCCCGCCATCGCGATATTTGACGCATTGTCGGTCGTGACCTGAGTGGTGAAATCCAGCGTGATCGCGTCACCGGCCGCAATCGGTCCCGGCACCGTGCAGTTGATCATTCCTGCGACAATCGAGCAGCCCGCAGGCAGGCTGACATTGGAAGAAAGCCCGCTCGGCAGTGTCAGGGAGAAGGTCGCTCCGTCCGAAGTATCTGGGCCTTCGTTGGTGATGGTGGCCGTCAGTGTCACATTATCGCCAGCCTGAACCTGGGCGGGAGCGTCAAGCTCGAGCGAAAGATCGGCGCCCCTGACAACGGTGGTGCCCTGATCGACGTTAACGGCGGCGTTAACGATCGTACCAGTGAAACTCAAAGTTCCCGAACCAGTGGTGCGAACCAGCACGTGACCGGTCAGCTGCTCGCGCGGCGCAAGCGAAGGAACATCGCAGGTAACAGCTGCCGGGCCGGTCAGCTCGGGTGCGGGCGTGCAATTCTGCAGTCCGCCGCTAACGCCGACATATACGCCTCCGGTCGGAATAGCGAAGGTAATCGTATCAGCAGCTTCACGGACATTCCCGCCATTCTGGATCCGCACAGCATATTGGATCGTGCCGCCAGCCGGGATAGGGTCATAACCGGTATCGGTGATATTGAGAGTAAGCCCGTTCGCACTGGCCAGGCCCGCAGAGAAACCCAGAGCGACAAAAGCGGTCCCCAGAATCGAGGTTACCTTGCGCATCATCACCGAACTCCATCCTGACAGGCAGAGAACGCGCGCATGAACTTACTCCGTCCAAAAACGGGGTGGCAGACCGTAAATTCGGATGGCCGCGTCACTGCTCGCGTTCGCCTAATTGGTGTGCAAAAAAGCGGTTCCACGGCTGGACAACAAGGAGAGCTGGCAAAATATTGCCAAAATATTCAGCAACTTCATGATCACAGAAGCTGGAGGCGGAATGCACCAGCTCGCGACACGCCATAATTTTTATTCAATAAACCAATATGTTAATTGGCTTCTGCGTCCCCCTTAGCTGCATTACGAGGTGCGCCATACCCGCAACACCCGCTCGGCTCCCCCAAAAGATGCGCGAAAATTCGCTTGCCAAGCAATTAAAGCGCTTACTCTCTTCATGTGGCTGCTCTGCAACGTGAGGTTGCTCTTCTGACAGATGCGTCGATCGGGAGCGATTACAGGAGTGACGTGCAATCTTGTTTTATCGGGCTCGCCTTCGCTTAACAGAAAAAACTCACGCAAAAACAACAACTTAGCAAAGCATTCACGACAGTTGTGCCGCTGGCGCCTGGCTTCCTCGGCGGGACGGTCTCGACCTTCTTTCCGGCGTAGTTTCAGGCCTTCTGCGCGGGGGCGCTCTGATGCCCCAAGGCATGAACCTTCAACCCCTGAAAACCTCTTTCTCGGAGATCGAGCGTCAGCGGCGTTCGCCTGACATCGCGGCCAAGCGCATCGCTGTCCTCGCTGATGCGCAAGAGCCTGTGTCGTCCTATCAGGACGCGTTCTGCGCCTCCGGCGCAACGTCGGTCGGCGGGCGTAAGAACACCGTCTCGACCATCGAGCGGCGTCTCTCGGCGCTGGTCTGGGCCTATACCCAACGCGGCATTGTCCTAGACCGGCACAACCGGCACCTCGCCACCGTCCTCGCGGGCGTCCGCAACACCGACGCCGCGCCTCCGCGCCAGAAGGAGGCGATCCTGTCCGACGATCTTCTTACCATGCTTGAAACCTGCGACCGAGGCCCCCTGCGGGGGCTGCGCGACAGGGCCATGTTGCTGATGGAATTTGCCGGGAGCTTGCGCCGGTCCGAGATCATCGGGTTGGATCCAGGCCGTGACCAGACGGAGGATGGGCGCGGCTGTATCGAGGTTCTGCCCGGCGGCTTGCTGGTGCCCCTCCGAGGCAAGACCGGCTGGCGCGAGGTCGAGATCAACCGCGGGTCTTCGCCCGCGACCTGCCCGGTCGAGGCGCTGGAACTATGGCTGAAGTTCGGCGTATCAGCCAGGGACCGCTGTTCCGTCGTGTAACCGGCAGGGAAAAGGAACCGGGGCCGCTTCGCCTCAACGACCGCGAGATCGCAAGGCTGGTCAGGCGGGCCGCTCAGACCGCGGAACTTGCGGGGCGATCTGCCCGAGAAGGACCGCCCTGCCCTCTTCTCCGGCCACAGCCTTCGCGCCGGCCTGGCCTCCTCGGCCGAGGTCGACGAGCGGTATGTGCAGAAGCAGCCTGGCCATGCCAGCGCCGAGATGACACGCAGGTATCAGCGCTGGCGCGACAGGTTCCGGGTGAACCTGACCAAAGCTGCCGGATTGTAAACCAAACCTGTTCGTCATGATCGAAGCGCGCCTTTCTCTCTGTGGAAGCAAGATTCGGCCAAAGCCAGAAGCCCCTGCCAGACGACTTATCCACATAAGCCACCGGACGCTGGCAGCTGCTTTGCCGCCTCCTAAGGTGTAGCGCGAGCTTTACTCGTTAAGTTATTGATTTATAGTAGTATTTCTTCATCAGAAAACCACTCTCTAAACGCAATTCTCGGCCTCAACGGTTTTGGCTGGATTAATCGAGCGAAACTGTTAAAGTGACAAAAATAACAACATCGAGGGCAGCAATGAGTGCGATACAGGCATCTCAGCGGTTCGAAACAATGTCTACGCGGCTCGGCAACCGTTTGCGAGAGCATGCCGAAGAGACCTTCCCGCCGGATGCTCAAAAGGGCCTTCGGCGCTTCGCCATGCGCGAAGCCGCTGATCTGTTGCGCATCAATCAAAATACCTTTCGCCATCATGTGTCAAACCTGGAAGGTTTTCCGGAGGGCATACTTGAGGGTGGCAATCGGCGATCTTTTACTGCCAGCGAACTGGTTGAGGCGCAGCGCATACTTCTGGACACGGGGCGCATCCGCCGTGAGGACCACCCTCATCGCACGGACGGCGAAGCCTGTCAGGTTGTCACTGTCTTCAATCTGAAGGGCGGCTCTGCCAAGACCTCGACCGTGACCCACCTCGGGCAGCTTCTTGGCTTGCGCGGCTATCGTGTACTGCTCATCGATCTGGACAGCCAGGCCAGCCTGACCAATCTCTTCGGTATCACGCCCGAGCTCGCGCCCGACATGCCGACCTCCTACGATCTTATTCGTGCAGACAGCCCCCTGCCCGCTTCAGAGATCATCAGGAAAACCAACTTCCCTACCGTGGACCTCATCCCCGCGTCGATGGACATTATGGAGTATGAGTTCGAGGTCGCATTAAGCTTCCGCAGCGGGACGACGACCTTCCACACCCAGCTCAAGGAAGCGCTCGAACCCGTTCTTGGTAACTACGATATCGTCCTCATCGACACCCCACCGCAGCTCAACTTCTCGGTAATCTCTTCCATCTTTGCGTCAACGGGCGTCCTGATCCCGCTTAATGCTTCCATGCTGGATGTGATGTCTCTCGCCAGCTTTCTTAAAATGGCAAGCAGTCTGATGGGCGTGGTCGAGAGCCACGCCCCTGAGCATGGGCTGAACTTCGTTCGTCTTCTGTTGACCCGCTATGAGCCGACAGACGGGCCACAGGTGCAGATCTCGTCTCTTTTGCGAACAGTGCTCGGGGATTCGGTCCTGCCCGCCGAGTTCCTGAAATCGACCGCCATTGGCGATGCCGCTAACACTCAGCAGAGCATCTTCGAGGTAGAACCGAAGGACGTGAACCGTCGAACATATGAGCGGGCAATCGAATCCGTCTCTCGGATTACCGACGAGGTAGAACGGGAAATCCGTAAGGCATGGGGACGGACCTATGGCGCGTAAGGTATTCGGCTCCACTCTCAAAAAGGCGATGGATGAAGGCGTTTCTCTCGATGCCATCGAAGCGCAGGCGATGCAGACCCGGACCAGTCCGACTGTTGCACGGGCCCAGGCTTCGGTCATAGAAGAGGACAAACATGCTACCCGACTGATCGACCCAAATCTGATCCGTATGTCCGCAGTTCAGGATCGCCTCGATCCGTCAGACGGTCTCGAAGAGCTCGTGGAGTCCATCCGGGAGCACGGCCAGAAGGTCGCCATCCTTGTCCGCCGACTGGCAGATGGGGCCTATGAAATCGTTTATGGCAGGCGGCGCCTTCTCGCCTGCCGAGAGCTGGGACAAAAAGTCCGGGCGACGGTCATGGAGCTTTCGGACGAAGAAGCTCTGATCGCCCAGGGCGTAGAAAACAATGCGCGCCAGGACCCTTCCTTTATCGAACGAGCGATTTTTGTTTCGGGCATCATCGCAGAACTCGGTAAGACCGACGAGACCCGGAAGAACGCCCAGACGGTTGCGTATCGTGCATTGCAAATCGATGAGTCTCTGGTTTCACGGATGCACCGCATCGCATCAGCAATCCCGATGGTCCTGATCCGGGCCATTGGACCTGCGCATGGCTCCGGGCGGCGGATCTGGGAGAAGCTCGCAAAGCTTTGCGAAGCAACCCCCGATCTCGCAGGTGCGGTGGCAAATGGTTTACCGAAGGACCTTCCCGGTGCCGGGCGGCTGGAGTTGGCCATAAACCGCATGAGTCCTCCCCCTGCCCCCGCCACCAAACCGGCGAGGTCAGATCGGATCACGATCAAGCGGAAGGGCAACAAAATCACTCTCGAAGCCGATCTTGTGATGCTGCCTCAGCTTGAAGACGCCGTTCGCAATCTGGTTGCTGAGCTTCTTGACCGCGGTCAAGAAGAAGCGCCGGAACCTGCCCCAGGCACAGCCATACCGTCTTGACCGCGGTCAAGACGGACAACTCATAACAACGATAACGAGCAGAAAGGAGGACAGGAGCGAAAAAGAAAGACCCCCCGAAAGCGGTGCTTCCGAAGGGCCTCAATTAGTCTCGACACCTGATTGATACCCTACATACGAATCGGCATCAACATCGCTTGCGGTGATCGGGGATACTTTTTCATCCTAAATCAGCATGAAGCACATCACATCCACGGTCCTTGCGGCCGGGGCACAGGAAACTTGTGCCAAATCCGCGGAGCACTCGCTCCCCGGCATGGGGTCGATTACCCTGCAGCCAGCATTCCGGCCGATCTCTCGTCGTGACATTATGGCCGCGGTCAACACATGCAGCCGCGATCTCGGCATCCGGCAAGGGGCGGTTGTAGTCCTCGACGCTCTGCTGAGCTGCCTGCCCTGCCAGGGCACGGATGGTCGCGAGACCCCTGTCTCTCCGACCACCCTGCTAACGGTCTACGCCAGCAACGAAACCCTGTGCTTCCGCGCCAGGGGTCTCACCGACCGTCAACTGCGTCGGCATCTGGAGAGACTCGAAGCCGCCGGCCTGATCCGCCGCCGTGACAGTGCAAATGGCAAGCGCTTCCCCGTCATGCAACGCGGAAAGCCGATCGGCGCCTTCGGGCTGGACCTGTCGCCTCTCTTCGCCCAGTCCGACAAGCTGCTCGCCCTTGCCCTGCAACGCCGCGAAGAAGCCGACGAGTTGCGTGGGCTGCGCGCCCAGATCCTCAGACTTCGCGCGGCCTGTACTGACCTCCAATTGAGCGCCGCTGCCGTCACGTTTATCGACGGGCTGCGCAACCTCGTGCGGCGCACCTCGCTGACCCTCATTGAGGCTCGGTCAGCTCTCTCACAGCTGACCGCGGTCGTCTCTTCTCATACCGCCCTCCAAACGGCGGCCATTTGCGAAACCAAACTGGTTGAGCAACACCTACCTTCCAATGATGAAGCCGCAGATCCTGCTTCCCCCACCGAGACCACGACCAACAGCAACACCACCGAAGCAGCCCCGGAAGCCTTTCAGGCCCTCACCGCAGAAACCTGCAGCCTCCCCCCAACCAAACAAATGCCCGGCTCTGACGGACAGAATGTCCGCCACATAGAGCAAGACTCAGATACAAAAAAAAGAAAGAGAGAAGCCACGGATCTTCCCAGTTGGGCAGCCCTGAACGAGATCAGTGCTTTCTATGAAGAGCCGACCAGCTCCCAAGAGGCCACATGCATCGCTTTCGAATTCGGAAAGATGCTGAGAATAAGCCAGGACATTCTCGCCAGCGCTGCGAGCAAGCTCGGGCTCTGGGAACTTCTCAGACTTGAAAACCGCATGGCAAAGCAGATCGGAAGCATCCTCAACCCTGATGCCTATGTGAGATCCCTCCTGCGGGCGTGACCCCTGACCGCGGTCGGATGGCCCTGAAACACGCAGATAGACCGCTCGAGGGAAATCGGATAGGTTCTTTGATTGTTCTCATACGGAGATGCCGCGAGGAGGAATCATGTGCTGGTGTGGACGGGTGCTCACCCACCTGCGCTATGGTCTTCCGGACCACGGTCAAAAACCTGAGGAGATAGCGATGAAGAACCCACCAGTCCGCATCGGCATGGATACATCCAAATCCGTCTTCCAGTTGCACGGGGTAGACGCGGACGAAGTTGTCGTCATCCGCAGATCATTCCGGCTGTCCGAGATGATCCACTATTTCGAGAAGTTGTCGCCTGTGCCCGTCGCCATCGAATCCTGCGGCAGTTCGCATCATTGGGCGCGGTTGCTCACCTCGCTTGGCCACGATGTGAGGCTGATACCGCCGCAATATGTGAAACCCTACGTTAAGCGGGGCAAAAACGATGCTGCAGATGCAGGGGCACTTTGTGAGGCGGTCACCCGACCGAGCATGCGCTTTGTGCCGATCAAGTCGAAAGAACAACAGGCTGCCTGTATGTTGATGACCGTGCGCGAACGTCTGGTCTCGGTCAAATCGCAGCTCTCGAATGCGTTCCGCAGCTATGCCGCCGAATTCGGCATTGTCGGTGCCGCTGGCCGGCAGAATGTCAATGAGCTGATACAACGTGTTCTGGAAGAAGAGACCTTGCCCGAACTGGCCCGGGAACCCTTCCGCTTCCAGGCCAGGGAATATGCTGCCGTCGAGACCCGCCTTGAAGAGATAGAGGCCAGGCTGATGAAATGGCACCGCGAGAATGAGGCCAGCCGACGTATCGCGACGATAGCCTTACCAGTCTTGCAGGACGCATGAGATGGAACACCCAATCGGTCGATACGCGCGTGATTCCGAAGGTTACACTGGCCCTGACAAGGTCGCTCATGTGCCTGGAGCGGGCGTAGCGCACACCATCTGGGCCAGCGAGTTCGCCTTGCGCAAACAGGCCGGACATCTGACAGCAAACGATTTGGCTAAAAGTCTTCTGCAATCCTGACAAGAGAGGGGGTCCACATCTGCAACCTTTACGCCCAGACCAAAAGCCAGGACGCGATGCGCCAGGTCTTTCGTGATGTGTTGGACCAGGACGAAGACGAGGAGCTTATCGATGCCACGGGCAATCTCGCGCCAGCTCCCGGTCTCTTTCCTGACTATCCGGCGCCGATCATTCGCCGCGGTAACGGCCGCAACTGGACCCTGACCACGGCCCGATGGGGCATGCCGACCCCATCAGTCTATCTTTCGGCCAGGCGCACGGATCCGGGCGTCACGAATATCCGCAACATCAGCTCGCCCCATTGGCGCCGCTGGCTCGGACCAGCGCATCGCTGCCTCATTCCCTTCACCAGCTTCTCCGAACCCGATGGCCGACCGGGGGCAGCTCGCAACAGCCCGGTCTGGTTTGCCCTCGGCCAGGATCGTCCGCTTGCCTTCTTCGCCGGCATCCGTACCGAATGGACCTCGGTCAGGAAGCTGAAAGAGGGCGAAGTGACTGCGGAGCTCTTCGGTTTCCTGACCTGCGAGCCCAATGCCGAGGTCCGGCCCGTGCATCCCAAAGCCATGCCGGTGATCCTGACGCGCCCCGAGGACTGGCGCTGCTGGCTGACCGCGGACACCAATACGGCGCTGAAACTGCAGCGCCCGCTCCCCGACGGGCAGCTTCAGATCGTGGCGGAGGGGCATCATGCGGACCCTGCGTAACTGGCTTACATATGAGAGTCATGCTGACCCGCTGCACCTTCTGAACAGCCGCGTTCATGAAGTCGAAGGGCGCGGTCGGATCGGGTTCGCTCTCTTTCAGGCCGCCCGGCTGGCGGGGCCGGTCTTCTGGATCATGCTGGCGCATGACCGGGACAGGCTGCTGCCGGGATCCCTGCCGGAAGGTGTAGCCGGGCGGCTGCATCTCATCGAGGCCCCTGGTGAGACGGATCTGCTCTGGGCTGTTGAAGAGGCTCTGCGGGCGCGGCCGGTGTCTCTGGTCATCGCGGCGCCGGAAAAGCCCATCACGCTGACCGCGGGCAGGCGGCTCCAGCTTGCTGCCGAGGCCGGGGACACCACGGGCCTCATGCTGATCCAGGAGGGCAGGGGGAGCAATGCCGCCGAGACGCGCTGGAAATGTGATCCGCTGCCTTCACCTGCGGACTCGACTCGCCATCGCTGGGCTCTTAGTAAGAACAAAAAGGGAACAATCATATTCTGTGATGTGAGCTGGAATGGCGCGACGGCTGCTGTCCATCTGGTTCCCCAGGCTCGCGAGCGATGTCAGCCTGAGGATCCGCCCGCTTGACGGGCCTTTCGCGTTGACGCTCCGGGCGTCGAACGCGGAACATCTGCATTGCCTGAACAAAGCCGCCACGGCGGCAGGCCTCCATCCCGGCATGCCGCTCGCCGATGCGCGCGCGGTCTGCCCGGCGCTTTCGACCCGTCCGGCCGATCTGATCCGCGAGGGCAGGGCGCTTGAGGGCCTGCGACGGTGGGCGAGCCGTTACGGACCACATGCAGCGAAAGACGGAACGGATGGCCTGGTCGTCGATGTCTCGGGCGTGCCGCATCTCTTTGGCGGCGAGGCAGAGCTGCTTGCCGATCTCGAGGCGCGGTGTGAGCGGACAGGGGTTGGCGCAAAGAGCGCCATAGCGGAAACCCGGGGCGGAGCCTGGGCCCTTGCCCGTCATGGCGGTGGCGTGATCCCGGAAGGCGGGCTCCTGGCCCGGCTTGGGCCGATGCCGGTCAGCGCGCTTCGGATCGAACCTGCGGTTGCCGAAGCTCTGACCCGGCTTGGGCTGAACAGGATCGTCGACCTGACCAATGTTCCCCGGGCACCACTGGCCCGCCGGTTCGGCGCGGATCTTCTGCTGCGGCTGGATCAGGCGCTCGGAACGCAGGTTGAACCCGTCGCGGCGGGGTCAGAGGCCCCGCATTTCGGGGTGCGGATGACCCTGCCCGATCCGATCGGGCTGACGGCGGATGTCATGGGCGTGCTTGACCGGCTGCTCGTGCGGCTTTGCGACAGGCTGGCATCGGCCCGGATGGGCGCGCGCGCGGTCCGGCTGGAGCTGCAGCGCGTAGACCGCTCGGCTGCGGTGGTCGATGTGGGGCTGGCCCGCGCAATGCGCGATCCGGCCCGGATCTCGGCCTTGTTCCTCAAAGGGGTCGATGAGGTCGATTCCGGCTTTGGGATCGACGGGCTGCGCCTCACCGCCACAATGACCGAGCCGCTGGCCCCCGAGCAGATCGGCAATACAGAGGCGCGGGCCGGGGATGAGCTTTCGGATCTGATCTCCCGGATCGGCAACCGGCTCGGGTTTGACGCCGTGCAGCGCTTCCAGCCCGCCAGCAGCCGCATTCCCGAGCGCAGTTTCGTGACCGTTCCGGCCGTCTCTGCGCCGCCGGTGCCGTTCCCGCAGGGGCGTCGCCCCCGCCGGCCCATCACCCTCTTTCCGGCAGAGCCCCTGACCCAGGTCTCGGGCAACCCGCCCGCCCGGTTCAGCTGGCGCAGGATGGGCTTTACCACATTGCGGGCGCATGGCCCGGAGCGGATCACGCCGGAATGGTGGTGCGACGATCCGGCCTGGCGTTCCGGCGTGCGGGATTACTGGCGGGTAGAGACCAGTGAGGGGCCACGGCTCTGGCTTTTCCGCACGCCGCAATCGGGGTCACGGGACTGGTATGCACAGGGGGTTTTCCTGTGACCGCCTATGCCGAACTCTGCGTGACCTCGAATTTTACCTTCCTGCGCGGGGCGTCCCACCCCGAGGAACTGGTGAAACGCGCGGCCGATCTTGGCCTCACGGCCATCGCCATCACCGACCGCAACTCGGTCGCGGGGGTGGTCCGGGCTTTTTCTGCTCTGAAGGAGCTCGCACGGGTCGCGCAGGAGGCCGGCCAAAGTCAGGGGGGGCAGGATGTTTCTCTGCCCCGCCTGATCCCCGGGGCGCGTCTCGTGCTGACCGACAGCCCTGTGGAATGGCTCGCGCTGCCAACCGATCTGGCCGCCTGGTCGCGGCTCACACGGCTTCTATCGCTCGGGAAAAGGCGCGCTGAAAAGGGCAGCTGCCATATCGGTCTGGCCGATCTCGAGGAATGGGGCAGGGGGATGATCCTGATCGCCCTGCCGCCCGATCCGCTGGAAAAGAGCGGCTTCGAGCGGGATCTGCTCCGGGTTTCCGCCCGCTTCTCCGGTCAGTGCTTCCTTGGCGCGGCCCCCGTCTATGACGGGCAGGATCAGGAACGGCTTGATTGTCTGGCCGGGATTTCGCAGGCGACCGGCTTGCCCAAAGTCGCGGTCGGCGATGTGCTGATGCACCGCTCAAGCCGGCGCCCGGTCGCTGATGTGCTGACCTGTATCCGCGAGGGCTGCACCATCGACACTATCGGTGACCGGCGCCTTGCCAATGGGGAACATCGCCTGAAATCCGGCGAGGAACTGGCCCGTATCTTCCACCGCTATCCGGCGGCACTGCGCCGCACGGTCGAGATCGCCGACCGCTGTGCGTTCCGCATGGACCAGCTGCGCTACCAGTATCCCGACGAGGCAAAGGACGGGGAACCGGCCCAGACCCGGCTCGAGCGGCTGGCGCGCGAAGGGCTGCACTGGCGCTACCCAGGCGGCGCGCCCCCGAAGATCGTCAGCCGCGTCGAGAAGGAACTGCGCCTGATCGCCGAGGTGGAATACGCCCCCTACTTTCTGACCGTCTATGACATCGTCAGCTTTGCGCGATCAAAAGGCATCCTTTGCCAGGGCCGGGGGTCTGCCGCGAATTCCGTGGTCTGCTATCTGCTGGGCATCACCGAAGTGCCGCCTGAAAGCATCACCCTGATTTTCGAGCGGTTCATCTCGAAAGACCGCGGCGAGCCGCCGGATATCGATGTTGATTTCGAACATGAGCGCCGCGAGGAGGTGATCCAGTGGATCTATAAGCGCTACACCCGCGAATGCGCCGGGCTGACCGCCGTGGTGATCCATTTCCGCGCCCGCGCCGCAATCCGCGAGGTCGGCAAGGTCATGGGGCTCAGCCAGGACGTGATCGCCCGGCTTTCGGGCCAGATCTGGGGCTGGTCGTCAGAGGCCCCCGGCGAGGACCGGCTGCGTGACGCGGGCCTCAGCCCCGGGGACAACCGCGTGGCCCTTGCGGTGAAGCTGATCGCCGAGATTATCGGCTTCCCCCGGCACCTCTCGCAGCATGTCGGCGGTTTTGTCATCACGCAGGGAAGGCTGGACGATCTCTGTCCGATCGAGAATGCCGCGATGGAGAACCGCACCGTCATCGAATGGGACAAGGATGATATCGACGCGCTCGGGCTGTTGAAGGTCGATGTGCTGGCGCTCGGGATGCTGACCGCGATCCGCAAGGCCTTTGGCCTGATCAGGGATCACCGGCAAGAGCATATGACGCTCGCGAATATCCCACCCGATGATGCTTCTGTCTATGACATGCTCTGCCGCGCGGATGCGATCGGGGTGTTCCAGGTCGAAAGCCGGGCGCAGCTGAACTTTCTGCCCCGGATGAAGCCCCGGGAATTCTATGATCTCGTCTGCGAGGTGGCCATCGTCCGGCCCGGGCCGATCCAGGGCGGCATGGTCCATCCCTTCATCAACCGCCGCCAGGGCCGTGAGAAAGTCGAAGATCTTGGCCCGGCCATGATGGAGGTGCTGGGCCGCACTTACGGGGTGCCGCTGTTTCAGGAACAGGCCATGCAGATCGCCGTTGTGGCAGCCGGTTTCACCCCGGCCGAGGCCGACCGGCTGCGCCGCTCGCTTGCGACCTTCAAACGGATGGGCACCATCGGCGGCTTTCGCGACCGCTTTATCGGCGGTATGCTGGAACGTAGATATGATGCCGATTTCGCGGCACGCTGCTTTGCCCAGATCGAGGGCTTCGGCTCTTACGGCTTCCCCGAAAGCCATGCGGCCAGCTTCGCCCGGCTGGTCTATGTTTCGGCCTGGCTCAAGCGCCACCATCAGGCGATCTTCACCTGCGCGCTGCTGAATGCCCAGCCGATGGGGTTCTACGCGCCGGCCCAGCTGGTGCGCGATGCGCGCGATCACGGTGTCGAGGTACGCCCCGTCTCGGTGAACGAGTCCGTCTGGGAGTGCACCATCGAGCCCCGGGCCGATGGATCGCATGCGTTGCGGCTTGGATTTTGTCAGGTGAAGGGGATGCGTGAAGAGGATGCGGACTGGATCAAGGCCGCACGTGGCAATGGCTATCCCGATGTCGAAAGCGTCTGGCGCCGTGCGGGGCTCAGGCCCGACGCGCTGGACCGGCTGGCAGAGGCCGATGGTTTCGCGGGTCTGGGTCTCTCGCGGCGCGATGCCCTCTGGCAGGCGAAAGCGCTGAAGGCGCCAAAGCCGCTGCCGCTGTTCGGCCTCGACGGGGAAGGCGGGCAGGAGCCGATGAGCGATCTGCCCCGGATGACGCTCGGCCAGGAGGTGATCGAGGATTACCTGTCCCTGCGCCTCAGCCTGCGGGCCCATCCTCTGGAACTCCTGCGACCCAATCTGCCCGAAAGCCTGCCGGCGGCCTCGCTCCTGCACGCGACAGGCCGCATCCGGCTCACGGGGCTGGTCATCACCCGCCAGCGCCCGGGCACCGCCTCGGGCGTGGTCTTTCTCACCCTTGAGGACGAGACCGGCACCGCGAATGTCGTGGTCTGGAAGAAGATCTATGAGGCCTTCCGCCCCGCCGTGGTGGCGGGGCGGCTTTTGCGGGTGACGGGGCGGATCGAGCGTGACGGACAGGTCACCCATCTGATCGCGGAAGCAATCGAGGATCTGTCAGCGCGGCTTTCAACCATCGGGCATCAGCTGCGGATCGGGGCCGAAACCGAGAGGGCAGGGGAGACCGTCAGGCCGACGCGGACAGCGGGCAGGGCGCGGCATCCGAGAGAGCAGGCGAAGAAGCTGTTCCCCAGCCGGGATTTTCACTGAGGAACCGCGCGCTGAGCTGATCCTTCCGTATGGAGGTTTCTTTGCCAGTGCCAGTATCGAGGCTGATATCAGCCCCGTTGATACCTGCCCCCTTGAACCCACGGGATTCTTCGCGGTCCATAGCGCAAACCGGCCTGTAATGTCTTTGCAGCAGGCCGTCGTCTGTGGATACGGGCGGACCGGATAGGGAACATGCGGCGATCCACCGGGGTCCGGAAGAGCCGGATCCCCGCTGCGATGAGCTGATCGCGGGATCTGCCGTCAGGGATCAGGGCGCAGCGCCCGCCCCCGCGCGGCGAGTTCGAGGGCATTGCGCACCCCCATCTTGCTCAGCACCTTTTCGCGATGCGCCTCGACCGTGCGGATCGCAATCCCAAGCTGATCGGCAATCTGCTTGTTCATCGCACCGGTCAGCATCAGGTCCATCACCTCGGCCTCGCGCTGCGACAGCGAGGCGCGGCGATGGTCGAAATCGCGCCGATGCACCGCCTGGGTCTGCGCGGCGAGGCCAGCGGCAATCGCGCGCAAAGCGAGATCAACGATGTGATTGTCATTGAAGGGTTTTTCAACAAAATCAAAGGCCCCGGCCTTCAGTGTCCGTACCGCGATCGGCACATCGGCATGGCCGGTCAGAAAGATCACCGGCACCACCGAGCCCATGGAATGCAGCCGTTCATAGACCTCGGGCCCCGACAGGCCCCCCATGCGGACATCCATGATGATGCAGGTCATATCCTCCAGCGGCTGCGCGGCGAGAAAATCCTCGCCCGAGGCCCAGAGCCGGGTTTCGATATCGCGCGAGGCCAGCAAAAAGGCCAGCGCGTCGCGGATCGCCTCTTCATCGTCAACGATGTCAACCAGTCCGGTCATGCATCCCCCCTGCTGCCCTCAGCTTTTCCCTCGTCTTCCCCGGATCTCATGGCCGGCAAGGCGACCGTGAACACCGTTCCCCCCTCCCGCGCTTCGCGCCAGGTCAGGCTGCCGCCATGCACTTCTATGATCGAGCGGCAGATTTTCAGACCCATTCCCATACCCTGCGGCTTGGTGGTGGCAAAGGCTTCGAAAATGCTTTCGCGCAGATCGGCAGAGATGCCCGCGCCGCAATCGTCGACCTCAAGCACCACCTTGCCCGGCGCTTCCGACAGCCGGACGGTGACCGTATCGCCATGGCGGGTCTCGGCCATGGCCTCCATACCGTTGCGGATCAGGTTGATCAGCACCTGTTCCAGCAGGATACGGTCAGCGGCCACCTCTTGCCTGACCGCGCCGTCGCGCAGAAGCCTGACCCGGTGTTCGCGCGCATCGGCCTGCAAAAAGCCCAGCGTTTCATCGACCACTGCAGTCAGATCAAGCGGCTGAAAATGCGGCTCGCGCTTTTTCACCAGATCCTGGATCCGCCGGATGATCTGACCGGCGCGGTCGGCCTGACGGGCCAGTTTTTCTGTGGCGGTTCTGAGCACCTGAGGATCGGCTTTCTGGCGTTCCATCAGGTTCAGCATCCCCGCCGCATAAGAGGCGATGGCCGCCAGCGGCTGGTTCAGCTCATGCGCCAGCGTCGAGGCCATCTCGCCCAAAGTCACCAGCCGGCCGGTCCGCGCCAGGGTCTCATCCTGCAACCGGGTGCGCCGGGCCGCGCGGCGCGCCTCGGTAATATCGATCACCGAGCCCATCCAGCCGCGATGCGCGCCCATCGCATCGATCAGCGGCGCCTCATAGACTTCGATGTCAATCTCGCGCCCGTCGCGGGCAACGAAACGGGTCTCGAAGCGCTGGCTGACCGCGCCGCCGGCGGCAAGCTGGCTATGGCGTTCCTGCGTCTCGGTCAGGATCGAGGGGTCCCAATAGGGCATTGGCGGCTGATGCCCTATCAGCTCCTCCGCCTCCCAGCCGACCAGATTGCAAAAGGCCGGATTGACGAAGAGAATGCGCCCGTCATGGTCCTTGGCGCGCAGACCGACGGTCAGGCTTTCCTCCATCGAACGGCGAAAGGCGGTCTCACTCCAGAGCCGCATTTCGGTCTCGCGGCGTCGTTTCGACGAGCGGTAGAGCACGCCAAGCGCCAGCACCGCAAAGGCCGCAAGGGCGGCAATGGCGCCGAAAAGCGCGGTGGCGCGGAAGGCTCCGGGCGCGGTATAGGCGCTGATATGCAGCCAGGTTCCCCGCAGCGGCGGATCGAAGCTGATGATATGTTTCGGATTTTCCGGGTCTTCTGCAAGGCGCTGGCGGCTGGCCAGAACATTGCCGGACAGATCGACCAGCAGGACGCCATATTGTTCGGCGATCCACCAGGGCAGATGGCGGTCGAGCACGCGGGGCAGGGAAAGCGTTGCGGTAATCACGCCCTGGCGCTCTGCCAGCGGCACGCCGATGGTCACCAGACCATCGCGCCCGACGGCGCCATAAACCGGGCGGATCGCCCCCGCAGGGCTGGCAAGGATCCGCGTGACCAGCGCGGCATCCGCCTCTGAACCAATGGCGGGCACCGCTGATCCAGGGGCGCCATCGGCATCAAACCACAGGATCGAAACCACTTCGGGATTGGACATGATATGGCTGCGCGCCCTTGCGGCGATCACCTGATCCGACACGCCGCCGGCATGATCCAGCGCCAGCCGGACCAGCATATCCTCATCCACACCCAGCTGGAATCGCAGGGTCTGCTCGACCCAGAGCGCATCGGTCGCGAGTTTGTCGCGGGCTTTCCCGACCTCGTCGCGGGCCACCAGCCAGACCAGCGCCCAGACCATGCCAACCAGCGCGATGATCGCCAGCAGCGGCACCAGGGACAAGAGATCCACACGCCTGCGCGGCGGATGCGCGATCTCCATCGCCCAGGAGCCGCCACGCGGCGCCGCCCGCCCGGTCTGATCGGGAGAGCCGGGCCGGGCGCGGGCACTCAAAGGCGCGGCCTCAGTCATTGACGGGTCCGTGACCGTATCGCCTCACCCTTTGCTCCTGCTGCCGGGATCCTGTGTTGCCATATCTGTTTGCCCCCGCGCCCCATACGCAACTTTCTTGCCTTATTGCGGGAATCCACAATAGCGAAACCGTGATCACGCTGGCAAGGAAGCAAACGGAAATCCCACGGCAGGAGGGCGGTGGGATCTGAGGAGGATATCATGATCACTCGTCGTTCACTTGCCGCTCTGGCCGGCGCCGCTGCTCTCGCCCTGTCCGTGGCCGCCCCGGCCCTGGCCCAATCTGTCACCATCAAATTCAGCCATGTGGTGGCTCCCGACACGCCCAAGGGCAAAGGGGCCCAGAAATTCAAGGAACTGGCCGAGAAATACACCGAAGGCGCGGTGCTGGTTGAGGTCTATCCCAACAGCCAGCTTTACAAAGACAAAGAAGAGCTGGAGGCGCTGCAGCTTGGCGCCGTTCAGATGCTCGCGCCCTCGCTTGCGAAATTCGGCCCATTGGGCGTGCAGCAGTTCGAGCTGTTCGATCTGCCCTATCTGATGGCGGATTACGACGATCTGCGGAAGATCACCGATGGCGAGATCGGTCAGGAACTGCTGGGCCTTCTCGATCCCAAGGGCATCAAAGGGCTGGCCTATTGGGACAATGGTTTCAAGATCATGTCCGCCAATTCGCCGATCGAAAGCACCGATGATTTCCTCGGCCTGAAGATGCGCATCCAGTCTTCGAAGATCCTTGAGGCGCAGATGCTGGCGCTGGATGCGGTGCCGCAGGTGCTGCCTTTCTCCGAAGTCTATCAGGCGTTGCAGACCGGCGTGGTCGACGGCACCGAAAACCCGCCCTCGAATATGTTCACCCAGAAGATGCATGAAGTGCAAAAGCATGCAACGCTTTCGAACCATGGCTATCTCGGTTATGCGGTCATCGTGAACAAGGCCTTCTGGGACGGTCTGGACCCTGCGATCCGCGAGCAGCTGGACCGCGCGATGGAAGAATCGACCATCTATGCCAATTCCATCGCCCGCGAAGAGAATGAATGGGCGATGGCCGAGATGGTGAAGGCCGGCTACACCACCTTCCACGAGCTGACTGAAGACGAGCGCGCCGAATGGATCGCGCGGCTGCGTCCGGTCCATGATGAGATGGCGTCCCGGATCGGCGCTGATCTGATCGCCAAAGCGCATGGCGTGCTCGGCATCGAATAATCCCGTCTGACAGATTTCCCTGCATGAACCCGGGGGCGCGGTCTCTCCGCGCCCCTTTTTTGATCCCCTGACACGAGGTTTTGCCATGTTTCTGCGCATCCTCGACCGTTTCGAGGAGGTCCTGATCTCGGTGCTGATGGCAGCCGCCGTGATCCTGATCTTTGTTGCGGTCTTCCATCGCTTTTCGATCGGCTATGCCGCCGATCTGGTGCGCTATGCGCGCGCCAATGAGATGCCCGAACTGCAATCCTGGGCGCGTTCGGTCTATTCCTCGATCAATTCGATCAAGCTGACCTGGGCCCAGGAGGCCTGTATCTATCTCTTTGTCTGGATGGCGAAATTCGGAGCCGCCTACGGCGTGCGGATCGGCATCCATGTCGGCGTCGATATGGTTGTGCTGAAGCTTGATGCCAAATGGCAGCGGATCGTGACGATCATCGCCATGTCGGGCGGCATCCTGTTCACCGCGATCCTTGTCTGGATCGGCACCACCTTTGTTTACCATGTCGGCGTCGGCGGCCAGATCTCGGCTGACCTCGAAATGCCGATGTGGATCGTCTATCTCGCGGTGCCGCTCGGCTCGGCGCTGATGTGCTTCCGCTTCATCCAGGCGCTGCATCTTTATGTCACCACCGGCCAGATCGTGCATCACGAGCATGGTCATGTCGACGGCATGGATGACGCGCCGGCACCCGCCAATGGAGGTGCCGCGAAATGACCGCACTTATCATCTTTGCCATTCTGACCCTGCTGCTGGCGACCTCGATGCCGGTGTCCATCGCGCTTGGTCTGACGGTGTTCAGCTTTCTCTATTTCTTCACCTCGATCCCGATGGACAGCATCGCGCTGAAGCTGTTCACCGGCATCGAGAAATTCGAGATCATGGCGATTCCCTTCTTCATCCTGGCGGGGAATTTCCTGACCCATGGCGGGGTTGCCAAACGGATGATCGCCTTTGCCACCTCGATGGTCGGGCACTGGCATGGCGGCATGGGTCTTGCGGCCGTGGTGGCCTGCGCGCTTTTCGCTGCGATTTCGGGGTCAAGCCCGGCGACCGTGATGGCCGTGGGGTCGATCATGATCCCGGCCATGGTGAAAATGGGCTATCCGCCGCAATTCGCGGTCGGCCCGGTGGCGGCGGCCGGGGGACTTGGCATCCTGATCCCGCCGTCCATCGTCATGGTGATGTATGCGGTGGCCACATCGGGGATGATGGCGACCGGGCCGGATGGCGAGGTCGTCTTCTCGCCCTCGATCGGGCAGATCTTCATCGCGGGCGTGGTGCCGGGGCTGATATTGGCCGCGATGTATGCGGCCACCACCGTCTGGCGGGCCTGGAAGAACGGCTATCCGCGGCTGCCGCGCGCCGGCTGGGGCGAGCGCTTTGCCGCGTTCCGCAAGTCGATCTGGGGCCTTTTGCTGATCGTTATCATCATGGGCGGCATCTATGGCGGTATCTTCACCCCCACCGAAGCCGCAGCGGTCTCGGCGGTCTATGCCTTCGTCATTGCGGTCTTTGTCTATAAAGACATCCGGATGCGCGATGTGCCGAAAGTGCTGCTGACCTCTGCAGCGATGTCGGCGATGCTGCTTTACATCATCACCAATGCTGTGATGTTCGCCTTCATCCTGACCTCGGAACAGATCCCGCAGCATATGTCGGACTGGATCGTCAGCCTGGGCTTTGGCAAGATCGGCTTCCTGCTGATGGTCAATATCATGCTGCTGGTGATCGGCATGGTGATGGAACCTTCGGCGATCATCCTGATCATGGCGCCGATCCTCTATCCGATTGCGGTGAAACTGGGGATCGACCCGGTCCATTTCGGCATCATCCTGATCGTCAATATGGAGATCGGCCTTGCCACTCCACCGGTCGGGCTCAACCTCTATGTCGGATCGGCGATCTCGAAACTGGGCCTGACCGAGGTTTCGAAATCGGTGGTGCCCTGGCTGCTGACCGCGCTGGTTTTCCTGATGATGATCACCTACATCCCGGAAATAACGCTGTTCCTGCCACGGCTTATGGGGATGTAGCGACGATCTGCGGCGGATCTCGTCCGTGACCTGAAATCTCGCGGCCTGCTTTGGGCGGGTCGCGGGATTTGTGTATTTGCCCCCCCGGCGCTTTGCCCTCATATGAGACCAGCGCCCATATGAGATGAGCGCCGGTAACGGTTGCCAGTTTCTATTCTTCGCCGCAGACCTGCTCGCGCCGGAGGCAATGATAGAACGATCCTCTCACGATGAAGGTCAGATCCTGGCCGGGACGATTGTCATCGCGGATGATCAGCCTGATATCCTGGCGCAGTGCCGGGTCGGTCGGCCTGGATGATGCGAACCACATCCTGAGCCAGTCTTCTTTGTCGCAGATCCGGAACCCTGTGCCGGGATCATGCAGATGGAGATTGAAAATGATGAGATTTCTTATCGCCGCGACGCTGGCAATCAGCGCGGCAGGCGGTGCCTTCGCCCAGACCTTTGACCCCCTGAAGGGGGTGGTGAAGCCGAAAGCCGGCTCGCTCCTTTCCATGCCAGAGCTGAAGGACCTGCCGCACATCACCGTATCGCCGGGCCTTGCGGGGAAAATGCCTCTGGGGGTCAGAGGCAGGGGCTGCACATTCTACGAACATATCAACGGAAAAGGCGCGGACTGGAAGAAACCCGTCGAAGGGCAGGCGAGGCGCCATACCGGCGGCACGGTCACCTCGGTCTGGGCGCGGACCATGCCGACTTTGGGCGAATGGTGGAATGACCGGATTTCCCCGGTGCAATGCGACAGCGGACCAAAGCTGATCTGCACCGTGTGATCCTGCGCCAGCTGTTTGACCGCCAGCACCTGGCGGTTGCGGTTGATCACCAGCGCCGCCAGACCGACCGCCTCCAGCGTGCCCAGCGTTGTTTCGGCAATCATCATGCCAAGACGCGCCGACATCATCAGCGCCCGCGTCAGATGCGGGCGCAGCTGATCCAGCAGAGCGACATGTTCAGGCTGATGCGGGCCATTGTCATAGGCGCGGTCGATCGTCAGCACCGTAAGCTCCTGCGTCAGCAAGGGCGCCACGGTGCCAACCTGCCAGCCAGCCAGACAGCAGCGTTCACCGGCTTTTGCGGCACACCGGCGCGCTCAGCCCGCCGCCCGGCCCATCCCGGTCAGATACCATTCCACAAAGCGGCGCTGGCGCCCTTCCATCACCGCCAGCGGGCCGGGCTGGTAATAGCGCGAACTGACGCCTTTCTGGTTGTCCTCGGTGATGCGCTTATCTGCCTCCGAGGTCACGACCCACATCCAGGACAGCGCTTCGGGATCGTAGTCACGCCCCGCCTCGGCCTCGCCATGCACCAGCCAGAGGATCTCCATCTCGCATTCGCTCACCCCATGGGGGATGAACCGGTAGATCACCGTATGATCGGGATAAGACAGGCTGTAGCTGACCGGCCCCATATTCAGATAGGTGGTCCCGCCGTCATAGCGCGTGAACTGTCCCATCAGCGGCGCGACCGGCGCGCCGCCCGCACTGCCGCTGCGCGCGCCGTCAAGCAGGGCAAAGCGCTTGCACCAGACCGGTTCGCGCCCCTCACCGGCTGCAATGCCCCAAAGATCGGTCTCGGGCAGATCAAGGCCCTGGGCTGCCGCCTCGGCCTGCATCGCGGCAAAGAGACCGGCGACCTTTTCGGGCGACTGATCGTTGGAATGGATCCCGCTGAATTCGGGATGCGAGGGGCCGCAATGATAGCATTCCAGATAATTCTCGACCGCGAGCTTCCAGTTCGCCGCGATGCGCCAGCTTTTGCGCAGGGCCACTTTCGCGGTCTCCCAGCCATAGGCGCGGGCGACGGTGGCGATCACCTCCTGCGCCGCAGAGAAATCCGGCGGCTGATCGGCGAAGGTGAAGAAAATCAGCCCGCCGGCGATCCTGACCTGCAACTGCCGCAGCCCATGATCCTCGCGCGAAAACTCGGGGCCCATGTCGCGCGCCGCCCGGAGCGCGCCGTCCAGATGATAGGCCCAGGCGTGATAGGGGCAGATGAACAGCCGCGCATTGCCAGAGCGTTCCAGGCAGACGCGCGATCCGCGATGGCGGCAGACATTGGCCAGCGCGCGGATCTCATTGTCACGGCCCCGGACCAGGATCACCGATTCCCCGGCGAATTCAACGGTGAAGAAATCGCCGGGCGCGGCCAGGCTGCTGATATGGCCGGCGCAAATCCAGTGGCGGAACAGGAAGCGTTCCAGATCCTCGGCATAGATCGCGGGATCGGTGTAGAACGGCTGCAAAGGTGAACGCCCCGGCGGCTGCAGCGCCAGGAGTTTTTCGATCCGGGACCCGATGGTGGCGGCGGCAAGCGGGCTGATTTCGGTCATCGTGGCTGTTCTCTGCGAAGAGGGTGAAGGGGGAGATGCAGGCGGCGGGGCAATCAGAACAGATGAAACTTTTATCGCTCGCGATCACGCCCGTTCCGGCGTGTCGCGCGGCCTGCCGCGCAGATAAGGGCTGTTCCTGAAAAGATTAGCGTGCTGCGTCCTTGTTTCCTATCAGCAGATCCCCTCATTCTCGATCAGTACAGATTGAGAAAACCAGCTGATGACCAGATACGAGAAAGTGGCCGGGATGATCACCGCGCGCATCGGCGCGGGCGCTTTGCGGCCGGGGGATCGTCTGCCCTCGGTGCGGCAGATGAGCCGGATCACCGGGTTCAGCGCGGTCACAGTGCTGCATGGCTATGAGCTTTTGGAAAGCCGTGGTCTGTGCCGCGCGCAGCCGCGCTCGGGTTATTTCGTCACAGCCGTTCCGCCCGCGCCTGAAAGCCTGCCCGATACCGCCCCTGACGACAGGGCAGGGGATCTGCACAGCCAGCTCCTGCGTCCACAGCAGGACCGCCGGTTCGAGACCTTTGGTGCCATGTGGATCTGTGACGATCTGATCCCGCGCGCCCAGGCCGACCGCATCATGCGCCAGTCGCTGCGCACCGGCAGCCGCCGCCTTGCCGAGGGGCTGGAGCCCGATGGCGATCTGCGGATGCGTGAGGAGATCTGCCGCCATATCGCCCGCCGCGGCACCTTTGCCCAGCCGGGTGAGATCCTGATCACCGGATCGGCGATCCAGGCCTGCAACCTCTGTCTCGACAGCTTTACCCGGCCGGGCGATACCGTTCTGGTGGAAAGCCCCGGCTATTTCCCGCTGCTGGCGACGCTGCGGCGGCGCGATCTGAAGGTGATCGAAATCACCCCCGATCCGCTGCGCGGCCTTGACCCGGAGGAATTTGCCCGGCTGCTGGCAGCGCATCCGGTGCGCGCGGCGATCCTGACGGTGACCAACCACTTTCCGACCGGCGTCACCTGTCCGCCAGAGGTGATGGAGCGGCTTGTCGCCATCGCCGCGCGTCATGGCACCGTGATCATCGAGAATGATATGTTTGGCGATCTTGGCTACCGTCCGGGCCCGCGCGTCACGCTGCGGCATTTCGATCAGGGCGCCACGGTGGTGCAGATCGGCAGCTTCGAATTCACCCTGCCGCCGGAATATGGCTATGGCTGGGTGGTGGGCGGATTGCACAAACGCGATCTGTTGGTCACCCATTACATGAACGGGCACCGTCTGCGCGACGGTTTCGTGCAATGGGGCATCGCGCGCTATCTCTCGGGGCGCAGCTATGACCGCCAGCTGCGCAACCTCAACCGCACGCTCGCGCGCCGGATGCAGGAGGGCCGTGCGATCCTGACCGAAGCCCTGGGCGGACGGGGCGTGCTTTCTGATCCGGCGGGGGGCTTCACCTGCTGGCTGAGCCTGCCCGCGCCGCTGGACCAGGGCGTGCTTTTGCGCGAAGCGGGCAAGGCCCGGACCAGTTTTCTGCCCGGCACGATCTTTGCACCTGTCACGCCCGATCCCGGGGCCAATTTCGCCGCGGCGCTGGCGCTGAATTTCTCCTTCCGCTGGACCCAGGAGACCAGCGCGCGGCTGCGCCACCTCGCATCGCTTTTATGTGCCGGTTAACACCGCGTGTTCTTCGTGCCGCAGATCCGGTTTGCAGCGGCGCTGCAAAGCATGACCATCCCTTCAGGCGGCAATTTCTCCCTTCCCCGGGCGGCCATTGTACCGCGCCTGCGCCAGAAGGAGCAGGCGCATCAGCCCCATGGCTGCCAGCACGGTCAGCATGATCAGCACCGAGAAGGCCGCCGCCTGTGTCGATGAGCCTGCCTGATCCAGCCGCATCACCGAGACCGCGCCGACGCTCAGCTTCGGGGTGATCAGGAAAATCACCGCCGACAGCGTCACCATCCCGCGCATGAACAGGAAGAAGAACACCGAAATCAGCGTTGGCACCATGATCGGAATGATCGCATCGCGCAGGTTGGCCCAGACACCGCCACCGATCGTGGTCACGGTCTCCTCAAGCTGTCGCGGCACGTTGCGCACGCCCGTCACCATCGTCAGGAATCCCTGCGAATGGTAATGGTAGAAGTTGCAGAATGCGATCAGCAGGGCCGAGCCGTAAAGAATGCCAGGAAAGACCGGCTTCACATTGAAGGACAGCACGTAAGACAGCCCCAGCACCAGCCCGGGCACGCCAACCGGAATGATCGCCAGCAGATAGACCAGCCTTGCCGGGCCGCGCGACATCTTGCGCTGCGCCAGCACCAGGGCGAACAACATCAGTGTGCCAAAGGTCGCGGTGATCAGCGAGGCATAAAGCGAGGTCCAGAGCGGATCATAGCCGCCATGGGTGGTGATATTGTAGTTCTTCAGCGTCAGGCTCATTTTATAGGGCCAGAGCTGCACAAAGCTTGCGAAGATCACCACCGCGACAATCGCAATCAGGAACAGCGCGGTCAGATAGCTGGCTGCCCAAAGCGGAATATCGCGCGGCGCCCAGCGGTCGGGCTCGACCGGGATCGCGCCTTCCTGGGTGCCGCCGCGCTGTGCGGCGACTTTTTCAAGATAAAAGGCCAGCAAAGTGGGGATCAGCAGCAGGATCCCGACCACCGCGCCCATGTTGAAATTCATCTGGCCGACGACCTGGGCGTAAATCTCGGAGGCCAGCACCCGGTAATTGCCGCCAATCACCGCCGCATTGCCGAAATCGGTAATGGTCACGGTGAAACAGACAAAACCCGCGCTCAGAAGGCCGAACCGCAGCGATGGCAGCGTGATATCGACAAAACGCCGCCAGGGCGAGGCGCCCAGCACCAGCGCCGCATCATATTGACGCCGGTCGGCATAGCGCAGCGCGACCGCAAGGATCATCACGGCCTGGGGCAAAGCATACATCGAATTGGCGATCACCAGGCCGGGCAGGCCGTAGATCTGCATTTGCATCCCGGTCAGGTAATTCAGCAGGCCATTGCGGCCAAACATGAAAATCAGCCCGAGCGCCTGCACCAGCGAGGGCGCGAGCAGCGGCAGGATCAGTGCCAGCGAGACCAGCCAGCGCAGCGGTATCCTGCTGCGGCTCATCGCATAGGCGATCACAAGGCCAAGACTGACACAGATCAGCGCGGTCAGGCCGCTCATCACCATCGAATTCCACACCACGCGCCAGAGGTGATCAAGCGCGAGGATCTCGCGGTAATTGCCAAACCCCACCGCGCCGTCGCGTTGCAACAGGCTGCGCCAGATCACAATCGCCAGCGGATAGAGGAAGAAGAGCGCCAGCCCCGCCAGTGGCACCAGCAGCACCACGCGCTGAAAGAGCCGCTCTTCAAACGGGGTATCCAGGCCGCGCGCGACGCGTTTGCCGGCCGCGCTCATGGCTGAACCCAGACACCGGCGCCCGGCTGGAGGCTGAGGTCAACCGAGGCGCCCTCGCCAAATCCGGGCAGGCGGTGGGTCTCTGCCAGGATGGTTTCGCCCTGCCAGTCGACCTCGACGCGGCTGACATTGCCGAGGAAGGTGATCGACCGCACCCGGCCTGCGGCCGCCGCATCCTCGCGGATAAGCACATCTTCCGGGCGCAGCGCGAAAAGGCTGTCGCCCTGACCCGGGGGCGGCGTGACGCCGAACCCCGCCGCACGCGCGGCGCTCAACAGGGTCGAGCTGCCAACGAAATCGGCGACAAAGCGGGTCGCCGGCCGCGCGTAGATTTCCGCCGGAGAGCCGATCTGCTCGATCCGGCCTGCGCTCATGCAGACCACCCGGTCCGCCATGGTCAGCGCCTCTTCCTGGTCATGGGTCACCATGATGGTCGGGATGCCAAGCCGCTTTTGCATCTGACGGATTTCGGTCCTGAGCCCGGCCCGAACCCGCGCATCCAGCGCCGAAAGCGGCTCGTCCAGCAGCAAAAGCGCCGGCTGCACCGCCAGGGCGCGCGCAATCGCCACCCTTTGCTGCTGCCCGCCGGAAAGCTGCCAGGGCAGGCGGTCGGCGAATTGTTCAAGTCTGACCAGCGCCAGCAGCTCTTCGACCCGCGCGGAGATCTCGGCCCGGGGGCGCTGCCGCAATTTCAGCCCATAGCCGATATTCTGCGCCGCAGTCATTTGCGGGAACAGCGAATAGGACTGGAACACGATGCCAAAGCCGCGGTCCCGCGCCCCGATCGTGGCAAGATCCCGCCCGCCCAGCATCATCTCGCCGGTCTCAAAGCTTTCCAGCCCGGCGATCACCCGCAACAGCGTGGTCTTGCCGCAGCCCGAAGGCCCGAGCAGACAAACGAATTCACTGTCGCCGACCGAGAGATCGATCTCGTTCAGCGCCTGAAATGTGCCATAGAATTTCGACAGCCCTCGGATGTCCAGGGTCATCTTACCTCACTCAAAACCAGAATTGCTTTGTACCGGAGACCGGTGAAGACGGGATGCGGAAAAGGCGCCGCATCCCACAGATCAGGTGTCTCAGCGCCCGACGGTCTCGCGCCATTTGGTGAGGATCGCATCGCGCGCCTCGCCCGAAGCGGCGAAATTCATCGGGAAAAGCACCGAGGAAAGATCTTCCGGCAGACCGGCTTTTTCGGCCTGGGGCGACCGCGGCACACCGGGAATGGTGACCAGATCCTTACGCGCCGCATAGGCCTCGGCCGCGCCTTCCCCCAGCGTCCAGTCAAGGAAACGCTTCGCATCGTCGGGATTTTTCGCCGAAGCCATCAGCCCGTTGGCTTCCAGCTCAAAGCCGGCGTAATCCGAGGGGATCACCATCTGGATCGGATAGCCCTCATCGATGCCCTGCATCGCCACGTAGGAAAGCGATGCCCCGATGGCGAATTCACCGGCCTGGGCCATGCGGCAGGGCCGCGAGCCAGAGGTGGTATATTGTGCCATATTCGGGTCGATATCCTTGATCAGCTGCCAGCCGGCCTCGTCCCCCGCGCCCTGCAGGATCGCGGCGATCTGCAGATAGCCGGTGCCCGAAGAGGATGGATCAGGCATCACCACCTCGCCCTTATAGGCGGGGTTCTTCAGATCCTCCCAGGAGGTGGGGACCGGCGCGCCGAGCTGGGCCAGACGTTCGGTATTGACGCAGAAAGCGCCGACATAGCCCGTGGGCGCGAACCAGCGGCCATCCTTGTCGCGGAACTGCGCGCCAAGGGCGTCCTCGCCTTTGGCGTCATAGCCCGCAAGCTGGTCATAGATCGCCGGGTTAAGCATATTGGTGAGGGCAAAGCCCCAAATCACATCGGCCTGGGGATTGCCGGCCTCTGCAATCAGCCGTGCGCCCAGGTCGCCGGTCGAAAGCCGGAGAAGATTGACGGTAACATCCGGCATATCGGCTGCTGCCCGCTCCAGGTAGGCGGCAATCTCGTCTTCTTCCAGCGCCGAATAGACTGTGATCTCACCCGCCAGTGCCGGCAAAGCCGCCACCCCGAGAGCAAGTCCGGCAAGAAGTGAAATAGTATTCTTCATAAGCCTTCTCCTGTTGATTGGTTTTATTTTTCAGAAACGGTAACGCAGGCTTGACGATGTGGCAATCTGTGCATTTGTGCTATATTGAGGTTTTTTAAAAATGATCATTCCAGCACAGGAGTTGTCCGGACATGGTTACAGCAGCGCCAGGAAATCGGACAATTCCGGCCGAAATGGCTGATTATGCGTTCGAAATCGCGACCGAGGCCGGAAGGCTGGGCATGCAATGGTTCCGCAAGCCGGTCTCGATTGACATCAAAGAAGACCAGAGCCCCGTCACCGAAGCAGATCGCGCGGTCGAGGCTTTGCTGCGCGACAGGCTGCGCGCGGCTTTTCCGGGACACGCAATTCTGGGCGAGGAATTCGGCCTGGAAGGCCAGTCCGGCGCTCCGACCTGGGTCGTCGATCCGATTGACGGAACCCGCAGTTTTATCACCGGCTGGCCGATCTGGGGCACTCTGATGGCCCTGATCACCGAAGATCACCCGCAGCTCGGCATCGTGCATATGCCGGCCCTCGGCGAGACCTGGGTCGCCAGCGCCGGCAATGGCTGCCGCTTTCACGGCGCCGATGGAACAAACAGCGCCGCGCGCAGCAGCAGCTGTGAAACCCTGGCCCAGGCGCGGTTCTACACCACCTCGCCTGACTATTTTGACAGCAGCGAACGCCCGCATTACGAGGCGATCCGCGATGCGTCCCGGGTTCAGCGTTTCGGCGGCGACTGCTATGGATATGGCTTGCTCGCCTCGGGACATATCGACCTTATTGTCGAAAGCCGCCTGCAGCCATATGACTTTCTTGCCATCGCGCCGGTGGTCACCGAGGCTGGCGGCGTCATCACCGACTGGCAGGGTAAACCACTGACCATCGGCTCCGGCGAGCAGGTCATCGCTGCCGCAACGCCCGCGCTGCACCGCGAAGCCCTGGCCTTTCTGAACAGTTAACAAAAGGTCTTCGCCCCATGTGGCAGGCAAAGCGTCATCAGCGGATCCGCGCCCTTCTGGAAACTTTTGGTCAGGTCAGCATCGACAGGATCGTCACCGAGCTTGGCGTCTCACGCGAAACCGTGCGGCGCGACCTGAAAGAGCTGGAAGATGCGGGGGCCCTGCGGCGCATTCATGGCGGCATCGTGCCGTCACATGCGGAGAATGAAGCGCCGTATCCGGAACGGACCCGCCAGAATCTGCGCGAAAAGCGGGCGATTGCCGGGACCTGCCTGCGGCTCGTCAGCCCCGGCCAGACCTTGCTGATCGATGCGGGCAGCACCACTGCCTGCCTCGCCGGACAACTGGCCGGGCTGAGCGGGCTGCTGGTCTTCACCAATTCGGTCGAAGTCGCCAATCATCTGAGCACGGCCACGTCGCGCGCGCGCCAGAACCGCGCCATCCTGTTTGGCGGCGATTTCATCCCTGCCCCCGCTTCGACCTGTGGCATGACGACCCTTGCCGCAATCGCCAATGTGCGCGCCGACATCGCGTTTTCATCGCCCTATGGCCTGAGCGCGGCGGATGGCGCGACCAGCATACTCGTCGAAGAGGCCGAGATCGCGCGGGCTGTCTTTGCCAGCGCCACGCGCCGGATCCTATTGGCGGATGGATCGAAACTGGGGCGCTGCGGGCGTATCTCTTTTGCATCGGCCAGTGAACCCGACCATATCATCATGGACGCAGCCGCGCAGGAACATCCCCATTTCGCGCTGCTGCAGGAAAAAAGCGGCAACCGCATCATTTGCGCGGGGGCAGATACGCCGCAGTGACGCGCTGATGGCTGATACCCCTGCCGGTTGCGAGGGAACCTCTGCCAGGCCCGGGCGTTGCCGATATGATGAATGCGGTGTGAGGGAATATGTCCGAAAGCCCACTGCTGCGACCAGGTGAAACCTGCTGGAGGGTCGAGACCGCGCAGCGATTTGCCTTTGTCATTGATGGCGCGGATTACTTCGTATCCCTGCGCAAGGCGCTTCTTCAGGCCCGGCATTCGATCATGCTGGTGGGCTGGGATTTCGACACCCGGATCACCTTTGGCGACAGCAATGACGGGGGGCCTGAGCGTCTCGGGGATTTTATCCTCTGGCTGGCGGATCGGACGCCGTCCCTGGAGATCAGGCTGCTTCGCTGGGATACGGGTGCTTTCAGGGCGATGCTGCGCGGCAATACGATCTTCACCATTCTGCGCTGGAAGGCGCATCCCCGGATCACGCTGAAGCTTGACGCAAAGCACCCGCTGGCCGGATCGCATCACCAGAAGATCGTGGCGATTGACGACAGTATCGCCTTTGCCGGCGGCATTGATCTGACCATGCAGCGATGGGACACGCGCGACCATCTCGATGATGATCCGCGGCGTGTCAGCCCGGACGGGCGGCCCACGGATCCCTGGCATGATGCGACCAGCGCCTTTGACGGGGACGCCGCGCGGGCGATTGGCGATCTGGCGCGGGCGCGCTGGCTGAACGCCACGGGGGAAAGCCTTGAACCCTGTTCCCAGTGTCACGAGTGCTGGCCCGAAGGGCTGGCGACGTCGTTCACAGAGATGCGGCTTGGCATTTCGCGGACCATCCCGAAGATGGACGGGCAGGAACCGGTCCATGAGATCGAGGCCGCCTGGATCGATATGATCGCGCGGGCACAGCGGATGATCTATGCCGAAAGCCAGTATTTCGCCTCGCGCAGGATCGCGCACGCCATTGCCGAACGGCTTGCAGAGGCGGACCCGCCCGAGATCGTCATCGTCATGCCGCATACCGCCTATGGCTGGCTGGAGCCGCTGGCGATGGACACTGCCCGCGCGAAGCTGGTCGAGGCTTTGCAGCGGATCGACCACCACGGCCGTCTGTGCATTCTGCATCCGCAGACCGCAGGCGGGAAGCCGATCTATGTCCATGCCAAGGTCATGGTTGTGGATGATCAGATCCTGCGGGTGGGATCCTCGAATTTCAACAACCGCTCGATGCGGCTCGACAGTGAATGCGATGTGATCCTCTCGGCGGATGAGCCGGGCAACGCGGATCTGAAAGATGAAATCGCGGCGCTGCGCAATGATCTGCTGGCCGAGCATCTGGGCGTCACACCAGAGGAGGTCGCCGCCAGCCTGCAGGACACAGGCTCGCTGATCGCCACCGTCGGGGCGCTGCGCGGACCAGGCCGCAGCCTCGTCCCATACGAGGTCCCGGACCTCTCCGCCATCGGAGCATGGCTCGCCGAAAACGAGATCCTCGATCCGAACGGCCCGGACGAGATGTTCGAGAGCCCGGCAAAGCGCGGGATCTTCAAAGGGTGGGAGCGGCTGAAAACCCGCTTCCGCCGCCCGAAAAAGGGGCAGCGGTAGCCGACTGTCCTCGCAATAGGTCGATGATCAGCACCGATTTCCCTGCCCGGTTGCGGCAGTGGTACTCCGCGCCTCGGCTCAGTTCAGGCGCCAGATCGCGATATTGAGCAGCGAAGCAAAGGCGACCCAGGCGATATAGGGCAGAAACAGCAGGGCTGAGATCGGCTCTTTCGTCCTCGCTCTCAGACTGAAAGCGACCAGCGTCGCGAGCAGAGCAAGGATGATAACCAATGCGAGTGCAATGTTTTGCAGCCCGAAAAAGGCCGGCGACCAGGCGAAGTTCAGCCCCATTTGCAGGATCCAGAGCCAGCGGAGCGGCTGATCGGGTGTTTTGTCAAAGACCCGCCAGCCGACGAGGCCGATCAGAACGTAAAGGGCGGTCCAGACCGGGCCGAAAACCTGGTTTGGAGGGTTAAAGCCGGGCTTCACGAGGCTCTCATACCAGGCGCCGGGGATGTTGAGCCAGCCGATCAGCAACCCGGCCACGACCACCGGCACGATGAAAAAAAGTGGTCTCAGCATGGTTGGTCGCGCTCCTTCGGGCTGGCCTGGTCGCGAGGACATAAGGATGCGGCCCGCGTGTAAATACACGGGCCGCGTTAGGCCGGGGCGGGGCAGGGGGAGGGGAGAGGCCCGGCCCCGGCCGTCCGTTGCCGACGGAGGCGTCAGCGCCGGCGATCACCGGCGCAAAGCCCTGCCAGCACAAAGCCCGCTGCAACGCCCATCAGGCCAACGGAGGTCAGAACGGTTGCCGTTGTGCCGGGGTTTTCGCGCATCGCGCCGACCGTAAGCTGGGCCTGTTCGCGAACCTGCGACGCAGCCTGCCGTGCCCGGCCTTTGCCTTCCTCGAAGGCATCTTCCGCGTCATCCATCGCGTCTGACGCCCGCGACGCGAGAGATTTGCTCATTCTGGAAACTTCTTTCTTCAGATCGGTGATCTGCTTCTCCAGATTGGCGCGGATATCGTCTGCGGCCTCTGCCATCGTCAGCTCTCCTTTTAGAACAAGTAAACGAACTCACACCTGTTCAACGGCAAAGCGGCTCTCAGGTTCCCCGGGATGACGTCGCGTTCACTCAGGGGTGATGGCGCGCCGTCGCAAGATCGGCTGCAAGGTCTTCGGTCATCCGGGCCCGGGCCCCGGGGTCCCGCTGCCGCAGGATTGCCGAGGGATGCCAGGTGATCAACACCGGCCCGCCATGGAGGCCGGTCTCGATCTGCCCGCGCCGGGCGGTCATCGGGTCATCCCTGCCGGTCAGGGCAAGCGCCGCCGTGGCACCAAGCGCCAGCACAAGATCTGGCCGGATAAAGCTCAGCTCCAGCCCGAGCCACCAGCGGCAGTGCAGGATCTCCTGGCGGTCCGGGGTCTGATGCAGGCGCTGTTTGCCGCGCGGGCTGAATTTGAAATGCTTTACCGCATTGGTAAGCCAGACCGAAGCCGGGTCGAGGCCGGCCGCCGCCATGCTGTGCCGCAAAAGCTGTCCGGCGGGGCCGATGAAGGGGCGGCCCGCCAGATCCTCGCGGTCGCCGGGCTGCTCGCCGACCAGCATCAGGCGGGCGGTTGCAGAGCCCTCTCCCCAGACGGTCCGGGTGGCCGCCTCACATAAACCGCAGCGGCGGCATTGCTGCGCCGCATGCTGCGCCGCCGCCAGTGTCTCTGGCAGATCCTGAGCTGCGGGCATCGTAGCGCGGTAGCGGGTCGAAACAGCGGCGGCACCGGGGCGCGGTGCGCTGGCCGCCGCCTCACGCATCCGCTGCACCCGCGCTTCTGCATCCTTCAGCATATCGGGGATCAGCCGCGTCTCGGGCAGGTTCTTCCAGTATTTCTTCGGCATCTCCGAGCGCATCGCATCAAGTTTCACCCGTGCCGGGTTGAAGATATTGGCGAAATAGGTGGCCCAGAGGCTTTCCGAGGCATCTTCGGGAAGATCGGGACGCGCGCCGCCGGGATGAAAGGCAAGCTGTCCCGCCTCGAACCTGGCGGTCAGGCGCGGCGTGGCGATCATCCAGTCCATATCGGCAAAGCGTTTCGCGAAAAAACTGCTGCCGGGTTCCAGCGTGTTATGCCCGGGCTCGAACCAGGCCGCAAAACGGCGTCTGCCGTCAGAAGGCAATTCGCGAAACCGCACGAAAGCATGCATCTTGTGGATGTCGCGGCCCACGGCCTTTGTCATCAGGGTCAGTCGCCGCCCGAGCGGATCGGTTTGCGACAGAGGCTCCCCCTCGCGCGCGTCCAGTCGCCAGAGCGCCTGATAGAGCAGGGCGAACCGCTCTGGCGCAGAATGCCAGATGACCGAGCCTGCCAGTTTCACGAATTGCTCCGGCACCCGTGCCTGATGCGGGCCAGGGCTGTCCGGCAGCGGATCGGTCGCGAAAAGCCCGGCCCCGCCGGCCCAGTCGATCTTGCCGGGAGGGATGCGGTGGCTTATCGCAAGCCGCGCCGCCTGCCGCCAGGCTGCGAACTGCCCCTGATCGGGCAGGGTGACGGCGAAGCTCATATAAGCAACAGCTGCTCTGGCGGTGGTGCGAAACGGGCGCGCAGGCCGGCGCTGTCGGTCAGCCCGCCCGGCGACCAGCCCGGGGCCGTGATGAAGGGCCGCGCCTTTTTCATCAGGGCGCCCATCCGCACGAGATCCTCATAGCGTAAGCCGTGCGAGCGGCGCGCGGCCAGGATGCGGTCGACCGTACGGGTGCCGAAGCCCGGAACCCGCAACAGCATATCCTTCGCCGCCCGGTTCACATCCAGCGGGAAGAGCCCGCGATGCTGCAGCGCCCAGGCCAGTTTCGGATCAATCTCCAGATCCAGATGCCCGGCAGTCGCGCCGGTCGCGATCTCTTCGGCGCTGAAGCCGTAAAAACGCAGGAGCCAGTCTGCCTGATACAGCCGATGTTCGCGCAGGAGCGGCGGCTGCACCAGGGGCAGGGCCGATGACGCATCAGGGATCGGCGAGAAGGCCGAGTAATAGACCCGCCGCAGCTTGTAACCGGTGTAAAGCCGGGTCGAGCTTTGCAGGATCGTCACATCATCGGTGCCATCCGCGCCGATGATCATCTGCGTCGACTGGCCTGCGGGGGCAAAACGCGGCGGGCGCCTGCCGGTCAGGGTCTTCTCTTTCGCCGCCTCCCCCTCGAGCCGCACCTGCGCCATAGCAGAGCGGATTGTCTCGGGGCGTTTTTCCGGAGCGAAGCGGCGCACCGAGGCATCGGCGGGCAATTCGACATTGATCGAGAGGCGGTCGGCATAAAGCCCTGCCTCGCGGATCAGATCCGGGCTGGCATCGGGAATGGTCTTCAGATGGATATAGCCCCTGAAGCCGTGCTCCTGGCGCAGGACCCGCGCGATGCGGGCCATATCCGCCATGGTCTGATCGGGCGAACGGATGATCCCCGATGACAGGAACAGCCCCTCGATATAATTGCGCCGGTAGAATTCCAGCGTGAGCGAGACGACCTCATCGACCGAAAACCGCGCGCGCTCGACATTCGATGACACGCGGTTGATGCAATAGGCGCAGTCGAAGATGCAGAAATTGGTCATCAGGATTTTTAAAAGGCTGATGCAGCGCCCGTCGGGCGTGTAGGCGTGGCAGATGCCGGCGCCGCCCGAAGATCCGATGCCACCTTTGCGGGAATCACGTTTCTCGCCTCCGCTGGAAGCGCAGGAGGCATCATATTTCGCCGCATCCGAAAGGATCGCCAGCTTGTCCTGAAGGGGTCTTGCCATACGCGCGACAGTATATGTTCACTATATGTTCGTCAATTTCATCCCTGCGGGCCAGGCTGAAATGTGCAGGCCGCCCGAGACGGAGCACTGCTCTGAACATTTCAGAGCTTGAGGCTCCGCGCGAGGACAAGCGCGTCTTCTGCCAGCATCCCGACATGTTCGCGCATCGCCCGCGCCGCCGCCGGGGCGTCTCCGGATAACAGTTTGGCGGCCAGCAGCTCATGTTCCTGGGTTGCCGCCTGGTTGCGCTCGGGGCGGAAGGTGATGAAATGGCGATAGGGCATCAGCCGTTTGTTCAGCGCCCCGATCTGGGCGATCAGAGCGCGATTGTCCGATGCGGCGTGGATCGCGGCATGGAACAGGTCATTCATGCGGATATAAAGGTCGACATCCGCCCCGGCGGCGGCCAGGCGACAGGCCTCATGGCTGTCAGCGATGGCGATGCGGTGATGTTCGGTCATCCGCTCACAGGCCAGCCGGGCCGCGACGGCCTCCATCTCGCCAACGAGTTCAAACAGATCCATGATCTCGGAGACGGTCGGCCGTGACACCAGCGTGCCGAGGCGCGGCTCAGAGGTGACAAGGCCGCTTGCCGCCAGCAGCCGCAGCGCCTCGCGCACAGGGGTACGGGAGGCGTTGAACCGGTTGCCCAGCATCTGTTCGTCAAGGCGCTGCCCCGGCGCGAGGTCGCCGGTGATGATTTCCTTCTCGAGCGTGGCGGCGATCTCACCCGCAAGCGTCAAAGGCCGGGCCGGAATTTCCATTGCCGATTCGCCTGTTTTTTGAGCGACGCCCCTGGAAATCTCATGAGGCACCTCGGTCATTCGGTTGCCGGTATTTCCACTCATCGGGCTACTTTCTGTGTCACGGTTACATTAAGCACAATTTTCGGTCATAATTGATCAAATAATGCCTATTATTTGTGCATATTTTGACCATGAGCGAAAATATTCAAAATTCTTGTATACATCTGGCATACGCGGCATAGTTTAACCTCAACAGGCCGGAACTCAACCTTCGGCACGGCCCATGTGGCCAGATTCTCCAGACTGCAAAGGAAGCCCCATGGATCTTGGACTTGGTGGAAAGCGCGTTTTGATCACGGGCGCGTCGCAGGGCATCGGCGAAGGCCTTGCCGAAACTTTCGCCGAAGAAGGTGCGCGCCTGTATCTGACCGCACGCTCGCAGGACAAGCTGGAGGCCATCGCGGCCCGGTTGCGCGCGCGGTTTGACAGCGAGGTTACCACGATTCCGCTGGACCTGACGACCGAGGGCGCGGTGGCGACCCTGCTGGCGCAGGTGGGCGCGCCGGATGTGCTGATCAACAATGCGGGCGTCATCCCGGGCGGCAATCTCTTTTCGACCACCGATGCCGAATGGCGTGCCAACTGGGAGCTGAAGGTTTTCGGCTATATCGACATGTGCCGCCAGTTCTATCAGGTGATGAAGGCAGCCGGCGGCGGCGTGATCATCAATGATATCGGCAATGCGGGCGAACGCTATGACGCCGATTACATCGCCGGCACCACCGGCAATGCAAGCCTCATGGCCTTTACCCGTGCGCTTGGCGGGCGCTCGCTGGAAGACAATATCCGGGTGGTGGGCGTCAATCCGGGGCCGGTCGATACCACGCGGATCTACAAGCTGCTGAAGCGCCGCGCGGTCGACTGGTATGGCGATGAAAGCCGCTGGGAAGAGCTGCTTGCGACCTATCCGCTCAGGCGCCCGGCCAAGGTGCGCGAGATCGCCGATCTGATGGCATTCCTCGCCTCGGACCGCTCGGGCTATACCTCGGGCGCGATCTTTACCGTTGATGGCGGCATCGCCTCCAGGGCGTCGATCATCTGATGAGCATCTCCTTCACCCCCCTTCTCGATCCGGTGCCTTTCCAGAGCTTTCCGCTGTTCCACGGCGGCGGCTGGCAGGATGCGGCCTCGGGCAACAGCCATGAGGTGTTGCGCCCCGCGACGGGTCTGCCCGGATGGCGGGTGAGGGAAGCGGGGGAGGAGGATGTCGCGGCCGCCTGTGAGGCCGCCGCCCGCGCCTTTCCGGCCTGGGCGGCAACCGATCCGGATGAGCGCTCAAAGCTGTTGCGGGCGCTGGCCGGGGTGCTGCGCGAAAAGATGGCGGATCTCGCGGCGCTGGAAAGTGCCGTGACCGGGCGCCCGATCCGCGAGATGCGGGCGCAGATGTCCAGGATCCCGGAATGGTTCGACTATTTCGCCGGGATCCTTGCCGGGCTGGAAGGTGGCTCGAACCGGGTGAAAGGCGGGTTTCTGACCTATACGCGCTATCGCCCCTATGGCGTTTGTGCGCTGCTGACCCCCTGGAACCATCCGATCCTGATCCTTGTGAAAAAACTGGCGGCGGCGCTGGCGGCAGGGAATGTCGTGGTGGTGAAGCCGTCAGAACTGGCACCGGTTACGCCGCTTTTCCTCGGCCAATGGGCGATGGAGGCGGGTTTTCCGGCGGGGGTGATCAATGTGGTGACCGGTGGTATCGAGACCGGCAAGATGCTGGTCGCGAACCCGCATGTCGCCCATGTCGATCTGACCGGCGGCACCACGACCGGCCGGCGCGTGGCAGCGGCGGCGGCGGAACGGCTGGTGCCCTGCACGCTGGAGCTTGGCGGCAAGACACCGGTCCTGGTTTTCGACGATGCGCAACTGGACGAAGCGGTTGCGGGGGCGCTTTTCTCGGGATTTGTGGCCGCAGGGCAGACCTGTGTCTCAGGCAGTCGTTTCCTTGTGCAGCGCGGCCATTATGACGCGTTTTGTGAAAGACTCGCGGCCCGGGCAGAGGCGCTGCACCAGGGCGATCCGTCTGACCCTGCGACCGATATCGGCCCGGTGATTTCGGGCAAATCGCGCGACCGCTGCATGGGATTCATTGCGCGGGCTGAAGCCGGGGGCCTTCGGCTGATCGCGGGCGGCCGCCCGCGCGCGCTGCCGCAAGGGCTCAAAGGTGGCTTTTTCGTCCCCCCCACCGTTTTCGCCGATGTACCGCCCGAGGCCGGGCTGTTTCGCGAAGAGGTTTTCGGCCCCGTCGTCTCGGTCACGCCCTTTGACAGCGAAGAAGACGGGATCGCACTGGCCAATGCCGGGCCCTTCGCCCTTGGTGCCTCGGTCTGGACCCGCGATGTGATGCGCGCCCACCGGGTTACCGACCGGCTGAAGGCGGGGGTGGCCTGGATCAATGACCATCACAAGAATGACCCGCGCTCGATCTGGGGCGGTTCGGGCGACAGCGGGTACGGCCATGAAAACGGCTGGGATGCGCTGCTCGGCTATCTGATCAAAGGGTCGGTAACGGTGCGCACCAGCGAGGACTATTCCGACTGGTTCGCCGGGGGGAAACGCTATGGCTGAGCCTTTGTCGATCGCCGTCGAAATCCGCCGCCTGTC
Organism: Paracoccus sp. IB05; assembly: GCF_016405985.1. Taxonomy (GTDB): domain Bacteria; phylum Pseudomonadota; class Alphaproteobacteria; order Rhodobacterales; family Rhodobacteraceae; genus Pseudogemmobacter. Next base: position 56,906 of record NZ_JAEFCF010000005.1, read on the forward strand.
GCTGACCTATGGCAGACAGGGCAGTCAGGTTCACGCGCTTTCTGACGTGGATCTGACGATCCCGACGGGCGGGTTCGTCTCGTTGATCGGGCCTTCGGGCTGCGGGAAATCGACGCTGCTGCGCATTCTTGGCGATCTCCTCGATCCCGGCGCGGGCGAGGTCAGGATCAATGGCAAATCGCCGAAGGCAGAACGCCTGGACCGGCGGATCGGCTTTGTTTTCCAGGAGGCGGCGCTGCTTGACTGGCGCACGATCATCGAAAATGTCGCCTTGCCGCTGGAGTTGCATGGCAGCCCGCGTGCAAAGCGCGAGGCCCGCGCGCAGGAGCTTTTGGACCTTGTGGGTCTGAAAGGGTTCGAAAGGGCGCGGCCGCGTCAGCTTTCGGGTGGCATGCGCCAGCGCGCCGCAATTGCGCGGGCGCTTTCGACAAAGCCCGATCTTTTGCTGCTGGATGAGCCGTTCGGCGCGCTTGATCAGATCACCCGCGACCGGCTGAATATGGAGCTTGCCCATATCCATGAAGTCACCGGTGTCACCGTGGTGCTGGTCACCCATTCGATCCGCGAGGCAGTGCTGCTGTCGGATCGCATCGTCGTGATGACACCGCGCCCGGGCCGGATTGAATCGATCATCGAAAACGACCTGCCGCGTCCGCGCAGTCTTGAAACCCGCGCTTTGCCCTTGTTCGAAGACCTCGTGCGGCAGGGCAATCTCGAGCTTGAAAAGGGATACAGCCATGTCTGATGCGCTTTCCGCAGGCACCGCATCGGGCAAAAGCCGGGCCAGGGCGTCTCGCTTTGCGGAACGGTCGGCGGCAATCCTCGGGGATATCTGGCCGCCGGTCGTGGTTCTGGTGGCGCTTCTCGGCTTCTGGGAATGGGCCTGCATGGCCTTTGCGGTCAAACCCTATGTGCTGCCCGCGCCCTCGGCCATCTGGGAGGCCGCGACCAGCGGCTTCGGCCAGCTGATGTATAATGCCGGCATCACCGCCTGGGAGGCGCTGGCCGGTTTTGTGATCGGCTCGGCCATGGGGGCGGTGATCGGCACCGCCTTCGCCTATTCGCGGTTCATGGCCCGGGGGTTCATGCCGCTGCTGATCGCCGCCAACACCATCCCGACCGTCGCCATCGCGCCGATCATCATCATCTGGTTCGGCCATGGCATCGGGTCGAAAATCGCGGTGACCGCGTTTCTGAGCTTTTTCCCGCTGGCGCTGAACATGATGAAGGGGCTGCAAAGCTATGACCGGGTGGTGGCGGATGTGTTCCGCATCTCGGCCGCAAGCCCGGCACAGACCTTCTTCAAAATGCGCCTGCCCACCGCCATGCCCTATGTCTTTGTCGGGCTGAAGCTGAACGTCACCTTTTCGGTGATCGGTGCCATCGTGGCCGAATTCATCCAGGCCGACCGCGGCCTCGGCTTCGTGATCATGACCACTTACCGCACCATGGCGATGCCGAAACTCTGGGCGGCGATGATCCTCTCGGCCCTGCTGGGGATCGTGTTCTTCCTGATCGTGGCCGCGCTCGAACGCCTGTTCGTGCCATGGCACGCCTCGATGGAGCCCGGACGCTGACGGGGGGCGCTGACAGCGCCTGACAAGGCGCCACCAGCCTCACGCGAATAATGACCGGGGAAAACCCTGGCTGACCTTCCAACGGAGAGAGAAAATGCAGAGATCTGAGATAAAACTACTGATCGCCGGCCTTGCTCTTCTGGGCTCGGGCTTCGCCGCGAATGCAGAATCGATGCGGCTTGAATGGGTGATGCAGGGTCAGTTTGCCGGCCCGATCGTCGCCGCAGACAAGGGCTGGTACAAAGAGGCCGGCGTTGATCTGGAGCTGCGCCCGGCCGGCCCGGATATCAAGCCCTCGGTGATGGTGGCGACCGGCGTCGATACATTCGGGATCGGCCACCCGAACCAGATCATCGCCGCGCGCTCGAATGGGGTGCCGCTGGTGATGGTCAGCCAATGGGGCCAGAAATCGGCCACCACCTATATCGCGCGCAAGGACAGCGGCATCGCAAAGCTCGAAGATGTCAAAGGCCATTCAGTGGGTCTGTGGTTCGGCGGCGACGAACATGAATTCCTCGCCATGCTGAAAAAGGCCGGGATCGCGCAGAGTGATGTGAATATCGTCAGCCAGGGCTATGACATCATTTCCTGGCTGAATGGCGATTACGATGTGATGCAGGTCACGCAGTATAACGAATTGCAGCTTGTCTATCAGAACGGCCATGCCCCCGACAGTCTGACCTATCTCGACCCTGCCGATTATGGCGCCGAGCTGATTTCGGGCGGGCTCTTCACCACCGAAGAGGTGATCGCGGCCAATCCGGACATGGTGCAAAAAGTGGTCGATGTTTCGCTGCAGGGCTGGCAGGCTGCCTTTGCCGATCCCGAAGCTGCGGCGGATATCATGCTGAAATACAATGCCGAACTCGACCGCGATCACCAGATCGCGCAGATCAGGGCGATGAAGGTATTGGCCTGTGCCGGCCCGACCCTTGACGGCAAATTCGGCGAGACGGAACTTGCGAATTACGAGACCGCGCAAGAGATCCTGCTCGGGGCCGAGCTGATCACCGCGCCTGTCGATCTGGCGAAGGCCTATACCAATGCCTTTGTCGATGCTGCGCCCGCAGAGCTGCGCAAGATCGCCTGCGAGAGCTGAGGTCTGATCCTGTCTCCGGCGCTTATCCCGCGCCGGAGCTGCCATTTTCATCCGGAGTATCCCCATGCGCGACATCAGCATCCGTCTTCTGTGGCACAAACAGGCGCAGTTCGCCGGCTATCTTCTGGCCGAAGAGCTGGGGCTGGCCGAAAAGAACGGCGTGCGGATCCGCTGCCAGGGGCTTGATTTCGCGTGCAAACATGTGAATGCGATTTTCGAGGGCCAGGCCGATATGGCGGTGGCAAGCCCGGCGCATCTGCTGGAAAGCCGCGATCCCGCCGCGCTGCGCTGGCTGCTTTCGATCCAGCAGCAAAGCCCGCTGGTCTATCCCGCCCGCAAATCCGATGGCATCGCGACACTGGCCGATCTTGCCGGGCGCCGGGCCGGGGTCTGGCCGGGGCATGAGGATCTGGAACTGCGCTGGATGCTGCACCGCGCCGGTGTGGCCGATGATGCCGTCACCCGGATCCCGATGCCCGATACCGTGGCGCCTTTCCTCGCAGGCGAAACCGCGACGGGGCAGATGACCTCCTATCACGAACTGCATGTGGTCGAGGAAACCATTCCCCATGACGAGCTGGTTATTTTCGATGGCCGCGCCTCGGGGACGCAGATCCTGAAGGACGGGCTGATCGTGCCGGCAAGCCTGGTCGAGGCCGAACCAGAGATCGTCCAGGCCGTGGTCGATGCGGTGCTTGAGGGCTGGACCATCGCGTTCGACGACCCCGAACGCGCCATCGCCGCCTGTCTGCGCGCGCGGCCCGAGCGCAGCCATGCCGAGGAAAGCGCACAGCTCGCCGCGATCCGGGCGCTGTCGCTGACCGGCGCCACCCTGACCGAGGGGCTCGGCTTTCCCGACCCCGCCCATATGGAGGCCGCCGCTCGCGCGATGCGCGAGGTCGAAGGCGCGGCACCCGACACGGCCGGGCTGCGCGACCCCCGTTTCTGGCAGGCGGCGCCGACCGTCTTCCGCTCCGCCAGCTGGGCTGAGGGGGCCGCGTGACGATGCAAAGGCAACAGGTGCAGCCACCAGGCGAGGCCGGGGTGATCATCCTCGGCGGCGGGGTGATTGGCCTGTCGCTGGCGCTTGCGCTGGCCGAGGCGGGTCTGCGCCCGCTTTTGATCGAAGCGCGGTCTTTTGGCGGTGCGGTAACCGCTGGCAGCCTGGCCGGGATCGGCGTTCATATGCATGGCATGGCCGAGTTCCACCTGATGACCGAGGCCTGCCGTCTCTGGCGTGATCTGGCCGCAAAAGTCGGAAATCCGTTCGAATACAATCCACAAGGCCAGATCGGTTTCATCCTCGATCAGGAGGGAATGGAGAGCGGCGAGGCCTGGGTGGCCGAAGAAAGCGCGCTTGGAGCGCCCTGTCGACTGCTCACACCTGCCCAGCTGCGCGAGATCGAGCCCGGCCTGACCGGCCCGGTCCTTGGCGCGACCTGGGCGCCCGACAGCGCCACTGTGAACCCGTTTTTCGCGGCCCGCACCCTTCTGCGCCTCGCGCGGGAGGCGGGGGCGCTCGCTTTTGAACATTGCCCTGCCGCTGCGCTTTTGTCCCAGGGCGGACGCATCACCGGTGTCCGGCTTGCCAACGGCCAGGAAATCCGCGCCGATCATACCATTCTCGCCGCCGGACCCTGGTCGCAGGAAATCGCGGCGCCCGCCGGGGTCATGGTGCCGCTGCGCCCGCGCCAGGCGCAATGCCTTGTGGGCCTGCGCCAGCCGCCCGGCACCATCCGCCATGTGGTCAGCGCGGTCGAACGCCGGGGCGGCGTCGATGCCGGCTATACCCAGATCCAGCAAAGCGTGAATGGCCAGATCCTTTTCAACACGGTGATCACCCCGGTCGATTCAGGCGCTGCCGGGCGCGACCGCATCAATGAAGTGCCGGCGAGTTTCGTGACCTCGTCGATCGATATGCTGGTCCGGCTGTTTCCGGCGCTGGCGGATCTGGTGCTCCTGCGCTCCTGGGTACGGTTCGAGGCGGTTTCGCCCGATGCGCGGTTCATGGCGGGGCGGCTCGCGCCGGAAGGCCTGTGGATCTGCGCCGGCGACAATGGCTCGGGCTATTGCCGGGCGCTGATGCTGGGCCGCTATCTTGCGGGCGAAATCTCGGGCAACAGCCGCGCCGGTCTTGCCCCCGATCTGGTCGCTCAGGCGCGCGCGCTTTACGCGCCCGCGCGGTTTTCACAACAGGCAGCCTGATCATGAGCCAGCCCATCCGCATCACGCTTGACGGAGACGAGATCGAGGTCGCCCCCGACCTGCCGCTGACCTCGATCCTGATGGAACGCGCGCCGGGATGGCGCGAAAGCCCGCGGCTGCAGGCCCGAAGGGGGATGTTTTGCGGTATGGGCCTGTGTTTCGAATGCGTGGTCGAGGTCGATGGCCAATGGACCCGCGCCTGTATGGAGCGCAGCCGGAGCGGGATGGAAATCCGCACCGCTGACCAGCGTCGCAGTGCCGGAGGCGGCCATGTCTGAGCCTCAAACCCATTTCCGCACGGACGAGGGCGCTGTGGCGCAGATCCTGGATTGCGACATTGCCATCGTGGGCGCCGGACCGGCCGGGCTTGCCGCCGGAGAGGCTGCTGCCGGAACCGGCGCGCGGGTGATCTTGCTTGACACATTCGCCGCACCCGGCGGGCAATATTCCATGCAGCCCACCCAGGGCGACAGCCCCTTCACCGATACTCCCGCTGTGCGGCTGGCGCGTGAAGCCACCGCCCGGCTGGCGGCCAGGGGCGTGCAGATCCTGACCCGGGCCGAGGTGTTCCATGCCGCGAAACGCCAGGATGGCAGCTTCCGGCTGGCGGTCTCGCAGCAAGGTGCGGCGCGGGTGATCCGGGCCGGCGCGGTGATTGCCGCCACTGGCGCGATGGAGCGGCCCTTGCCCTTCCCGGGCTGGACGCTGCCCGGTGTGATCGGAGCCGGTGCGGCGCAGCGGCTTTTGAAAACCGGCACCGGGAGCCTCGGGCCGCAGGGAAAGACGGTTCTCGCCGGATCGGGTCCGTTTCTCTTTGCCGTGGCACAGACATTCGCCAAAGCCGGCGCGCCGCTTGATCATCTGGTCGAGATGCGGCGCCCTGGTGTCCGTGAGGCACTCGGGCTGTTTCTGGCGCATCCCTCGCGCCTCCCCGAGGCGCTGCGGCTGATGGCGGATCTCAAAGCCAGCCGCGCCCGCCGCCATTCTGGCCATATGGTGACACGCGCGCTTGGAACGACCTGCCTCGAGGCGGTCGAGATCGCGCCCCTTGGGCCGGACGGCCAGCCCGGTATGGCGGCGGCCCGGGTGCTGGATGGTGTGGGGACGCTGGCCATTGGCTATGGCTTTCAGCCGGTGGTGGATCTGACGACGCAGCTTGGCGCGGATCACGGTCATGACCCGGCGCTTGGGGGGTTCTATTGCCAGACCGGCGCCGATGGCGGCACCAGTCTGGCGGGGCTTTATGCCGCTGGCGAGACCTGCGGCCTCGGGGGGGCCAATCCGGCGCGGCTTTCGGGGCGGATTGCCGGGCTTTCGGCGGCGCGGGGGCTTGGTTTTGCGGCTGCGCCGGATGAGACCGCGATAAAGGCACTGCGCCGGGCGCGGGATTTTGCGGCGCGGCTGGCGGCGCTCTGGCCCGCGCCGCAGCGCCTGCCGCTGAGCCTGCCCCCTGATGAGCTGATCTGCCGCTGCGAAGATGTACGGGTCACCGATATCCGGGCCGCGATCCAGGATGGCGCCCGCGAAGCGATGGCCGTCAAGCTCTGGACCAGGGCAGGCATGGGCCCCTGTCAGGGCCGCATCTGCGGCGCAGGGTTGTCTGCGGTGCTGGAAGAGGCCGGCGTAACGGCCATAGCGGCAGGCTATAACCGCGCCCATCTGCCATTGCGCCCGACCCCCATCGGCATCGTCCGCGCGGCGATGGCAAGCGGAGAATGGGATATATGAACACGCATTCGCAAAATGAAACCTTGCGCGCCCCGGTCACAAGCCGGGGGCGCTTCATCACGCTTCGCCTGCGCCCGGGTGAGGAAGTTCTGGGCCAGCTGGTCGATTTCGTTGTGGCACAGAACATCCGGGCCGCGGCGCTTGTCTCGGCGGTGGGCTCGCTGACGCGGGCGGCGATCCGCTTTGCCAATCAGCCGGATGCGACGATCCTGGCTGGTCATTTCGAAGTCTGCACGATGTCGGGCACAGTGGAATGCGCGGCCCCGGGTATTGCGCTGAACGGGCTTGAGGCGCCGGGCCAGGGCGCCGCCCATGTCCATCTCGCGATCTCGGATGGTGAGGGCCGGATGACCGGCGGCCATATGATGATCGGCTGCGAGGTCTATACGACCTTAGAGATCGTGCTTCTCGTGCTGGACGATCAGGTCTTCACACGCGAACACTGTGACATGTCGGGCTATCCGGAGCTCGTCATCCGGGCCGCAGAAAGCGGTCCGGCAAATCAATGAAAATATGCGAATGGGGATGACAGATGAAACTTGATACAAGAACGCTGGTCCTGATGGCGGTGGCCATCGTGATCAATATTGTGGTGGGGCAGATTGCCGTCTGGCTGAAGCTGCCGATCTATATCGACGCGATCGGCACGGTGCTGGTCGCGGTGCTGGCGGGGCCTTTTGCGGGAGCGCTGACCGGGCTTCTGACCAATGTCATCTGGGGTCTGATCCTTGATCCGGGCGCGCTTTGGTTCTTCCCGGTTTCGGTCGTCATCGGTCTGGTCGCCGGCGGGCTGGCCCGCGCCGGCTGGTTCAGGGCGATCCCGCTGACCGTGCTGGCCGGTGTGGTCATCGCGGTTCTCTCGACCATCGTGGCGATCCCGATCATCGTTTATGTCTATGGTGGCGTGACCGGCGCGGGCACCGATTTCCTGACCGCCTATATGGTCGGCATCGGCAATAAGCTGATTGAATCGGTCGGCATCGCAAACCTGTTGCAAAATCTTGGCGACAAGGTGCTGACGGTGCTGGTGGCCTGGGCGATCATCAAACGCCTGCCGTCGCGCTTTACCTCGGGCTTCCCCTTCTTCCGCTACAGCCAGGGCTGATCCATGGCCGCCGCGAAAGACAAAGACCGCGAAAAAACCCTGCTCTATGTGCCGGGGGAGGGCTGGCTGCACCGGCTCAACCCGCTGACACGGCTCACCGGGCTGGGGCTGGTGGCGGTGGCGGCCTTTGCGCTGCCACCGGCGGCGACCATCGTGATCGCGCTGGTCGCGACCCTGATGGGCACCGTCGCCGGCGCCGGTGCGGTCTTTTTGCGGCGGCTGACCCTCACGCTGGGGCCGCTGGCCCTGGCGCTTTTCGTGGTCCATGGCATGCTCATGGACCACCCCAACCGCTTTGGTTTTCTCGGGCTGGATCTCAGCCATGACGGGCTGATGTATATGGTCAAGATCCTTGGCCGGATCGCGGCGCTTTTGTCGGGATCTTTGGTTTTCGTCACCACGACCCACCCGTCTGCCCTCCTCAAGGCGCTGGATTCGCATGGCTTTCCACCAGGCGTCTCGTATCTGATCGCCAGCCCGCTTTTGCTGCTGGAGCCTTTCACCCAACGTGCCCGCGCCATCCGCGAGGCGCAGATGGCGCGCGGTCTGGATCTTGAGGGCAGTTTTTTCGCCCGGATCCGCGCCTTTCCGGCGCTTCTTCTGCCGCTGGTCACCCTGGCGCTTGCGGATATCGACCACCGCGCTCAGGTGCTGGATGGACGGGGCTTTCGCGCGCGCCCGCGCCGCACGGTGCTGGACGCGCCCAAAGACAGCCCCCGCCAGCGCCTCGCGCGCCGCGTGATGCTGGGCCTCGCCCCCCTTCTGATTGTCGGAGCATTCTTTTGGCACTGATCGAAATCGACAATCTGCATTTCTCCTGGACGCCGGGCGGGCCCGGGGTTCTGGCGGGCATCAGCCTGCAGATCGCGGCGGGGGAGCGTATTGCCATTCTCGGCGCCAATGCCTCGGGGAAATCGACGCTGGCGCAATGGATTGCGGGCTGGCTGCCGACCGCTGCCGCGACCGCTGAAACCGGTGGGCTGACGGTGCAGGGCAAGGCTTACGGCGACCATGACGCGGCCAGCCGCCCTGGCCTTGCGCAATTCACCGGCCAGGTGCCGATGCAGCAGCTTTCGGGTTTTGCCTTTACCGTGTTTGATGAAATCGCCTTCGGTCCTGGCAATCTGGGCCTGCCGGAAGCCGAGATCCGCGCCCGCATCTCAGATGCGATCCGCATCTGCAATCTTGAGGCGCTGAAAGACCGGGACCCGTTTTCGCTGTCAGGGGGCGAGCAACAGCGGCTTTCCATTGCGGCGGCCCTGGCGATGCAGCCTGAGATCCTGGTGCTGGATGAGCCGACCAGCAATTTCGACCCGGAATCGCGCGATGCGCTGCTGGATCAGATCGAACGCCTGCCTGCGGGCCTGACCATCGTGCTGGCCGATGCCAGCCTGACCACAGCGCTGCGGCTGGCCGCGCGGTTCGTCTTGCTGGACGCGGGCCGCATCATCTTTGACGGCGCTGCCGCGGCGCTGCTGGCCCATCCGAGGACCGCAGAGATCTTCGGTCTGCCCGAGATCCGTCTGGCGGCCGAATATCTGCAAAGCGCAGGTCTCTGGCCGGCCGGGGTGCCGATGCCGCAAAGCACCGGGGCGGCCATCTCAGTGCTCCGTCCCTTGCTGGCGGCAAGCGGGGTTTCACAATGAGCGCGCCGATCCTTGATCTCAGGGGGGCGGGCTTTGGCTATGTTTCCAATGCCCGCGTGCTCTCGAATATCAGTTTTGCCATCCACCCCGGCGAGGTGGTGGCGCTGGTGGGCCGCAATGGCGCCGGAAAATCCACCATGCTGCGGCTTTTGAATGGCTTGCTGCGCCCGCAGGAAGGCCAGGTTCTGGTGCAGGGCGCCGACAGTGCCGGGATGAAAGTCGCCGAAATCTCGCGCCATATCGGCACGGTGTTTCAGGCGCCGGAACAGCAGATCTTCAATGCCAGCGTTGAAAGCGAGATCGCTTTCGGCCCCGCGCGGATGGGTCTGACCCCGGAAGAGGAACGCGCCCGCATCAGCGACGCTGCCGACCGCTGCGGGCTGACGGAGGTGATGGCGACCCATCCGCTTGATCTGGATGCGGCACGGCGGCGGTTCGTGGCGCTGGCTTCGGTCCTGGCCTGCACCCCCGCGCTGATCCTGCTGGATGAGGCGCAGCGCGGGCTTGACCGCGAGAACCGTGACCGGCTGGGCCGGATCATCCGGGACGAATCCGCGCAGGGGCGCGCGGTGCTGCTGGTCTGTCACGATATGGATTTCGTCGCGGCCCATGCCGCGCGCGTGCTCGCACTGGCCGAGGGACATCTGATTGCCGATCTGCCGGTGGCTGATTTCTTTGCCGATGCCGCCGCAACGCGGCGTGCCTCGGTGGAACAGCCCGGCATTGTTGAACTGTCGCTGGCCAGTTTGGGCGAGGTGGCGCTGAACGCGCGCGCCTATGCCGACAGGGCGGCGGAACGTCTGAGGAAAGGAAAGCCATGACAGAGCTGTCAGCGACACGGCTGATCATCGACACCGATACCGCAGGGGATGACGCCTTCTCGATCCTGCTCGCGCTGAAAGCGCCGCATGTGCGGCTGGAGGCGATCACCATCTGCAACGGCAATGTGCCCTTTGAACAGCAGATCGAGAACGCGCTTTACACGCTGGAGGTCGCAGGCGCATCGGGGCAGGTGCCGGTCTGGCCCGGCTGCCCGCTGCCGATGCTGCGAAAGCCAGTGGACGCGACCGAGTTTTTCGGCGCCGATGGCATGTCCGACGCGAATTTCCCCAAGGCGCGGCAGCGCCCCGAGGCCGGCCATGCCGTCGATTTCCTGATCGACACCATCATGTCGAACCCGGGCGAGATCGAGATCCTCGCCCAGGCGCCGCTCACGAATATCGCGACCGCTTATGTCAAAGAGCCGCGCATCGCGAAAAACCTGAAACATCTCTGGGTGATGGGCGGTCTTGATAACAGTCTCGGCAACACCACCCCGGCGTCGGAGTTCAATTTCTACGTCGATCCCGAGGCCGCGAAGATCGTGGTCAATGCAGGTTTCAGGCTGACGCTTTCGACCTGGACGCTGACGATGAAATCGGGGCTGCTCCCTGATGCGGCGCTGGCCCGGATCGAGGCGATGGACACGCCTTTGTCCAGGTTCTTCATGACCATCAGCCAGGCGCCGTTCAAACGCACCGCGCAGCGCTATGGTCGCCCGCTTTCGACCCATCCTGACAGCCTGACCTGCGCCTGTCTGATCGACCCTGCGGTCATGCTGGAAACGGCTGATTGCCTCGTCGATGTCGAAACCCAGGGCGAGCTCACCCGAGCCTATAGCTCGATCTGCACGCCCCTGACCCCGGAAGAGGCGCTGATCGACAAGCTCTGGTATGCCGACCCGCCCAATGCCCGCGTGATCCGACGCGCCGATACCGACCGCTTTGCCGCGATGCTGATTGCAGCGCTGGCCTGACCCTTTCCAGGATTTAAGACAATGACACAGACACTTAGCGGACCTGAGCTGCGCAACCAGTATTTTGACCAGCTGAGCCGGGATGATCAGCTGATCTGGATGGGGCAGAACACCAACCACATCCCGGCCCATCCCGCCGTGACGGCAGCGATGAAGGCCTCGATCGACAGGGGCGAATATAATGCCTATGCGCCGCCTTTGGGTTTCGAGAGCCTGCGCGCCGCCATCGTGAAAGATCTGGGCGTTGAGGGAAGCGCTCTGGTGACCGAGGGCGGCGTCAATGCGCTTGGCACGCTTGTGCGGGCAAAGATGCGTCCCGGCCAGACCTTTGTGACCACCGATCCGACCTGGAAATGGCCGGGGATGTTCGCGACCCAGATGGGCGCCGAAGTGGTGGAACTGCCGATTTTCGGCCCGGCGACGCAGTATAAGCTGACCGCAGATGCGCTCCGCGCCAGCGTCGATGACCGCACGCAGCTGATCTATCTGGTCGATCCGAACAACCCGCTGGGCACCACCTATTCCGAGACCGAGATCGGTGATTTCATCGGGATTGCGAAATCGGTCGGCGCGCTGCTGGTGCATGACTGCACCTATCGCGATTTCGCGGAAAACCATGTGCCGGCGATGCGGCTTGACCCGGTCAATGCGGTCTGTTCGACCAGCTTCTCGAAATGGCTGGGGCTTGCGGGTATGCGGATCGGCGCGCTGGTCGGTGCGCCGGATCTGATCGCGGAATGCGCCGGGTTTTCCAGCTCGATCCTTGGCGCAGGCGTGGTGGCGCAGCGCGGCGCCGAGGCCGGGCTTTCGGTCAAGGCGGAATGGATGCAGACCGTCCTCAGCGTGAACCGCAGGAACCAGGAGATGATCCGCGACACCGTCGCCGGGATCCCGGGCCTTGAGATCCTCGTCTGGCCGTCCCAGGCGAATTTCCTCTGCATCGGCACCGAAGCGACCGGCATCACCCCCGAAGCCATTGTCGAGGCCTTCCGCCTTGAAGGCGTGATGATCCGCCAGGGCAAATACCACACCGCCCGCTTTGGCGACAGTTTCATCAAGGTCTCGACCACGGTGCCCGAGGCCTGGTCGCGGCGCTTCTGCGACCTGCTTCCGGATATGCTGGTGCGGGCCCGCAGCCTGACCGATGTGCCCGCATTGTTCTGAGGAGGGTCCGATGTTTGTCACCGCAAAAGATGGCGTGAACCTATATGCCGAAGAGGCGGGCGTGGGGTTGCCGATCCTCTTCATCCATGAATTCGGCGGCAATTTCGACGCCTGGGAGCCGCAGATGCGCCGCTTCTCGCGCCGGTATCGCTGCATCACCTATGCGGCGCGGGGCTATCATCCGTCAGATATTCCCGATGGTATCGACAGCTATTCACAGCGGATCGCGGCCGAAGATGCGGTGGCGGTGCTGGACGGTCTGGGGATCGAAAAGGCCCATATCGTCGGGCTGTCGATGGGCGGTTTCGCCGCCGCACATTTCGGCCTGATCGCGCCGGAGCGGGCCTTGTCGCTGGTCATTGCCGGCACCGGCTATGGCGCGGAAAAGGCGTTTGAGGACTATTTCCGCGGTGTCTCGCTGTCTGTCGCCGAGAATTTCGAAACGAAGGGCGCGAAGGAGTTCTCGAAAATCTACGCGCTTGGCGCCAGCCGGGTGCAGTTTCAGAACAAGGATCCGCGGGGCTGGGCGGAGTTTGCAGAACGCCTTGCGCGCCATGACGACAAAGGCGCCGGGCTGACGATGCGCGGTGTTCAGGCGCGGCGCCCCTCGCTCTATGATCTCGAGGCGGAATTCGCGCAGCTGCAGGTGCCTGCGCTGGTGATGACCGGTGACGAGGATGATCACTGCCTGCAGACCGGGATTTTCCTGAAGAAAACCATTCCCGCCTGCGGTCTTGCGGTGCTGCCGAAGACCGGCCACACGCTGAACCTGGAAGAGCCGGAGCTGTTCAACCAGCTCCTGGCCGAGTTCTTCGCCCAGGTTGAGGCCGGGGCCTGGAAACCGCGCGACCCGCGCGCCGATCCGGGCCAGGTGATGCGCACAACATGACAACCACCCTCGCGATTAACGGCGAAAGGCTCTGGCAGGGGCTGATGGCGCTGGCGGAGATTGGCGGCTTTGGCGAGGGCGGCGTCAACCGTCAGGCCCTGACAGACCAGGAGCACGAGGCCTGGGCCTGGTTTCTGGCTGAGGCGCGGGCGCTCGGGCTGGAACCTGCGACAGATGCAGCGGCGAACCTGTTCCTGACCTTGCCGGGGCGCGACCGCAGCCTCGCCCCGGTGCTGATCGGGTCGCATATGGACAGCCAGCCAACCGGCGGGCGGTTCGACGGGATTTACGGTGTTCTCGCCGGATTTGAGGTGATCCATTCGCTGGTGGATGCCGGGCACCGGCCTTTGCGCGATGTGACCCTGGTGGCCTGGATGAATGAAGAGGGTGGCCGGTTCGCCCCCGGCATGATGGGGTCAGAGTTTTTCACCGGGATGCGCGACATCGGCGCGATCCGGACAGCGCAGGACAGCGACGCCGTGACCTGCGGGGCCGAGATCGACCGGCTCCACCGGGCATTCCCCGATCTGCCGCTGCGCGCGCCCTTCACCCCGCATTGCTATATCGAGCCGCATATCGAACAGGGGCCCGAGCTGGAACGCGGCCGGCAGGTGATCGGCGCGGTCGCCGGCATCCAGGGCAAGGTGACGATGGAGGTCTGCCTCACCGGCGCGCGCGGCCATGCCGGGACCGAGCCGATGGCGGGGCGCCGCGATGCAGTCATGGCCTTCGCCCGCGCCGCACTCGCGCAGCAGGCGATCGCGCGGGGCGCCGGGCCGGAAATCCGCTTTACCATAGGCCGGGTCGAGGTCAGCCCCAATGCCCCCTCGGTCATCGCGGGTGAGTTGCGGTACCGCATCGATTTGCGCCACCCCTCCAATGACACCCTCGACCGGGTCGCAGCGCAGATGCGTGCGGCGGTGGTGAGCGAGGCCGCGCCCTGTATCGCTTCGGTCGAAGTGCTGGTCCATGCGCCCTCGAACCTCTTTGATCCCGGGCTGCGCGGGGCAATCCGGGCCTCGGCTGCCCGCCACGGTTACGCCTCACGCGACATTGCCTCGGCGGCGGGGCATGATGCCAGGCATCTGGCTGGCCTGTGCCCCTCGGCGATGATTTTCATTCCCTGCCATGGCGGGATCAGTCACGATCCGGCGGAAAGCATCGAACCTGCTCATGCCAGCGCCGGGGCGCAGGTTCTGGCGGATCTCGTGATCGCTGAGGCAGGCTGAGGGGGCGGCATGGCAAAACGCATCGCCCTTTTGTCGAATTGCCTCGCGAACCAGAATGCCAAGGTTGCGGAATATGAGGTGGTTCCGGGTGCGCTGACGCCGGTTCTGGCGCTTCTGCGCGATGCAGGCTTCACCATCCGGCAGATGCCCTGTCCCGAGATGACCTATATGGGCTGTGGCCGCTGGTGGCAGGTCAGGGCGCAATATGACACGCCCGGCTATCGCAATCACTGCACCGCGCTCGCGACCGGCATTGCCGATCTGCTGGCGGGTGAGGGGGCCATTTCGGATCTCGTGTTTCTCGGCGTGGATGGCTCGCCTTCCAGCGGAGTCTCGGTCACCGACAGCGGCAGCGATTGGGGCGGTCGCCCCGGCCCGCGCCCGGTGGAGCTTGCACGCGGCCCGGGGGTCTGGAGCGAGATCCTCGCGCAATGTCTGGCCGAACGGGGCTTTGCTGGCCTCAGGATGATCGGGATCGGCACGGAACTGCCCGGATATGACCCGCAGACGGAGCTTGGGCGGCTTGCGACTTTTCTGGCCTCGGGCCAGTCGCTGGCAGAGGTGCCGCTGCCCGCAGGTGACAATGTGCTGCCGGAGGCCGGGGGAGAGGCCGCGCAAGCGGTGCAGCGCAGCCGTCGCCTGCTGGTGGTCGGTGACAGGGCGATGAACGCGCCCGATGCGGCGCTGCTGGCGTTTGAGGCCGGGGGATGGGGCGAATTGCAATTGCCGGCGGCCGATCTGCCTGGCGCGGCCCGGATCCTGTCCTGGATCGCGGATGAGATCGAGGATTATCTGCGCAACGCCCATCAGGTCGCCGCCCACAGCGCCCTTATCGGAGACCCTGCGCTGGCCATGCTGAACCGAGAACTGGTTTCACGCGGTCTGCAGCCGCTTACTCCGATGGCCTGAGCGGTGACTGTTCACGCAACTTCGCTGCGATGGGAAAGATGTTGTGCGACCTGGTCGCGCCGGGACCCGGCGCAATCAGACCTGCCTCATATCGCGTCAGCGAGAGCCTGGCTGGCTGGAGCCCCGGGTCGGGTGCGCCCTGTGCAAGCTCGGGGAACAGCGAGACGATCTCATCGCGCTGTGCTTTGCCGATATGCGCCAGAATATAAGCGCCGGGACAGAAGCTTTCGGACCAGGAGCCATTTGCCAGAACCAGCTCATGCTGACCGAACAGGATGTGAACATAGGTCACATCACTTTGCGGGGTCGCAAGAATGGTTTCGCCATTGACCAGGAATTTTGCCGCAACAAGGACTTCGGTCTGGCTGAAATGCAACTGGTTCCGCGGTTGATAGATCAGCATCTGGTGATTGGGGCTGACCAGAAGATCCCTGTCCGGCAGACCGTGTCCCAGAGCACCATTCCTGATCATAACCGGCTGTAAAGACGGATTGGCCGACAAGTCGATTGCATCGAGATGCCGATGCCCGACCCAAATCAATGATTGCACGCCATGGTCACGGGTTATAATCCGGTCGCCTGCTTTCAGAAGCTCGACGGGAATCCGGCCATTCGGGGTTGAAATAAGCGTTCCAGCCGTAAAACATGGAACAACGGGGCAATTGTCCACCGTATCTGAGACCTGAACATAGCTGAATGTGCCATGAAAATACTGGTCAATGTTCTGCAGCCCACCCGGCGACACATGTTGTTGCCCGGCGCCAAAGAACCATTGCTGGTTGACGGATCCCATATCCAACCCTAAACCTCCGGGAACCGGCGCTGAAAATGTAGCGCCGGTGGTCAGATTGACGAAGTTCGCCTGCCCGCCGGCACCGCCCTGATCCCAGGAATAGGTGACACGGATCTCATCGCCCACCCCGACAAAACCGGCCGGGCTTTCCAGAACGAAAGTGTCGGTTTCATTTCTGTGCGTGGTGCGGATCGTCCCATCCGGCATGAGCTCTGTCCGGAAAGATCCCGCCGTATTATCAATGCTGTCTCGCGAGACAAGGGTCTGAATTCCGTTCTGCGAAGCAGAAGAGAACTGAAACTCGAGCGTCCCGCGTCCCAGCTGAAAGCTTTCATCCGTATAAATTTTGCCAAACCCCGATTTGCCATCGAGGATCAGACGTCCGTTTTCTGAATAGGATGATCCCATAAACCATCCAAGCTGATTGCCATTATCAGGCGCGCTGTCCTGAATGTAAGGGCCGCCCGTTTCGTTAAAGTCATATCGTGCAATGATTGTCATGGATCTCTCTGCCCGTTGTAGGGTGATCTGTCGAAAAAATACATCACGGTGCTGAAATTGAGAAAAATCCGGGTGTCGCTCTGATCAGTCTGCCCGGGCCACATCATATTTTACACGTGAAGAGAAAGTTCCGGCGGGGGTGTCAATATCCGTGTTTTTTAAAAAGAATATTCAGACGGCCCGTCAGGCCCTCTGTATCCCCGACCAGGCTTACATCATCACATAATTCATAGGCGATATGGGTGGCCACATCCCGGGGCATATTCGGTTTCACCCGCTGTAGAAAACTGACAAATTCTTCGTTTGCATTGTTGATCAGCTTCCAGTGTGCGACAGGACCGCGTTCGCAGGGATTGTTGAAGATATGCGCGTTTTGAGAAAATGCGGGCGCGGCTGCGATTGCTGCGGCGATGGCATATGGGATGATCCTGGGCAATTATATTTCCACTTCTGCAGATTGAACTCACGGTAGCTTGCGGGGTCATGGCCGATGCCGCAGATCACGAAGCAAGGGACGTCGCGCGCTGGCGCAGGTTTCAAAACTCATCCGCGTCTCCTGCCTTCACTCGCAACCGCACCCGAGTCGGGGTAGACTAGCTGAAGAGGCTGACATGAACCTGATCGCGGGGTTTTCTCACCGACGCAGGGGCCTGGTCAGGCTCTGATCAGCAAGGAGGGGTAGTTAAGGCCGCAGGTCGCAGCCTGCCGGAGGCGTCATCGGGAGCAGGAAGGATGAGCAGTGCGGATTTTGCTTGTTGAGGACCATGAGGACCTCGCGCTGATCATCGGGGATCATCTCTTGCGGGCGGGATTTGTCCTGGACCATGCGGGATCGGCCGCCGCCGCCGCCGCGTGCCTTGATGTGGTTGACTACGGGGGTGTCGTGCTTGATCTCGGGCTGCCCGACCTTGATGGGCTGTCGGTCCTCGCGCGGTTGCGCCGGGAGGAGCGCGGCCGCCAGGTGCCGGTGATCCTCCTGACCGCGCGCGGCGGGCTGGAGGACCGGGTGAAGGGGCTGAACGCCGGCGCCGATGACTATCTGGTGAAGCCCTTTGATCTGTCAGAGCTGGAGGCCCGGCTGCGCGCTGTCCTGCGCCGGCCGGGTTTGCGGGAAAGCCACGTCCTGCGTTTTGGCGATCTCACAATCGAGCCGGCCGCCCTCTCGGTGCGTGTGGCGGGCGCGGTTCTGGACCTGGCCCGGAAGGAATATGCCCTCATGGAGGAAATGCTCCGGGTGGCGCCGGCGATTGTCATTAAGGATAATATCGAGGACCGGCTTTATTCCTTTGAAGAGCCGGTAACGCCCAATGCGATCGAAGCCATCGTGTCGCGCCTGCGCCGCAAGCTGGCCGCCGCCGGGGCGCGGGTGCGGATCGACACGCTGCGGGGTCTTGGCTACCGCCTGTCGGACAGGGGCACGGATGCGCTGGATAAATAGCCTGCGGGGGCGCCTTGTCCTGGTCATGGCGGTGGTCTTCTCGCTGGGTGCCGTGAATGTCGGGATCTATCTGTTCGATCTTGATCATGATGTTCGTGATCATGTGTTTAAGGAACAGATCGACATTCTGGTGGCGGGGCTGCCCCACAGCCCGGGCGCGGAGGATATTGACCGGCTGCCGCTGAAATTCTCGGAATCCTACTGGCGGTATTCGCTTTACGCGAAGGATGGGACGCTGTTGGCCAGCAGGCCGCCAGAGGCGGAAGCGCTGGCGTTTCTGACGCCCGAGGATCTGCCGGCGGATCTGCCTTCGACGATGGCGGCGCGCCGGGTCGGAGAGGGCAGGGTGCTGGTGTTTGGTCGCAATGACTGGGACGAATGTGAAGAACTGTGCCAGATTTTCCGGGAGCGAATGACAGGATCTGTCACGGTCATCTGCATTCTGGCCTGCGTCTCGCTGCTGTCGATCTATCTGCTTTTAAGCTGGGCGCTGGCCTCGGTCCGCCGGGCGGCGGTGCTTGCCGGAACCATCGGCAAGGATACGCCCGGGCGTCGCATCCCGCTTGATGCCCTGCCCGAAGAGATCCTGCCGCTGGTGGTTTCGGCGAATACCGCGCTTGACCGGCTGGCCGAAGCCTATGCGCTGGAAAGGCGCTTCACCGCAGATGCCGCGCATGAATTGCGCACGCCGCTGACGGTGCTTGACCTCAGGCTCCAGAAGGCGGCGACGGGAACTATGCCGGACTGGCCGGCCATACGTCGCGACATGGATCAGATGCGCTATCTGCTGGATCAGCTGCTTGAGCTGGCGCAACTGGATCATGGCGCGGCGCCTCAGGCGGATCCTGTCCCTTTGGCCCTCGCCCGCGTCATACGCCAGGCTGTGGCCGATGTCCTCCCCGCCTATGAAGAGGCCGGGCGTCCCCTTGAGATCGAGGTGGGTGAGGGTATCTTCCTGGAACACGGAGCCGGGCAATTGCGCCAGGCGATCAGAAGCCTGCTGGTCAATGCCCTGAAACACGGGCAGGGCCGGGTGCTTGTCACACTGACCACACCGCAAAAACATCTCGCCGAGATCCGGGTCGCCGATGAAGGGGCCGCCGCCTCGCCGCGCGACGCGGAACTGATGTTCGAGCGCTTCCGCAAAGGCCGGCAAAACCAGAGCGGCGTGGGGCTGGGCCTCTCAATCGTCAGGCAGGTCATGGCCAATCTGGGTGGTACGGCGCGGATCGCCACCGGTGGCTGCTTTTGCGTGATACTGACCGTGCCGCTGACCCAGGGCCGCGATCCCGTCAGTCTGGTTTCGTAACAGGTGCCGCCGCTGCGACCTGGACTCACCACCTCGGGATCGCGCCTGAACCTACCGGCGGCACCGCGGGGCGCCGGATCGGTACGGACCGGCGGAGTGACCTGCGGCCCTCGCCAGCCGCGCGGCAATTCGGCCCTGAGCGGTCGATCTCCCAGGCTGTTGCGTTCCGGGCAGAACTGAGCCGATCAGACACATACCTTCCTCAGACACATGATTTCCATTGAGAACTGAGCCATGTGAACTTTCCTCCAACGCGGTGAACGGTGGAGGCAGCGGGGTGATCCGCATGGGATCATCAGTCATCACCGGTGGGATAGCATTGCGCGGGAAGCAGCCGTTCCAGGAGTTCAGCCGCCGCGGGCTGTGGTACAAGAGGATCGCGAAGTATCTGAGCGCCGGGACGATCGTGCCGACGTTCACGATACCAGGGGTGCGAAACAGCTTGCCTCGTTGCGGAAGGCCGGCCCCTCAGGAGGCGCCCGGTGTCTGACCGAGTGGCAGGGCCTGGGCCTGTTTCACCTGACCAAGTGCGAAGCTCGATTCGATCGAGGCCACCCCTGTCAGCTTTGTCAGCCGGGTCATCAGGAAGCGCTCGTAATCCGCCAGATCGCGGACCACGATGCGCAGAAGGTAGTCACGCTGCCCGGTCATCAGATAGCATTCGACGATCTCGGGCCAGCGGTTCACGGCCTCTGAAAACCGCTCCAGATCCTCCTCTCGCTGGCGCTCCAGCTTGACGCTGGCGAAGACGCTGATCGGCAGTCCCGCCTTCACCTGATCGACAATGGCGACATAGGCCCGGATCACCCCGGCCGCCTCCAGATTGCGGACCCGCCTTGCACAGGGCGAGGGCGACAGCCCGACCGCCTGGCTCAGTTTTTCGACCGTGATATGGGCGTCCTGCTGCAAGAGCGCCAGGATCTTTCGATCAATTACATCCATTTTAAATTCTGGCACATATCACCTGTAGCCTGCGCTGATTTCGTCAATATCAGCCAAATCAGGGGCCAAAAATCAACGACTTTAACTGCTTTCACCAGAAGGAAGCCGCTAAGCTGAAAAAAACAGACAGGGAGAATAAGAATGCCGGCCCATCACCGGGAAACCCTCGCGCAACTCGAGCGCAAAGTGCTGTGGCTTGCCACCTGGATGATACATAATGCCAATCATATCAGGCCCAATCCGGACGGGCTGAAGATCGGCGGGCACCAGGCCTCCTCGGCCTCGCTTGCGACGGTGATGACCGCGCTTTACCTTGACGTGCTGCGCCCCGAGGACCGGGTGGCGGTGAAGCCCCATGCCAGCCCCGTCTTCCACGCGATCCAGTATCTTCTGGGCAATCAGAGTCTGGAAAAAATCAGAGATTTCCGCGCCTATAAGGGAGCGCAGAGCTATCCCTCGCGCACCAAGGACACCGATGACGTGGATTTCTCGACAGGCTCGGTCGGGCTCGGCGTCGCGCAGACGCTGTTCGCCTCGCTGGTGCAGGATTACCTGAAGGCCAGGGACATGGCGAAGACCCTGCCCGAGGGCAGGATGGTCGCCCTGATCGGCGATGCCGAGATGGATGAGGGCAATATTTTTGAGGCGCTGCTGGAGGGCTGGAAGCACGGTCTCAGGAATTGCTGGTGGGTGGTCGATTACAACCGTCAGAGCCTTGACGCGGTGGTGCGTGAAGGTCTCTGGGAGCGGTTTGAAAGCATGTTCCGCAATTTCGGCTGGGATGTGGTCGTGCTGCGCCATGGCCGGTTGCAGGAGGCGGCTTTTGCGGAACCCGGCGGCAGGGCCTTGCGCGACTGGATCACCGCCTGCCCGAACCAGCTGTATTCAGCGCTGACCTTTCAGGGCGGCGCGGCCTGGCGCAAAAAGCTTCTCGACGATATCGGCGATCAGGGTGAGGTGACGGCGCTGATCGAGCGCCGCAGCGACGAGGATCTGGCCCGGCTGATGACCAATCTCGGCGGCCATGACATGGATCTGCTGCTTGAGGCTTTTGCGGATGCAAGACGCCATGACCGGCCGGTCTGTTTCATCGCCTATACGATCAAGGGTTTTGGCCTGCCGCTGGCCGGGCATAAGGACAATCATGCCGGGCTGATGACGCCCGGACAGGTTGAAAAGCTGCGCGAGGCGCATCAGGTCAGGGCGGGGCATGAATGGGACCCTTTCGAGGGGCTGTCCCTGCCCGAGGCCGCTTTGCGCGACTTTCTCGCCCAAGTTCCCTTCAATGCGAAAGGGCGGCGGCGCTATTCCTCGCCTGCGGTGCCGGTGCCTGCGGGCCTCGCGCTGGCCTGGCAGGAAGCCCAGTCGACCCAGGCCGGCTTTGGTCTTCTGATGCATGAGATCGCCAAAGGCGACAGCGATTTTGCCAGCCGCGTGGTGACGACCTCTCCGGATGTGACGGTCTCGACCAATCTCGGGGCATGGGTCAACCGGCGCAAGCTGTTTTCCCGCGCGGAAATGGTTGATCTTTTTCGCAAGGAGCGGATTCCGTCGACCTTCACCTGGGATTTCGCGCCTTCCGGTCAGCATATGGAACTGGGCATCGCCGAGATGAACCTTTTTATCATGCTTTCGGCGCTTGGCCTGTCGCATTCGGTCTTTGGCGAGCGGCTTTTGCCGGTCGGCACGCTTTATGATCCTTTCATCCAGCGCGGTCTCGATGCGCTGAACTATGCCTGCTACCAGGATGCGCGCTTTATGCTGGCGGCAACCCCTTCCGGGGTGACACTGGCGCCGGAGGGGGGCGCGCATCAGTCCATCGCCACGCCGCTGATTGGCATTGCCCAGGACGGGCTGGCGAGTTTCGAGCCAGCCTGGACCGATGAGCTGGCCGCGATCATGCGCTTTGGCTTTGAATATATGCAGCGCGATGGCGAGGCCGATCCCGATCCGGCGACCTGGCTGCGCGATGCCTCGGGAGGGTCGGTCTATATGCGGCTTTCCACCCGGGTGATCGAACAGCCGAAGCGCGAAATGACCCCGGAGCTGGAGGCCGGCATCGTCAATGGCGGCTACTGGCTGCGCGAGCCGGGTCCGAATGCCGATCTGGTGATCGCCTTTACCGGCGCGCTTGCCCCTGAGGCGCTGGAGGCCGTCGCGCTCCTGTCCGAGGATCGTCGCGATATCGGCCTGCTGGCGGTGACTTCGGCGGATCGTCTGAACGCAGGCTGGACGGCGGCGCAGCGGGCGCGCGAACAGGGCAGGCGCGATGCGCGCGCCCATGTCGAGCGGCTCTTTGCCTCTGTCCCGCGTGAGGCCGCGCTGGTCACGCTGGTTGACGGGCATCCGTCAACGCTCGCCTGGCTTGGGGCGATTGCCGGGCACCGGACCCGCTCGCTCGGGGTCGAGCATTTCGGCCAGTCCGGCACGCTGACTGAAATCTACCGGCATTACGGGCTGGATGGCCAAAGCATCGCCCGCACAGCGGCAGCTTTCGTCCCGGGCAGGCCGGTCCGGCATCTGCGCGCGATCAGCAGCTGATCAGGCAGGCACAGGAGGGGCCGGTCGGGGCACAGTCACCGCTCCGGCCCTGGGCCCGCCCGCTCCCAATTCCTCACTGGCCTGCCTGGACGGGGGCCGGGCCAGCATAGTTCACCACGGCGCTTTCAGCAGGTCGAGCGGGATCTTCAGATAGCGTCTGCCATCCGATTCCGGTGCGGGCAGGCGCCCGGCATTGATATTCACCTGCAGCGCATGCAGGATCAGCTTCGGCATCGGCAATGTCGCATCGCGGGCCTCGCGGGCTGCGACATAGGCGGCTTCTGTCAGGTATTTCGACATATGGCTGTTGGTGCCGCGTTGCGCGGCCACGGTTGATTCCCAGGCAGCCGCCCGTCCGCCCTGACAATAGTCATGACCGGTAAAGACCCGTGTCGCATCGGGCAGCGCGAGGATCGCCTGGATCGACGCCCAGAGCGAAGGGGCCGAGCCGCCGGGGAAATCTGCCCGCGCCGTGCCGCTGTCGGGCATGAACAGCGTATCATGCACAAAAGCCGCATCGCCGATCACATAAGTGATCGAGGCCAGGGTATGGCCGGGCGAAAACATCACCCGGGCCGCAATCTCTCCGACAAAGAACGTATCGCCATCTTCGTAAAGCCGGTCCCATTGCGACCCGTCCGCCGGAAAGTCTGCAAGGTTGTAAAAGCCCTTCCACAGCTTTTGTACCTCGATCACTTTCGCCCCGATTGCTGTCGGCGCACCGGTTTTGCGCTTCAGGTAATCGGCGGCCGAGAAATGGTCTGCATGGGGGTGGGTGTCGAGGATCTGCGTCAGCCGGTAGCCCTCGGTGGCGATGAAGGCGAGAATGCGGTCCGCCTCAATCGTCGCGGTGGCGCCGGATTTCTCGTCATAATCCAGCACCGGGTCGATGATGACGCAATCCTTCGTCACCGGATCGGCGACCACATATTGGACAGATCCGGTGCGGCTTTCGTAGAAAGCGGTAACGGTCGGGAGGCTCATCGGGCAGACTTTCGCAGGATCACATGCCGGGGTTCGGCAGCTGTCGTCAAACAAGAGAAGTCACGGATGTCATGCCCCGGATGCAGATTGCTCAGCGCATCCGGGGCTGAGGCCGCGCTCAGGCGAGGTGCTTTTTCTCGATCAGCTCGATGATCAGCCCCTCTTCCGGGGTCCGGAAATAGACGATGCGCGAGCCGGTATTCGGGCCCTGGTCGATGACGATGATCTCGCCGACCTGATCCATCGGCCAGGCGCGAACCTTTGCCAGCATCTCATCCATATCGCTGACATTCATCGCCATATGCAAAGAGCCGAGATCGACCGGACGCATCCGGTAATCCTTCCGGTCATCAGGTTTGGAATAGCACAGCAATTCGATATTGGTTGCCCCGTTCCTCATATAGACGATCTCGACCTCGGTACCCGGCACGCCGAGCACGGCCGAGATGACCGCCGGATCGCGCGGCGCGCGTGAAAAGGTCTCGAAGCCGAACAGATCGCGGAACATCGCCTCGGCGCGGTCCAGGTCCTTAACGGTGATGCCGGTATGGTTGACGGTGATGGGCATGGTATCCTCCTCGGGAATTCAGCGACCGCCGCTGACGGCGACGGATGTTCCTGTGACATAGCTTGCGGCATCCGACAGCAGCCAGGCGATGACCGAGGCGGTCTCTTCGGCCGATCCGACCCGGCCAAGGGGCACATTGGATTTGAGCCGCTCGGCCCGGCTGGCATCGCCGCAGCTTTCGTGGATGTCGGTGGCAATCAATCCGGGGCGCACCGCATTGACGCGGATCTGATCGGGCCCAAGCTCTTTCGACAGGCCGATGGTCAGCGTCTCGACCGCGCCTTTCGAGGCGCCATAGTCCAGAAACTCGCCCGCGCCGCCCAAAGTCGCCGCCATTGACGAGACATTGACGATCGAGCCCCCGGCCCCGCCATGGCGGGGGGCCATCAGCCGCACCGCTTCACGGCAGCACAGGAAGGCACCGGTCGTATTGATGGCCAAAGTCTCCTGCCAGCGGGCAAGCGAGATCTCTTCGAACCGGCCGATCCGGGGCAGGATGCCCGCATTATTCACCAGCCCTTCAAGGCTGCCGTGACGGTCCCGGATGCCGGCAAAGATCGCCAGCACATCCTCTTCGCGGGAGATGTCACCGGCGATGGCCCAGGCCTCACCGCCCGCTTCGCGGATGGCGCTGACAACGGCGTCAGCGCCGGCTTTGGCCGAGCGGTAATTCACCACCACCTGCCAGCCATCGCGGGCGGCGGCGAGGGCGGTGGCGGCACCGATGCCGCGCGAGCCGCCGGTGATCAGAACGGTTTTCACCATGGCGGTCTCCTCAATGGCTTATGCGTTGCACGCTCAGCTCGCGCGACTCGCTGGCGAAATCGAAATCACAGCCCAGATCAGCCTGTTCGACATGATCCCGGTACAGCCGCTGATAGCCGCTGTTCACCGGCGGCAACACCGGGGTGAAACCCTCGGCGCGGCGCGCAAGTTCTTCGTCCGACACGTCAAGATGCAGGCGGCGGGCCTCGATATCGACCTCGATCCAGTCTCCGTCCCGCACAAAGGCCAGGGGGCCGCCATCAGCCGCCTCGGGGGCGACATGGAGGATGACAGTGCCATAGGCGGTGCCGGACATGCGCGCATCCGAGATGCGGATCATGTCGCGTATCCCTTTGTCGAGCACCTTCTTCGGCAGGCCCATATTGCCGACCTCGGCCATGCCCGGATAGCCCTTGGGGCCGCAGTTCTGCAGCACCAGAATCGAGTTTTCATCGACCTCAAGATCCGGATCATTGATGCGCTTGTAGTAGTTCTCGATTGACGAGAAGACCACGGCGCGGCCCCGGTGACGGAACAGTTCCGGCGAAGCTGCCGAGGGTTTCAGCACCGCGCCACGCGGCGCCAGATTGCCACGCAGAACGGCGATGCCGCCCTCGTCGCGCAGCGGTTTGTCCCAGTCCCGGATGACTTCCGCATCATAGACCTCGGCCTCGCGCACCTGTTCCCAGACCGGGATACCGGCGACGGTCAGCGCCTCCTTATGCAGGAGCTCATGCTCGCCAAGCGCGCGCATCACCGCAGGAAGCCCGCCCGCGTAATAGAAATCCTCCATCAGGAAGCGCCCCGACGGCATCAGATCGACAATGGTCGGCACGCCGCGCCCCAGCCGGTCCCAGTCATCAAGGCCCAGATCGACCCCGACACGCCGCGCAATCGCGATGAGGTGAAGGACCGCATTGGTCGATCCGCCAATCGCCGCATTGACGCGGATCGCGTTTTCAAACGCCTCGCGGGTCAGGATCTTCGAGATCGTGATATCCTGTTTGACAAGATTAACGATCTGCCGCCCTGCCAGTTGCGACAGCACCCGACGCCTGGAATCCACCGCCGGAATGGCGGCGTTCTGGAACAGGCCGAGACCAAGCGCCTCGACCATCGACGCCATGGTCGAGGCCGTGCCCATCGTCATGCAAGACCCCGCCGAGCGCGAATGCCCGGCCTCGGCGGCAAGGAAATCTGCCTCGGTCATCTTGCCGGCCTTGAGCTCTTCGACCCAGCGGAAGACGGCCGTGCCGGACCCGACCCGTTCGCCCTTGACGACGCCGTTCAGCATCGGCCCGCCCGAGACCACGACGGCCGGAATATCGCAGCTCGCAGCCCCCATCACGAGAGAAGGGGTGGTTTTGTCGCAGCCCGCCATCAGGACGACACCATCGACCGGATAGGCGCGGATACATTCCTCGACATCCATCGCCGCAAGGTTGCGATGCAGCATCGCGGTCGGGCGGGTCTGGCTTTCCGAGGCGGAAAGCACCGGGAATTCCACCGGGAAGCCGCCTGCCTCATAGACGCCGAACTTCACCTTTTCGGCAAGGTCGCGCAGATGGGCATTGCAGGGCGTCATCTCGGACCAGGTGTTGCAGATGCCGATCACCGGGCGGCCGTCGAATTCATCCTCGGGCATGCCCTGGTTCTTCATCCAGGACCGGTGCATGAAGGCGCTTTTGGAGTTGCCGCCATACCATTGCCGGGACCGGAGCTCTTTTTTGTCGCTCATTTTTCGCCCCCCGCCATATCCAGCGCCACATCGACGATCATATCTTCCTGACCACCAACCATCTCGCGCCGGCCAAGCTCGACCAGCAGCGCCCTTGTATCGACGCCATATTGCGCCGCGGCGCGTTCGGCATGCCGCAGGAAGCTGGAATAGACCCCGGAATAGCCGATCGAGAGCGTCTCGCGGTCGACCTGGACGGGGCGGTCCATCAGCGGGCGCACCAGATCATCGGCGGCGTCCTGGATGCGGAACAGATCAGCCCCATGGCTGAAGCCCTCACGTTTCAGGACCGCGACCAGCGGCTCCAGCGGCGTATTCCCCGCACCTGCCCCCATACCGGCCAGCGAGGCGTCAACGCGGGTGGCACCTTCATGCAGGGCGACGATGCTGTTGGCGACCGCCACCGACAGGTTCTGATGCGCATGAATGCCGATCTCGGTTTCCGGGCGCAGCGCATCGCGGTAAGCGCGGATGCGTTCGCTCACCCCCGCCATGGTCAGCGCACCGGCGGAATCGGTGACATAGACGCAATGGGCGCCATAGCTTTCCATCAGCTTCGCCTGTTCCGCCAGCAGCGCGGCCGGCGCGCGATGCGCCATCATCAGAAAGCCCGAGACATCCATGCCAAGCCCGCGCGCCGCCTCGATATGCTGGCGCGAGACATCGGCTTCGGTGCAATGGGTGGCGACGCGAACCGAGCGCACGCCAAGCGCATAGGCCTCGCGCAGATGTTCGATCGTGCCGATGCCCGGAAGCAGCAAAGTGGTCAGCCGCGCCGATTTGCAGGCCTCCGCTGCCGCGGCGATCCAGTCATGATCCTTATGCGAGCCGAAACCGTAATTCAGCGAAGATCCGGCCAGCCCATCGCCATGCGCGACCTCGATGGCGTCAATCCCGGCCGCATCCAGCGCTGCCACAATCGCTGCGACCCGGTCAGGCGTCAGCTGATGGCGGACCGCATGCATCCCGTCACGCAGGGTGACGTCCTGGAGGTAAACTTTCTTCATGCCTTTTTCTCCGCAGCCAGAACCAGGCGTTCGGCGGTGCGCAGCGCTGCCGAAGTCATGATGTCGAGATTGCCCGCGTAAGACGGAAGGTAATGCGCGGCGCCCTCGACTTCGAGGAAGACGGTGACCTTCATCCCCGTGAAACGGATATCGTGATCTGCGAGGATAAGCGGCGCATTGGCCGGGATCTTCTCGACCTGGACCTCATGCTTGAGCCGGTAGCCCGGGACATAGCGGCGCACCTCTTCGACCATTTCGCGCACCGAAGCGCGGATCGCCTCCGGATCGGCCTCGTCACACAGGCACAGAACCGTATCGCGCATCGTCAGCGGCGGCTCTGCCGGGTTCAGAATGATGATCGCCTTGCCGTGTTTCGCGCCGCCGATCTTCTCAATCGCGCGCGAGGTGGTCTCGGTGAATTCGTCGATATTGGCCCGGGTGCCGGGGCCTGCGGATTTCGAAGCGATGGCGGCAACAATCTCGGCATAGGCCACGGGCGCGATGCGGGAAATTGCGGCCACAACCGGAATCGTCGCCTGGCCGCCGCAGGTGACCATATTCACATTCGGCGCGTCCAGATTGGCCTCGAGATTGACCACAGGGACCACGAAGGGGCCGATGGCCGCAGGGGTCAGATCGACCATGCGGATGCCGCGTGCGGCCAGCATTTCGGAATGTTTCGCATGGGCACCGGCACTGGTCGCATCAAAGGCGATGACGACCTCATCCGCCTCGGGCATCGCAAGGAAGCCTTCGACGCCTGTGGCACTGACCGGCACGCCAAGGCGCTTTGCCCGCGCGAGCCCATCGGAGTCAGGATCAATGCCGATCATTGCGCCCATTTCCAGTACTTTGGAAAGGCGCATTACCTTGATCATCAGATCGGTGCCGATATTGCCGGAGCCGATGATCGCAACCTTGCGGCGGGTCATTCTTCAGTCCTTCGGAAGAGGCGCCCTGCCGCATCGCGGAGGGCGGAGATAATCACAGGGGAAGGGATTTGCCGGCCAGACGGCGCTCGGAGGCCAGCTTGCGCTCCTGGCCGTCGCGACCCTGGCGGGCAACCCGCACTGCCGAACGCAGCTGGCGCGGCTCGAATGCGGGATCGATCTGGGCGATGATGGTCAGTGCGATGCGGGCATAATGCTCGGCCAGCAGGGTGGCGACCTCTTCGCCGTCGCGCGCGGCGCAGGCATCCATGATCGCACGGTGTTCGTCACGCGACTGTTGATACGAGCTGGGCTGCGTCATGTAGATGCGGCGGTAACGCTCGGCATGTTCGTTCAGCTGGGTCGAATAATCGGCATGGCGCGACCCCGCCAGACGGATCGGAATCATATGGAATTCGCGGTGCGCGGCGTCGAATTCGGCGAAAAGCCCGGGGGCGCTGTTCTTATCCATGGCGGCAAGACAATCCGACATCGCGGCAATGTCGGGATCGGTCAGTTCCGGCACGGTGGCGCGCACCGTGGTGGTGTCGAGCTTGATCCTGAGCGCGTAAAGCTCGTCAAGATCCGCCATCGAGGTCTGCGAGATCACCACCTGGCGACCGCGTTCCGAGGTGATAAGCCCTTCTTTCTCGATCAGCCGCAGCGCCTCGCGCACCGGGGTGCGGCTCAGGCCCAGCTGGTCGGCGATCCTGACCTGCGACAGCCGCCCGCCCGGCGGCAGCACGCCGTCAAGAATGGCCGAGCGAATGCGTTCATAGGCATCGGCCATGCGGATGCCCGGCGCGGATTCCGGCTGACCCGGGGTCGGGTCGCTGGCGGGAGAGAGCAGGTCCGGCATCGCATGGCCTTCCGTCGGTAAGCGTGTAGGGAGTTTATCGGCCCTGGTCTGGCCCGTCAATAAAACTGTATGCAGATTTTTCGAATCTGAGCGGCGGAACCTTTCTGTGGCAGGATTGGGAGCTGCAGGTTTGCGTCGTATATCCTGATTAATATACTGATAATACTGTGTAAATCATGATCATTAGGCCTGTAGGGCCATTTTCCGGCAGTAAGGATCTCTTTTTGCTGCCGAAAAACTGTATTACAAAAATGGTCACGTCCTCTTTGGGCGACGCGCCCTTAAAGCGGTTTTATCCGCTTTGGTGTGTCGTCCTGCTGGCCCCATTCATGCCAGGAGCCATCATAGAGCCGCCATTGCGGATGGCCGATTGCCTCGAGCATGAAGCCGAGAATTGAGGCGGTGACGCCAGAGCCACAGGTGGTGATCACCTCGCCGGAAAGATCAACGCCCTTCCCGGCAAAGATCTCGGTGGCACGTTCGGCGCTGACAAAACGATATGAGGGGGCGGGTTCATAGAACAACGCCCAGGGCGTGTTGATCGCGCCCGGCATATAGCCGGAAGCGACACCCGGATAGCCCGATCCCTCATGCCCGTCGAAACGCGCGGCGGTGCGGGCATCGATGATTGATGCCCCCTGGTCGACCAGATTGCGCATCTCGGCCAGGGCGACCACGCGGCCCCCGGCCAGGCGGGCGGGGAAATCCCGCAAGGCCGGCGGCACAAAATCGCCGGTCGCGACGGGACGGCCCTCGGCCAGCCAGCGCCGCCAGCCGCCATTCAGGATTTTCACCCGGTCATGACCAAAGGTGCGGAGCATCCACCAGAGCCGCGCCGAGACATAGCCGGCATCATAGAGAATCACCTCGGTCTCGGCGCCGATGCCAAGGGCACCGATCTCGCGCGCGAAGACCGATGCTTCGGGCAGCATATTCACATAGGGCGAGTCCGGGTCGGAAATCGCGTTCAGATCCACGAAGCGCGCGCCGGGGATATGACCCGCCCGGAAATCCTCATGCCCGTCACGACCGGCATCCGGCACATACCAGGAACAGTCCAGCACCACCCGGTCGGCACCCGGTTCGGCCGCCAGCAGCGCGGCGAGGTCATCGGTTTCGATCAGCCATTTGCTCATGGGATGTTCCTTCAGCGCGCGATGCCCGGGCGGCGCGGTGCCTCGACCCAGGAAGCGCCGGTCAGCACGCCGCCGTCAATCACCACATTCTGTCCGGTCACATAGCGGGTCGCCGGCGCAACAAGATAGAGCGTGGTTGTCACGAGGTCTTCAGGCACGGCCAGCCGCCCCTGCGGGATGAAATTCGCAAACCATTCGGCGCGGTAATTGTCATCCCAGAGCGGCTTTGTGAATTCGGTCTGCACAAAGCCCGGCTCGATCGCATTCACCTGGATATTGTCATCGGCCCATTCATGCGCCTGGGAGCGCGTCAGCGAGGTCACGGCCGCCTTGGTCGCCGCATAGACCGAGATCGTATCAAAGGAGATATTGGCGGAGAGCGAGCTGAAATGCAGGATCTTGCCGCCGCCCTGCGCCTTCATCACCGGATGCACGGCCTGAGACAGGAAATAGACCGAACGCAGATTGACCGAAGTGATCAGGTCGAAATCTTCGGGGGTCACTTCGGTGATCGGCTTGCGCCGGTTGGCGCCCTGCAGGTTGATCAGGATATCGATGCGACCGGTGAGTTCCTTGGCCCGCGCAACCAGATCCGCGGCAGCTTCTGCCGTGCTCAGATCCGCCTGGAGGCCGGCAAATGTCAGGCCTTTCGCGGCAAAGTCCTGCGAGAGTTTGTCGAGCCTGTCCTGCGCGAGGTCATGCACGATCACGGTCGCGCCTGCGCGTGCCAGGCCCTCGGATACAGCCGACCCGATGGCCCCGGCGCCACCGGCGACCAGGGCGGTCTTTCCGGAGAGCGAAAAGAGATCGGCAAGATAGCTGGACATGTCACTTTTCCTTATGGTCTGCCGGGCTGCGGCTTTGCTGCCGGTCCGGGTGATCTTCGGTTACTTCTCAATTCCAGACTACAGTAAATGCAAATAGTTTTTCCGTGCTGCATCGCGGAAACTGAGGTGATTTCTTGCTGCAAAGCAGCGTAATGCCGGAGTGTCTTCATAGAAGTATGACAGATCACACTGAAAATTAAGGGGAAAAAATATACTCCGGGGTGGTGCAGGCGCAGCAACGATTTTCCTTTGCAAAGCGAAAAGAAACCATATTGTACGCTTTACTAAGGCGCCCGCAGAGGCAAACTGCATACAGTTTAATCAACAGGAATCACCATCATGCTGAAACGCACGTTCCTTCTCGCGGCTTCCGGCCTGGCTCTGGCCGGTGCGCTCGGGCTGCCCGCAGCGGCTGAACCCAAGGGCAAGGATGCCGAAGTCACCATCCTCGTCTCGCCGCTGACCTTCGCCTTCCCGCATTTCGTATTCCTCACCGACGAGCTGAAAGATGAGGCGAATAAGCTGGGCGGCGTGACCATCGTGGTCGCGGATGGCCAGCTCTCTGCGCCCAAGCAGATCGCCGATATCGAGGCGGCCATTGTTCAGGGGGTCGATGGTATCATCCTCGCGCCGGTCGAGGCCGATGCGCTGGCGCCGGTGGTGCAGCAGGCGATTGACGCCGGCATCGCCGTCGTGACGGTCGACCGTCCGGTCAATGGCGTGCCCGATGTGCTTGCCAATGTCGCGGCGGACAATTTCAAGGGCGCAGAAGCCCAGGGCGAGGCGGTTGTCAAAGCCTTTCCCGATGGCGCGACCATCGTGAACCTGCAGGGCATCCCCGGCGACAAAACGGCCAATGACCGCAATGGCGGCGCGCATAAAGTGCTCGACGCGGCTGGTGAGAAATACGTTTTCGTCGCCGAGCAGGCGGGCAATTTCTCGCGCGATAAGGGCCTGGAGGTCACCGAGAACATCCTGACCGGCCTTGCAGAAGTTCCGCAGGTCATCATCGCGGCCAATGACGATATGGCACTGGGGGCCGCTCAGGCTGTCGATGCGCGCGGGCTTAAGGGCAAGGTCGCGATCTATGGCTATGACGGGTCGGAAGACGCGCTGAAGGCCGTGAAATCGGGTGATCTGGCGGCAACCGTCGATCAGTTCCCGGGGCTTCAGGGGCGCACTGCGGTCTCGACGCTTGTCGCGTTCATCCGTGAAGGCACCCGCCCCGAGAGCGCTGAGGTTCTGGTCGCGCCCGTCGCGATCACCGCAGACAATCTCGACCAGGCCGAGCGTGTCGGGCAGATCGGCGAATGAGCCATCCGTCCTCCCCTCCCGGGAAGGATCAGCAAAAGCCGGGGCGCGCAAGCAGCCCCGGCGCATTGCCCTCTGCCCCCGGTTCTGATGCTGCGCCCGGATCTGCGCCCCGTTCTGCCCCCGGCGTGACAGCCCCGCTGCTTGAAGCCCGGGGCTTCGTGAAGCGATTCTTCGGTGTTACCGTTCTGGACGGCGTCTCGCTGAGCCTGGCGCCGGGAGAGGTGCGTGCGCTTCTGGGCGAGAACGGGGCGGGCAAATCCACGATCATCAACCTGCTGTCGGGCGTGCATCAGCCCGATGGCGGTATGCTTTTGCTCGATGGCGCGCCGGTGCGCTTTACCCGCCCGCTGGAGGCAGATCATGCCGGGATCAGCGTGATCCGCCAGGAACTGTCGCTTTTCCCCGACCTTTCGGTGGCCGAGGCGATCTTTGCCGGCCATTTGCCGCTGAACCGGCTGGGCCTTGTTGACTGGAGGCAGATGCGCGAGGCGGCCCGAAAGGCGCTCGCCCGGCTCGGCCTCGAAATCGATGTGCGCGCCCCGGTGGCGAGCCTGTCCATCGCCCATCAGCAGATGGTCGAGATCGCGCGGGCGCTGACCCGCAAATCGCGCGTGGTCATCATGGATGAACCCACCGCCTCGCTGTCCCCCAATGAGGTGGCGCATCTGGGCGAGATCATCGCGCAGCTCTCTGCCGGGGGGGTGGCGGTGCTTTATGTCAGTCACCGTCTCGACGAGATCCGCGCCTTCTGCCGCACCTATACCGTTCTGCGCGATGGCAAGGCGGTTTCTGCGGGGCTTGTCTCCGAGACGGATATCCCCTCGCTGATCCGCGACATGGCCGGACGCGAGGTCGAGATCGGCGCCGCCGGTGCCGCCCGTCAGCCCGGTGCACCGGTTCTCGAACTGCAACACCTCGCCTCGGTTCCCGGTGGCCGTGGCGGTCAGCGGGTCCGCGATGTCAGCCTTGTGGTCCGTGCCGGAGAGATCCTCGGCCTTGCAGGCATCGTCGGTGCCGGCCGGACCGAGACGGCGCGGATGATCTTTGGCCTTGATCCCGTCGGATCGGGAGAGATCCTGCTGAACGGCAGACCTTTCCGGGCCGGGTCTCCTGCGGCCGCGATGGCGGCGGGGATCGGCTATGTGCCCGAGGATCGCAAGGGGCTTTCGATCCTGCCCGACCGTTCGGTCGCCGAGAATTTTGCGCTGACCGGCGCGGTGCCGGCGGGTCCGCTGGGCTGGAATGACAGGCCGGGTGAGGCAAAGGCGCTTGCCGGCTTCGTGCAGCGGCTCGGCATCCGTGCCGCCAGTCTGCGCGCCCCGATCACCACGCTTTCGGGCGGCAACCAGCAAAAGGTCATCCTTGCGCGCTGGATCGCGCTGAAGCCAAAGCTCCTGATCATCGACGAGCCGACGCGTGGCATTGATGTCGGGGCCAAGGAAGATGTCCATTCGCTGATCCGCGAAATTGCGGCCGGGGGCGTGGCGGTCCTGCTGATCTCTTCGGATCTGCCCGAGGTGCTGGCGCTGTCTGACCGGATCGTCACCCTGCGTGAGGGAGAGACCACTTCTGAACAACCCGCCGCCGATGCGACATCCGAGGGGCTTATGGCGCGGATGACCCGCCATGGCTGACCTGTGGATTTTTCGCCGCTGCCCACCCGGCTTTCAACTGGGTGCGGCGCTGATGCGACGGCAGCCGAACCCGATACGCGACTGACTTCCGCGACTGACTTCAAGGAACCCGACCATGACCAAAGCCCAGGCCGACGAGCTGTCCCGCGCCCGGATGTATGCCCTTCTGGGCAAGCTTGCACCGCTGATCTTCCTGCTGGCCCTCGTGATCATATTCGCGAGCCTGCAGCCCCGTTTCCTGCTGCCGCTGAACCTGTTCAACATTCTGCGCCAGGTCTCGATTTACGGGATCATCGCAATCGGGATGACCTTCGTCATCCTGATCCGCGGCATTGACCTTTCCGTGGGGGCGCTGGTGGCGATGTCCGGTCTTTGCGCCGCGGTCGTGGCCAAGGGCGGGATCGAGGGGCGGTTCATGCTGTCCGCCGATGGCAGTGGCTATCACTGGGCTCTGGCGGCTTTGGCTGCAATTCTTGCCGGAACGGTCGCAGGGCTGTTGCAGGGGATGGCGGTGGCCTGGCTTTCGGTGCCGGCTTTCGTGGTGACGCTGGGCGGCATGACCGTCTTTCGCGGCATTGCGCTGACCATCGGCAATGGCGGGCCGATCTCGGGATTTGACGAGGCATTTGGCTGGTGGGGGCGGGGCATGATCGGCCCGGTTCCGGTGCCGGTGCTGATTTTTGCCGCTGTCGCGCTGATCGCCTGGGTGGTGCTGACCCAGACCCGCTTTGGCCGCGCGGTCTATGCGGTCGGATCAAACCCCGATGCGGCGCGGCTTTCCGGGATCAATGTCAGCGGCGTCACGCTTTCGGTCTACGCCCTGATCGGCTTTTGCTCAGGGCTTGGCGGTTTCGTGCTGGCCTCGCGCCTCAACTCCGCCGAAGCTGTCGCCGGCACCGGCTATGAGCTGACCGCGATCGCGGCGGTGGTGATCGGCGGCACCAGCCTTTACGGTGGCACCGGCGGCGTGGCAGGCACGGTGATTGGCGCATTGCTGACCGGGGTGCTTCTGAACGGGCTCGTGATCCTGAATGTGTCGCCCTACACGCAGCAGATCCTGGTCGGGCTGATCATCGTCGCGGCCGTGGCCTTTGACCATTTCATCAAGAGGCAAAGCAGATGAGCCGCGCAATCACGCTGACCGGAACCGAAATCACCGAAGCCCCTGTGCGCCTGTTGCGCGCGGGCCCGCTGGAGGCCGCGTTCGATGCGGGCGCGCTGCGCTGGATCCGCTGGAACGGGGTCGAGGTATTGCGCGCGGTCATGTTCCTGGTGCGCACACCGGGCTGGGGCACGCCCGCGCCGTTGATCACCGCGCTTGAGATCGGGGAAACGGCGGAACGGTTCACCATCAGCTATGACGCGCATTACGGCACCGCCGGCACCGGCGTTAAGGTCGGGGTCCGGCTGACCGGTGAGGCTTCGGGGCGGTTGCGCGCCGAGGCCCTGATCCGCGCCGAGGCGCCTTTTGAGACCAATCGTACCGGCTTTGTGATCCTGCATCCGCTCGACGGTTTTGCAGGCACCGAAGTGACGGTGGGGCACGCCTCGGCCCCTGGCCGGGATCTGGTGATCCCGGCGCAGATCTCGCCCGGACAGCCGGTGATGGATATGCAGGTGATCACCCATCGCCCGGTGCCCGGCCTTGCGGTCGAGACCCGGTTCGAGGGGGATATTTTCGAGATGGAGGATCACCGGAACTGGTCAGATGCCTCTTTCAAGACCTATAGCCGCCCGATCGGCCTGCCCTATCCCTATCTGCTCGACCCTGCCGCGCCTGTTACCCAGGCGGTGACGGTCACCATGACCGATACGGGTGCGACGGCTGCGGCTGTATCCGCGGTCGCTGTGCCGGAGGCCGCGGGGCAGCGCCTGCCCGATTATGCGCTGCCGCTTGACCATCCGGACGATGCAGCGGCGGCGCTTGAGCATTCCGGGGCGCTGCGCGCCTTGGCGCCCGCCTGGCTTTTGCTGCGCCATGATACGACACGCGGCGCGGCGGCGGCGGATCTGGCGCCGCTTGCGGCCCTGCTGGATCTGACCGGCGCGCAGCTTGAGGTGCAGGCGATCCTTGCAAGCGCTGCGGCAGGTGAGGCCGATGCCGAGCTTGCCGCACTTGCCGCAAGGCTCAGTTCAGCGGGCATCACCCCCGCCCGGATCGGGGCTTTCGCAAGGATCGACGAGCAGAGCTTCCAGCCGGGCGAGGCGCGCCCGCCACATCCCGCCGAACCGGATATCGCGGCGGCGCTGGCGAAACACTTCCCGCAAAGCGAGAAGATCGGCGGCACGCCGGCCTTTTTCACCGAGTTCAACCGCAAACGTCCCCAACCGGCACTTTGGGCGGGTCTGAGCTTTGCCACGACACCGGTGGTCCATGCCGCCGATGACGCTTCGGTGATGGAGACGCTGCAATCTTTGCCGCATATCCTCGCCTCGGCGCGGGCGCTTTCGGACGGGACGCCGCTTCTGATCGGGCCGACCGGCATCGGCGCGAGGATCAACCCTTACGGCCCCGGCCCGTCGGACAATGCCCCCGGCTCACGTGAGGGTATGGCCGCCCGCGACCCGCGCCAGCGCGGGCTTTATGCGGCGGCCTGGACGGTGGGCTATCTGGCGCGGATCGCAGCTTTCGCGCCGGTGCGTTTTGCCTTTGGCGCTGCCACCGGGCCTTTCGGTCTGATCTCGACCCGCCAGGATTATGCGCGGCCCTACTGGGACGAGCAGCCGGACGGCGCGCTTTATCCGCTTTACCATGTCGCGAAATGGCTCGCGGCGGCGGCAG
Source organism: Paracoccus sp. IB05 (assembly GCF_016405985.1). Taxonomy (GTDB): domain Bacteria; phylum Pseudomonadota; class Alphaproteobacteria; order Rhodobacterales; family Rhodobacteraceae; genus Pseudogemmobacter. The sequence goes on from NZ_JAEFCF010000005.1 coordinate 94,319, forward strand.
GGGGCCGGCTTCTCTCGGCCACGACCGGGGGTGGTCTGGCCTCGGTGATCTGGGAGAAAGACGGTCGGCGCGAGGCGCTGATCGCCAATCTGACACCCGCGCCGCTGGCGCTGCCAGACCCTGGGCTGCGCAAGCCGCACGCCGCGTTGCTGGACGCCGGTAATCCCGCAGACCCCGTTATCGTTCCGCTGCCCGCGCAGCTGGACGCCTATGCGGTGCTGCATTTGACGCAACAGGAATGAATGCTGTGAGCCAGAATCTCAAAGGTCTTTTCATCGGCGCGGGCTTTTTCTCGCGCAACCATCTTAACGCCTGGGCCGAGGTCGAGGGCGCCGGGATCGCGGCGATCTGTGACCGCGATCCGGTACGGGCCGAGGCCGCGGCGAAAGAATTCGGTATTGCAGAATGGGTGACAGATGCCGCTGTCCTGCAATCGGGGCGCTTCGATTTCGTGGATATCTGCACCACGATGGAGACACATGAAGCCCTGGTTGGCCTCGCCGTCCAGGCGGGTGTGCCGGTCATCGTCCAAAAGCCTTTCGCCCCCGATATCGAGACCTGCCTGCGCATCGAGGCCAATGCCCGCAAAGCCGGTGTGCCGGTCATGCTGCATGAGAATTTCCGCTTTCAGAAGATCTTCCGCCGCTTGCGCGAGATCCTGTCCTCGGGAGAGATTGGCGACATCACCTTCGGCCGCCTCAACTGGCGCAATGATATCGACGTTTATACCAACCAGCCCTATCTGGTTGAGACCAGACGTTTCATGATCATGGATGTCGGTATCCATATGCTTGATCTGGCGCGCTTTTTGCTTGGGGATGCCTCTGAGGTCAGCTGCTTCAACCAGTCGGTGAAAGAGGGGATCGCGGGCGAGGATGCTGCAACCATGCTGCTGCGCCATGACAATAAGGCGGTCTCGGTGGTCGATGTGAGCTATGCCAGCCATAAAAGCCCGAACCCGTTCCCGCAAACCCTGGGCGAGATCGAGGGTCGTCTTGGCACGGTCGAGATCCTCGAAGGCCAGGTGCTGCGTGTCCATACCGCTGCCGGGCGGCGCGATGAGGTGATTGCAGAGGATGGCCGGGCCTGGACCGCGGCGCCCTGGACGCAGATCCAGGATTCGGTGCCCCGCACCCAGCAGCATTTCATTGACTGCCTGCGGGACGGGCGTGATTTCGAGACCTCGGCGCAGGACAGTCTGAAGACCTATGCCCTTGCCGAAGCCGCCTATCGTTCTGCGGCCTCGGGCCGGACTGTCGGCATTGCCGAATTGCTGAAGGAAGCCTGAAATGACCCCTGAAATGCGTCGCGAAGTCGGGCGTACCAGTTTCGAAATCCCGGTTCTCGGCCTTGGCACCTGCCCGCTGGGCGGCGTCTATGCGGCCATCGGCGAGGCTGAGGCCCGCGCCACCTATGAGGCGGCCTGGAATGGCGGCATCCGGTTCTTCGATACCGCGCCCTGGTACGGGCTTGGCCAGGCCGAGCACCGCACCGGCCGTGCGCTTTATGACCGTCCGCGTGGCGATTATGTGCTGACGACCAAGGTCGGTCGCGTCTTGCGCGCGCCGCGCGACCGGACCGGATTTGTGCCCCCGGCCTGGCAGGCGCCGCTGGCTTTTGAGCCGCATCATATCTTCACCTATGACGCGGTGATGCGTTCTTATGAAGACAGCCTGCAGCGCCTTGGCATCAACCAGGTCGATGCCGTCTATATCCACGACCTCGACAGCGGCTATTTCAAAACGCCCGAGGCGCTGGACGCCAAACTGCGCGAACTGGATCAGGGCGGCGGCTACCGCGCGCTGGACGAGCTGAAACGCGCGGGTGAGATCCGCGCTATCGGCGCCGGCATCAATGAGCGCGGCATGATCCGCCGTTTCCTTGCCGACACCGATCTGGACCTGTTTCTCGTCGCCTCGCGCTATACGCTGCTCGAACATGAGATCTATCGGGATGAGATCGTCGAGGCCGGCCGCCGCGGCGCCTCGGTGGTGGTGGGGGGGGCGTTCAGTTCCGGGATCCTGGCCACCGGCCTCGTCGAGGGGGCGAAATATGAATATGGCGCGGTGCCGCCGGCCATCGCCGGCAAGGTGCAACGGCTGAGCGCGATTGCCGCCGCACACGGGATCTCACTGGCGGCAGCGGCATTGCAGTTCCCGCTGGCGGCGCCCGAGGTCTGCTCGGTGGTCTTCGGGGCGGTGACCCCGGCCGAAGTGGCGCAGAATATTGCGCATTTCGGAACGGATATCCCGCAGGGCTTCTGGTCGGATCTGCGCGGCGAGGGGCTCGTCGCTCAGGATGTGCCGCTGCCCTGACGGGCGGCGATCAGCGCGGCGCGCAGGCGGACCGGCTCGAAAGACGGGTCCATCCGCGCAATCAGCATCAGCGCCGCGCGCGCATAATGCAGGGCAAGAAGCCGCGCCGCAGTCTCACCGTCGCGCGCTTCGCAGGCGGCGAGGTAACTGCGGTGGTCGGGCGCGGATTGCGGCCCGCTGCCTGTGCGCCAGATCCGGCGATATCGCTCGACATGAAGCTGAAGCCGCGCCGAGAAATCGGCGTGGCGCCCCCCGGCGCGTCGGATCGGGGTCAGATGGAAAAGCCGGTGCGCTTTTTCATAAGCGGCGTCGGTTCCGCCCGGCCCGGCCGCCTCCATCCGGCCAAGCGCGGTCCGCATCATGGCCAGATCTTCGGGGCGCAGATCCCGGGCGCTGGCGCGCAGCGTCTGGCAGTCGAGCTTGATCCGCAACGCAGAAAGCTCATCCAGATCCGCCGCCGAGGCCGGGGCGATCATCACCTGGCGGCCCGGGGCAGAGCAGACGAGCCCCTCGCGCCCGATCAGGCGCAAGGCTTCGCGCACGGGGCTGCGGCTCAGGCCGAGTTCGGTGGCGATCCGGACCTGGGACAGCCGGGCGCCCGGTGCCAGGTCACCGTTAAGAATGGCGTCGCGTATCCGGTCGCAGGCGGTCGCCATTCGCGTGCCGGTCCCCGGAGCAGTCACCGGACGGGTCAGACCCTCTGCTTTATCTCCGGACTCGTCCCAAAGCAGCAGATCAGGACGCGGCATCTGGCGTCGCGCGGCGGCTCTTCAGAACTCTGGTCAGCCAGTCAGGGTCCATTTCCGGGACCGAAGAGAGCAAAAGATCGGTATAGGGCTGATGCGGCGGCTCCAGCACAACGGATTTTGGCCCCTGTTCCACCACCTTGCCCTGGTTCATCACCACGACATGATCGGCGATGGCGCGCACGGTGGCGATGTCATGGGTGATGAACAGATAGCTGATGCCAAGCTCGGCCTGGAGCGATGACAGCAGTTTCAGGATCCCCGACTGCACCAGCTGGTCCAGCGCCGAAGTGACCTCGTCGCAGATCACCAGCTCGGGTTTCGCGGCCAGAGCGCGGGCAATGCAGATCCGCTGCTTCTGGCCCCCCGAAAGCTCTCCGGGCAGGCGGTCGAGATAGCCGCTGCCCATCTCGATCATGTCGAGCAGCTCCTTGATCCGGCGCTGCTTTGCAGCCCCCTTCAGGCCAAGATAGAATTCCAGCGGCCGGCCGATGGTCTCGGCCACGCTATGGCGCGGATTGAGGGCGGTATCGGGCGACTGGTAAATCATCTGTATGCGCCGCAGCAGATCGCGCGGGCGGGACCGGAAGCCTGAAGGCAGCGGCCGGCCCTCGAATGTCATTTTTCCGGACCAGGCCGGCAGCATGCCTGAAATCACCTGGGCAAGCGTCGATTTTCCGGAACCGGATTCGCCGACAATTGCCAGGGTACGCCCGCGCTGCAATTCGATCGAGATATCGTCGATCACCTTCGCGCTTTTGCCATAGCCGGTCACCAGGTTGTCGATCTTCAGACAGATCTCGGTGTCGGATCGCTCGGGCTGTGCAAGTGCGCGCACCGACCAGAGCGAGCGGGTATAGTCCTCAGCCGGTTCGGCCAGCATCCTGCGGGCGGGGGCCTCTTCGACGGTTTTGCCATGGCGCAGGACCATGATCCGGTCCGCCATCTGCGCCACAACGGCCAGGTCATGCGAGATATAGATCGCCGCCGTGTTGAATTCGCGCACCACCTCGCGCATTGAGGCCAGAACCTCAACCTGGGTGGTGACATCAAGCGCGGTGGTAGGCTCGTCGAAGATGATCAGGTCGGGGCGGCATTCCATCGCCATTGCGGTCATCGCACGCTGCAATTGCCCGCCCGACACCTGATGCGGAAACCGCAGGCCGATGGCGCCGGCACCCGGCAGACGCAGTTTCTCGAACATGCCGATGGCGCGCAGGCTGGCTTGTTTGCGGCCCAGAAGCCCGTGGGTCACGGCGGTTTCAATGGTCTGGTCCAGCAGCCGGTGCGCCGGGTTGAAGGAGGCGCTGGCGCTTTGCGCCACATAGGCGATGCGCGCGCCGCGCAGAAGACGGCGCTCGTCTTCCTTCATGGCCAGCAGGTCCTGGCCGTCAAAGGTGACAGAGCCGCCGGTGATGCGGCAACCGGGCTTGGCATAGCCCATTGCAACAAGACCCAGCGTCGATTTTCCCGCGCCCGATTCACCGATCAGGCCGAGAACCTCGCCACGGTGCAGTTCCAGATCGATGCCCCGCACAATCGGATGCCAGCGGTCATCCGAAAAGCCCTCGATCCTGAGATCGCGGATCTGCAGGAGCGGGGCGCCCCTGACGCGCAGGTCGGTGTTCTCAGCGTTCATCGCGCATTCCGCTTGTCCGATAGACATACCAGTCGATTACAAAATTGACCGCGACAGTCAGCAGCGCGATGGCGGCTGCGGGCAGAAGCGCGGTGATATTTCCGTAAGAGATCAGCGCTGCATTCTCGCGCACCATCGAGCCCCAGTCGGCGGTTGGCGGCTGGATGCCGACGCCAAGGAAAGACAGCGCTGCGATCGAGAGAAAGACAAAGCAAAAGCGCAGGCCGAATTCGACGATCATCGGCGACAGAATATTCGGCAGGATCTCGCGGCGGATCAGCCACAGGAGGCTCTCGCCGCGCACCCTTGCGATCTGGATGTAATCCAGCACCACCACGGTTCCGGCGGCGGCCCGTGCCAGACGGAAGACGCGGGTCGCGTCAAGAGCGGCGAGGGTGATGATCAGGTTCGGGATCGAAGAGCCGAAGACCGACAGGAACAGCAAGGCAAAGATCAGGCTGGGGATCGACATGAAGACATCGACGATGCGCGAGCAGATCTGATCGAACCAGCCGCCGTAAAGTGCCGCGAGGATGCCCAGCAGCCCGCCGGTCAGAAAGGCGAGGCAGGTGGTGAGCACCGCGATCCCAAGGGTGTTTCGCGCGCCATAGATCAGGCGCGACAGCACATCGCGGCCCAGCTGATCGGTTCCGAGCAGGAAGTCACCCCCCCAGGCCTGATGCGGCTGGCCGGCAACGGTGGCCTCGCCCCATGGCGCGATCAGAGGCGCAAAGACCGCCAGCACGACATAGGCAAGGATCACCAGCCCGCCGAACCAGGCGCTTAAGGGCGCGCGTTTCAGCTCGGCCCGGATGCGGGCCCTGCGCGAGCGGCGGGGCCCCGGGCCCGCAACGGGCGGCACGGAAAGGGGGTCGGGATCACTCATCTGGGATAAAGCAGCCTGGGATTGGTGATGATCGCCACGCAGTCTGCGATCAGATTCAGGATGATATAGGTGGCGGCGAAGATCAGGGTGCAGGCCTGGACGACAGGAATGTCGCGAGTGCGCACCGCATCGACCATCAGCTGACCGATGCCGGGATAGACAAAGACCACCTCAACCACGACAACGCCGACAATCAGATAGGCCAGGTTGAACGCGATCACGGTGGCAATCGGGGCCCAGGCATTCGGCAATGCATGGCACAGAACCACCCTGGTCTTTGACAGGCCCTTAAGCCGTGCCATCTCGACATAGGAGCTGGCGAGCACATTGATCAGCACCGCCCGGGTCATCCGCATCATATGGGCGGTGATGACAAGGGTCAGCGTCAGCGCGGGCAGGATCAGTTTCCAGACCCGCTCGCCAAACGAGGTGCTCTCGTTGATCACGGCAAGTGTCGGCAGCTTCGGAACGAAAGACAAAAGCCAGATGATGCCGTCATTGGCCCATTGCGGCAGGATCTGCGCAAGCTGGCCGAAGGCGAACATGTCTTTCGAGATCACGATATAGCACAGGATATAGGCGATGAAGAATTCCGGCACCGAAATTGCCATCAGGGTCGAGCCGTTGATCAGCCGGTCGAACCACGACCCGCGATACAGCGCGGTCAGGATGCCGAGGAGGACCGCCAGCGGCACGGCAATCAGCGCCGTCATCGCCGCAAGGAAGAAGGTATTATAGAGCCTTGGGCCGATCATGTCGTTCACGGCGCGGATGGATCCGGGCCGGCTTGTCAGCGACATGCCGAAATCACCCTGCACCGCGCCCGCCGCCCAGGAGAGGTAGCGCTCGAACACCGGCCGGTCGAGGCCGAGCATCAGCCTGTAGGCTTCGACAGTGTCGGCCGCGGCGGAGCGCCCCAGCATGGATTGGGCGAAATCGCCTGGCAGGGCCTCGATCGACAGGAAGATGATGATCGAGACGATGAACAGCGTCACGAAACCAAGGGCAAGCCGCTGCAGGCCGGTTCGCAACAGCGGTCGCAGATTGCGCGCTGAAGCCGGGGCCGCATTTGCGCCGGCTCCGGCTGGCGTGGTCGCGTCATTCATGGCAGGACCTGGTTACAGCTGCACGGAAAGACCGGGGCCGCGACCGGCAGCCCCGCATGAATTTCACTCTGCCCGAAGGGGCAGGCGGATCACTCCTCGATCCACCAGCGCGAGATGAACTGCCAGCCATCAAGTTCCCAGGCCCGCGAGAGCTCCTCGCCCCGCCTGATCCGCGAGCGCACCGCCCAGATATTATTGGGCAGCATAGGTGCAATCAGCCCGCCTTCCTCATTGAGGATGAGCTGCATCTCGCCATACATCTCGCGACGCTTCGTTTCGTCCAGTTCGGCGCGGGCCTCGATCAGCAGTTTCTCGAAACGCTCATTGTCGAACTGGGTGTCGTTCCAGGGGGCATCCGCCTTGAACGCAACCGAGAACATCAGATCCTCGGTCGGGCGGCCACCCCAGTCGATGGCGATGAAGGGCTTTTTCAGCCAGACATTCGACCAATAGCTGTCGGCGGGCTCATTCACCACATTCAGGTTGATGCCGATCGGAGCGAGGTTCGACTGATAGAGCAGCGAGCAATCCACCGCCGCGGCATAGGCCGCCGAAGAGGCGGAAAGCTCCAGATCCAGGCTGTCGAGACCGGCCTTGTTCAGGTGGAACTTTGCGCGGTCCGGGTCATAGCTGCGCTGCGGGATCTCGGCATTGTAATACCGGTAAGCCGGGGTGATCGGCGTGTCATTCCCGAGAATGCCATGGCCGCTAAGGGCGACATTGAGCATGGCCTCGCGGTCGATGCCGTATTTCAGCGCCAGCCGGAGATCGTTATTGTCGTAAGGCGCCGTCCGGGTGAAGACCGTAAAGCCGAAATAGCGGAAACCGGCATCTTCCTCGACCCTGATGCCAGGCGCATTGCTCAGCATGTCGAGGGTGCGGATCTCGGGCCGGTCGATCACATCGACCTCGCCGGTCAGCAGCGCATTTTGCCGCGCGGTCACATCGGTGATCACCAGAACCTCGGCCGAGGCGACATGGCCGACATCGGGGTTCCAGTAAGTGTCGGCCTTCTCAAACACCGCGCGGACGCCGGGCTCAAAGGAGGCCAGCTTATAGGGGCCGGCGCGACTGCCGTCATTTTGCCAGTCGATGGTTCCATCGGCATTGGCCTTGCAGATGGCCAGCTGGTAATCGGTCAGAATGAAGGGGAAGTCGGCATCGCCGCTGGTCAGGTCGAAGACCACGGTATTGTCGCCGTCGGCGGTGATACTGGCGATATTCTCGACCACCGATTTCGCGTTCGAGGTGCTGTCTGCGCCGCGGTGGTGGTTGATCGAGGCGATCACATCGGCTGCGGTGATTTTCGAACCGTCATGGAACTCGGCATCGCGCAGCCTGAACACCCATTTTTTAGCCGCATCGAGGCCATCCCAGCTTTCTGCCAGATCGCCATGCAGCACGTTGTCGGTGCCGACGATCGTCAGTTTGGCATGGATCGTATAGGAGAGCAGGATCGCGAAACCATGCGAATAGGTGCCGGGCTCTGTCGAGTCGGTGGCCATCCCGTGCGAGCAGCCCATTTTCATATGGCCGCCTTTGGTCGCGGCTTTCGCGGGCGAGGAAAAACTGGCCGCCGCCATGGCGAGGCCAAGTGCGCCGCCGCCTTTGATCAGACCACGGCGGTTCACCCGTCCGGCCTGGCTGATTTTGTTGAATGCTGAAACAGTCACGGCAGTCGCTCCTTTTTCCCTGTTGTATCAGCGGAGTCCCGTTCGTTGAATTCTATAGGGGGGCTCGTTCTTGGAACTTTGTTCTATTTAGTGAACTACTATCCCTATATGTAATACACTAGGCAACTGTTTTCTCGCCTCCCGAAACCGGGCGGCAGGAAATCTTCAGGCTTGGCCGGCGATCATCTGGGCCGCTTTATGGCCAATCATCATGCAGGTGGCGGCGATGTTGATGCTGACCATGGTCGGCATCACGGATGCATCTGCGACGCGCAGCCCCCGTACACCGCAGACCCGCAAACTCGGGTCGGTGACGCTGCGCGTATCGCTGGCCGCGCCCATGCGACAGGTGCCGCCCGGATGATACCCGGTGGTCGCCGTTTCGCGGATATAGGCGACAAGGCTGGCCTCGTCCTGCGCCCCGATCCCGGGGGCAAGTTCGCGGCCGACAAGGTCTTTCATCGCGGGGCTGGCAAAAAGCCTGCGTGAGAGCCGGATACCTCCAAGCATGACCCGCATATCATACCCGTCCGGATCGGTGAAATAGGCCGGGTCGATCCGCGCGGTTGCGAAAGGGTCGGCAGAGGCCAGCCGCACGCTGCCTTCGGACCGGGCGCGGTTCACGGTCATATATGAGGCAAAACCATGCGCGGCACCGGGATAGCCGGCAGGCGCGGTCTGCTGTTCGAAGGTCTCCGCGCCGATCTGGATCTCGATATCAGGCCAGGGCGGGGTGTCGTTTTCGACATTGGCGAAAAGCACGCCGGTATAGTTCCACATCGCGTCGCGGGTGATCGGCACCCGGGATGCGAAATTCAGCCCTGCCGCCGGATGGTCGAGCAGATGGGCGCCGACGCCGGGCAGATCAAGGCGGGGTGTGATGCCATGGTCGCGCAGATGTGCCGCTGGTCCGATGCCCGACAGCATCAGAAGGCGCGGTGTATCGAGGGCGCCGGCCGAGAGGATCACTTCACGCGTCGCGCGGAAGGGACCCCGGGGGGTCGAGACCCCTGTCACCTGCATCCCTTCGCCGAAAAGGAGCCCGGTGACGGGCGTATCGGTAAAGACCGCAAGATTGGCGGGGCGGCTGCTTTCGGGCAGCAGGAAGACGCGCGCCGTCGATTCCCGCACCTCGCCGCGTTTGCTCATCCGGTAAGAGCCGAAGCCCGCCCCGAATGGCGTCGCGAAATCCACCCTGTCGAAACCGGTCTCGCGGCTGGCGCGGATCAGGGCGTCATGTGGCGGCCCTTCGGGCTGAACCGTTTCGATATGGATGCGCGATTCCAGCGCCGCATAATGGTCACGGACGGCGCCGGGTCCCCAGCCGGTGGCGCCCGCCTGTTCCCAGTCCTGGAAATCGCTGTCGGGGGCGCGAAACCAGATGCAGGTATTCTGCGAGGTCGAGCCGCCCAGCATCCGTGCCACCGGGTAGCGGAAACGGTCATTGCCAACGGGTGGCGGCTCGATCGGCAGATAGGGCGCAAGCGGGCTGTCGGTCAGCTCTTTGAAGCGGCGGAAGTCGCGCACCTGCGGCAGCGCGCTGGCATCGGGGCCGGTTTCAAGCAGGGCGACGCGACCGGTGGTCAGTTCGGCAAGACGGCGCGCGGCGACCGCGCCTGCGGCTCCGCCTCCGACGACGATATAGTCGAATTCCATAATGGTCTCCGGATGGGATCAGGCGGGGTTGCGGTGCTGACCTTGCCTGCGCTGATGGTAGAAGCGGGTCGGCTGGCTGGTGCGGGCGGTCAGGCCGCCATCTGCAACCAGCGAGGCACCGGTGATGAACGAGGCCTGATCCGAAGCGAGGAAAAGGATCGCCTCGGCAAGTTCCGGCGCGCGGCCGATCCGGCACAATGCGGTCGCATCGTTATAGTCCTCAAGCTCCGCTTCAGAGATGGTCGCAAGCATCCGCTCTGATGCGATTGGCCCCGGGCAGATCGCGTTGACGCGGATGCCGTAACCACCTTCTTCCCAGGCGAGTGACTGGGTAAGCGAGAGAATTGCGGCCTTCGCAGCATTATAGGGGGCCCATTCGGGATCTCCCCTGACGCCCGAGATCGAGGCCATGGTGACGATAGAGCCTTTGCCCTGGGCCCGCATGGCCGGGATCACGGCCTGGCAGGCCACAAGCGTGCTGCGAAGATTGAGCTTATAGAGCCGGTCCCAGATCGCGAGATCGATATCGGCAGTCAGACCCGAAGCGCTGCCGCCCGCGACAATGATCAGGCTGTCGACGCGGCCGCCGGTCCGGTCGAGCACCGTCGCGATGGCGGCGCGGAGTTCCGCCTCATCCATCACATCGGCCTTCAGCGCCTCGACGCGCGCGCCACCGGCATTCAGCTCTGCGGCCAGTGCCCCGGCAATATCGGGTTTCACATCCAGCGCGAAGACATGCGCCCCTTCGGCGGCGAGCTGGCGGACGCAGGCAGCGCCCATCCCGTCAGCGCCGCCCGAGACGATCACCACCTTATCTTTGAAACGTGCTGTTGCGGTCATGGCCTTATCCTTTGCCGGCAATCGGGGTTCTGTGCAGGTGGCCGGCGGGTGATATCCCGCGCCGCCGGTCGCTCAGGTTTTTGACAGTTTGCGCTCGGGGTCGAGGAAGGGCATTGCCACGACCTCGGCCGGAACCGGCGCGCCTTGCGAGATGACCTCGACCTTCTGGCCGATGGTAGTGGCGGTGCTTTTGAGCATGGTGATGGCCAGCGGAACCTCCAGTGTCGGCGAGACAATGCCGCTGGTGACCTCTCCGACCCGGACCCCGTCGATCAGGATCACATCACCCTTATGGGGCGCCTCATTGCCGGAAAGCCGCAGCCCGGCGAGCTTTTCCGCCGGGTTGCGCGCCGCCGCCGCAGCAAGCGCCTCCCGCCCGTGAAAGTAGCCCTTATTCATATTGAGCATCCAGCCGAGGCCAACCTGCCAGGGCGTGTGATGCCAGTCGAAATCAGTGCTGAAATCGATCAGCCCGGCCTCGACGCGCCGCAGATCAAGTGCACCACTGCCCGCGAGCGTGCCGCCCGCCCGGCTGTTCGCGTCATGCAGCCCGCCGCAGACCTCTTCGCCCTGTGCGACATCGACGATGACCTCGAAACCGAGCTCTGCCGTATATCCGGTGCGCGTCACGACACAGTCGACGCCGCAGACCTTTGTCCGGGTCATATGATAGAAGGGCAGGGACGTGATGTCGCCGTCGCAGACCGATTGCAGGATCTCACGCGATTTTGGTCCCTGGAGGCTGGCCAGTGCCTTTTGATCAAGCAGGCTCCTGACGGTGACATCGCGCCCGATGGCATTGGACCAGATCCATTGCTCGGAAAAGCCGAGCCCGCCGATCCACCAGAATTTCTGCGCATCGAACCGCACGACAACCGCATCTTCGACAAGGCCGCCATAGTCATAGCACATGATGCCGTAGAGGCATTGCCCGTCGGCGATTTTGCGCAGATCGCGGGGCATCATCTCATTCATGAAATCAAGTGCACCCGGGCCGGTGACCTCGATGATTTCCTCGCCGGTTACGTCAAAGAGACCAGCGACCTGACGCATGACATGATATTCGCGGATCAGATCCTCAACATAGAACGGCTTGAGGAAGGTGTTATGCACCTTCAGGACTGCGCCCTTCGCTCCGATGATATTGTGAAAGGCGGTCTGTTTGATTCCCTTGCGGAAGGTCTGTTCAGCCCGCGAGTAGGGCGGGACGCCGACGGTGGTCCTGAAAGAATATTCTTTGATGGCCTGGTTGCCGGGCATAAGCGTACTCCGCTGCGGATCTGAGAGGGTGGATCGTCAGTTAATTCCACATAATGATACGGCATTGTAAATCTTGACACGGAATGCATCACGATGCAAGCCTGGTGCCAGGAAAGATGCGGGCCTGTCCGGCCCGTCCAGCCCCGCAACACTCGCCGCCGGCACATCGCAAAACGTGCCCGGAGCGCCAATAACGGAGATCAGAGTGCCACCGATGCAAAGCCGCAGGGATGCCCGTATCCAGCGTATCGAATTTGCCAGCTTCACCGGCGCGCCGCCCTATCTGGCGACGCCGATCCGTTCGCGCAGCGGGTTGAAGCGCACCGCCTTCTTTCCCACGATCGGCACCATCGCGACCGATTACAAATTGCACAATACCTATCTGAAGCCGGATTTCTTTACCGATCCGGTCGAGGAATATGCCGCGATCCGGCAGACCGCCGGGCTGCTTGATGTCACCGGTGAGGAGATCCTAGAGATCAGGGGCCCGGATGCAGAGGCGCTGCTTGATGATCTGATGCCGCGTGACGTGCGCAAGATGAATGACGGGCACTGCTATTATTCAGTGCTGCTCCATGATCATGGCGGCATCGTCGAGGATGGTATCCTTGTGCGCTTTGACAAGACCCATTTCTGGTGGATCGGCGGACCGGGCAATTCCGAGGAGCATCTCTATGCCCATGGTGTCAGCCGCGATGTGACGATTGAAAGCTTTAACGACCGCATCCATGTCGCGAGCCTGCAGGGGCCGAAATCGCGCGACATCCTGCAATCGGTCTGCGATGCCGATCTGACGCCGGTGCCTTTCTATGGAATGATTCGCGCCAGGGTTTGCGGCGTGCCGGTGACGATCTCGCGCACCGGTTATACGGCAGAACTGGGCTATGACATCTATGTGGATGTGACAGAGGGCGAGGCCTTTTTCGCCAATCTCTGGGCGGCGGTGAAGACGCAGGGCGGCGCGCTTTGCGGTTCGAAATCGCTGGGGATCCGCCGGCTCGAGGCCGCGATCCTGAATTTCGGTCAGGATTTCGACTGGCAGCACACGCCGTATGAAATCGGGCTGGGCTGGATGGTGTCGCAGACCAAGGCGCCGTTCCGGGCGCAAAAGGCTCTGGCCGTTGCCAGGGAAGCGACGCCGCCGCGCCGGATTGTCGGGTTGAAGATCTCGGGCACAGAAGTGCCGCTGCTGGGGGACAGCATCCTTTTCGAGGGGCTGCCGGTCGGGATCATCACATCGGCCACCGGCTCACCCGCGCTTGGCTGCCCCATTGCCCTTTGCTGGATCGATACGCCGCTCTCCGAGCCCGGAACCAGGGTCAGCATCGACCTTGACGGGCGCAGTGCGGACGCCGAAGTGGTGGCCATTCCCTTCCTTGATCCGGAACGCAAACTCTCCAAAGGCTGACCTAAAGGCGGGCCGCGGGATGATATCCTTGCGGCCCGCTTCAGTCTGTCCCGCCCTCAGGCTTTCTGAGAAAAATCACCGAAGCCGTCGATCTCGAAAGCCCTTTCCGCATCCGGCTGCAAGGCGCTGCGGTCAAAGCGGAAAAGCGAGATGTCATGCGCTGTTTCGCCCCTTTGCAAAAGGTCGGTGAGGGTACGCCCGATCACCGAGGCGAATTTGAACGCATGGGTCGCGCCCACGGTGCAGACCACATCGGGATGGCCGGGCACCCGGTCCAGCACGAAATCGACATCCGGCGTATGGGTCAGCAGGCAGGTCCTGGTGTAAAGCACCGGGCCGTGGCCGCGCGGGATATGTCTGGCGACAAAATCGCTGACCTCTTTTTCATTTTTCGCATCAGGCTCGAAGCTGCGATTGTCGGGATCAACCGGCGCAAAGCGATCTTTGGCGACCTTGACCCCCTCGGCACCATAGACCGGGAAGCCATAAAAATTGTCGAGGATCATCCAGATCCAGACCGGGAAACGGTCAGGGCGAAACTCGTCGAGATGCGGGCTGTTGAAATAGGTCACCTGTTCATGGGTGACCCGGAGCGGCAGCCGGAACCCGAAATGTGCCAGCAGCGTATTGGTCCAGGGACCGGCGGCAATCACCAGTTTCTGCGCCTCGAATTCCCGCCCGCCCGCAGTGACGCGGTATCCGCCATTGATCTGGCGGATCCCGCTGACCGGCATATTGTCGAGCAGCGTCGCCCCGTTCCGCCGCGCCATCCGGCGATGCGCCTCATTGGCCTTTATCGCGCCGACGAGACCGCCATCCGGCTGATAGATGCCATGGACCTCGTCGGGCAGGCGGAATTGCGGAAAGCGTCGGGCGAGTTCCACCGGATCAAGCCGCTCAAACCCGACGCCACAGGCCGCCATTGCGCGATTGTAATCCTCTTCGCGCAGCGTGGTGGAGTCCGGCCAGAAGTTCAGCTCACCGGTTTTGACCACGACCTGCTCGCCGGCATCCTCCTCCATTTCTGCCCAGGTTTTGTATGCGGCCTGGGCAAAGCGGACATATGGCTCATTGTGATAGGTCAGGCGGATGATGCGGGAATGGTCCTGGGATTCACCGCGCTCATGGCCGAGCGCGAATTGCTCGATCCCGAGAACCTCGCTGCCCTGTTCGCGCGAAAGCCAATAGGCCGCTGCGCTGCCAAGACCGCCGAGGCCGATGACAATGGTGGTGAAGCTGTTTTTGAACGATGTCATGCAGCGCCTCATGTTTCACATGATGGCACATTAATTCGGTATGCGGAAAATTCAATCAAAGGCTTGCCGGATCTGGAGATGAAAAGCCAGATAGCCCGTCGACCGCGCAGCATGAGGCGGCTGCCGCCGACAGGGCGGTCATGTGGTCATGTGGTCAGAGGGCGGGGGCACGGGCACGGGCGGGCAGGGCGCGGCCTGCGCCGCGCCGGACCACGCCTATTTCGCGGTGCTTTTGCGCGACGCTGCAATATCGGCTGAGACTGCGGTCTCACTGCCGAAACCCAGAGCCTCTTCGATGTCATGCCCGGTGCGGATCACCGCGGCGATAAAGCGATCAACATTGTTCTGGCGCACGCGGTCTTCGGGCCCGGCCACACCGATCGCACCCAGCACGCGACCCGAGGGGCTCTTGATCGCGGTCGCAAAGCCCAGGACCCCCTCGCGCCATTCACCGGAGGTCATCGAATAGCCCTTTTCGCGGATCTCGTGCAGCTGCGCCCGCAGGGCATCGGTGGTGGCCACGGTCTGTGGCGTGAAATGCTGGATGGTTTTGCCGACAGCCTGAACAACCTCATCGGGCATCCAGGCCAGCATCGCCTTGCCAGTGGCCGAGCAATAGGCGGGCGCGCGGTCCCCGATCGAGACATAGGTGCGCACCGCATGAACCCCGTCGACCTTGTCGATATAAAGCGCCTGGTTATTGTCGAAGATCGACAGATGCACCGTCTCTTCGGTCTCGGCGGCGAAGCTGCGCAGAAAGGGCACCGCGATGCCGCGAAGGTCGAGTTGCGAGAAAACACGCTGCCCCAGCTCCCATAGCCGGAGCGTCAGTTCATAATTGCGCGAATCGTCGGGACGGCGCACGTAACCGCATGCCTCCAGCGTGCCGAGCAGGCGGTGGGCATTGCTTTTGCTGATGCCACACTGGCTGGCGATCTCGGTCAGCGAGCGCGATCCGTTGCCCGCAACCAGGTTCTCCAGCACCTTCAATCCTTTGACGACCGTAGTCTCCATCTGAGTCTCACATCAATCGATTCACTATTTGGAACTATTCTCTATAAGGGAGAGAACGGCATTCCAACATATGAAATCAAGAGAGAATTATGATGCTGTCAGAGCGGCCTGTCACAGGAGGGTTCTTTTTCCGAGGCTTTTCAGCACCACACATGCGGCGTTGAAGCCCGGCACCCCCGTCACCGCGCCGCCCGGATGGGCAGAGGCGCCACAAAGGAAAAGCCCCCGCACCGGCGACCGGTAATCCGCGAAATGGCGGGCAGGGCGGCGGAAGAAGATCTGCGAAAGGCTCAGATCCGAGTGATGCGGATTGCCGCCGGGCAGGCCGAAGATGCGCTCAAAATCCGCCGCAAGGGTCACCTCGCAATGTGCCGCCTCGCCGGTGAAGTCCGGCGCGAAATCTCGGATTGCCGCGATGGTGTTGCGCCGGACCAGTTCTTTGGTCTGCGCGTCATGCGGCATGACATCGGGGGCCGGAACATGGCCGCCATAGATCGACAGCAGATGCATCCCGGCAGGGGCAAGCGAGGGGTCCAGCAGCGTCGGTGTCTGTACCGTCAGGAAGGGGCGTTCCGCCACCCGGCCCGCGCGCATATCCGACCAGGCTTTGGCGAGATAGCCGAGGCTGGGCGCGATGGTGATCTGCAACGGGCTGTCGCTGTCGGCACCGGCCGCCTGCAGGCCCGGAAAGCGCGGCAGATCGTTCAGGGCCAGATGCACTTTGAACGAGGTGGATTGTGAGCGAAGCCCCCTGATATCGGCGAGGAATTCCGGCGGAAGATCCTGCGCGGGAACAAGGTCGAGGAAGGTGTGCTGCGCCGAGGCATTGGCGATCACCGTATCGGCCCGGATCTCGGTTCCGTCCGTCAGGACAACACCGCAGGCGCGCCCGCCGCGGGTCAGAACCCGGGCGACCCCGGCACCGGTCCTTGTTTCCAGCCCGTGGCGTGCGCCCGAGGCCGCAAGCGCGCGCGTCACCGCCCCCATGCCGCCCTTCACAAGCCCGGTGCCGCCCGCTGCGGTGCCATTGTCACGCAGCACCCCGCGCAACAGAAAATAAGCAGTGCCCGGGCTGTAGAGCTCGACGCTGAGCCCGGACCCTGCGGCAGGGTAATAGCCCAGCATTACCTTGACCGCGTCGGATTCGAACCAGCGGTCGAGGTAATCGCCCGCACTCATCGTCAGCAGATCCACCACTTCGTGGAACGGCCCGACCATGCCGCGATTGCGCCAGGCAAAGCCGGCGATATCCCGGAGGTTGCGCGGCTTCAGCGAAGAAGGGTCAAAAGGGATCTCCCAGAGCAATTGCCGGAAGACCGGCCCCAGCCGCGCCAGATGCGCGTTGAAACGGGGATAGGCCGCGGCATCTTTTGCCGAGAACCGCGCGATTTCAGCGCAGAGCTTTGCGGGGTCTTTCCACAAAACCACCGGATCTCCATCGCCAAAGATCTGCACGGTGGGCGGCGGCGTCAGCACCTCATAGCCGTATTTCTGCAATTCGAGATCAAGGATGATCTTCGGCTGCAGCAGGCCCAGCATATGGGCCGCCGTATTCACCCCGTAACCGGGCCAGAGTTCTTCGGTGACACAGGCGCCGCCGATGATATTCCGCCGCTCCAGCGCGCAGACTTTCAGCCCGGCCTTCGCAAGATAGGCCCCGCAGACGAGGCCGTTATGGCCGGCGCCGATGATCAGGGCGTCGTAATTACCGGCCATGTTCGTCGCATGGGGCTTGGCTGGGCACATGTTCAGGGGCTCCGGGCTGAAACTTCATTTGGCACCGGCATTCAGCGCCTTTTCGACTATGGCCGGTGGCCATCCGCGCCTGGTCATCCGTGCCATGTCGGTCGAAGAAACGCGGGCTCGTGCCGTGAGGTCAGTGGCGCTGATCCGGCGATGGGCTGAGCCAGATTTCTGGCTGACCGGGATGATGCCCTGACCCTCTGCAGCTTCGCCGGTGCGGCGGATTGCGTGGGATACGCCAATGGTCGCGCCACCGCCGGGGGCGATGGTGGTCTCGGCTTTGAAACATGCCATCCCATGGCGCATGACAGGACCCTTTGGCTGCCGGAAAGGCCGCCTTGTGCTGCATCGGATCCGGGGCCGGACATGTCGATTTTCTCGGCAATGTTCCTAATACCGGAATTGCTGTTCGCATGTTGACACTGCGGAGTTCGAAATGCTAGAGCTATTTTGACCGGATCCTTCCGGGGTCTGTCTGAAAACCGGTCCGGCCAGGGCGGTCGC
The DNA here is from genome assembly GCF_016405985.1 of Paracoccus sp. IB05. GTDB lineage: Bacteria > Pseudomonadota > Alphaproteobacteria > Rhodobacterales > Rhodobacteraceae > Pseudogemmobacter. The sequence goes on from NZ_JAEFCF010000005.1 coordinate 112,365, forward strand.
GGGCAGGTCAGAGCAACCTGGCGGATGGCAAGATGACTTCAGACCCGCTGCTGCGCCCCCTTCAGCTGAAACCTCTGTTTCCCTGGGGCCGTTTTCCGATGACGGTCCTGCAGGGCGCTGTGCGATGATGATCCGGCGAATCCGCACGCCTGAGCGCCGCCGGCACACAGAAGACAAGCTGCCATGCCAAGGCGCCGCCACCTGTTATGCAGCAGCGATGCGGCCGTTTCATCAGGGCCTTCATTTCACCGAAAACGTCTGACAGCGGGCGCCCGCGCCCGGACACCGACCGAAAGGACAAGACATGAGCGACGCGACGCGCCGGAACCGGCCCCAGGGGTTCTCCACCCGCGCCATCCATCTGGGCTATGATCCGGCCTCGGCACATGGTGCGCTGACGCCGCCGATCTATATGACCTCGACCTTCGCGTTTGAAACTGCCGAAGCCGGGTCAGAGATGTTCCGTGGCGAGCGGGCCGGCTATATCTATGGCCGCACCAAAAACCCCGGCCAGACCATCCTCGAAGAGCGCATGGCGAGCCTTGAGGGCGGTGAGGCAGGCATGACCACCGCTTCGGGCATGGCGGCGCTCTCGGCCACGATGATGACGCTGCTGAGCGCGGGCGATGAGGTGGCGATCGACCATACGATCTACGGCAACAGCTATGCCTATTTCACCCAGGCCCTGCCCCGCTTCGGCATCGGGGTGAAGGTGGTTGATTTCACCGATACCGGGGCACTGCGCGACGCCATTTCGGAACGCACCAGGGTGCTGTTTTTCGAGACCCCGGCCAATCCAAACCTGCGGGTTATAGATATCGCCGCAGTGGCGGCAGTTGGCCATGCGGTCGGCGCGCGCGTCGTCGTCGACAATACTTTCGCCACGCCGATCCTGCAGCGCCCGCTGAGCCTTGGCGCCGATATCGTGATGCATTCGGCGACGAAATATCTGGGCGGTCACGGCGATATGCTGGGCGGTGTGGTGATCGGTCCGGCCGATGTGATGGGCCAGATCCGCTCGACCGGTCTGCGCTGGATCACCGGCGCAACGCTTTCGCCGTTCAACTGCTTCCTGATGATGCGGGGCCTCAAGACGCTGGAAATCCGGATGGAGCGGCATTGTTCTTCTGCATTTGCGGTGGCGCAGATGCTGCAGGGCCATAGCCGGATTTCCCGGGTATCCTATCCGGGCCTGCCGGATTTCCCGCAATATGATCTCGCAAAGCGGCAGATGGCGATGTCGGGCGGGCTGCTCTCGTTCGAGCTTGATGGCGGTATCGCGAATGGTATGGCTTTTATGAACAATCTGAAGCTGATCACCCGCGCGGTGAGCCTTGGGGATGCCGAGACGCTGGTGCAGCATCCGGCAAGCATGACCCATGCCATTGTCAGCCCGGAAGACAGGGCGAAGAACGGCATCACCGACGGGCTTTTGCGGCTTTCGGTCGGGCTGGAAAACCCCGATGACATTCTTGAAGATGTCGAACAGGCGCTGAACGCGCTCTGATACGAAAGGGCCGCCCGGTGGGGCGGCTCTTTTGCTTTCGACCGCGACCGGAGGGGGCGGGTCAGCCGATGCGCAATCCGGTCAGCCCGGCCGCATCTGCCTCGGGAAAGGCGCCTTCTTTGCCACCCGGGCGCGAGAAGCTGACCGAACGCAGTGCCGGTGCATGGTCAGGTTCTCCGGGCATCAGCCGGATCCAGCCGCCGCGCAGGAGGGCATGCGTTTCGCCGTCGCGTCTTGCTCCGATCTTTTCCAGCGACCCGAGTGTCAGGACGGGGTCGCGGGCGACAAGGCTCACCCCGGGCATTCCCGTGACGCCATTGGCATGGCGCGTCGCCTGTTGCGGCACGCGGAACGCACGGCCTTCGGTATCTTCCAGAACGATGGGCATCGCGGGATCACCGGCACCGATCCCCGTCAGGATCAGCCGCACGCCCCAGGGGCTGCCATCTTCCAGCCGGCGGGCATGGCTTACCGGGCCGCTGAAGGGCAGATCTGCGGCCTCAGCCGCCCGGATGACCCGGGTCAGACCGGTGGTGACAAGGGCATAATCAACCCAGCCTTCGCCCTGCGAAAGGAAGGGGGCAAAGCGGTGGTTCTGCCTTGTTCCGGCGGCGCGCAAGGTCAGGATCTCGATATAAGTGCCATCCTCGAAGCAGATCAGCTTTTGTGCGGTGGCGGCAGTGTCGCGCCCCTCATCGGGCCGGGTGGTGATGGTGAAACCGGCCTGTGTAAACCGGGCACAGGTTTCGTCGAGCCGCGAGGCGTCCGGCACCAGCCAGATCACATGATCATGGGCAAGGGTCATCTGATCTCCTGTAAGGAACGTTCGGGGATTTGGCTGTTTCGCGCCCTCAGGCAGAGGCGCGCGGGCGCGAGGCGGCAAAGCGGGCGAAACGGCCGGGGCTGAAGGCGGCAGGATCGACCACCGGCGCGGCGCCGGTCAGCAGATCGGCGGCAAGGCGGCCCGCACCGGGGCCAAGGCCGAACCCATGGCCGGACAGCCCGGTGGCGAGGAACAGGCCCGGAATTTGCGATGCGGCCCCGATCACCGGCATCGCATCAGGTGAGACATCGATATAGCCCCCCCAGGACCCGGCAGGCCGGGTGGCAGCAAAGACCGGCCAGGCCTGTGACAGGCACTGACGCGCCTCGCGCAGCACTTTCTCGTTTGGCGCCGGAGCCGCGATGCGGCATCGCTCGAAAGGCGTGATCTCATCGGCATTCCAGCGCCGGGGCAGGCGGGCTTCCTCGACAAAATGCCAGCCAAGCCGCAGGCGCAGTGTCTTCAGCCCGGTGGCAATCATCGGGCGGAAATCGCCGAGCAGACGGAAGCTGTCCGGCGTCAGATCGAAGATCGTCGCATCGGCCTGTGAGACGACATAGCCGCCATCGAGCCGCTTGCGCCAGCCAAAGCGGCGACCGGCGACCGAGACCTCGGGAGCGCCTGCAAGCGGTGTGGTAATCCCGACCGAGCCCATGACACTGAGCATCGGCAGATCGATGCCACAATTGCCGAGAAAGCGGCGCGACCAGATGCCTCCGGCCAGCAACACGGCTGCGCAGGCAATGCGGCCTTTCTCGGTGATGACGGCGGAAACCGCGCCGGCACTGGTCTCGATGCTGCGCACCGCGCAATCGGTCATAATTCTGGCACCGAGTCCCTGTGCCGCCAGCGCAATGGCAGGGGCGGCGCGGCCTGGCTCGGCGCAGCCATCCGTTTCGGTCCAGACGGCGCCCGAAGGGGGCACCGCGGCGCCGGGGATCTTCTGTGCGATTTCGCGCGCCGAGAGCATGCGGCTGCCGATCCCGAAGGCTTCGACCGATTTCAGCCAGGACTGATAAAGCGCCTCATCGCCGGGGTTTCGCCCGGTCAGATAGGCGATGCCGGTGGTGCGGAAACCGGTATCGAGGCTGCCAAACACCTCCGGGTCGCGCCAGTCCTGCATTGACTGGCGCATCAGCGGGATTTCGGCGGGGTGGCGCAGGGTGAACCGGCACCATCCCCAGTTGCGGCCCGATTGCTCGGCGCCGATCCGGCCCTTTTCGCAGATCACCACCGAAAATCCGCGCCGCGCCAGATGCCAGGCGGCACTGACCCCGGCGATGCCGCCGCCGATGATGACGACATCGGCGGCGGAAGGCAGGTCATGCCCGGACCTGACAGGTCGCAGCCCGAGCACCGGATCAGGGTCTGTCTCGTGTCGCAAACCGGGCTCCTTTGTCGCCGGTCTCAGCCCGCAGCGCGGCGCGGGGCCGAGCGCAACGCCGCAAGCAGCGCAGGCACATCTGCCGCGATGACGCTTTCGCCCGCGTCGATCATGCGGTCGATCCGGTCATAAAGCGCGCGGTAATACATCTGTCGTTGCAGGCGCGGCAGGTCCTGGGTTGCTTCCGAAATGGCGTCATGCATCGCATCAGGCCAGCGGGCGTGATAAGCATCGCGCACCGGTCCGAAATCGAACTCTTTCAGCGGATCGCGGCTTGCGCGCTTCCCGGCGCGCAGCGCTTCGGTTGCGGCTGCATCAAGGCTGCCATCCGCCGCCGCGACCACGCCGTAAAGCGCTTCGGCCGTCCGGGGTGAGACATAGCCGTCCAGCACATCCTCGATCACCGCCTGGGCGGGACGCGACAGCGGATCGCCGTAACCGCCGCCGCCCTGGGTTCCGATGCGCAGGATATCTCCGACATCCATTTCAAGGATATCGATCTTCCCGATATCCTTCTCGCCCTTGCTTCCCGGGTTGAGCAGCGTGTAGCCGGTGGTGCCGGGCGTGCCGCCCTGGCGCCCGGCGGGCGGGAAAATATAGCGCTCCATATTCCGTGAAGTGATGGTCGTGTAAGGCGCAAAGGTCTGGAACTCGATGATCGAGCCGGTGCCGCCACGATAGCGACCGGCACCGCCGGAATCCTCGCGCAACCCGTAATGGCGGATCAGGATCTCGGGCATCTCGCGTTCCAGAAGCTCGGTCGGCACGTTTTTCAGGAAGTTCAGGATCACCATGGTCCCGTCCACCCCGTCATCGACCGGGCGCCCCCCCGACCCACCGACGATGGGCTGGATGACGCTGACCTTGGTGGCGCCGGTTTCCATATCGGGAAGCGCGACCAGCAGGATCGAGCCCTGACCGCTGTCGGTTGCGGGCAACTGGTCGGGCACCGCTTTTGCCAGCGCCCCGATGATCACATCACAGACCTTATGCGAGGTCGAATAGCGCGCACCATAGGCCGCGCCCGCCTCCGGGTTGATCAGGGTGCCTTTGGGGATATGCACCTTCATCGGCCGCACAAGGCCCGCATTATAGGCGATCGAGGGTTCGCGGGTGCAAAGCCAGTTCACCACCCCGGTGATCAGCATCCAGTGCCCGTCTTTCGAGAAGCTGGGCAGGTTCAGCGCCGCCCTGACCTGGGGCGCGGTGCCGCTGAAATCCATGTGGAATTCGCCGCCCTTCACCGTCAGCGCCAGATTAACCCTGAGCATCCCCTGGCCGACCATATCGGCCTCGATGAAATCCGAGAAGCGATAGGTGCCTTCGGGCACTGTGGCGATCACGCGCCGGGCCTGGGTTTCGGCATAGTCGAGCACCTTGTCGATGCCGTTTGAAACGGTTTCGACCCCGAAGCGCCCGATCAGATCACCGACACGGCGTTCGGCGGTGCTGAGTGCTGCGATACAGGCTTTCATATCGCCCCAGTTCTGATCGCCGGTGCGGGTATTGACGAGGAAGGTTTTCAGGAACATCTCGTCCAGAACCCCCTCGCGGAAGAGCTTTTGCGGCGGGATGCGGATGCCTTCCTGCATCAGTTCGGTGCTCGACGGCGCGATGGACCCCGAGACACGGCCCCCCACATCCGACATATGGACGAAGGTCCAGGCGAAGCACAAAAGCCTGCCCTCATGGAAGATCGGCTTCCAGAGATAGACATCGTTCAGATGGGTGCACATGCCCCCGGTGGCCTCGGGGTCATTGGTCATGAAGATATCGCCTTCGCGGATATCTTCCCTCATGGCGCGGATCGCGTCATCCATCGGCATGCCGACCATCATCAGCACGCCATAGCGGCGCGAGGCGGCAAAGACCTCGCCTTTCGGGCTGACAAGAACCGCACCGTAATCCTGGGTCTCTTTGATGAATACGGTATGCGCCGTGCGGAACAGCGCCTGGGCCATCTCATCCACGATGGCCTGAAAACGGTTGCCGAGAATTTCGAGACCGATCTTGTCGTCCATCATTTCAACAGCTCTCCGATCAGATTGTGCCATGCGTCCACGGTGACGCGGAAGCCTTCGGGGATATAGACGGTGGTGTCATATTGCTCGATCACGGCGGGGCCGAAGAACTCGGTGCCCGGCGTCAGAGTCGAGCGCTGACAGATCTTTGCGGTGACTTCTTTGCCATGTTCATAGACCCGCCGCTCGGAGACCGGCTTATCGCTGATGGTGGCAAAGGGGCGGAAATTCGTGAAGTCGGGCTTGCCGGTGACGCCAACGATCTGCACCCGCGCCTCCAGAACGCGGATCGGATTGGCGCGGTCGGCGAAACCGTAAAGCTGCTCATAGCGGTCATGGAACCAGCGCTCGAGGCCCGCCACCGAGAGCGGCTCGTCCGGGAAGACGACATTCAGCTCAAAGGACTGGCCGTTATAGCAGATATCGGCCGACTGGATCAGATAGGTGCGGGTCACCTCGACCCCCTGGGCGCTGAGCCAGCCCTCGGCCTCACGGCGCAGCCCCTCATAGGTGCGCGTCAGCAGCTCATCGGTCAGCTCCGAGCTTTCCAGCCAGAGGCTGCGGACGAAATCGGCGCGCAGATCGGCCACAAGGCAGCCAAGCGCGCAAAGCGTGCCGGGTGTCGGCGGCACAATCGTGCGGCGCATGTTCAGCTCGCGGGCCAGCATGAAGACATGGGTCGGACCTGCGGCACCATAAGCGAGCAGCGAGAAATCAGCGGCGTCGATGCCGCGGCGCGCCAGCTGCGGCACCAGTTCGGCATAGATATTCGCGGTGGCAACCTGGAGGATCGCATCGGCGGTCTGTTCAGGTGTCAGCCCGAGCCGGTCACCAAGCGTCGCAAGCGCCGTGCGGGCCTTGTCGATATCAAGCTTCATCTCGCCGCCGAGAATGCCGTCCGGCGACATGATCCCAAGCGCGGCATAGGCATCTGTCACTGTGGGCTCTGTGCCGCCGCGACTGTAGCAGGCGGGCCCTGGCCGGGCGCCTGCGCTGCGCGGGCCAACCTTGAGCACCCCCTCGGCGTCAAGCCAGGCGACCGAGCCACCGCCCGCGCCGATGGCCGAAACGTCCACCGCCGGCAAAAGCACCGGGAAATCGCCGACGGTGTTTTCGTTGGAATAGGGCACTTCGCCGTCAATCACCGCCATATCGACACTGGTCCCGCCCATATCGAGCGTGATCAGCTTGTCGTCACCGATCACCTGACCGATGAATCCTGCGCCGATAACGCCCGAGGCGGGGCCGGACAGCAGCGTCTCGACCGGGCGCTCACCGGCGGCTTCAAGCCCCATCACGCCGCCATTCGACTTGGTGGAGAAGACCCTTGTGGTCATGCCCGCCGCCGCCGCCTTGACCTGGAGCGTGTCGAAGTAGTTCCGCATCCGCTCGCCGATATAGCCGTTGATCACCGAGACGAGGCAGCGCTCATACTCGCGCTGTTGCGGCCAGAGCTCAGACGAGGTGATGACGTAGAGTTCAGGGAAGGCCTCGTGGATCCAGGCCTTCGCCTGAGCTTCATGTGCATCATGGCGGTAGGAATGCAGAAAACAGACGGCGATGCTTTTGACGCCCTCGTCCAGCAATTGCCGCGCCGCCGCGATCACCTCGTCGCGTTGCAGGGCGATCAGCACCTCGCCGTCATGGGCCAGGCGCTCTTCAACTTCGACCACGCGGCGGCGGGGCACCAGCGCACGGGGGCGGGGCACGAACAGGTCATTGGCCTTGCTCAGCCGCAAGCGGCGCATCTCGAGGATGTCGCGAAAGCCCCTGGTGGTGATGAGCCCGACATCGGCACCATCCCGTTCCAGCAGCGTGTTCACGCCGAGCGTTGTGCCATGCGAGAAATAGACGATATCCTTTGCCCCGATGCCGAAACGTTCGGCAAGCTGGGACAGGCCAAGGATGATCGAATCCTCGGGGTTCTGGCGGTTGGATGGCACCTTGAGGGTGATCATCTGGCCGGATTCTTCATCCATCATCAGCATATCGGTGAAGGTGCCACCAATATCGACGCCCAGCCTGTAGCGGGAAGAAGCCTTGCTCATGGGGAGAATGCGCCTCCGTTGCGACGCCCGCCCAGGGGCGCAGAGTTCCGACAAAACCCGCCGATCCGGCCAGCAGCGCGGCGGGCGATTAAGGCCTGTGCAAAGCGGGCGATTCGCCGTCAATGCAGGTATTTGTTTCACATAATGCGACTTGTTTATATTATTTGTAATATATGCGGCGCGCAAGTCTGTTCTCGCCCGGGGCCGAAATAGGCCTGCACTCCGGGTGTGGTAATGTTTAAATTAATGTTTTTGTTTTCTTTCTTTTGCCAGAAACAGGATAATTTTCTGTCTCGGGAGCGGCTTTTACTCTACGCTCCGCGCATCGCCATTCCGGGTTGGACCGGTCATCGGCTCGCTGCGCGCAGATCCTGTCACGTCATGGGATCAGGACGACGGCTTTTCCGGACCGGCGCTCTGCTGACGGCGGCCACCATCGTCGGCGGTCATCCCGGCATGGTGTCAGGCAGGTCAGGCGCCGCCGACAGGACCTGACGCGCGACGAGACCTGCTGGTCTCCACCCGATCCGGAGCAGGTCATGCATCATCGGCCTTCGGGCCATGCGCGCATCGGACCGGACCGTGATCGCGAGACCATAAGTCATGCAGAGATCGGCCAGTATGCAGACATCGACTGCCGCATGATCACATGCGGCAAGATGCCCCCTGCATTTCTGGCCGCGAGGATGCTTTTTTCGGTTATCGTGACGACAAGACTGCAATCGGTGTTATCCTTTGGCGGCGGTTTCGCTGCCGCGACCACAGAACCAGCTGCTTCCCCGGGAGGGCATGCCAGATGTTCGGACTGACCGCACTTGAACTGGCCCGTATCCAGTTCGGGTTCACCATTTCCTTCCATATCATCTTTCCGGCCATCACCATCGGCCTCGCCAGCTATCTGGCGGTGCTGGAAGGGTTGTGGCTGTGGAAGAAGACCGCCGTTTACCGCGATCTTTACCATTTCTGGTCAAAGATCTTCGCGGTGAACTTCGCCATGGGCGTCGTCTCGGGTCTGGTGATGGCCTATCAGTTCGGCACGAACTGGAGCTACTTTTCGTCTTTCGCCGGGTCAATCACCGGGCCTTTGCTGGCCTATGAGGTGCTGACCGCCTTCTTCCTTGAGGCGGGGTTTCTGGGGGTCATGCTGTTTGGCTGGCACCGGGTCGGGCCGGGGCTGCATTTCTTTGCCACCGTCATGGTGGCAATCGGCACGCTGATTTCGGCCACCTGGATTCTGGCGTCGAACAGCTGGATGCAGACGCCGCAGGGATTCGAGATCGTGAATGGCGTGGTGGTGCCGGTCAACTGGTTCGAGGTGATCTTCAACCCCTCCTTCCCCTATCGGCTGGCTCATATGGTGACGGCGGCTTTCCTTGCCACCGCGCTGTTTGTCGGCGCAAGCGGAGCCTGGCATCTGCTCAGGGGCAATGACAATCCGCGCGTGCGCAAGATGCTGTCGATGGCGATGTGGATGCTGCTGATCGTAGCCCCCCTGCAGGCGGTGATCGGCGACCAGCACGGGCTGAACACGCTGAAACACCAGCCTGCGAAAATCGCCGCGATGGAGGGGCATTGGGAGAACGAACCTGGCAAAGGTGTGCCGCTGATCCTTTTCGCCTGGCCTGATCAGGCGGCCGAAAAGAACCATTTCGAGATCGCGATCCCCAATCTTTCCAGCCTGATCCTGACCCATAGCCTTGACGGACAATTCCCCGGGCTGAAGGAGTTCGCCCCCGAAGATCGCCCGCCGGTCGCCGTGGTGTTCTGGACCTTCCGCATCATGGTCGGCCTTGGGATGCTGATGATCACGCTTGGCCTCTGGGCTGCCTGGCGGCGCTGGCGTGGCACGCTTTACGAGGGGCGCTGGTTCCAGCGTTTCGCGCTTTTGATGGGGCCGACCGGGCTGATCGCCATTCTGGCGGGCTGGTACACCACCGAAATCGGCCGCCAGCCCTGGGTGATCTATGGCGTGATGCGCACCAGTGACGCGGTCTCGGACCATTCGGCGCTGACGATGAGCGTGACGCTGGTGATCTTCATCGTGGCCTATTTCCTCGTCTTTGGCTTTGGCACCAGCTATATGCTGAAACTTGTCGGCAAAGGGCCGGAGGCGGGCGAAGACGACCCCGCAACCGACAATGACCATCCCGGCCAGAGCCCGGCGCGGCCGCTCTCTGCCGCCCCCGATCTCAGCAAGGAGCACTGACCCATGGGCATCGATCTTCCCATCGTCTGGGCCTGTATCATCGGTTTTGGTCTGATGATGTATGTCATCATGGACGGGTTCGATCTGGGCATCGGCATCCTGTTTCCGTTCATCAGGGGGCGCGATGACCGCGATGTCATGGTCAATACCGTCGCGCCCGTCTGGGATGGCAATGAGACCTGGCTGGTCCTTGGGGGCGCCGGGCTGATGGCGGCCTTCCCGCTGGCCTATGCGATCATTCTGACCGCGCTCTATATCCCGCTGGCGCTGATGCTTCTGGGGCTGATCTGGCGGGGCGTTGCGTTCGAATTCCGCTTCAAGGCGGACGAGCATCACAAGCCGTTCTGGGATAAGGCTTTCATGCTCGGCTCGGTCACGGCAACCTTTTTCCAGGGCGTGTCGCTGGGCGCTTTCCTGAACGGCTTTCAGATGGAGGGCACGCGCTATACCGGCAGCGCGATGGACTGGGTCTCGCCTTTTGCAATCTTCACCGGGCTTGGCCTGCTGGTCGCCTATGCGCTTTTGGGGGCGACCTGGCTGATCGTGAAAACCGAAGGGCCGCTGCATGACCGTCTGGTCCACCTCGCGCGGCCTTTGATGCTGGTGCTGCTGGCGGTCATCGTGGTCGTCAGCCTCTGGACACCGCTTGCGCATCAGGCGGTGGCAGAGCGCTGGTTCAGCCTGCCGAACCTCTTCTTCTTCGCGCCGGTGCCGCTGCTGGTGGCGCTGACCGCCTTCCTGCTCTTGCGCTCATTGCGGACAGGGGATCCGGGGCTATCGCCCTTCATCCTGACGCTGTTTCTTTTGTTCCTCGGCTATACCGGCCTTGGGATCAGCATGTTCCCCTATGTCATCCCGCCCGCGATCACCCTGCGCGAGGCCGCCGCGCCGCCGGAAAGCATGGGATTCGCGCTGGTCGGCGCGCTGCTGATCATCCCGGTGATCCTCGCCTATACCGCCTGGGCCTATTACGTCTTTCGCGGCAAGGTGCGGGTGGGGGATGGGTATCACTGATGAAACGCATGGTGATCGAGCGGCAGTCTGACGCGCCCGCATCTCTGGCCAGGCGGCTCGGCTGGCTGGTGGCGATCTGGCTCGCCAGCGTCCTGGCCCTTGGCCTTGTCGCTTACGGATTTCGTTTTGTGATGAAGGCCGTGGGGCTGAGCCTCTGAGGGTGGCAAACACAAAGGCCCCGGAGTGCCGGGGCCTTTGAGCGAGGTCATGAGGTCAGGCTGGCTTTCACCCGCCGACGCGCGGCGTGGAGCAGGGGTTCAGTATAGCCTGACGGCTGCGACCTCCCCTCCAGGATCAGGGCCCGGGCGGTAAGGAAAGCGGTGCCGTCATAACCCGGGGCCATCGGGCGGTAGGCCGGATCATCCGCGTTCTGGCGGTCAACGCGCAGCGCCATACGCTGCAGGCTTTCGTCGATCGCCGCCCCGGAAACCAGACCATGCAGCATCCAGTTCGCCAGAAACTGCGCTGAGATCCGCAAAGTGGCGCGGTCTTCCATCAGCCCGACATCGTCGATATCGGGCACTTTGGAACAGCCGATCCCCTGATCGACCCAGCGAACCACATAGCCAAGGATCGACTGGCAATTCAGATCGACCTCGCGCGCGATCTCTGCCGGCGTAAGAGGGCAGTCTGCCATCAGCGGCGGGGTCATCAGCGCCTCAAGGCTGGCGCGGGGGCGCGCGGCCAGCTCTGCCTGGCGCGCGGCCACATCGACCCGGTGGTAATGCGTCGCATGCAGCACCGCCGCAACCGGCGAAGGCACCCAGGCCGTGCTGGCCCCGGCCTGCGGATGGCCGATCTTGGCGGCAAGCATCTCTGCCATGTCATCGGGCTTCGCCCACATGCCTTTGCCGATCTGGCCACGCCCGTCGAGCCCGGTCGCAAGCCCCGCATCGACATTGCCGTCCTCATAGGCCGAAAGCCAGGCGGCGTCGCGGATCTGCGCCTTGGGCAGCACCGGCCCGGCCTGCATCAGCGTGTGGATCTCGTCACCCGTGCGGTCAAGGAAGCCGGTATTGATGAAGACCAGCCGGTCTTTCAGCGCCCGCATCGCCTCGCGCAGATTGGCCGAAGTGCGGCGCTCTTCATCCATCAGGCCCAGCTTCACGGTGCCGGGCGCAAGGCCGAGGATCTCTTCCACCCGCCCGTAGCAACGATTGGCGAAAGCGGCCTCTTCAGCGCCATGCATCTTGGGTTTGACCACATAGACCGAACCGCTGCGTGAATTGCGCAGCCCGCCGGTCTTTTGCAGATCATGCAGCGCGGCGGTCACGGTCACCATCGCATCCATCAGCCCTTCGGGCGTCTCTTCGCCATCCAGCAAGACCGCATCCGTGGTCATCAGATGGCCGACATTGCGGCAAAGCAGCAGCGCGCGCCCCGGCAGGGTAAAGGCCTTCCCATCAGGCCCGGTGAAGGCGCGGTCTGCCGCCAGATGCCGGGTAACGTCGCGCCCCGCTTTCGTGAATGTCTCCTGAAGATCGCCCTTCATCAGCCCGAGCCAATTGGCATAGGCCGCGACCTTGTCATCTGCGTCGACGCAGGCGACGGAATCTTCGCAATCCTGGATCGCGGTCAGCGCCGCCTCCAGCACCACATCGCGCAAGCCCGAGGGGCTGGCCGCGCCGACCGGGTGGGTCCGGTCGAACACCAGCTCGATATGCAACCCGTTATGGCGGAAGAGCAGCGAGTCGCCTGCCGCGCCCTTTCCGGCCCAGGCGGCGGGATCGGCGAGTGGCGTTTCGCCGGTTTCCAGCGCGGCCAGCACCCTGCCATCTGCGACCCGCCAGCCTTTGACATCGGCATGGCGGCCCTGTGCCAGCGGCAGCGCCTGATCAAGGAAATCCGCCGCCCAGGCCACTGCCTGCGCCCCCCGCGCGCTGTCAAAGCCCGTGCCGGTGGCGGCACCCGGCAGCGCATCCGTGCCATAAAGCGCGTCGTAAAGGCTGCCCCAACGCGCATTGGCCGCGTTCAGGGCAAAGCGGGCATTCATCACCGGAACCACCAGCTGCGGCGCGGCGATCTCGCTGATCTCGGGGTCGCAGGGCGCGGTTTCGATGGTGAAAGCATCGCCTTCCGGCAGGAGATAGCCGATCTCGCGCAGGAACCCCATCCAGGCGGATTGATCCCAGGCCTGTCCGGCCGCGCGCCGGGCCTGAAGCCAGGCGTCGATCTGCCGCTGAAGTTCCTCGCGCCTTGCCAGAAGCCTGCGGTTTTCGGGCATGAAATCGCGCAAAAGCCCGGCATAGCCCTGCCAGAAGGCTTCGGCCGCCAGCGGCAGGCCGGGCAAAAGGCGGGTCTCGACAAAATCGACCAGGGGCGTTGCGATCTGAAGCCCGGCGCGGGTGAAGGGAGCGGTCATCTCGATGTCTCCGGTACAAGAGAAGGTTGCGATCACCATGCCGCCAGGGGGGTATGCCCGCCATCTTTGGCTTGAAGTTTTCCACGATGTGGAAAATGATGCATGAAAATGGAAAGGATCGGGGATGGTTCAGGCAGTTGACCGCGCGCTTTTCCTGCTGGAACTTTTGTCAAAAGCATCCGGCGGGCTGCGCCTTTCCGATCTCGCGCGCGAGGCAGGACTGGCCGCGTCAACCACGCACCGCCTGCTGACCACACTGGAAGAGCGCGACTTCGTGCGGCTGGAACCCCAGGGCCAGCACTGGCTGATCGGGCAGCGCGCTTTCACCACCGGGCTGGCCTTCACCCGCTGGCAAAGCTTTATCGCCGCCGCCGGCCCCTATCTGCGCCGGTTGCGTGACCTGACCCGCGAAACTGCCAATCTGGGCATCCTGGCCGAGGGCGAGGTGATCACCGTGGCCCAGGTCGAAAGCCGCGAGATCATCCGCGCCATCGCGCCGCCCGGGGGGCGCACGCCGGTGATGAATTCCGGCATGGGCAAGGCGATTGTCGCCACCTGGCCCGACCCGGCCATCGAAGCCCTGATCGCCAGCCACGGGCTGCGCCCGATGACCAGCCACAGCCTGCGCAGCGCGACCGAAGTCATGGATGAGATCCGCCGCATCCGTCGTGTCGGCTTCGCGCTGGACAATGAGGAATTCACCCCCGGGCTGCGCTGTATCGCCGCCGTGGTCTGGTCTCCGCTGGGCGAGCCTCTGGGCGCGATCTCGGTCTCCGCACTGGCGCAACGGATGGCCAGCCGCGAAACTGTGCGGATCGGGCTGCAGGTGCTCGCGGTTGCGCGTGAGATGACGGCAGCGCTTGGAGGTGTCGCGGGCGCGGGGGCCTATGGGCCAGAGGCGGGGTCACCAGAGGCGGGGACACAGGCGGATGGCGCCGCCGCCTCCTGAGCCTTTACCCGTTTGCCGCGTCAGCTGCGGTCAGCGCCAGTGCCAGGGCCGGCGGCTTTGGCCCGCCGGTCGCCCAGTCGAGCAGTTCCACCGTATGGACCACCGGAACCCTGGTGCCAGCGCCGATCTGCATCATGCAGCCGATATTGCCGGCGCTGATGATATCGGGCCGGATCGCCTCCAGATGGCCGACCTTCATGGCCTGCAGCTGGCCGGAAATCTCGGGCTGCATCAGGTTATAGGTGCCCGCCGAGCCGCAGCAGATATGGCTGTCTTTCGGCTCCAGCACCGTGAACCCTGCCGCCCGCAAAAGATCTTTCGGCGCATTGCGGATCTGTTGGCCATGTTGCAGGGAACAGGCGGCATGATAGCCGACGCGCAGTGGCGCGGCATGGCCGGCTGAGGCAAGGCCCAGATCCGCCATCACCTCGGTGATGTCGCGGGCCAGCGCCGCCACCCGCGCGGCGTCCTGCGCAAGCGGGGTCTCTGCGAACATATGGCCGTAATCCCTGACCGTGGTGCCGCAGCCAGAGGTGTTGATCACCACCGCATCCAGCCCCTCACCGTCCAGCTCGCGGATCAGGGCGCGGATATTGGCCGCGGCCAGGGCATGGCTTTGCGTCTCACGGCCCATGTGATGGGGCAGCGCGCCGCAGCAGCCGATCCCTTTCGGGATCACCACCTCACAGCCATGGCGGCGCAACAGCCGGATCGTCGCCGCATTGATCGCCGGGTTCAGCGCCTTTTGCGCGCAGCCGGTCAGCAGCGCCACCCGTTTGCGGCGCGGCCCCTCGGGGGCGTGGCATTGCGGGTCATCGTCGCGGGCCGGCCCGGCAATCCGCTTCGGCGCCATCTCAAGCATCGCCCGCAACCGCGCATCCGGCATCAGACGGCGGAAGGGGCGGGCGATCTTCGCCGCCAGAAGTGCAAGCCGAAAGCGGCCCGGATAGGGCAGCACCCTGGCCAGAACACCCCGCAGCAGGCGGTCTGACAGCGGGCGGCGATAGGTCTTTTCGATATAGGCGCGGGCATGATCGACCAGATGCATGTAATGCACCCCCGACGGGCAGGTCGTCATGCAGGACAGGCAGGACAGGCAGCGGTCGATATGGCGCACCACCGTCGCATCCGGCTTACGCTCGTTTTCCAGCATATCCTTGATCAGGTAGATCCGTCCGCGCGGGCTGTCGAGTTCATCGCCCAGCACCTTATAGGTCGGGCAGGTCGCGGTGCAGAAACCGCAATGGACGCAGGAGCGCAGGATTTCATTGGCGCGGGCGGTGCCGGGATCCTGCAACTGTTCGGCGGAAAATTCAGTCTGCATCTGCCGCCCCCATGGACCCGCCCATCAGGCCCTGATTGAAAATGCCCGCCGGATCAAAGACCTGGCGCAGCCCTGCCGAGAGACGCCCGAGGCCCTCCGCCTCGGCCGGAAAGCGCGCGGTGCTAAGGCCTGCGCGCCGGATCAGCCTGGCGGAGGGCGCAAGGCTGCGGATCAGCGCAGGATCCGCCGCGCCCTGATACCAGATCAGCCCGCCGCTCCAGTCGGTCAGCACCTCGCCGCCAAGCTCCGCGAGCCGCTGCGCAAGCGCCGCGCCATCCCGTGCCCGGACCTGCAACCGCCACAGCGGCAGGGTCTGGTCCGCAAACATTTCCAGATCGCGAAAGCCGCGCCAGAGGGTGCGGCTGGCTTCGCCCTCCAGTTCCTCGACCTCACAGCCGAGCAGACGCAGCAGTTTTGCCCGGCGCGAGGCGACCTGGGGGCCTGGCCCTTCAAGGCGCAGACAGACCCTGCCGCGATGAAAGACCGCAGCGGAAACCTCCCAGGGTGTTGCCAGCGCCTGCGCGATAAGGGCCTGCGCTGCTGTCGGGGTCAGCCCGGAGACCGCAAGGGTCAGGGAGACCGGCGCGCGCGGCAGGGTGCGGATCGCGACCTCGGTCAGAACCGCGAGCGTGCCATGTGATCCGGCCAGAAGGCGCGACAGATCCAGCCCGGTGACATTCTTCATCACCCGGCCGCCATTGCGCAAAATGCGCCCCCGGCCATCCACCATCCTGATCCCCAGGATATGGTCGCGGCAGGCCCCGGAGAGCAGACGGCGCGGCCCCGAAGAATTCACCGCCACCACACCGCCAATGGTTGGCCCTGCCGCCATGGTCCCCAGCACAAGGCGCAGATCGGGCGGCTCGAACGCAAGGCACTGATCCGATTGCGACAGCAGGGCCTCGATCTGGGCAAGCGGCGTTCCGGCCTGCGCGATCAGCGTCAGCTCGCCCGGCTGGTAGTCCACCACGCCGCTCAGGCCAGTGGTGGACAGGATTTCGCCGCCGATCTCGCCGGTTATGCCGGCACTGCCGCCGCCCTCGATCACCAGCGGCGAGGCCGTCTGATGCTGGTGGGCAATCAGCGCCGAAAGCTCCGTCTCGGAGCGGGGTATATGCCGGATCATGCTGCGCCGCCTTTTCCGGCCCGGAACGGGGCGCTGGCCTCTAACGGGTAGACCTTGGCCGGGTTCAGAAGCCAGTCCGGGTCAAAAAGGCTTTTGATTTCCATCTGGATCGCGAGATCCTCCGGACCGTATTGCGCGCCCATCAGATCGCGCTTTTCGATGCCGACGCCATGCTCTCCGGTCAGGCAGCCGCCGGCCTCGACGCAGGCGCGCAGGATATCGGCGCCGAAGGCCTCGGCCTTTTCCAGATCGCCGGGCTTATTGGCGTTGAAGAGGATCAGCGGATGCATATTGCCGTCCCCGGCATGGAAGACATTGGCCACTTCCAGCCCGTATTGCGCAGAGAGCTCGCCGATCCGTTTCAGTGTTGCCGGCAGTTTCGAGACCGGAACAGTGCCGTCAAGGCAGAGGTAATCCCCCAGCCGCCCCATGGCGCCAAAGGCTGATTTACGCCCTTTCCAGATCGCAACCGCCTCGGCCTCGCTGCGGCTTTCGCGGAACTCGACCGGGTTCAGCGCGCCCGCGATCTCGCGGATGGCGGCGATCTGATGGTCGATCTCTTCCGGCGCGCCTTCAACCTCGACGATCAGCACGGCGGGGCATTCGGGATAGCCCGCTCTGGCAAAAGCCTCGACCGCGCGCAGGCAGGACTCGTCCATATATTCGATCGCCACCGGCAGCACGCCCGAGCGGATGATCCGCGCCACACATTCCCCCGCCGTCACCGCATCACCGAACCCGATCAGCACCGGGCGCGCACCTTCGGGCCGGGGCAGGATGCGCAGGATCGCCTCGGTCACGATGCCAAGCTGCCCTTCCGAGCCGCAAAACAGCCCGAGCATATCCAGCCCCGCCGCGCCCGGTTCCGGCCCGCCGAATTCCACCACCTCGCCCGTGACCAGCACCACCTTCGCGGCCATCAGGTTATTGGTCGTCACCCCGTATTTCAGGCAATGCGCGCCACCGGAATTCATGCCGATATTGCCGGCAATGGTGCAGGCCAGCTGGGACGAGGGGTCCGGGGCGTAGAAAAACCCATGCGGCTCAAGTTCGGCCGAGACCGAAAGATTGGTCACGCCGCATTGCACCCGGATGAAACGGCTTTCCAGATCCAGCTCCAGCACGTCGCGCAGCCGCATCGTGCCGATCACCACACTGTCCGCCGTGGGCAAAGCCCCCCCGGCGAGCGAGGTGCCCGCCCCGCGCGGCACCACCTTGACGCCCATCCGGTGGCAGACCCGCATCGCGGCGGCGACCTCTTCGGTGCTGCGCGGCAGGACCACGGCCAGTGGCGCACAGCGGTAAGCGGTCAGAGCGTCACATTCATAGGCCCGCAATTCATCGGGCGCGGTGATCAGCCCATCCGCGGGCAGAACCGCCGCCAGCGCCTGATGAATGGCATCGCGACGGTCCAGGATATGCGGATCGGGCGCGGGCATCACGATTGTGCCTGACACGGGGCTGATCTCTCTTTTGGCTGGCCCTGCGCAGGGTATTTCTGCAGCAGGCACTTGCATCGGTTGGATTTTGGTAAAATAATTTTACCAATGCTGTCAACCGGCGTCATTCTTGCCCGGTCCGGCAGAGGCCGCGCGTTTCGTCCCCGGTAAAAAAGGCAGCACCATATGGCAGAGTTTGACATCAGGGGCGGGGCACCGGGGATCCAGCCAGAACGCGCCGCCGCAGCGGTTGCCCGTCTGATCGAGGCGATGATCCTGGAGGGCAGTCTGCGCCCGGGGGACGCGCTGCTGGCCGAGCGTGACCTTGCGGCGCGGCTGAACGTGTCCCGCCCGACCCTGCGCGACGGGCTGAAACTGCTGGAAGAAAAGGGCCTGCTGACCCCGGCGGGGCGCGGGTTGCAGATTGCTCCGCTCGGGATGCAGGCGATTGGCGATCCGTTGCTGGCGCTGCTGGCCGATCACGGCGAGCTGGCCGATGACTGCCTTGAATTCCGCGATATCGTGGAAAGTGAGGCGGCGGCGCTGGCGGCGAGGCGGGCCAGTGACACCGACCTGGCGCATATCCGCGATTGCCTGAGCCGGATCGACGCCGCGCATGATGCGGGCGATCCGGCGCTGGAGGCTGAGGTCGATGCCGCGCTGCATCTGGCCATCTATGAGGCGAGCCATAATCTGGTGCTTTTGCACATCATGCGCGCGCTCTCGGCCAGTCTGCGCAATGATGTGGTGCAAAACCGCAACCGGCTCTTCACGCGGCCCGACACCCGCGAGGCGCTGCGCGCGCAGCACCACCGGATCGGCGCGGCAATCCTTGCACGCGATCCGGCGGCGGCACAGGCAGCGGCGCATGATCACCTTGACTGGCTGCGCCACACCACGCGCGAGATCAGGGACGCCGAAGCGCGGCGGCAGGTGGCGGAACGCAGGCGTCAGGGGCCGGATCTGACCAATGGCAAAGGCGGGGCCACCTGACCGGCGGCGCCGCTTTCAGGACGCCCCCGGGTGGGCTCATGCCTGCGCCGTGGTGAGGGCGCGGGCGCGGGTTTTACGGGGGTCTCAGTCGAGCCAGGCGTAGGAGGGTGCGAAGATCTCGGAAACCGGCGGATGGTTCAGCGTCCGCAGCGGGTATTTCGCGATCAGCCCGTCAAATTGGGCCTGCGCGCGGCGGCCCCATTCCGCAAGATCGACGCCGGGAAGCTGGCGGTCATGCATCACCAGCCTGCCATTGATCACCGAACTGCGGAAATCGCGCCCGGTGCCCGACAGGATCATGGTCTGGATCGGGTCTATGACCTGGCCAATCGCAAAATCCGACAGATCGAACAGCGTCATATCGGCCTTTGCCCCAACGGCAAGGCGCCCCAGATCCGGCCGGCCCAGAGCCTCGGCTGCCTGAATGGTGGCGGCGTCGTAAAGATCGGCGGCGCTGGCTGCGGTCACCGAATGATCCGCCACCCGGCACAGGCTGACGCCAAGGCGCATATTCTCGACCATATCCGGCGGGAAGGTATCGGTGCCAAGGCCGATCCGGACACCCGCCTTACGCAGCCTGCCAAAGCTTTCCATCGATCCGCCATAGCGAGACAATACCAGCGGGCAATGGATCAGTGTCGATCCGCTGTCGCGCAGCAGGCCGACATCATCGCCTTTGCGATCCACCTGGCTGTGCCCGGTGATATAGACACCATGCGGCAGCAGGGCGCGCTCATTCAGGAAATCGAGCGCGTTCAGCCATTCCAGCGGTGTCATGTCGTAGCGGTCGACCACCGCATTGAACTCGCTCAGCGACTGGCAGCAATGCAGCCGGATCGGTACATTGAGATCGGCCGAGACATCCCGGCTGCGCCGGATCAGGGTCTCGGTGCAGTTCTCGATCCGGTCGGGGGCCAGCATCCCCCGGATCAGCCCGCCTGCCTTGCCGTCGAAATCGCGGATGAACCGCTCGGCATCGGCAAGACCGTTCAGCCCGCGCTCCTCATCCCAATGGGTGTAGAAACTGCCATCGGGCCGGACCACTTCGACGCCGGTCATATAGCAGGGGCCAAGATAGGCGCGGATCCCCAGCTCGATGGCGCTGGCGGCGGAACTGGCAAATTCCGCATAGGTTTCCGCCCATTTGCGGTAGAACATCGAGGTGATCGGCAGCGCCGTGGTGATGCCATTGCGGATCAGCTGGGCGAAAGCATACTTCATTTTGAAGGTCTGCTCTTCTTCGCTGTACATCTCGATCGGGCCGGATTTCAGATAATCCTCGGGCCAGGTCCGCCCCTTGGCCCAGTCGGGCTGGTTGTCGAAGGCCAGCACCGTCGTATCAAGATCGCCAAGCGCGTTCAGGTCGATGAAGCCAGGCCCGAGGACCGCATTGCCGCCGTCGATCTCGATATCGACCTGACCCTCGAACGCTTTGCCGACATAGAGGATCGTGTCGCCCCGGAACACCACTTCGCCATTCAGCAAGGTCCGGTGAGAGCGGCCATCCCAGGCGATGACATAGCGGGCGCGGATACGGGTGGTGGTCGACATGGCTGGTCCTTGGGCTTCGATTTCAGGAAGGGGCAGTGCGGCAGGCATGGTCACTTGCGGCGCTTGATCAGCATGAGCCTTGTGCGCGGATCGAGAGAGTCGCGCAGGGAATCTCCGAGCAGGTTGAACGCCATGACGAGGATGGTGATCGCAAGACCCGGGACGGCTGCGATATGGGGGGCGTTGAAGATAAAGTTGCGACCCTCGCTGGTCATGATGCCCCATTCGGCGGTCGGCGGCTGCACACCAAGACCAAGGAAGCTCAGCCCCGCGGCGGTGATGACCACGGCGCCGACGATGGTGCAGGAATAGACCACCGACGATGCGATCACATTCGGCATCATCTCGGACAGGATGATCTTATACCCGGGCGTGGCCATAGCCCTTGCCGCCTCGACATAGGCCTGATCGCGTTCAAGACAGGCGGCGGCATAGACGACGCGGGTGTTATAGGGGATCAGCGTGACCACCAGCGCGATCATCATATTGCCGATACCAGGCCCCATAAGGGCTGCCAGCAGAATGGCAAGCAATGCCATCGGGAAGGCGAAAAGCACATCCATCGAGCGCATGATCACCGCGCCGGCCACCGGATACCAGGCCCCGAACATCCCCAGCGGGACAGAGATCACCGCGCCGAGCACGACGGGGGTGATGCCGCAAAGCAGCGTATAGCGCGCGCCGTAGATCAGGCGCGAAAGGATATCGCGGCCCTGATTGTCAACGCCGAGCCAGTGGCCGGGCGTGCCGGGCGGGCGCAGACGCATCGAGGGGTCGGCCTCATTCGGCGGCCAGGGGGCAATCCAGGGCGCGAAAACCGCAGCCAGGAAGAAGATCAGGATGATGCCAACCGCAATACGTGCGACCGGATCACCAAGGACGCCGCGCCAGACGAAATAAAGGTTCGAGCGGCGCTTTTCTGCCGGCTGCTTTCTGCGGCCGGTCTCAAGGGACACATCGCTCATGTCTCAGCCTTTCTTGGGGTCAAGCGCGTAAACCGCGATATCTGACAGCAGGTTGCCGATCACGAAAACCACCGCCACCACGAGCACACAGCCCTGGATCATCGGGATGTCGCGTTGCAGGATCGCGTCATAGACCTGCAGGCCGATTCCAGGCCAGTTGAAGATGATTTCAGTGAAAATCACGCCGCCGAACAGATACCCGATCTGCAGGCCGCCGATACTGGCGAAGGTGGGCAGGGTATTGCGCACCGCATGGCGCAGAACCAGCTGGCTGCGCTTGAGCCCGCGGGCCTTGCCGGCCAGGATATAAGGCTGCGCCATCACGTCGATCATCCGCGAGCGGGTGACACGGGCCACGACCGCCACCGAACCCGCCGCAGTCACGGCTGCCGGCAGGATGAGGTGATGGATCAGATCCCAGAACCCGCCCGGACTGGCGACATTATACATCCCCGAAATCGGGAACAGCTTCCATTTGAAGCCAAAGAAATAGAGCATGATGATGCCCAGCCAGAAGGCCGGAAGACTGGCAAGGACCAGCGTGATCACCACCACGACCCGGTCGGTCATGCTGCGGAATTTTGCCCCCGACAGCACCGCCAGCAGAAAGCCGAAGACCAGCACGATGACAAGGCTGCCCGCCATCAGGATCAGCGAGTTGACGATCTTGGGCCCCAATATCCCGGCGACAGGCAGTTGCTGCGACAGTGAGGTGCCGATATCGCCCTGCAAAAGCGCCGTGAACCAGATGCCGTATTGCACGACAAGCGAACGGTCGAGGCCCATCTGCTCGCGCAGGGCCTGAAGCTGTTCCTGCGAGGCCATCCGGCCAAGGATGGAAAGCGCAATATCCCCCGGCACCAGCTGGACCGCGAGAAAGACGATGATGGTGACGCCGATCAGGACCGGGATCGCGGACAGCATCCGCATGAAGGTGAACTGGAGGATTTGCATGAAGACTTTCTCTTGCCTGCCTGTCCCCCGTTTCCGGACGATTGCCGGAGACACTATGTCCGGAAACGGGGGCGCGATCAGAAGACCGGTTCGGCGCGGCTTACTCCTTGACGATGGAGGTCAGATCGAACCAGTGCTGCGGGGCAAGCCGGAAGTCCTTGATGCCCGGAACCGCGACATAGACGGAATTCGTCGCGAAATAGCTTGAGAAAGCCATGTCTTCGGCCACGATATCGCGGGCTTCCTGCAATTTGACGACCATCTCCTCTTCCGAGCCGGCAGCGCGCGCTTCACTCAGCAGCCGGTCCATCTCAGGGTTGTCGTAATAGCCGGAATTGCAGCAGTTCGGCGGCATCACCGTGGTCGGGAGCACCTGGTCAAGCCAGGAGAAGGTGCTTTCCCCCCAGGAGGCCGAGGTGATCCCGGTGCCGTCGCGCATCCCCGCCGACATCATGTCCCAGAAGGCATTGTTGTCGAACATCTCGATTTTGGCGCGGATACCGACCTTTGCCCAGTCGCGCTGCAGCCATTCCGCATCGCCTTTGGTATTCACATCCGCGCCACCGCCGAAGGTCCAGTCCATCCTGGTGTCCAGCCCGTCGGGATAGCCGGCCTCGGCCAGCAGCGCCTTCGCGCCTTCCGGATCATAATCGCAATCGCGGAACTCCGGATCATAGCCGGGGCCGCCGGGATTCAGCACGCCCCAGGTCGGCTGCGCATAGCCCATGCGCTGATAAAGCGCCATTTCCTCACGGTTGATCGCCATACAGGCCGCTTTGCGCACCCGCACGTCCTTGAAGATCCCGTCCTTTGTATTGAACCACATGACGTAGATCATCGGAGACGGCCCGGTGATCAGCTGAAGTCCCTGGGCCTCGAGCATTGCGATGGAATCCGGCGAGGGCGTGCCGATGATATCGACCTCGCCGGACATGATCGCGAGTTCGCGGGTCGAGACTTCCGGCATCGCGCGCAGGATGATGCGGTCGGTTTTCGGGATCCGCTCCGGGTTCCAGTAATCGGGGTTCTTTGCGATGGTGACGCGTTCCCCGGGCACCCGCTCGACGAATTTGAAAGGCCCGGTCCCGATCGGATTCTGCTCGATCCCGTCATTGCCAAAAGTCGCCACCGCCGTCGGAGAGACCATG
This sequence comes from Paracoccus sp. IB05, assembly GCF_016405985.1. Classification (GTDB taxonomy): domain Bacteria; phylum Pseudomonadota; class Alphaproteobacteria; order Rhodobacterales; family Rhodobacteraceae; genus Pseudogemmobacter. Next base: position 136,179 of record NZ_JAEFCF010000005.1, read on the forward strand.
CGCGGCGACCCGGATCCGCCTGCCGTCAGACGGCGCAGAAACTCGGCATTTGGCTGCGTGAGCGTGATGGTGAACGTATAGGGGTCAACAACTGCGTAGCTTTCCAGATCACCCCAGACCCAGCCCATCAGCCCCGGTGAGGCCGGCACGAAATATTCGAAATCAGGATTGGTCATGCGGTCGAGATTGAACTTTGCCGCATCGGCATTCCAGTCGCTGCCGTCGTGGAATTTCACGCCCTTGCGCAGATGGAACGTATAGGTCTTGCGGTCCTCCGAAATGTCCCAGCTCTCGGCCAGGGCGGGGACGATCTCGGGAACCGCGTCGCCGCCTTTCGTCAGATCTTCCTCGACAAAGGTCTCGTAGACATGGCGGATCACTTTAAAGGTGTTCCAGGTCCGCGCGGCTGCCGGATCCATGCGGCTGAAATCTGCCTCGACCCCCATGACGATGGTGCTTTCAGCCAGTGCCGGGCTGAACCCGGCCATGAGACCCAGAAGCGCGGTGGAGGCGATCCCGCGCCGCAGGCCTTTGACAAGAAGTGACATTGTAGTGCTCCTGTTGGGATTTTTGTTTTGTTTTGTTTTGTTTTGTTTTTTTGGTGGCTCAGGCGGTGGCCGGGTACAGAAGGCAGGCCACGCTGCGCTGATCATGCAGGGTTCTCAGCGCGGGCATTGCCCGGGCGCATTCGGGCATCCGTTGCTGGCAGTTCGAGACATAGGGGCAGCAGGGGCCGGACATGGCCGGGGCCGCCGATTCCAGATCTTCCGCGCGCTCTGCCGCCGCTTCCCAGCGGTTGTCGCGCTTCAGATGCAGCACAGTGCCCAGAAAGTCCTGGGTGAAAGGATGCAACGGCTGGCGGTACACCTGATCGCTCTCGCCGGTTTCCAGGAGCTTGCCGCGATACATCACCATGGTGCGGTCGCAAAACTGCCGGACGATCTTCAGATCATGCGAGACAAAGAGGAATGTCAGCCCGAGTTTGACCTGGAGGTCCCTGAGCAGCGTCAGGATCTGCGCCTGGATCGACACATCCAGCGCCGAGACTGGCTCGTCGAGGAACAGGAATTCCGGCTCCAGCGTCAGCGCCCGCGCAATGGCGATCCGCTGGCATTGCCCGCCGGAAAACTCGTGCGGATAGCGGTAAGCCTGCCCGGGATCGAGCCCGACCAGCTGCAAAACCTCATCGACCCGCGCCTGCACCTCTTCGGCACGCATCCCGAAATTCAAAAGCGGCCTGGCCACATTCTCGGCGACCGTCCGCCTTGGGTTCAGCGATTGCAGCGGGTCCTGAAACACGATCTGCGCGCGGCGCCGGTGCAGCCGCAACTCGGCCGGGCCGAAGCTGCGCAGATCGGCACCGGCATAGGTGATGCTGCCACTGTCGGCCTCGATCAGACGCAGGATCATCCGGCCCAGCGTTGATTTCCCCGAGCCGGACCCGCCGACACAGCCAAGGATCTCGCCTTTGCGGATATCAATCGAAATATCGCTGACCGCAGGGTTTTCCGAGATCTCGCGCCTCAGGAACGAGCCCCGTCTGACGCGGAAGGTTTTCGACAGATTGCGGATTTCAATCAGGTTTTTCACTTCAGACCTCGGCAAAATGGCATCTGACGAAGCGCTCGTCGGCAAGGCTGCGCCAGGCCGGAACCTCTGCGCGGCAAATCGCTTCGGCGCGGCCGCAGCGGGGTGCAAACCGACATCCTTTCGGCGCCAGGGCGAGATTGGGCGGCTCGCCCTCGATTGACCGCCAGTCTGCGGTCGGCTCGTCGGGGTCCGGGATCGCTGCGATCAGGGCCTGGGTATAGGGGTGTTTCGGATCGCTCAGCAGCGCATCAATCGGCGCCGATTCCTGAATATGCCCGCCATACATGACCAGAACCCGTGTCGCGACGGCTGCAACCACGCCCATGTCATGGGTGATGATGACAATCGGCAACCCCGTGCTCCGGCTGCGTCGCTTCAGCAGCAAAAGGATGCGCGCCTGAACCCCTACATCAAGCGCAGTGGTTGGCTCATCGGCGATCAGGATCTCGGGCTTGCAGGCCAGTGTCATCGCAAGCGCGATCCGCTGGCACATCCCGCCCGACAGCTGATGCGGGTAGCTTGCCATGACACGATCAGCCTCGTTAAAGCCGACCTGGTTCAGCGACAGGATGGCCGCCTCGCGGGCCGCAGCTTTGCTGAGCCCGGTTTCATGACGCCGCAGTGTTTCGATCAGCTGTGCGCCAATGGTGAAAGAAGGGTCAAGCGAGGCACGCGGGTTCTGAAAAATCGTCCCGATCCGCCGCCCCCTGACATCGGCCATCTGCTTTTCGCTGAGGCCCAGCAGATCAAGCCCCCTGAGACTTACCGTTCCGCCAAGATAGATCGCCGGCGGTGTGCTGATCAGACGGGCCAGCCCCATCGAGGTCACGGTCTTGCCTGAACCTGACTCGCCAATGATCGCGAGAATTTCCCCGGAAGATACCGAAAAGCTTATGTCTTCAGTTGCGACGACAGTTCCGTTTGGTGTGGCAAAGCCTACAGAAAAGCCGTTCACCGCAAGTATGGGTGCGTCCGTCATCTACCTGTCCGAGTGAATTTGTCACCCGAACTTATTCGGAAGTTGAAGAGTTATTATGTCGAAATTTAATAAACATTTATCAACAAATGAGGCCAATCACTCCCGCCAGCTCTGTTGCAGTCTACGGCTGTCGAGAGGTGGCGACGAGGGTGATGGGGGCCAGCTGACGCCCGTGAGGCCGCGTTCTGTGATTCAAATTCCGCTTTCCCCGACGGAGCCTGGCGCATGTCCACATCTGCCGGCGAACGGGCCTTCTGCTCAGGTTACCTATGTGCCGCCCTGCGCGCCAGCCATCCCTGGTGCGACGCAGCGCCCAACATGAGGGCTGAACTGTGCGCGGATGTCATCTTGCCGCGCCACCATACAATGGCATAAATTGTATGCGTGCAATCATGGGCAACAGAGGCGGAGCATGTGGACCCCCTGGATCACCGACGGCGCGAGACTGAAATATCTCGGCATCGTCGAGGCGCTTGAAGCGGATATTCGCGCCGCAAGGATCGGGCCGGGCGAGCGGCTGCCGCCACAGCGCAGCATTGCCGAACAGCTGGGTGTGGATCTGACCACCGTGACCCGTGCCTTCAACGAAGCGCGCCGCCGCAGGCTGGTGGCGGCCCAGGCTGGGCGCGGGACTTTCGTGCGCGATGATCCTGCCGAATTCTTCCCCGACGAGCCCGCCCCGGTGCTGGATCTGAGCATGAACATCCCGCCTCAGCCCGAGGGGGTCGATTTCCGCAAACTGATCCCGCAGGGACTGGCTGCGATCCTTAATGGCCCAAGGGGCGGGCTGAGCCTGCAATATCAGGAAAGCAGCGGCGGTATGGCAGACCGGATCGCCGCGACGCAATGGCTCTCGCGGCGCCACGGGGCGCTGTCGCATGATCGGGTGCTGGTCACCGCCGGGGCGCAATCGGCGCTGTTCGCGCTGACCGATCTGCTGGTTCCCCCGGGCGCGCATATCGCCGCCGGCGAGATGACTTACCCCGGGCTGAAGGCCAGCGCGGCGCAGCGTGGCGCGATGATCGACCCGATTGCGATGGATGCCGGCGGGCTGATCCCCGATGACTTCCGCCGTCTGTGCGAGGCGCGAGCGCCGCATGCGCTCTATGTCACGCCCAGCATCGACAACCCCACGACCGCCACCCTGCCCGAGGCGCGGCGCATCGCGGTTGCAGAGATCGCGCGCAAATACAGTGTCGCCATCATCGAGGATGACCCATATGCGCCTTTGCACGCAGAACAGCTGCCGTCTTTCCTGACGCTGGCGCCGGATCTGACCTGGCATCTGGCCACCCTGTCGAAATCGGTCACGCCCGCATTGCGGGTGGCCTATGTCGTGGCGCCCGATCCGGCGCGGGCCTTGCGACTGGCGTCGATCTTGCGGGCGACTGTCCTGATGGCGCCGCCGCTTCTGGCCAGCCTTGCGACCCGCTGGCTGCGCGAAGGCGTGGTGGATGAGATCGCCGCCGCAATCCGCACCGAGAACCGCATCCGTCAGACCCTCGCGGCCGAGGCCTTCCGGGGGGCCGATTTCCGCGCTGACCCCGAAGGCCATCACCTCTGGCTGCGCCTGCCGCCGCATTGGCGGGCGACGGACTTTGCCGAACATGCCGACCGCGCCGGTGTCTCGATCGTGCCGGCATCGGCCTTTGCGACCGGCGAACATGCCTCGGCGCATGTGCGGATCTCGCTTGGCGTGGCGCCAGACCGGGGCGTGCTTGAAGAAGGGTTGCAGCAGCTGGCCGCGCTAATGCAGCGGCCATCAGGGGCTGTGCGGGCCGTGGTCTGATCACAGCCGTGGTTCGTTCAGGCCGAAACGGGCCTTTGCCCGCCAGTTCATCGGTCATGCCCCGCGCCGGGATACTGTTTTCCGCACTGCGGAAGGCATCATCTTGCAGCCGGATCGGCTTTGCCCCACCCCTGAAAGGCGGAACCCATCCGCAAAGCGAGGCAGAGATGTCGCAAGAGCCCGTGCTGTCGACCCTTGATCAGGGTGTGCTGCTGATCGAGCTGAACCGCCCCGAGCGGATGAATGCCTTCACCGAAGAAAGCCATCTGCGGCTGCGCGAGATCCTTGCGCGCGCGGCTGAGGATCACGCCGTGCGGGCCGTGCTCCTGACCGGGCGTGGAAAAGGGTTCTGTGCGGGACAGGATCTTAACAACCGTGATCCCCGCCAGCCGGGGCCGCGCAGCGATCTCGGCCAGTCGCTGGGCCAGTTTTACAACCCGACCATCCGTGCCCTCCGTGGGCTGCAAAAGCCGGTGATCTGCGCAATGAACGGGGCGGCGGCGGGCGCCGGCGTTGGGTTGGCGCTGGCCTGTGATATCGTTATCGCGGGCGAGAGTGCCAAGTTTGTGCTGTCTTTTTCCAGGCTTGGACTGGTTCCTGATGCCGGGTCCAGCTGGAGTCTTACCAGAATTCTCGGCGAAGCTCGCGCCAAGGCCCTGTTGCTGACCGGTGAGACGATCCCGGCCCCCCGCGCGGCAGACCTTGGCCTGATCAGCAAATCGGTCCCCGATGCGGAGCTTGCAGACGAGGCCCGGACGCTGGCCGGTAAACTGGCCGCCGGCCCGACCCTTGGGCTTGGCCTGATGAAGGCGCTTATCCAGGAGGCCGGCGGGCGCGATTTTGACAGCCAGCTCGAGGCGGAACGGCGGGCGCAGCAGTGTGCAGGCTTCAGCGATGACTATGCCGAAGGGGTGACAGCCTTCCTCGAGAAACGCCCGGCGCAGTTTCGCGGCAGCTGAGCCCGCCCGGGGCAGTCCTTCCGCTCTGCGGGACGAAGCCGCGGATATTGGCTTTGACCTTTCGGGCGCCCTGCGGTCACTGGAGAGCAGTGAAACAGGCTTGCGGAGGCGAGAATGGCAGCGGAACTCCCGTTGAAAATTGGTGTGGCCGGCGCCGGCGCGATGGGGGCGGGCATTGCGGAAACCGCCGCCGCAAGTGGCATTGCCGTCATCCTGACCGATCTGCGGCAGGGGGCTGCCGCCAGCGCCATTGCGGCAATTCTCGCCCGCGCAGCAAAGCGGGTCAGCAGCGGCAAGCTGTCCCAGGGCCAATATGACGCTCTCGCGGGCGCGCTCAGCGCCGCCGACAGCCCGGATGCACTGGCAGATTGCGATCTGGTGGTCGAAGCGATCATCGAGGATCCCGCTGCGAAACAGGCTTTGTTTGCCCGGCTGGAGGATCTGCTGGCCCCTGAGGCACTGATCGCCAGCAATACATCCTCGCTGCCGATCGGGGTGATCGCGCGCGATATGAAACATCCCGAGCGTTTCGCGGGGCTGCATTTTTTCAACCCGGTGCCGCTGATGAAACTGGTCGAGGTGATCCCCGGCCCGCGCACCAGCCGTGAAACGATGGAGCGGCTGCTCGCGGTCGCACGCCATCTTGGCAAGGAACCGGTTGAGGTGCGCGACACGCCCGGCTTCCTTGTGAACCATGGCGGGCGGGCCTACCCGACCGAAGCGCTGATGGCGCTGCAGGAGGGCGTGGCCAGCCCGGCTGAAATCGACGCGATCATGCGCGATTGCTGCGATTTCCGCATGGGTCCGTTCGAGCTGATGGATCTGACCGGAATGGATGTGAATTTCACCGTCTGCGAGTTCCTGCATCAGAGCTATTTCGCCGAGCCGCGCCTGCGCTCGACCACCTATCACCGCTATCTGCTGCAGACCGGCCAGCTGGGCCGCAAGACGGGGCAGGGTTTCTACACCTATCACGATGGTGCCGAACAGCCGTCGGCTGATTTCATCAGCACCGCAGCGCCGGCACAGCAGGTGGTTCTGGCCGAAGATCTGGCCGAGCTGCGTGATTTCGCGGCCTCTCTGGGGTGCAGGGTCGCGGCAGAGGATGATGGCGCCAGCCCGGTGCTGGCCTTCCCGGTCGGCGAAGATCTGGCGGCGCATGCGGCCCGGCTTGGCTTGCCGGCCACCAGGCTGGTGGCGGTGGATCTGGCCTTCGACAGCACGCGGCGCGTGGTGCTGATGACCACGGTCGGGGCCGATCCGGCGGCGCGCGATGCGGTGGCGGCGGCAGTGTGTGCAAGCGGGCGCCGGGTCACCGCGATTGCCGATTCCACCGGCTTTGTCGCGCAACGGATCGTTGCGGCAGTGGCCAATCTCGGCTGTGAAATGGCGCAGATGGGGCTTGCGGCACCTGGTGATATCGACAAGGCCATGCGGCTTGCGATGAATTACCCCTGCGGTCCGCTGGAATGGGTAGATCGGGTCGGAGCGGCGCGGATGCTGACGATTTTGCGCAATATGCAGGCGCTCAGCGGCGATGACCGTTACCGCCCGAGCGCCTGGCTGCGGCGGCGCGCGACGCTGGGGCTCGATATCCGCAGCCTGTAAGAAAAAAGCGGCGCCGGGATCGCAGCCGGCGCCGGCTTTACAGCAGTTCCTGCACGGTTTCGCGCAGGATGGGGGCAATGATGCCGCGCATATTGGCGACCGAGATCGACCCGGTCGCAAAGGGCACCGTAATCGCGGCCTGTTCATGCGCGGTGCTGATGCCGACCGATACCGCGCTGATACCACGGCGCCAGGTGTCGCGGCTGAAAGAGACGCCATCCTTGCAGGCCGCCTCCAATGCCGCATTAAAGGCGGTGACATTGCCATTTTGCTGGGTGAGCTGGCCACGGATCCGGCTGGCAAGCTGGCGCCGCTCTTTCTCGGGCAGGATCGAGAGATAGGCAGGCCCGGCCGCCGAGGTGGCAATCGGCAGCCGCCCGCCCACAGCAAAGCGCACCGCCAGGATATCCGAGCCGGACACCACCTGGACGAAGGTCAGATACATGCCATCGCGCACACAAAGCGCCGCGGTCTGGCCGGTTTTTTCGGCCAGCACCTTCAGCAATGGCGTCGCGCGGTCGATCAGGGCAAATCCGGTCAGCACCGAATAGCCGAGATTGAGGCTTTTCGGGGTCAGCTCATAGCTGCGGCCGGTTTCGCTGTGGCGCAGATATCCCAACCGCATAGCGGTATAAGTCAGCCGGCTGATGGTCGAAGGCGGCAGGCCGGTGCTTTTTGACAGATCACTGTTCGACATCGGCTTTTTCTGTTTGGACAGCGCCTCGAACAACTGAAGCCCCCGGGCGAATGCTTCGACAAACTGACGATCTTCCTGCGACATCCCTGGCTCCAGTATTCCGCTCTGCGAAATGAATTCCCTGCCTATGGCATTGCAGAATGCCGGATGAAAATCCAGTCTCCGGCGCAAGGGAAATCCGCAAATGCGGGTTCGGAGTAACCTGGAGGGGATATGCTCACCGGTGATATGTTGCGGCGCTCAGCCGAGCGCTTTCCGGAAAAGCGCGCCATTCTGTGGCAGGACAGGTCCATCAGCTATGGCGATCTGGACCGCGAGGCCAGTCGTTTTGCCCATGCGCTTCTGGGCCTTGGTCTTGGCAAGGGCGGCAAGGTCGGCATCCTCAGCCGCAACCGCATCGAATATGGCAGCGTGTTTTTCGGCACCGCCCGCACCGGCGGGGTGATCGTCAATATCTCCGTGCTCTATGCGGCGGAAGAGCTGGCTTATGTGCTGGACAAGGCCGATGTCGAAATTCTGGTCTATGAAGATGTCTTTGCCGCCCGCGTCGCCGAAGCGGCGCAGTCACTGCCAAAGATCCGTCACCTTATCACCCTCGGCGCGGCGCAGCCCGGCGCACATGATTTCCAGGCTCTGATCGCGGATCAGCCCGATCATGTACCCGAAGTGGAGATCCATGAGGATGATCCCTTCTGCATGACCTATACCGGCGGCACCACGGGGCGGCCGAAGGGCGTGCTGGCCAGCCATCGCAACCGCGTCACCACCGCGCATACGGTGATGCATCACGAGAATATCCAGGAACGCGATGTGGTGGGGATTGTCACCCCGCTGTTCCATGTCGCGGCGCTGAACATCATGTTTCAGCCGGCAGTGCTGGCCGGGGCGACCTGCACCTTCCTGACCAAATGGGATGTGCAGGACTTTGCGCATATGGCGCAGCGCACCGGAATGACCGCCTGTTTCATGGTGCCGACCCAGGTCGCAATGGTGGTCTCGGACCCGAATTTCCAGGCCTCGAATTATGTGCAATGGGAAAAGCTCGCCTTTGCCGGCGCCCCGATGCCCGATTGGGTGCAGCGCGATCTGATGGAAAAGCTGCCCGCGATCAGGATGACCCAGATCTATGGTCAGTCGGAAGTGGGGGTGATCACCACCCTTGGCCACTGGCATCTGCCCGAACGCCTCGGCTCCATCGGCCAGCAGGCTTATAATGTCGATCTTGCGGTCGTGGACCCCGATGGCAATGCGGTGGCGCCGGGGGTGATCGGCGAGCTGGTTTCACGCGGCGCGAATGTCATGCTGGAATATTACAACGAGCCGGAGCAGACCGCGAAGTTCTTCCGGCATGGCTGGGGCTGGACCGGCGATCTGGCGGTGATGGACGAGGCGGGCTTTGTCACCCTCGTTGACCGCTCGAAAGACATGATCATTTCGGGTGGTGAGAACATCTATCCCAAAGAGATCGAGAACGCGATTTTCGGCCTCGACGCCGTGGCGGAATGCGCGGTCTTTGGCATTCCCGATGAAAAATGGGGTGAGGTGCCGGCAGCCTATATCCTGCTCAAGGCCGGGGCCGTGCTGGAAACCGAAACCGTTGTCGCGCATTGCGAGAAGACGCTGGCGCGGTTCAAGCGTCCTCGCCTTGTCACTTTCGTCGAAAGTTTCCCCAAGACGCCGATTGGCAAAATCCAGAAGAACCTACTGCGGGAGCCCTTTTGGGCAGGCCGGGAGAAGAACATATGAGCCTCGATATCACCACCTATAAGCGGCTGAAATTCGACTGGCCGGATGCCGGTATTCTGCGCATTACCATGGATAATCCGGGCCGGCTGAACTCGGCTGACCGGATCATGCATGGCGAGTTGTGCCGGGTCTGGCGCGATATCGACGCTGCCGATGATGTCCGCAGTGTCATCATTCGCGGGGCGGGCGAGGCCTTCTCTTCGGGGGGCGATCTCGATCTCGTCAAAGAGATGACCGAGGATTTCACCACGCTCACCCGGGTGTGGAAGGAAGCGCGCGATCTGGTCTACAATATCATCAACTGCTCAAAGCCGATCGTATCGGCGATGCAGGGGCCGGCGGTCGGGGCCGGTCTGGTCGCCGGCCTGCTGGCCGATGTCTCGATTGCCTCGAAGACCGCGCGCATCATTGATGGCCATACAAGGCTTGGCGTGGCTGCGGGTGATCACGCGGCTATCGTCTGGCCGCTGCTCTGCGGTCTTGCCAAGGCCAAATATTATCTGCTGCTCTGTGAATCGGTCTCGGGCGAAGAGGCCGAGCGGATCGGGCTGATCTCGCTGGTCACCGAAGATCACGAATTGCATGACAAAGCGCTGGAGGTTGCGCGCAAACTGGCAAAGGGCTCGCCGAGCGCGATCCGCTGGACAAAATACGCGCTTAACAACTGGCTGCGCATGGCCGGCCCCACTTTCGATACTTCGCTGGCGCTGGAATTCATGGGCTTCTGTGGCCCGGATGCACGCGAAGGGCTGGCGTCTCTGAAGGAAAAGAGACGCCCGAATTTCGACCAGGATTGCCCGCTCTGAGGATCATGTGACCATGAGAGAAGCTTTTATCTGCGCCGGGGTTCGGACCCCGATCGGGCGCTTTGGCGGCGCTTTGGCGACAATCCGGCCCGATGATATGCTGGCGCTTGTGCTGGCCGAGGTGGTGGCGCGCGCGCCGGGCCTGGACCCGCTGGCGATTGACGATGTATTCACCGGCTGCGCCAACCAGGCTGGCGAAGACAATCGCGACGTGGCCCGGATGGGGGTGCTGCTGGCCGGCCTGCCGCAATCCGTGCCCGGGACCACGCTGAACCGGCTTTGCGGTTCGGGGCTGGATGCGGTGGGGCTCGCGGCGCGCTCCATTCTTTCCGGCGATGCCGAGGTGATTATCGCCTCGGGCACCGAAAGCATGACGCGCGCGCCCTTCGTGCAGGGCAAGGCTGAAACCGCCTTCTCGCGTCAGGCCGAGATCTATGACACCACCATTGGCTGGCGCTTTGTCAACCCGGTGCTGAAACGGCAATATGGTGTCGATTCCATGCCGGAGACGGCTGAGAATGTCGCCGGGCGCTTTGGAATTACCCGCCAGGATCAGGACGCTTTCGCCCTGCGCAGCCAGCAGCGGGTTGCGGCTGCCCAGGCGGCGGGTGGCTTTGACGATGAAATCATCCCGGTCAGCATCGCGCAGCGCAAGGGCGATCCGGTGGTGTTCTGTCGCGACGAACATCCGCGCCCGACCACGCTGGAGGCGCTGGCAAAATTGCCGACCCCGTTCCGCGAGGGCGGTTCGGTCACCGCAGGCAATGCCAGCGGCGTCAATGACGGGGCGGCCGCGGTGCTTGTCGCCTCGGCAGCAGCGGTAAAACGCTTCGGCCTGACGCCGATGGCGCGGATCACCGGGCTGGCCACCGCCGGTGTCGAGCCGGCGATCATGGGAATGGGACCGGTTCCGGCCAGTCAGAAACTGATGGCGCGGCTGGGACTGTCCATCGCGGATTTCAGCCGGATCGAGCTGAATGAGGCCTTTGCCGCGCAAAGCCTTGCCTGTCTGCGCCAGCTTGGCCTTCCCGATGATGCCACACATGTCAATCCGCTGGGCGGTGCAATTGCGCTTGGCCATCCGCTGGGAATGTCGGGCGTGCGTCTGGCCCTTACCGCTGCGCTCGGGCTGCACAAATCCGGCAGCGGCCGCGCGCTGGCCACCATGTGCGTCGGTGTCGGTCAGGGCATTGCTCTCGGGCTTGAGGCAGTATGATGACAGAGAAAAATGATCTGGTGCTGGTCGAGGATCTGGGTGCGGTGGTCGTGCTGCGCCTCAATCGTCCCGAAGTGCTGAATGCGCTGAACATGCCGCTGCGCCGTCAGCTTGCGGCAATTTTTGAGGGGCTTACCGATGGGGGCACGCTGCGCGCAGTGGTGCTGACCGGCGATGAGAAATCCTTCGCGGCTGGGGCAGATATTGCCGATATGGCGCAGATCGACAGTGTCGATATGTATCTGCGCCATACCGAGCGGCTCTGGGAAGCGGTGGCCCGCTGCCCGGTGCCGGTGATCGCAGCGGTCAATGGCTTTGCGCTTGGCGGCGGTATGGAGCTTGCGATGCATGCCGATATCATTGTCGCCGGAAAATCCGCACGCTTCGGCCAGCCGGAGGTTAAGGTCGGCATCATGCCAGGCGCAGGTGGCACCCAAAGGCTGACCCGCGCGGTGGGTAAGTTCAAGGCGATGCGGCTTTGCCTGACCGGCGAGATCATTGACGCAGACGAGGCCTCGGCAATGGGGCTGGTCAGCGAAGTTGTGGAAGATGATCAGGTCTTCGATCATGCCATGGGACTGGCACGGCGGATCGCCGGCCTGCCGCCCATCGCGGTCAACCAGGTCAAAGAGGTTATCCTGCATGGCCAGGATGCTTCGCTTGCTGCGGCACTCGCCCTGGAGCGCAAGGCGCTGCAGATTCTGTTCTCGACGCAGGATAAATTTGAAGGCATGGCCGCCTTCACCGAAAAAAGACGGCCCAGCTATACGGGCCGCTGATCAGCAAAGCGGGAGGAAATCATGGATCTGGGCATTTCGGGTCGGGTGGCGCTGGTACTGGGCGGCAGCAAGGGGCTTGCCTATTCGACTGCACGCCATCTGGCGGCGGCGGGGGTGCGGGTGGTGCTGAATGGCCGCGACGCAGAGGCAGGCGCCGCAGCCGCAGCCGGGCTTGGTCATGGCGCCGTCTTCGTGCAGGGCGATGTGACGCAGCCGGGCGTCACCGCCCGGGTCATCGCGGAGGCACGGGCCAGCGCCGGACAGATTTCGATCCTGGTGACCAATGCCGGCGGGCCGCCCACCGGGCGGTTCACCGATCATGATATCGAGACCTGGCGCCAGGCCCTGGAAACCAATATGCTCTCGGCGATCTCGGCCACCCAGATGCTGTTGCCGGATATGATTGCGGATGGCTTTGGCCGCATCGTGAACATCACCTCCTTCGCGGTGAAAGAACCCTATCCGAATATGGCGCTGGCCAATTCGGTGCGGGCCGGCCTGACCGGTGCGATGGCGACGCTGGCGCGTGAGACCGTCGCGCAGGGGGTGACAGTGAACAATGTCCTGCCCGGTCTGATGGCGACCGGCGCGCTTGATCGTGTCATCCGCGCTAAAGCACAGCGCGAGGGAATCACCGAGACCGAGGCCGCCGCCGCCATGGCCGGATCGGTGCCGGCGCAGCGCCTGGGTACGGCAGAAGACTTCGGTCCGATCGCCGCATTCCTGTGCTCGGCCCATGCCGGATATATCACCGGCCAGAATATCGCGGTTGATGGCGGTCTGACCCGCGGGCTGCTCTGAGGTCTTCCGCAGAGCGGAACGCTTTGCCGCATTGTGGTGATGCTGGCGGGGCAAAGAGCGGCCATATTGTCCGCAATGAGAGGGAGGAAGCTCATGAAGATTTTCGTTTCTGCGCTGGCATTGCTGGCCGCAGGTGCCACGGCTGCATCGGCTGAAATTTCAAATAATTCAGTCAAAATTGGCGTGTTGACCGATCAGAGCGGGGTGTTCTCTTCCCTGGCGGGAACCGGTTCTGTGGTTGCGGCTGAGATGGCGATTGCGGATTTCGGCGACCGGCTCGGCAAGATCGAGCTGGTCAGTGCAGATCACCAGAACAAGGCTGACATCGGCACCCAGATTGCACGGCGCTGGTATGATGTCGAAGGCGTCGATCTGATCGTTGACGTGCCGAATTCTTCGGTGGTGCTGGCGGTTCAGGAACTGGCGCGCGAAAAGGACAGGCTGCTGATCGTCTCGGGCGCGGGCACTGCCAGCCTGACCAATGAGAACTGCTCGCCCAACGGCATCCACTGGACCTGGGACACCTATGCGGTGGCGGTTTCGACGGGCAAGGCCATGGTTGCCCAGGGGGGCGACAAATGGTTCTTCCTGACCGCTGACTATGCGTTCGGCCATACCATGCAGGCCGATGTGACTGCGGTGGTTGAAGGCGCGGGTGCCTCGGTTGTCGGCACCGCGATCGCACCGCTGAACACGGCGGATTTCTCGACCTATCTGCTGCAGGCGCCTTCTGCCGGGGCAAATGTGATCGCCCTCGCCAATGGCGGCACCGATACGATCAACTCGCTGAAACAGGCGCAGGAATTCGGTCTGACCATGCAGGCCAAACTGGCCGGTCTTGCGATCTTCCTGACCGATGTGCATTCGATGGGTCTCGATTCCGCGCAGGGTCTCTATCTGACCACCGGCTTCTACTGGGACCGCACCGATGAAAGCCGCGCCTGGTCGCAGCGGTTCTTTGAAAAGCACGGCGCGATGCCGACCATGTCGCAGGCCGGGGTCTATTCGGCCGTGACCCATTACCTGAATGCCATCGCTGAAACCGGCACCGATGCCGCCGGTCCGGTGATTGCGCAGATGAAGGCAACGCCGGTCAATGACTTCTTCACCGAAAATGGCGTGATCCGCGACGACGGCCGCATGGTGCATGATATGTATCTCGCCCAGGTCAAAACCCCGGCGGAATCCACTGGCCCGTGGGACTATTACAATATTCTCGCAACCGTCCCCGGTGACGAAGCCTTCCGCCCGCTCGCAGACAGCGCCTGCCCGCTGGTAAAATAAAGCCCCGGAGCAGCGGCCGCCCTGCGGATGGCCGCTGCCTTTCCCCGCTTCAGCGCAGCCCGAAAGATGTCAAATGTCCGATGATATTGTCCTGAAAGCGACGGGTCTGACCAAGGATTTCAAAGGGTTTCGTGCCGTGGATGCGGTGAACCTGAATGTTCAGCGCGGTTCCGTCCATGCGCTGATCGGCCCGAATGGCGCCGGAAAATCCACCTGTTTCAATCTCCTGACCAAGTTCCTGACTCCAAGTGCCGGCACCATCACCTATGATGGCCGTGACATCACCCGCCTGAAGCCGGAGGTGATTGCGCGGATGGGTCTCGTGCGCTCGTTTCAGATTTCGGCAGTGTTCGGCTCGATGACCGCGCTTGAAAATGTGCGCATTGCCCTGCAGCGGCGCCGCCATGGCGACAGCTGGGATTTCTGGCGCAGCCAGAAGGTTCTGGCGCGCCTCGAAGATGAGGCAATGGACCTGCTGGATCAGGTCGGCATGACAGGGTTCGCCCGGGAACAGGCCAGTGATCTTTCCTACGGGCGCAAGCGTGCGCTGGAAATCGCCACCACGCTGGCGCTGGATCCCAAAGTCCTGCTGCTCGACGAGCCGATGGCCGGCATGACGCAGGAGGATGTCGCCCGCATCACCACCCTGATCGCGCGGGTCGCTGTCGGGCGCACCGTGCTGATGGTCGAACATAATCTCTCGGTGGTCGCCACGCTTTGCGACCGCATTACCGTCCTCGCACGCGGCGCCATCCTGGCAGAGGGCAGCTATGACGAGGTTTCCAAAGACCCGCAGGTCATCAATGCCTATATCGGGGTGCCCAATGGCTGACAGGCTTTCTCAGAACCCGCATTTTCAGGTCACGGATCTTGAGGCCTGGTATGGTGAAAGCCATGTGCTGCACAGGGTCAGTTTCGACATTCGCGAAGGCGAGGTGGTGACCCTGCTGGGCCGCAATGGCGCCGGCAAAAGCACCACGCTCAAATCCATCATGGGCATGATCAAACGCCGCCAGGGTTCTGTCCGGCTGCGGGAAAAAGAGCTGGGCCGTGCCTCCAGCCGGGCCATCGCCCGGGCCGGAATCGCCTTTTGCCCGGAAGATCGCGGCATCTATTCCAGCCTGACCGTGGAAGAGAACCTGATGCTGCCGCCGGTGGTGGCCAGCGGTGGCATGAGCGTGGCCGAGATCCACACGCTTTTCCCGAACCTCGCCGAACGCCGCCGGAGCCAGGGCACACGGCTTTCGGGCGGCGAACAGCAGATGCTGGCGATCGGCCGGATCCTGCGCACCGGCGCCCGGCTTTTGCTGCTTGATGAGCCGACCGAGGGTCTGGCTCCGGTGATTGTGCAACAGATCGGCGCCACCATCCGCCAGCTGAAAGAGCGCGGCTATACGGTGCTGCTGGTTGAACAGAATTTCCACTTCGCGGCGTCGGTGGCCGACCGCCATTACGTGATGGATCACGGTCAGGTGGTCGACATGATCCCTGGCCCGGAAATCGCCGACAATATGGCGAAACTCAGCACATATCTGGGGGTCTGAGGCGCAAATATGCTTATATTCGGAATACCGCTGCAGCTGCTGTCGACCCAGATCCTGCTGGGTCTGATCAATGGCGCATTTTACGCGATCCTCAGCCTTGGGCTTGCGATCATCTTTGGCCTGCTGAACATCGTAAATTTCGCCCATGGCGCCTTTTACATGATGGGGGCCTTTGGCGCATTGCTGATGCTGGATCACTTTGCGATGAATTACTGGCTGGCGCTGCTAGTGGTGCCGCTGACCATCGGTCTGCTGGGCTGTGTGATCGAACGGCTGATCCTGCGCCGGATTTATGATCTCGACCACCTCTATGGCATGATCCTGACCTTCGGCATGGGGCTGGTGATTGTCGGGCTGTTTCGCAATCAATATGGCGCGACGGGCCTGCCCTATTCGATGCCCGCAGCTTTGCAGGGCGGGTATAATCTCGGCTTCATGTTTCTGCCGGCCTCGCGCGCCTTCGTGATCCTCGCCTCGGTGGCGGTCTGTCTGGTGACCTGGCTGGTGATCGAGAAGACGAGGCTCGGCTCCTGGCTGCGGGCGGCAACCGAAAAACCGGAACTGACCGAGGCTTTCGGCATCAATGTGCCATTGCTGATCACCCTGACTTACGGCTTTGGTGTCGCCCTTGCCGGCTTTGCCGGTGTCCTCGCCGCGCCGATCTATTCGGTCAATCCGATGATGGGGTCTGACCTGATCATCGTGGTGTTTGCGGTGGTGGTGATCGGCGGCATGGGGTCGATCTCGGGCGCGATCCTGACCGGCTTTATGCTGGGGCTGGTAGAAGGGGTAACCAAGGTCTTCTGGCCACAGGCCTCGACGACGGTGATCTTCGTCATCATGGCAATCGTCCTTCTGATCCGCCCCGCCGGGCTGTTCGGCAAGCAGGCCTGAGATGGCCCGTCAGAAACCAAGGCCCTTCAGACCGCAGGAGCATTGCACATGACCACGCAACCCGAGATCACCGCCGCCGGCCTGCCTGGCATGAGCGCAAGCCATCGCAACCTTTTCCTGCTTTTGCTGGCAATCGTCGCTGTGGCACCCTTCCTGGCCTATCCTTTGCTGGTGATCAAAGTGCTCTGCTTCGGGCTGTTTGCCCTGTCTCTCAACCTGATGCTGGGCAATCTGGGGCTGCTCTCGTTCGGTCATGCCGCCTATTTCGGCCTGTCCTCCTATGCTGCGGCCCATGCCGCGAAAGTCTGGGGCTTTACCCCCGAATTCGCGCTTGGCTTTGCGGTCCTGGTGGCCGTTGTGACCGGTGCGGTGTTTGGCGCGCTTTGCGTGCGCCGCCAGGGCATCTATTTTGCCATGGTGACACTCGCCTTCGCCCAGATGATCTATTTCTTCTCGCTCCAGGCTCCGTTTACCGGC
This sequence comes from Paracoccus sp. IB05, assembly GCF_016405985.1. Classification (GTDB taxonomy): domain Bacteria; phylum Pseudomonadota; class Alphaproteobacteria; order Rhodobacterales; family Rhodobacteraceae; genus Pseudogemmobacter. Next base: position 153,348 of record NZ_JAEFCF010000005.1, read on the forward strand.
GGCGAGGATGGCATCCAGAATGTGCCGCGCGGGGCGTTGTTCGGCCTCTTCTCGCTGCAAAGTGATATGGCGCTTTATGCCCTTGTCGCTGTCGTGTTCTTCGTCGCGGTGCTGGCCCTCTACCGTATCACCTGGTCGCCTTTTGGTCAGGTCCTGCGGGCGATCCGCGACAATGAACCGCGCGCGATCTCGCTGGGCTACCGCGTTGATCGCTACAAATGGACAGTTTTCGTGCTGGCCGCAGGTTTCGCCGGGCTGGCGGGCGGACTGAAGGCGATTTCCTTTCAGCTGGCGAGCCTCACCGATGTCTATTGGGGCATGTCGGGCGAGGTGGTGCTGATGGTGATGATCGGCGGCATGGCGACATTCTTCGGACCGCTGATCGGGGCGCTGCTGGTGATCTGGATGCAAAACGAGCTGGCGGCTTTCGGCGCCTGGGTCACCATCGTCCAGGGGCTGGTCTTCATGGCCTGTATCCTCGTCTTCCGCAAAGGCCTGCTCGGGACCATTGCCGACAGGCTGGGGCTTAAGGTCTGAGGATCATCAGGGTCGTCCGGCGTCGCCTCACAGGCACCGGACGACCGGGTTTCCCGGGGTTTTCATCCGTCGCAGACCTGGTCCCTGGCGAGCGTATGAAGTTGCAGATGGCGCATATCAAGCTGTCGCACAGCCGCCGTTTTTACTTCGTGCCTGCCCTCTGCAGACCTGTGATCTCTGCCATCGGGCCCGAACCGATGGCGCCTCGATGGCGTCGATGTCTGACGCGCACAGGCACGGCTTCCGTGGCCGCAGGGACCAGCCTAAAAGAAGAAGTGCCGCCGCGCTCCGCCTGCGGCCAGCTTCTCCACCAGCTTGCGGATTTGGTCTGGCCGGTTCGGCACGGATCTCCGATGCGGAACCTCATCGCCACGCGTGCCCTGTGCAACAGCAACGGAAATCGCTGCCTTGTGGACGTCCGGCCCGACAAGCGCGCTATGTTCCATTCGGTCTCTCCCCCGTTCCGGAGGCGCGGCGCCAGCCAATCTGGAGCAACCCTCGAACGGAGAATACCGCTGGAGAGGCCACCGACCTGGTCGGCTCCTCCAGAGATCACGGGGGCTAAGATCTGGTACCCATGCGCGGATCCTGCCGGGTCCACCGCCCCCGGCAGGCTGCAGGACAAGGGAATCGATCATGCTGCAGGCTTGCTCTCGCCTGTCTGAGCTGATTTCCGGGTGCCTAAAGCCGGGCGTTCGGGCGTGTGGCAGCCGACCCCGGCGACAAAAACCGCAGGAACCGGCCCGGAACGCAATTTGATGCTGCAACTGCGACAAAACTTTTGCGAGAGCATTTTGATCTGCACAATGCTTGTGGTATGAACTCTGCCATAGGTTGCAGCCCCGAGCGGGCGGCAGACACAGGTCATGCAGGAGATACCGCGATGAATTTCAAAGCCGGGGCAATTGTCGCCCTTCTGATCTTGCCCACGCTGGCACAGGCCCAGAGCGTAACTGCGCCCGCTCCCACGGGGACCGAACCTGCAGCGAATACCGGTGCTGCCGGTGGCGCGGCAGGCGGTGCAGCAGGCGGGGCCACCGGCTTCGGCCCGCTGGTCGGTACGCTGGGTGTGGGCGGAACCCTGACTGCGGCGGGCGCGCTGCTGGTGGTTGGCGCCGCAATCACCGGGGATTCCGATGGGCCCTCCACAACCCCGACCACGCCCTCGACGCCCTCGACCCCGTCGACCAACTGATCCGGCAGGGCTGACCCTGTCTCTCCTGACAACGGGATCGGCCCTGGTGGCCGGCCCCGTTCCTGTATCGGCCCCTGTTCGCCCATCTTCCTTTTCCCGGTTTTGCCTTTTCCGGCCCAATCACAGCCAGGCACCGCAAGGGCAGCTTCCACCGGCAGGTTTGTCGGCCGGATGTGAGTCCATGGCAGTGTCAGGTTGTTGCGGTGGGACTGGCGGCGACAGGGTCTCGCTCGGATTTTGACTCCTGATCCGGCCCGGCTGAAGGGGGCTCGCTTCCCGTGCAGCATCGTCGGTTACGCCGTTTGGATTTATAATCGGTTTCCAAAGATGTGGAGGTCCAGCCATTCATTGCGGACCGTTCTGTTATAACGCTCGACGTAAGCGTTCTGCTGCGGCTTTCCGGGCTGGATGTGGTTCAGGGCAATACCCTGCCTCTCGGCCCAGATCATCAGCGTTCAGCGGATGTAATCCGGGACCGTTTCCCCGACGAACGGGGTCAGCGACCGGACCACGCGCTCTGCCCGAAGCGAGAAGTCGACCTCGATGCCGAGGCCCTCTCGGTTGAAGCCGTCCAGCACGTTTAGCAGCCGGAACCGGCGGCCATCGGTCAATCGGTCAGCGATGAAGTCCATTGACCAGACCTCGCTCGGCGCCTCCGGGATGCTGAGTTCTTCAGGCTTGTCGCGTATGATCCTTGGCCTGGGCTTGACCCGCAGGTTCAGCTCCAGTTCGCAGCAGATCCGTTGGGCACGCTTGTGGTGCCAGGGCGTCCGCCATGGCCCTGAACCTCTGGCGGCTCATGGCGGCCGCCCTGGACGTTGCGCATGTGCAGGAAACATAGCCCCTGGCCCCAGGTCCCGGCCCGCCCCGCACGCCCCGGCGTATCGTCGGGGCAGACCTTAACACATGGAGAGAGAGGATGCGAACCAGACCTGTCCCTGAGACTGCAATCTTCGGCATCGATAGCGGCAAGAAGGTGTTCCACATTGTTGCCCTGAATGCGGCTGGAGGGATTGTCCAGCGCACCAAATTCTCGCGTGACATGTTAATGACCTTTTTTGACGCCGCGCCGAGAGCTCTGGTTGGCATGGACGACCTGACCCTGCGCAGTGCCGTTGAGATCACCGGGGCGCCGGAAAGCGCAACCTTCGCGGTTTCGGCAGCCAATCCCGAGGTCGTGGCCTCCATTGTCCGGATGGTGACGGCGCATGCGACGACGACGGATGATCAAGCAGGCTGGCGCTGTCAGGTCGCGACCAGCGATATCGGCGCTGTTATGACCGTCACGGGCGATGCCGCGCAGATCCGCGCGCTCGGCTTCATCCGCGTGATGACGGTGGGAATGCACCATCAGACCCATCACCGGGCCCTTGCCACGGGTGCCGCCCCGCACGACTGAACGGGATCAGGCGGCAGCGTAGCTCGTGAAGACACTGCCGCTGCCGTCCGGTCCGACAAGGATGACGTCATAGGCCTCGCGCTCGGACTCGGGTCCCATGCCGGGTGACCCGTAGGGCATGCCAGGCACCGAGAGACCGACAGCGACAGGTCGTTCAGCCAAAAGTCGGCGGATGTCGGCGGCGGGAACGTGCCCCTCGACCGTGTAGTCGCCGATGGTGGCGGTATGGCAGGAGGCGAGGTCTTCCGAAATGCCGCGCTCGCGCTTGAACATCTCAAGCTCCCCGATGCTGCGTTCCTCGAAGGTTACGCGAAAGCCGCTGTCGCGCAGATGTCCGATCCACCCGTTGCAACAAGGGCAACCCGGATCCTTTACGACGTGGATGGATTCGTCGCCCTCTGCAAGGGCCGGGGTTGCCGCAATGGCGGCCAGCCAAGGAACGGCGGCGAGAACCGTGCGCCGGGACAGTGTCATGATGTCGACCTTACATAGGGACTTTTCAGTAAACATAGCTGCTAGTTCGGGTATCGGCGAGCAAAGTCTAATGAACCCGGCGACCGATCACCGAAATGCTACTCTGGCCGCAGGTCCCCGGCTTGAACCAGCAGAACCCCGTGATTTCGTCGTCATCGGTGATTGTCCGCGTGACAACGCCGGGCAGCCCGGCAAAGCCCGGCATCATCCGTTTCGGATACCAGGCCATCGGCAGGCCGTCAAATCCGGGCACAGCGTCCAGCACCCGTGACAGCGCAATGGTGCAGCTGGCCTTTGGCACCGCACCATAGGCCATTGCCCGCTGCACGATCAGCGCTGCCACTTCCGGCGGCACCCCGACTGTCTGTTCAACAATGTCGCAGGTCTCGCGGGCCTGGCAGTCGAAGCAGAAATCCACCATCTTCGGGGTGATCCCGAAATGCATGTCGTTACCCTCGGGCAGCCAGGGGTGCCGCCATGGCAAGAAGACGTTTTTCATCGATGCACTGTCCCGCGTTCTTCGCAGCTTCTGCGCAATCGCTATGGAGTCCAGTAAGCTCTGCGCCAGTCCGGCTGGAAATTCTGAAGCTTGGCATTGATGCCGCAGCTTCAGAATTCGGGGGCTCGATCAGGGACACCAAACTGTCAGGTGACGGAAGCGGGCCATCCTGATAGATGTCTCAGACATGGCGTTCCTCACGTTTCGCATGCATCTCCTGATCCTCGCCGCCTATATGCTCGCGGCGATCCTTCCGGTATTGGCTCCGGGCGAACGGCAGCAAGCTCAGGCAGACCATGCGCAGATGATGGCGATTGCCGGCCATCTGGCGCATATGCCCGCGACGGACGGCCCGAACGACCTGACGCAGCAGCTGATCTGTCAGCAGCATTGCCTGTTCGCCGCTGCGGCCTTTCCTGCGCCGGATCGGGAAGCTGAAACTGTCGCGCGGTTCTCCGATGTGGAGGCTGGCGTCGACATCCTTGCTGCCTCGCTGGCCATTCCGCCTCCAGGACCGCCTCCCAAGATCGCCGTGATCTGAGCCTGCGGCTCCGGCATTCGCCGGGGCCGTTTGTCCAGTTCACGACGCGATACAGGAGAATTCGCATGTCGCCCCTTTCTCGCCGCGGCTTTCTGGCCGCTTCTGCGGCCACGACCGCCTCACTGATGCTTCCGGCCCGGGTCCGGGCCCAATCCAGCCGGTTGTCCCTGACCGCCGCCACCCGCACGATCGACGTGCGGGGCAAAGCGGCGACCGTCTGGGCGCTGCTGGACGGCAATGGCCGCTCTGGCCTTGTCCTTGATCCGGGCCAGGCATTCGCGGTCGATTTGGCGAACGCGCTGGCCGAGCCGACCATAATTCACTGGCACGGCCAGATCCCCGACAATGCGCAAGACGGTGTCCCAGACATGCCGATGCCGGTGCTGCAACCCGGCGAAACCCGTGCCTACGATTTTGTGGCGCGACCCGGCACGCACTGGATGCATGCCCACATCCCGGCGCACGAGATGATGCTGCTTGCCGCCCCGCTGGTCGTGCGACGGCCCGAAGACGTTGCTGCCGACCGGCAGGAGGTGACGCTGTTCCTGCACGACTTCGCCTTCAAGCCGCCCGCCGAAGTGTTGGCCGAGATCACCGGCGGTGCATCGATGGCCGATATGGATCACAGCCAGATGGGGCAGGGCGGCATGGATCATTCCGGGATGGACATGGGAGCGATGGTCCAGGCGGACATGATGGCGATGCCGGCTATGGATGGCATGGCGATGGACTTGAACGATTACAACTTCGACGCCTATCTCGCGAACGACCGCACGCTGGACGACCCCGAGGTCGTTCGGGTCGACAAGGGCGGGCGGGTCCTTGTCCGTATTATTAACGCCGCGGCGGCGACGGTGTTCTGGATCGATACCGGCACGCTGCCGGGGCGGCTGGCAGCGGTCGATGGCGAGCCAGTGCAGCCTTTGGCCGGCAGCCGCTTCGGCGTCGCAATGGGCCAGAGGCTGGACATCGAACTGGAGTTGCCGGACGAAGGCGGGGCATTCCCGATCCTCGCCTTGCGCGAAGGCGCGAGGGAAAGGACGGGTCTGATCCTCGCCACGCCGGGGGCGGCGGTGACCAGGATTGCCGAGATGTCGGAGGCCGACCATCCCGCCTTCAGCGGTGACCTGGCGCAGGAGGCCGCCCTGCGCGCGGTCACTCCGCTGCCCGAACGCGCGCCCACAGCGCAGCCGATGCTGATGCTGGGCGGGTCGATGATGCCCTATGCCTGGACGATCAACGGCCAGACCTGGGGCACCCATGTTCCGGTGACCGCAAAATCCGGCGAGCGGGTCGAGATCATGTTCCACAACATGTCGATGATGGCACATCCGATGCACCTGCATGGGCACGCCTTCCAAGTGGTGGGTGTGGGCATGGACCGGATCGCGGGGGCGGTGCGCGACACTGTTCACGTTCCGCCGATGGGCATGGTCACGGTTGCGGTGGACGCGGGCGAGGCGGCGCGGTGGATGCTGCACTGCCACCACATGCCGCATCTTTCGACCGGCATGATGACCGAGTTCGCGGTCTCGGCCTGATCCAGGCCCGGACCCGCAGCCTGTATGCGGGTCCGGACCCTTTCCCGGAGAGAGCGGACCCATGCCAACACTTATCGGACGCCGTGCCGTCCTTGGTGCACTCGCCGCGCCCCTCGTTGCAGGGTCCGCTGAGGCGCGCCCACCTTTTCGGTTGCGCAAGGATCCGCAACCGCTGCTGTCTCCGCCGATCCTCGACGAAACAGGCACTACGCGGAAACTCGACGACTTCGCCGGCCGGGTGATCCTCTTGAATATCTGGGCGACCTGGTGCCCGCCCTGCAGGGAAGAAATGCCGACACTTGACGGGCTCCGGTCCCGGCTGGGCGGCGCGGATTTCGCGGTGCTTCCGCTTTGCATCGACGACGCGGGGATCGGCAGGGGGCGACGCTTCTACGACGAAATCGGCATCGTCGATCTGCCGCTTTATTGGGCCGAAGCCCTTCGGGTTCAGCTTGCCCTTGCCTTCATCGGCCTGCCGACAACCTTGCTGATCGACCGGCAGAGCCGGGAGATCGGGCGTCTTCAAGGCCCGTTTGCGTGGGACAGCGAGGACGCCGTTGCCCAGATCGCTGGTGCCTTCTGAGGGATCGACCGGTGTTGGCCGAAGACCATTTGCCAAAGATCGGACCCCGGGCGGATGTCATTTCAGGCCGCCGGATAGCTGGTGAAAATCTCCAATTCTCCATCGCGGCGGATAAGCAGCACGTCGTAAGCGTCGCGGCTGTCCTCCGCCCCCCTGCCGGGCGAGCCGTAGGGCATATCGGGCACCGCAAGACCGACCGCTTCGGGGCGTTCAGCCAGCAACTGCCGGATATCGGCAGCGGGAACGTGACCTTCAGGCGCATAGCCATTGACCACGCCCGTATGGCAGGAGAAGGCCTTCGCCGGGACGCCCTGGTCCATCTTGAAGCGGATCAGCAGCGTTCCCACCGACACTTCTTCCGTCACGGTGAAGCCTTGCTCGCGCAGGTAGTCCACCCAGGCTTCGCAGCATTCACAGTCGCGTCCCTTGACGACTTGGATCAGTGGTTCAGCCTGCGACCACCCATAACTGACACATGCACGATCAGAAGGGTGACATTTTAACTTTGCCATATGGCGACAGTTCTACTTTGCGCGGTGAGTTCAAGACAAAAAGCGACAACTCGGCGGCACGGCACGGCAACCGTAGCGAGCCTGAGAAAGCAGTCATCCTTGCGTAGCACAGCGAAATCGCTGCGTGGGCGACCTGAGCGGGGGAGCTCGGTCGCCCCTCCCTCAGAAAAAACGGCTCCGCTGGGCCTGAAACGGCGGTTTGCAACCTTGCCCTCTATGGTCTTTCGTTGGGATCTGGCCTGCCACAGAGCCCCCGCTTTCTCCACTCACCAGGCCGTTTTCCTGCGAATAGTCCTCCTCATCAGCTACTGAAAGAAACGGCAAATAGTCGTCAGTTTCTATATTTCTGCCTCTCGGCATGCCACCCGCGCGATCTGGACTCCTTTATCGGCGGCCTGGACCGGCTGGCAGAAGGTGGTCCTCTCCACCGGGACTGGCTCGTCATCCCAACCGCGGCGCATCGTTTGCACTGCCCGACCGACCGGGTCACGGCTATGATTCTGAAACTTCATATCCCCCTGCGCCGTGATATTGGCTGCGACAGCAGGTTCCGGGCGTTCCGGGTACATCTGCCCACTCTGCGCGAGGCGATTGCCAGTCCTGCCGACGGGGCTTTGCCTCCGGGAACGGCGGCTCGAATGCCCGGCGTGGACATCCGGACGCTGCGCGCCCTGATCGGCGGCGCGTATGTGCAGAGCGTCACAGCAGTCGAGCCCCAGAGCGGGCGGCATCGCCGTGACACAGCTGGCCGCCGGCACCCGCCGCACCCCCGGTGCCGAAGCCATCATCCAGGCTGATCGCGGCATCGGACCCCTGTCGCTTCCGGAGCGATGTCAAACGATCTGCCGTCGCGCCGATATCGGCTGAACGAAAACAGTGGGCCGGGATGCACCGGCCATTCTGCTTTGCCGGGGCGGGACAACCTATGTGGCAAAAATGGACAGCGGAGTGCGCCATTCAGAAAGTGGTCTCTGACTTCATTGGTTTTTTTGGCGCACCAATGGAACATCTACATGGCACTTTTCACCCGATCTGAAAGCAGAGGGCACCCCGCAAGGCTCACCACGAACCAAGGAGAGCCACAAATGGCAAAGCATCAAACCATCTTCGCTCGTCTCGATCCGCGCCCCGGTCGCGGCAAAGAAAGCACCCAGTTCCGGGTCTGCCACGGTCCCAGGGTCACGCGGGGTTTCCACCGCCTTGCCGTGGTCTTCTCGGGCGGGCCGTCGATCTGACCAGCGTTGAAAACGCGATCCAATGCCTGGCCTGACTACAACGGAGAAAGGGGCACACCCGGCCAATGGTCGACTTTTGCAACAATGCCTATCCGCAGTCCGATCGCGTCTTGTGCAATAAATTTCAACATCAAGAATTTATACCAGGGCTGCTTGACGTATTCGACCGGGGCGCTTTAGCCTCACCTTGCAACATTTTTCATGCTGCGCAGAAACAACCAGGGTTGGCGGGGAGGCTGACCTGTAACGGGCGCTGCGACCTGATCGCAGAGGGAGGAATTACATGAAGATCAGTTCCAGGGCGGGGCGTTTGGCCACCGCAGCGGCTGTGGTATGCCTGATGCAGACCGGCGCCGCACAGGCAGAGGGCGCGCTGGCATGCGAGCCGGGCGAGACCTATGTGATGAACGTGATGGTCTCGGGTCACCCCTATTGGGTGCCGGTCTATCAGGGCTTCAAACAGGCTGCCGAGGCCTTTGGCTGTGAGACCGTATTCTCGGGCACACCGGATTACGACATCACCAAACAGGTTGCGTCTTTTGACCAGGATCTGGTCAAACAGCCCGCCGGTATCTTGCTGCACCCGATGCAGTCTGACCCCTTCATCGAGCCGATCAACCGCGCCATCGACAGCGGCATCGACGTGGTGACCTTTGCCGCGGACAGCCCGCTGTCGAAACGCACGGCCTATGTCACCTCTGACAACCTGGCCGAGGCGAAGTTCGCGGCAGAAGAGATCGTCAAACAGGTTGGTGAAGACGCGGAATATGCCGTTCTGGAAAATCCCGGCCAGTCCAACCATGACCTGCGGGTGACCGCGCTTCTGGACTATATGGGTAAAAACTACCCGAATATGAAACTGGTGGGCCGTCAGGCGACCAACCAGGACACGACCGCCGCCTATCGCGCAACCGCTGCAATCCTCCAGGCCAATCCGAACCTCAAGGCGATCTGGATCCCCGAGGCAGGCTCGGCCGAGGGTGCAGTGACCGCGATCCTTGAGGCCAAGGCCGATGTTCTGGTGATGCATGCCGATATTACCCCGGCTACGCTGGAACATATCCGCGCCGGGAATATCCATATGGCGCTGAACCCGAACCAGGGCATTCAGGGCTATATGGGCTTTATGGCGCTGTTCCTGGCCGCCCATGCTGACCGTTTCGATCCGTTCAACGACTACAAGGTCTCGGGTTATAATCCGGTGCAGATCCCCTTTATCGACAACGGCTTTGCGGTGATCACCAAAGAGAACGCCGACAGCTTTGATCTGAACGTCTACATGGAAGGCCGCGATCCGAACTGACGGATCCCAGCCCCCCGGGTCACGCCGCAAGGGCCGCGGCGTGATTTGCCCTTCAACCTGAAAAGCCGGTATGCAGATGGTTCAGGATATCGTTCTCGAAGTCAGAGGTGTCACGAAAAGCTTCGGACCGGTCCGGGCGCTCAGAGGTGTTGATCTGTCGCTGCGACGTGGTGAAATCCATGCTCTGGCTGGCGAAAATGGCGCCGGGAAATCGACGCTGATGAATGTCATCAACGGGATCTTACAGCCCGGCTCTGGCAAGATTTTCTGGGAGGGGCGCGAGGTCAGCATCGCTTCTCCCATCGAGGCACAGGCCCTTGGCATCGGCCTGGTGCATCAGGAAATCGCGCTTTGCCCCGACATTTCGGTGGCCGAGAACATCTTTATGGCGGCGACCAATACCAGTCGCGCCCCCTTTATGGATTTTCGCGGGCTGGAGCGCAAAGCCGCAGAGATCCTGCGCCAGTTTTGCAACCTGGACCCAAAACGTCTTGCCGGGGATCTGCCAATTGCCTCGCAGCAACTGGTCGAGATCGCCAAGGCGCTGACGCTCGACTGCAAGGTGCTGATCCTGGACGAGCCGACCGCCCCACTGACCAACCGCGAGGCGGGTGCGCTGTTTGCCATCATGCACGAGCTGGCAGCGCGGGGCATTGCCATCATCTATATCTCGCATCGCATGGCCGAGATTTTCGACCATTGCGACCGCGTGACCGTGCTGCGCGATGGCCAGTATATCACCACTATGGAAATTTCTGAGATCACCCCCGATGACGTCGTCAATGCGATGGTCGGTCGGGTGCTGGGCGATCTTTATCCGGCCAAAGCCGCCCCCGGCGTGATCGGCGACATTTTGCTGGAGGTCGAGGGTCTGTCGGACGGGCGCCGCTATCACGACATTTCATTCCGGCTCAGACGGGGTGAGGTGCTGGGGATCGGCGGGCTGATCGGCTCCGGCCGCAGCGAGATCGTCAAGGGCATCTGCCGGCTGGAGGGCACCCCCGAAGGCCGAATGCGGCTGGCGGGCGAGGCCTTCGCCCCCGTCACCTATCGCGACAGTATCCGCGAAGGGCTGGTCTATCTTTCCGAAGACCGCAAAGGCGATGGCGTTTTTCTGGAGATGTCGATCTCCTCCAACATCTCTGCGCTGAATCTGTCGCGGGTCGCGGGTCGGGGCGCGATGATTTCCGACCGCCGCGAGACTGTGCTGGCAAAAGAACTGGGCGCAAAGCTCGGGCTGAAATGCGGCAGTTACAGCGATCCTGTCTCCTCGCTGTCAGGCGGCAACCAGCAAAAGGTTGCGATTGCCCGCCTGCTGGCCGTGGCACCGCGCGTCATCATTCTTGATGAGCCGACACGCGGCGTCGATGTCGGGGCCAAGGCCGAGATCCACCGCATCCTGCGCGATCTGGCCAACCAGGGCACCGGCATCATCGTGATTTCATCCGAGATGCCCGAGCTGATCGGCGTCTGCGACCGCGTGCTGGTCGTGCGCGAAGGCCGCCTGCAAGGTCAGGTCGAAGGCGCGAAAATGACCGAAGAAAACATCATGCAACTGGCCTCTGTCGAAGGGCCGTCCCGAACAGCCGCTCACGCTGCAGGCTGAGGATCACGCGATGGAGAAGATGATGAACGTGACCGAAACCGCCAGGCGGCCAGAACGCAGCTGGCTTTATAACCTGCTGAAAATGCGTGAGACCGGGCTGATTGCCATCATCTTGATCCTTGTGGTCGTGATGTCCTTCGCATCGCCCTATTTCCTGACCTGGCTGAATGTCCGCGCCATGATCATGGCCTTTGCGGTCGAGGGGATCGTGGTGGTCGGCATGACGATCCTGCTGATTTCAGGCGGGATCGACCTTTCGGTCGGTTCCGTCACGGCGCTGGCGATGGTGATTGGCGGGCTTTTGTTCCTGAACGGTTTTGACCCCTGGGTGGCGTCTGCCATTGCGATCTTGGCCTGCACGGGGATCGGCGCGCTGATGGGCTTCTTTGTCACTTACGTCGGGTTGCACCATTTCATCGTCTCGCTTGCGGTGATGGTGATTGCGCGCGGATTGTGTCTTCTGGGCACCGAAGGGCGACCCTTAAGCCTGTTCTCCCTGCCAGAAAGCTTCAAATTCATCGGTCAGGGCTCCGTCGGGCCGATCCCGGTGGTGATCATTATCTTCGTGGTCGTGGTTGTGTTCTTCGACGTGCTGCTGCGCCGCTCGACCGCCTTTCGCCGGGTGTTCTATACCGGATCGAACGAAAAAGCCGCCGCCTATGCCGGAATCCGCACCAGGCGGGTGATCTTCCTGACGACCACGCTTTGCGCGGGCCTCGCGGGGCTGGCCGGGGTGATCTATATGGCGCGCTTCGGATCGGCCCAGCCCACCTTTGGCATCGGGATGGAGCTGAACGTGATCGCCGCCGCCGTGATCGGGGGCGCAAGCCTCAAGGGTGGCTCGGGCACGATCTTTGGCGCGATCCTTGGCACGGTGCTGCTCTCGGTCGTCTCCAGCTCGCTCGCGCTTCTGGATGTCTCGGTCTACTGGCAGGATATCATTCGCGGCTCGATCCTGCTCGCAGCGGTGACGGTCGACCATTACCTGAGCAAGCGGCGCAGATAATCACGGGAAAGGGGGGGGCATCATGAACGACGATCAGATCGACTATGAGCTGGCACGGCAAATCCAGATGGTGCTGGTTCTGCATTTCCTCGAAGGAATGCGGCAGTCAGAGATTGCCACGCGGCTGAACCTTTCCACTTCCAAGGTCAATCGGCTCATCGCGCAGGGGCGCCGGATGGGTATGGTGCAGATCCATATCAGCAGCCCCTGGCAGCGCCTGACCGATCTGGAACAGCGTATCGTGGCCGTCAGCAGCCTGAAGTCGGCGGTGGTCTGCCCGACGCTTTCGGAAAAGCCTGACACCCTGCTGGGTGAGGTCGGGCGGGCGGCGGCAACCCTGTTGCTGGAGAACCTGCGCGACGGCGATGTGCTGGCGATCACCGGCGGCAAGGCCATCTCGGCCGTGGTCGAGAAACTGGCACCGGAACGCGCGCTTGATGTCACCGTTGTGCCGCTGACCGGCGGCGTACAGGGAAAATATTACACCGACGTCAATCATCTGGTCTCACGGATGGCCGAAAAGCTGGGCGGCAGGGCGATGCTGGTCCATGCGCCCCTGCTGGCCGAGAACCCGACGCAGCGCGAGATGCTTTGCGGCATGCATCCGGTGAAAGAGGTTTTCGATCTGGCGCGTGGGGCCGATGTTGTTGTGGCCGGGATCGGCTCTATCGCGCCGAAAGGCTCCAGCTATTACGATCTCGCGCCCTTGTCCGAGGCCGAGGGGCAGATGCTGGTCAATCTGGGCATCGCGGCGGAATTCATGGCCTATCTGATCGGGCGCAGCGGCTCTGTCGCGGATTTCGCGCAGAATGCCCGGCTGGTGGCTGTCCATCCGTCAGAGCTTGCAACCTGCCGCCAGGTGATTGGCGTGGCCACCGGACTTCATAAAATCGACCCGATCCGCGCAGTGCTGCGCGGCGGGTTCATCGACACCCTGGTGATTGACGAGCGAACCGTCGAGACGATCATCACCACCCTTGAAGGAGAGCGTCATGTCGCATGACATGCTGAACCGCGCCATCGGCAAATCGGGGATCATGGCTTCGGCCATCGGACTTGGCACCTGGGCCATCGGCGGCTGGATGTGGGGCGGCACCGACCGTGCGGCTTCGATCGCAGCCATCCGGGCCTCGATTGACGAGGGCGTCAGCCTGATCGACACCGCCCCTGCCTATGGCAAAGGTCTGGCCGAGGAAATCGTGGGCGAGGCGATCCGGGACCGCCGTGACAAGGTCGTTCTGGCCACCAAATGCGGCCTTGTCTGGCACACGCAAAAGGGCCGGCATTTCTTTGACTACGACGGCCAGCCCGTGCATCGTTATCTGGGCCGCGACGCGATCATCCATGAGGTCGAGGAAAGTCTGCGCCGCCTGAAGACCGATTATATTGACCATTACATCACCCATTGGCAGGATCCGACCACTCCGATTGACGAGACAATGGCCGCGCTGGAATCCCTGAAACAGACGGGTAAAATCCGCTCTGTCGGCGCCAGCAATGTCTCATCTGCCGAGCTGCGGGATTATCTCGTGGCCGGACAGATGGATGCGATCCAGGAAGAATACTCGATGGTCAAACGCGACATCGAGACCAGCCTGCTGCCTTTGTGCCGCAAGAATGGCGTGGCGGTGCTGAGCTATTCATCTTTGGCGCTTGGACTGCTGGGAGGCCGGATCGGGCCGGATCGTGAATTTTCGGGCGATGATCAGCGCAGCAACAATCCGCGCTTTTCGCAGGAAAACCGCCGCAAGGTAGCGGCTTTGATGCAAGAGATCACGCCATTGGCCGAGGCCCAGGGCGCCACGCTGGCGCAGGTGGTGATTGCCTGGACCCTGCAACAGCCGGGCATCACCTTCGCGCTTTGTGGCGCACGCAACCCCGAACATGCGCGCGAGAATGCGGCGGCGGGCCGGTTGCGGCTGCCCCCCGCAGACATCACCCTGATCTCTGATGCCGTGGCCCGGCATCTGACCGACCTCGACGGCTGAGGCTTCGCCTCTTTGTCCTTCCAACAATGCCGGAGTGGTTCCGGCAACCGGTGAATCATGTCCAGAACCCGTGCCGATGAAATCGATAGCCTGCGCCAGAACGCGCATTTCGACGTGATGGTCGTAGGCGGCGGTATCAATGGAATCGGCGTCTACCGCGAACTGGCCCTGCAGGGCCTGCGGGTGCTGCTGGTCGAGCGCAATGACTTCTGTTCGGGTTGTTCGTCGGCGCCGTCCCGCATGATACATGGCGGGCTGCGCTATCTGGAAAATGGCGAAGTCTCGCTGGTGCGAGAATCCCTGGCAGAACGCGACAACCTCTTGCGAAACGCCCCGCATCTGGTGCATCCGCTGCCGACGACAGTGCCTGCCGCCTCGCGCTTCAGTGGGATTTTCAACGCGGCGGCGGGCTTTTTCGGCGCGAAAGGCAAGCCAAAGCCGCGTGGCATCGTGCCGATCCGCCTTGGCCTGACGCTTTACGATCTGCTCACCCGGCGCAATCGGCTCCTGCCACGCCACCGTGCGCATTCACAGGTCGAGACGCGCCGCCTCTGGCCGGATCTGACGCCGGATGCCCGCTGGTCGGCGACCTATTTTGACGCCTGGGTCTCGCACCCGGAACGGCTGGGGCTGGAGCTGATCCTCGACACGGCCAGCGCCGCGCCGCAATCCATCGCGCTGAATTATGCTGAGGTCGCACCGGGCCCTGAGGGTTTTCGCCTGACCGAGCAGGTCAGCGGCGAGACGCTGACGGTCACCGCGAAACTGGTCGTCAATGCCAGCGGGGCCTGGGTCGATCAGACGGCCCGGTCCCTGGGGGCGAGCGGGCAAAAACGGCTGGTCTCGGGCACCAAGGGCTCGCATCTGATCCTGGACAATCCGGCGCTTTATAAGGCGCTGAACGGCCATATGATCTTTTTCGAGAATGCCGATGGCCGGGTCTGCATCACCTTCCCCTATCTGGGCCGTGTGCTGGCGGGATCGACCGATATCCGGGTTGAAACCCCCGGCCGCACCCGCTGCGAAGCGGAAGAGATGGATTACATCCTGACCTCGCTGCGCGGTGTTTTCCCCGCGATCGGCCTTGATCCGTCGCAGATCCTGTTCAGCTATTCCGGGGTTCGCCCGCTGCCGGTCAGCGATCATGATTTCACCGGCCGCATCTCGCGCGGTCATTTCACGCAGCGGATTGACGGGCCGGTGCCGCAGATCTGCATGGTGGGCGGCAAATGGACCACCTTCCGCGCCTTTGCCGCACAGGTGGCCGATGAGGCGCTGGCCGAGCTGGGTGCGCCGCGCCTGCGTCAGACCGATGATCTGGCCATCGGCGGGGGCCATGATCACCCGGGCGAAGACGAACTGACCAGCGCCTTGCAGACCCGATTTGACCTGAAACCAGATCGTGCCCGCCATCTGGCGCAGACCTATGGCAGCCGTGCCTTTAACCTGCTCGCGGGGGGCGCAACGGAGGAACCGCTCTCGCTCAACTGCCCGCTTTCGCGGCAGGAACTGCACTGGATCCTGCGCCATGAGCGGGTTCTGCATCTGAGCGATCTGCTTCTGCGCCGCTCTGATCTGGCGATCACCGGGTGGCTGGACGCGCGCATGATCTCTGCCGCCGCCGCGCTGATGGCGGAGGAATTTGGCTGGGATGATACGCGGCGCGAGGCCGAAATCTCGAGCCTGACCGATGAACTGGCCCGCTTTCACGGCGTTGCCCCCGAGACATTGATTTCCCGAAATGAAAGGACCTGATCCAATGCGTCTCAGCCCCAAAGCCCGGATGAACCGGATGTTCACTAATGGAAAATGCCTTGATGTGGCGCTTGATCACGGGGTCTGCAATGAGCCCGGTTTCCTGATCGGGCTGGAAAACATGGCCGGCGTGGTCAATTCGCTGATCGAGGCACGTCCCGATGCGATCCAGGTGGCTTACGGCCAGGCCGATCTGCTGCAATCGCGTCCCGAAAAGGACAAGCCCGCGCTGGTCATGCGTATCGACATGGGCAACCCGTATAACGCACAGCGTCACCGGGTGATGTGGTCCATGCTGCAAAACGCGGAGGAGCCGATCATCGGCGCGCTTGAGATGGATGCCGCCTGCGTGGTGGTAAACCTCTTCATGCTGCCCGATGAGCCGGACCTGTTCCGCCAATGCGTGGAAAACATCTCTCGCGTGCGGGCCGCCTGTCACAAATACGGCATGCCGCTGATGATCGAGCCGCTGGTCATGCTGCCAAATGATGTGCGGGGCGGCTATCAGGTGGATGGGGACGCCGAAAAGATCGTGACCCTGGTGCGGCTGGCCTCGGAAATGGGGGCGGATATCATCAAGGCCGACCCGACCGACGATGCCGAAGACTTCCATCGCGTGGTCGAGGCGGCGCGGGTGCCGGTGCTGGTGCGGGGCGGCGGCAAGGAAGATCTGCGTGTCGTCTTGCAGAAATCGGCAGCCCTCATGGCGCAGGGCGCACATGGCATGGTCTATGGCCGCAATATCTACCAACATGCCAATCCAAAGGCGATTGTTGCGGCGCTGATGGCGATCATCCACCAGGGCGCCTCGGGCGAAGCGGCATGGGAGGTTTACCAGAATGGCTGATCCGGTTCCCGGCACCGGCCGCTACCTCCTCGGGCTTGACGCCGGAAATACGGTGATCAAGGCCGTTCTGTTCGACCTGGAGGGCAGGCAGATTGCCATGAGCGCGATGGACGGCCAATCCTCGCGCCCCGCACCTGGCTTTGTTGAGCGCGATCTGGACGAGCTATGGGCGAATGCGCGTCAGGTGATCCGTGACTGCCTGCGCGAGGCTGACATTCGCGCCGATCAGATCGCAGCCATAGGCTGTGCGGGTCATGGCAACGGGCTTTATCTGGTCGATGGGGCGGGCCGCGCCCTCTTGGGGATCCAGTCGCTGGACACCCGCGCCGCCGATATGGCCGCATCGCTGGCAGATCAGGGTGCAAGGCTGCATGCGCTGTGTCTGCAAAAGCCCTGGCCCGCGCAGACCCCAACGCTGCTGGCCTGGGTCAAACGGTACCGACCCGATATCTATGCCCAAAGCGCCACGCTGATGATGAGCAAGGATTTCATCAACTTCCGCCTGACGGGCGAGCGGACCGGCGACATTTCCGACATGTCGGGTGCTGGCCTCCTGCGAATGCCGGAATGCAGCTATGACGCCGGTCTGATGGCGCTTTACGGGCTGGAAGATGCGATGCACCTGCTGCCGCGTCTGGTGGATCCGGCGGAAATCGCCGGCCATGTCAGCCCTGAGGCGGCGGCGCAGACCGGGCTTGCGGTCGGAACACCGGTGGTTGGCGGCTATTTCGATGTGATCTCTTCGGCGCTTGGCGCGGGTTCGGTGCGGGCGGGCCAGGCCTCGATCATCGCGGGCAGCTGGGGGATCAATCAGATCTTCTCAGACATCCCGGCGCAGAACCCCGATGTCTTCATGGTCGCGGGCTTTGGCAAGGGTCGCTTCGTGAACATCGAATCCAGCGCCACTTCGGCCGCCAGTCTGGAATGGTATGTGCGCGAGTTTCTTGAGCGCGGCGGCCATCACGATGATCCCTTCGGCTGGTCGAATGCCCGTATCGCCGGGTTGACGCCTGCGGCCGATGACCCGTTCTTCCATCCTTTCCTATACGGCTCCGGCCAGGGCGCCGCGTTTCGCGCGGGCTTTTACGGCATCGCAGGCTGGCATGGCGAGCCGCATCTGCTGCGGGCGCTTTATGAAGGCGTGATGTTTGAACACCGCCGTCATATCGGCGTGCTGCTGGCCGCAGGGCTTTCCCTGAATGAGGCCACTCTGGCCGGAGGCGGCTCACGCAGCCCGATCTGGCCGCAAATGTTTGCGGACGGGCTGAATCTGCCCGTCACCGTCGCCGAGGCCCGCGAGACCGGAGCCCTTGGCGCAGCCATCGGAGCCGGGATCGGAGCCGGGATTTTCGCCGATTATGAGGATGGCGCGGCACGCATGACCCGTTCAGCGGCGCAATATACCCCCGATCCGCGCCTCGTCCCGCATTATGACCAGCGTTACCGCCGCTATCTCGATCTGACAGACCGCATGCGCGGTTTCTGGCAGGCCGGCTGATTTCAGGGATACCAGAGACATGGCTGATACCTACCGCCTCGAGGGCGATTATGACTTTGTGATCATCGGCGCCGGCACGGCGGGCTGTGTGCTGGCCAACCGTCTCAGCCAGGACCCGGCAACCCGTGTTCTGCTGCTGGAGGCCGGAAAATCCGATGCCTATCACTGGGTGCGTATCCCGGTCGGCTATCTTTACTGCATTGGCAATCCGCGCACCGACTGGATGATGAAAACCGAGCCCGAGCCGGGATTGAACGGGCGCAGCCTCGCCTATCCGCGGGGCAAGGTTCTGGGCGGCTGCAGCTCGGTCAATGGTATGATCTATATGCGCGGCCAGTCGGCGGATTACGATCACTGGCGCCAGCTTGGCTGCACCGGCTGGGGCTGGGATGACGTGCTGCCCTGGTTTCGCAAGTCCGAAGACCACCACGCGGGCGCCAGTGCCATGCATGGGGGGGGCGGCGAATGGAAGGTCGCCCGCCAGCGCCTGCAATGGGACATTCTGAAAGCTGTGCAGCGCGGTGCTGAAGAATTCGGCATCCACCCGCGCGAAGATTTCAACGATGGCGACAATGCGGGATCGGGCTTTTTCGAGGTGAACCAGCAGGGCGGCATGCGCTGGAACACCGCGCGCGGCTTTTTGCGCCCGGCGCTGAAACGCCCCAACCTGCGCCTGATCAAAGAGGCCGAGGTGCAGTCGCTGCTCCTTGATGGCACCCGCGTGACCGGCGTACAGTTCCGCCAGGGCGGGCACGATGTCACCGTGCTGGCCAGGCGCGAGGTGATCCTGGCCGCAGGTGCGATCAATTCGCCAAAACTGCTGGAGTTGTCGGGGATCGGCGACCCCGGGGTGCTGGCGGCCTGCGGCATCCCGGTTCGCCATGAGAAGCGGGCGGTCGGCGCGAACCTGCAGGATCATCTGCAAATCCGCACCGTTTTCAGGGTCAGCAATGCCCGCACGCTGAACACGCTCGCCAATAGCCTGACCGGCAAGGCGAAGATCGGGCTACAGTATCTTCTGACCCGCTCTGGCCCGATGTCTATGGCGCCCAGCCAGTTCGGCATGTTTACCCGCTCCGACCCGTCGCTGGCATTTCCCGATCTGGAATATCACATCCAGCCTTTGTCGACCGACAAGCTGGGCGATCCGCTGCACCCATTTCCTGCGATCACGGTCTCGGTCTGCAATTTGCGGCCTGAAAGTGTGGGAAGCAGCCATATCCGCAGCAAGGATGCTGGCGCCCCACCCACGATCCGGCCGAATTACCTCTCGACACACGGAGATCGTTCTGTGGCTCTGGCCTCGGTGCGTCAGGCGCGCCGGATTATGACGGCTGCGGCTCTGGCTCCCTTTGAACCACAAGAGATCCTTCCTGGTCCCGGGATCGGCGAGGACCTCGGGCACCGGGGAGATGAGGAACTGCTGGCGGCCATCGGAAATATCGCGACAACAATCTTCCACCCTGTCGGAACCTGCCGCATGGGAACTCATCCCGAAGCCGTGGTTGACACACAATTGCGCTTCCGGGGGCTGGCCGGGCTTCGGATCGTTGATGCCTCGATCATGCCTCGGATCGTTTCAGGCAATACAGCCTCGCCCGTGGTGATGATTGCCGAGAAAGCTGCAGCCATGATCCGAAATGATCCTGGACCGTAAACTGGCTTGGCAGGATGCTGATTTAACCGCGTGTCGATGCCGCCTCCGGAACATGCTTCCCCTTCTGCCGGTCGATGACAGCCTCGGCAGAAACAGATCGGGATTGTCTGAAACGAGGGGCCTCACCCACGCCAACCCGAAAGATCAGGGCCACCAGAGGTCCAAAACCGGGTGCCGACATCAGCAGACGGCAAATGCCGTCTTCGGCGGCGATCCACGTCATTCATCCTGGCGGTGACGATCAGGGAATTCAGGAAGGCAGCGCGTTCGCCGCCACGCGATGATCCGGCGAAGAGCCAGGCCGTCCTGCCAGGGGCGACACCGCGCTGCGCGCGTTCGGGCGCATTGTTCGTCAGGCAAATCCGGCCGTCACCGGGGAAGCGGGTGAAGGCTTCCCGGCGACCGTCTTCCCCGAACATGTCGTTGATCGCCCTGGCGACGGGGGTGTGCTTCGACATCCCGGCGCGTTCCGCCCGCAAACTTCTCGCGGACGGTCCGGATCACTTTCCACTGCCGGGGGATCACCTTCAGCGTCCCGGTGATGTCTTCGCCCATCTTCAATATGCGCGCCGATCCACAGCAGGTGCAGGAGGTCGGCGCCTCGATCACCACGCGCTCACGGGGCAAATGTTCGGGGAACGGCTTGCGGGCGGGGCGGCGGCGCCCGAACGCCATGGTCGTGGTTTTGGACGCGGAAGCACCCGCGTCTGCACGATCCTGTTCAAGATCCGTCTCGAGATCCTCAAAGCTGCATCTCGAGGTGTTCGATCACCATCGTGCCAGAACAGCTTGATCAGATCGCCTTTGCGCCCCCGGAAGCAGAAGATCTCGCCACCATGCGGATCGCGACCGACCCCCTGTTGCAGCTGCAGTGCGAGCCTGTTCATCCCGCAGCGCATGTCCGTCACACCGCCCGCGATCCAGACCCTCACTCCGGCAGGAAACGCTGCCATCGCGGATCCGGAACGGCCAGCAGGGCCGCCAGATGCGCAGGCGTGAGCGAAACCGGGATCGTCCTGCGACATCCGTTCGTCAGCGTGATGTCGATCCGGGTATCTTCCCCATCGCGCGAAGGTCGGTGTGCTGGCGCAGGCCGGGCGCTTTCCATCGCCAGCGGCACAAAACCAACGCCAGGAACCGGCGCAGCAAGAGCAGCACTGCGATACCCGCGCCGCCAGATCGAAAGCAGAGACCGCGAAATCCCATACCGGCGGGCCGTCGCCGAACCCGGCCTGGAGCCGCGCAGGCTCTCTTCAACGATCCGTACCTTATCCGCGTCTGACCCGTGTCGACGACGGCCTGCCTCATCGGTCGCGAAGATCTCGACTGGGGAAACAACTGAAGCGCATACCATAGGGCAATGCCCCAGGCCCATTTGCACGATCAGACCAGACGGCCCTCACTGCAGGCATATCTTTGACTCTGATAAATTCGGGAAGACATCAAGCGCCGCAACGCCCTGCCAATGATCCCGATGCGCAAAAACCGAAAGATGCGCAAGGTTGCAGACATGACCATCTACACGCTGCGCAATATGGTCGGGCGGTGCTTCAACAAGCTGAAGAACAGCCGTCGACTGGCAAGCCGCTGCGACAAAACCGCAGACAGGTTTCCCGGCTTCATCGATATCGCCTGTATCAGGCTGTCGCTCCGATATTTGTCAACATGACCCAGAAGCCCGCGCAAGATGCCGGGCGCCAGATTTCAGTGGATCAAAGGGCTGTTTGCACCGGTTAGGGTCCACCGCTTGCGCGCCGTAGAGGCGGAAGCAGATGATCCCAGGTTCAACGGCTTCGATCACATCCGGCAGGGCGGGCCAGGCTGCCCGGCTGTATCGGCACGCATGATGGGCTGAACGCCGCGCTGAATGGCGAGGACATCGACGCTGTGGAGGCGGTCCCAGGATGAACACCAAAGTTCCGATCAGCCCTGCTTTCCCGTCCCAACCCCTGCCGGTCGTCGAATTTGGCCGCAGCGCCTACGACCTGCCGGCGCCCCGCCAGGCCCGCTCGCGACCTGCCAGCGCGGCGATTTTTGTGGCCATTCCGGGGAACTGGGGGAGAGCAGGTCGCACTGCCCTTCGCTGCCCCGGCTGGAGAGGTCAGGGCTGAACTGCCGGCCGATAAGCGCAATCCCGGCGATGTCCGGGATGTGGCGCAGGCGATCACAGCCTGCGCAACTGTTCTTTCCAGGCCGGATCGCTGGTGATCTGCTGAAAGCGCATCAGCTTCCACACCCCATATTTGTAGAAATCGAAATCCAGCGCCGAGACCTTCAGCTGCACCATCGACCAGGCTGCCCATTTCACATCGGCCAGCGCCTTGTGAACGGTGACCCGCGCCACGATCTCGGGTGTTACCCGGCCGAAATATTCCTCGATCAGTTCGGCCTCGATCTCGGGCGTGTAGAACATCTCGCCGAACCAGATGCCCAGATCATAGCAACGGTCGTTCATCGAGGCATATTCATAATCGATCAGCATGATCGAGCCATCCGCGCCGATCATGAAATTGCCGGGCATCGGATCGTTGAACGAGGGCACCAGATCAAGGCCCGAGGCCTGCATCGCATCGCGCGCCATCTTTGTGTTCAGCGCAATCCATTCGGCATGGCGCGGCACGGGCGAGCCGAGTTCCGCCATCTGCGCATGATGCTCGTCAATCATATCGAAGACGGTCTTGGTCAGCCCAAGCGCGGGCAAAGCATGCATCTGACGATAGGCCGCAATCGCCGCGGCGCGATTGGCGGGATTGCCGAAATCGGCATGGGTCGAGGGGCGGCGGTCGGGGATGAAATCATTGATCTCTACCCCCTGATGCGCCAGATCCTCGTAGATCTTCGGGCCAAGCCCGGCGGCTGCGGCCTTGCGCGAGGCATCCATCGCCGCGACACGGTCGATGAACATCTCGGTGCCGTTGCCTGGGATTTTCACGAACCAGTCACGGCTGGTGCAGGCCGATTGTACCCGCCAGTTGGAATTCGAGATCCCGCCCGAGACCGGCGCATAGCGGGCGTTTTCCCCGAACAGCGCCCGCGCCTCCAGCATGGCCGCTTCGATATCGCGCTCGGCCTGACTCTCTGCGCTGCCCAGTGCTTTCATCATGCCCGCCCCTCCGCGATCCGGATTTTTTCTTCGAAACCGGGGTGATGCAAGGCCAGCCGCGCCCGCATCAGTCGCCATTCGCCGAATTTCAGCCATTCCAGCGATTTGCGCACCGAGACATGGCCGAAGATCCGGCAGAAGATGGCCTGGATCATGTCATCCACCACCGACCAGAGCCGCGCCCGGGCAAACCCCGCCTCATCGGCGCCATAGCTGCGGAAGGTTGCCTGCATATCCCGCTCGAATTCATGCATCTCGGCCAGCACCGCGCCCAGATCATACATCGGGTCATTGAGGCCGGCCCGGTCGAAATCGACCAGCAGCGCAGCCTGATCCGGCCCGATCATGAGGTTGGAGACCGAGCTTTCATTGCGGCACAGCGCCAGCGGCGCCGCCTCCAGCACCGGGCGGGCGGCATTCAGAAGCGACATGATCCAGCCAAGATCCGCAGGCAGGGAAACACCCAGGCGGCCTGCCTCGGAGATCAGCGTCTCAAGCCGTGCGAAAGGCTCGAACCGCGCCCCCTTGGCCGGGGCCTCATGCAGCCGCCGCAGCGCCTGCAGGGTGTTCCTGCGAAAATCCGCATCGAGGCAGTCGGACAGTCGCGCCTCGCGCCAGCCAGAACCTGCCGCCGCGAAGAGGATCGCCCCTGCCTCCGGATCGGACCAGAGAACCCGGGGCGCGACCCCGGCCTCGCCAGCCGCTTTTGCCGCCGCGAAACCGGTCGGCAGGTCAAGGAAATCCCGGATCTCGGGATGGATGATCTTCAGAAACCGGCTTTCGCCATCAGGCAGATCGAGGAAAACCGCCGCGCTTTCCAGCCCCCGACAGGAGGGCGAAGCCAGCGCCGCCGGGCCGGACCGCGTCTGTGCGCCGTCCAGCCCCGGCGCGGCGGCAATCACCCGCGCGACATCGGCATCCGTGACAATCTGGCTCATGCGTCCCCCTCAGGAATTGATCGTGACAGCGAGGTCGAGATCACCCCCGGCGGCGTCGATCCGGCGGATCATCCCCACAAGAACATCACCGCCCTTCGCCAGATCTTCCGGGCTGGTATATTCATTGTAACGGTGGATCACGCCATCGACCGAGGGCACGACGAAGACAATCGACGGAATGCGGCGCTGGATCGTCACCGCGTCATGGCCGCCGACCGTATCAAGTTCGATCCGCCCGTAGCCGTTCTCGTCGGCGCCCATTTCGACCAGCTTCACCAGCCGTTTGTCGAACCGCCCCGCCGGGCGGCGGTCAATCGAGACGATCTCGCCCGCCACGCCCGCCTTCGCCATCAGCTCCGGCAGGGCGGCTTTCAGCCCGGCTTCCGACCAATCGAGCATCGCCTGTTCCGGCGAGCGCAACTCGCAGAACATGATCACTTTTTCCGGGATGATATTGGCAGAATTGGGCGAAATATCGAGCCGCGCGCAGGAGCTGTAAAGTGTATCCGGCGCGGTATTGGCGAGGTGCTTCAGCTCGGCCATGATATAGGCCGCACCCAGCAGCGCGTCCTTGCGGTCTTCCATTTTGGTCGGCCCGGTATGGGCCTGTTCGCCCGTGACCTCGATCTTGACCTTCAGCGCGCCCCAGTGGCGGGCGAAGGGGGCGATATGTTTGCCAGCCTTTTCCAGCTCGGCATCGCCTTCGATATGAACCTCGAGATAGGCGACCGGCTCGGGCGCGGTATCGGTGCCCGCATAGCCCACGCGTTTCAGCTCATCGGCCACGGATTTGCCATCGCGGTCCTGGCGGGCCAGCGCAAAATCGAGGGTATATTCGCCCGAGAAGACCGATGATCCCAGAAGGCTTGGCGTGAAGCGCGCGCCTTCCTCATTCATCCAGTCGGCGACGCAGTAATTGCATTGTGGCTTTGTGCCGGTCTCTGTGCACCAGGCCCGGTAGCTTTCGATTGCCGCCAGGGCCGCCATGACGCCGTAAGCGCCGTCGAAGCGCCCGCCCAGCGGCTGGCTGTCGATGTGGGATCCGATCATCACCAGCGGCGCGCCTTCGCCGGCAAGGTCGATCTGGCCGAAGAGATTGCCGATGGCATCGACTTTTACCGTATAGCCGCGCGCGGCCATCTCGGTTTTGAACCAGTTGCGCGCTGCCGCATGGGCATCGGTCAGCGCCGGGCGGTCGACGCCGCCCATCGGCGTTGCGCCGAATTCCGAGATCTTATCCATCAGCCGGTTCAGAAGACCTGCGTCGATTTTGCTTGGGACTGTGGTGTCAGGCATAGGTCTTCTCCGATACGGCCGGGGTCTCGTCGTTAAGGAAGCACGCCGCAAGCGCCCGCCCGCCCCTGTCGCGCAGGACCGGGTTTTCGGCGCGGCAGCGGTCAAAGGCATGCGGGCAGCGGCTGGCAAAGGCACAGCCGGGCGGCAGGTCGATGGGTGAAGGGGGCTCGCCTTCAAGGAGGCAATCCTCGGGGCGGTAGCGCCTTGTCTCCAGCGTCGGCGCGGCAGAGAGCAGCGCGCGGCTATAGGGGTGGCCGGGGTCAAAGAACAGCCGCTCATTCGGCGCCACCTCGACCACTTCGCCCAGATACATCACCGCGATCCTGGAACAGACGCGGCGCACCATCGTCAGGTCATGCGAGATGAAGATATAGGTGAAACCGTGCAGCGCCTGGAGGCGTTCAAACAGATCGAGCAGCTTGCCCTGTTCGGTCTGATCCAGCGCGGAAAGCGTCTCGTCCATGATCAGAAGCTTCGGCTCCAGGATCATCGCACGCGCCACATTCAGACGCTGGCGCTGGCCTGCCGACAGCCCGCCGGTCAGGTGGTTGTAATAGCTGTCGGGCAGCCCGACCTCGTTCATCACCGCCCGCGCCCGGTCGCGCCGTTCCGCAGCCGAGCCGATGCCGTGGATTTTCAGCGGCTCTTCCAGGATCTTGCCGATCGGCCATTGCGGCGGCAGCGATCCGTAGGGGTCCTGCAGCACCAGCTGGAATTTCTTGCGCATCCCGCGCAGCGTCGCGGCACTGGCCGTGCCGACATCCTCGCCGTCAAAGATGATCTGGCCGTGATCCGGGCGTTCCAGCCCGGTCAAAAGACGCATCAGTGAGGATTTACCACAGCCGGATTCGCCCACGACCCCGAAATTGTCGCCCTGGAAGACATCGAAAGACACATTCCGCACGGCCTGAACCACAGAAAGCCCGGCCTCGCCGCGCCGCCGGATCTTATAGGCTTTCGCGACATCGCGGATCGAGAGCACCGGCACCGGAGCATCGCGTTCCTCGCCCGGCGCGCGGGTGCTTTCGTCCCAGAGCTTCGGCAGTTCCTGGATCAGTTTGGCGGTATAGGCGCTTTTCGGGTCTGCGATCAGGGCGCGGGGCGGCTGCATCTCGGCCACTTTTCCGGCGTTGAGCACCATAACCCGGTCGGAGGCATCGCAGGCCACCGGCAGCGACGAGCAGATGAACAGCACGGCCGTCGAGAATTGCGCATTCAGGTCGCGCATCAGTTTCAGGATCTGCGCCGCCACCGTCACGTCGAGCGGCTGGGTGATATTATCGGCGATCAGCAAGGCCGGGTCCGAGATCAGCGCATCGACGATCATCGCGCGCTGCATCATGCCGCCGGAATACTGGAAGGGATATTCTTCAAACCTCTTATGGGCAGACGGAATCCGCACCGCATTCAGCAGCTGGATCGCCTTTTTCTTCGCCTCAGTGGCTGAAATATCCGGGCGCACGGCGCGGAGTTTCTCGACCAGCTGCGCGCCGACCGTCATCGTCGGGTCGAGCGCACCTGCCGGGTTGCCGCCGACATAGGCGATCTCGCGGCCCGCCAGTTTGCGCGCAAGACCGGGGTTCTTCACCAGATCCTGGCCGCGAAAGCGGATCTCGCCGCCGGTGATGCGCAAAGGGTCCGAGAGCCAGCTTGCAATCGCGCGGGCCAGCACGGTCTTGCCCGACCCGCTTTCGCCGATGACCGACAGGATCTCGCGTGGGTGGATCTCAAAGGAGATAGCCGAGAGGATCTCGCGCTCTCCGGCGGCGACGGTCAGGTTCGAGACCTGAAGGACCGGCGCAGATTTCATCGCCTCTTCCATCTTCATGCCCCCCCGTAGATCTTGTTGCGGGCACGCTCCAATGCGGCGCCCATCAGGTTGATACTGGTCAGCGTGATCACAAGGAAAACGCCGGGCATGGTGGCGATCCACCAGGCGTTCATGATGTATTTACGCCCGTCCGAGATGATATTGCCAAAGGTCGGTGTCGGCGGCTGCACCCCAAGGCCGATAAAGCCCAGCACGGATTCAAAGATCATCATCCGCGCGATATCCAGCACCGCAACGAATGCCATCGGCGGCAAGAGAAGCGGCAGGATGAGAAGAAACATGATCCGAAGGTTCGTCGCGCCCAGCACCATGGCGCCACGCACATATTCCTTTTTCGCTTCTGCCATCACGGTCGAACGCATCACCCGCGCATAGACCGGCCAGCCCGCCAGCCCGAGCACGAGGATGATCGAGGGAATGGTTGGTCGCGACACACCCAGAATGGTGATCGCCAGAATGATCATCGGGATCGCGAGCTGCGCATCGGTGAGCCGCATCAGCACCATATCCACGCGGCCACCATAATAGCCGGCAAAGAGCCCGATCAGCGCGCCGACGATCAGCATCAGCACCGTGGTCGCAACCCCGATCAGCAGCGAATAGCGCAGCCCCGTCAGCGCGCGCGACAGCATATCGCGCCCCAGCTGATCTGTGCCGAGCGGGTGTTTCCATGTCCAGCCCTCGCCAAGGAACAAGGGCGGGATCAGTTTCTCGCGGACCGAAAGCTTCGTCGGGTCCAGCCCGCTGAGTTCAGGGTAAAGCGCTGCGGCCAGCACCAGGAGGATGAAGACGATCAGCCCGATGCGGAACTCGATCGAGGCGAAGGCCTCGCGCCAGATCCGCGAGGATACGGTCTGGGCGGCGGCGACGCGGGCGGCGGGGTCAAGTGTTGTGACGCTCATCAGTAATCCAGCCTCGGGTCGATGGCGGTCGCAGCAAGGTCGACCACGATATTGATCAGGACGAAGGCGGCAGCGGTGATGATGGCGATGCCCTGGATCAGCGGGAAGTCACGCTGCATCACCGCGTTGATCGTCAGAAGGCCAAGGCCGGGGTAATCAAAAATGAACTCGATCACCAGAACACCACCCAAAAGCATCGAAAACTGCACGCCGAGCAGATTCAAAAGCGGCACCGCAGCGTTTTTCAGCGCGTGGCGGAACACGATCTGGTTGCGCGACAGCCCCCGGACCCGGGCGATGTCGATGAAGTTCTGCGCCATCACGCCCGCGACCGAGACCGTCAGCGTGCGGATCAGGAAGGGCGCGATCTCGATGGCCAGCACGAAGGCCGGCAGGATCGTATAGGCGAAGTTGTGATAGCCGATGGAGGGCACCAGCTGCCATTTCACCGAGACCACCAGCGCCAGAACGATGCCGAGCCAGAAATTCGGCAGGCTGACGAATAGCGATGAAAGGTAAAGCGCCATCCGGTCAGGCCATCTGCCCGGGTAAAGCCCGCCTGCCACGCCAATCGGCAGCGCGATGACCAGCGCGAAGACCATTGCAAGCAGCGCGAGCTGGATCGTCATTGGCGCGGTCTGGGCGATCAGGTCCAGCACCCTTGCCCGTTCTCCCCGGGTCGAGTCGTCGAAACTCGCGCCCCCCACCGCCGCACCCGAGGCGGGCCGGACGAAGCTCTGCCCGAAATCGCCCTGGAACACTCCGGTGATATAGCGCGTGAACTGCACCGGGATCGGGTCGCGCAGACCCATCTCGGTCGCGATCTCCTCGATCAGCGCCTCGGGGGCCATGCCGCCCGCCATCAGGCGCACCGGATCGCCGGGCACCACGCGCAAAAGCGTGAAGATCAGCGCCGATACGAGAAAGACAATCACGACGCCCTGCAAAAGGCGACGGATAAGGAACCTAAGGATGAACATTCAAACCCCGGACGTTCTGGCAGAAAGTGTTGCTGGATGGGCTGGCAGAGAGCGCGGGCGCCCTCTGCCAGAGGCTTTGTCAGCCGAAGGTGCCTTGGGACGCGTCAATCTGCCCGTCGGGATACATGATCAGCCCCGAGAGGTTCTCGCGCATCCCGTGCATCAGCACCGAGGTGAACAGGGACAGCGCCGGAACCTTGTCGGCCAGCATCGGCATCAGATTGGTCTGAAGCGAGGTCTTGCGCGCCTCGAGCGAAGGCGAATTGCGCTCCTCATCCAGCGCCGCGTCAATCTCGGCATCTTCGATACCGCAGATCCGTTTCGACGAGGAATGGAAATGCGAGCGCAGAACCAGATCCGGCTCGGGCGAACCTGTGGACCAGCCGCAATCGACCATATGGCCCGGGCCACCGCCCGGACGGTCATAGAGACGCTCGTTCCAGGCCGCGACTTCCATCACATTGAGCGTGACCTTGAAGCCCTGTTCCTGCATCAGCGCGGTGATGACCTCGCCATATTCCTTGGTTTTCGGGTAGAAGCCGGTCGAGGTGATATATTCCAGCTCCGGCAGGCCCTCGCCATTCGGATAGCCGGCCTCGGCCAGCAGGCGCTGGCATTCCTCGGGGTTGTATTCCGGGTAATTCTCAAGGTCGATATAGCCGAATTTGATCGGCGAGACAAAGTTCGCCGAGGCGTGACCGGCCGAGCCCATCACTTCCAGGATCAGCTCACGGTCGATGGCGTGGCAGGCGGCTTTGCGCACCAGTGGATTGTCGAAGGGCGCTTTCGAGCAGCGGAACCAGAGATATTTGTTCTCGACCGAGACCTGGCGCTTGATGACGATACCGTCCTCGGCCTCCAGCGTTTCGGCCTGTTCGGGCTCCAGCCGTTCGATGATATCGGCCTGGCCGGACATCAGCGACAGCATCCGCGTGGTGCCGTCACCGACGAATGAGAAATTGACGCCCGGCACGGTCGGCGCGCCTTTGAAATAGCCCGGGAAGGCCTCCATCACGGTGTCATTGCCGCGCTGTTCGACGAATTTGAACGGGCCGGTACCGTTCAGACGCTGCGAGAGCGGACCCGAGGGGCCACCCGCCACGTCATCCGCCGCGAGGATCGGCAGGTAAGACGCGAGGAAGATGAACAAAGACGCGCCATAGCCGCCTTTTGACGTGTCGATCACCACGGTGAAATCATCCGGCGTGGTGACTTCGAACGTGTCGGTCGCGCCCGGATAGACCTGCTTCGGACGGTCCAGCCCCGAGCCATATTCCAGCGTCGCCTTCACGTCTTTCGCGGTAAAGGGCTTGCCGTCATGGAAGGTCACGCCTTCGCGGAGTTTGATCTCCAGCGTATGGGCGTCGATTTCCCGGATCTCGGTCGCGAGTTCATAAACCACTTCATCAGGCTTTTCCGGCGTCATCGGCGCGCGGGTCAGGTAACCCATCACAAAGCCTTCGATATTGGTCTGCGACAGCGTGGTATGCGCGGTCGGATCCCAGTTGCCCGTGATGTTCTCGGCCGAGAGGAAGGTGATGGGTTTCGTCGTCTGGGCCATGGCCGGGCCAAACAGGAAATTCGTATTGATCTGCGGCATGGCGGCAAGCGCGCCAAAACCCGCTGAATAGTTCATAAACTTCCGTCTGCTGATCATTTCTCTCTCCATGTTGGATGCCCGGTTCCGGTTTCTGGCTTTTCCGGGCTTTGGCTATTGGTCGCCGCATGATGATTTGGCCCCATGCGTGCGGGGGTTTTCTGTATCAGCCAGGGTGCTCCGGCGCCTGGCCCGACAGATGCTGCAACACTTCGGCATGCAGCTCTGGCGTCGCCGAGGCGACCACATCGCCGGCAGATTGCAGCGTGAGCGGGCGGCCCTCCCAGTCGGTGATCACCCCCCCGGCGCCTTCGATCACGGCGACCAGTGGCAGATAGTCGAAAGGTTGCAGCCCGGTTTCGATGACGAGATCGCAATGCCCCGAGGCCAGCAGCCCGTAATTGTAGCAATCGCCGCCATAGCGGGTCAGCCGTCCGCGCGAGGTCACCGCCTCAAAGGCCGCCAGCGCGCGGCCAGGGAAAGCCAGAGGGCTGGTCGTATAGATCCAGGCATCCGCGAGTGCCGTGCAGGCACGGGTCTGGCAGATCGCCCCGTTGAAGGTGCTCGCGCCGCCTTTATGGCCCTGCCAGCGTTCGCCGATCACTGGCATGTCGATCTGACCCAGCACCGGCACGCCGTCTTCCAGGAGCGCGATCAGGCAGCCGTAAAGCGGATGGCCGGTCACAAAGCTCTTGGTGCCGTCAATCGGATCGACCACCCAGATGCGGCGGCTTCCCAGATTGCTCGGCGCTTCTTCCTCGCCAAAAACCCCGTCTTCGGGGAATTTCTCCGCGATCATGCGGCGCAGCATCGCCTCGGTCGCGCGGTCAGCGATGGTGACCGGTGATTTGTCTTCTTTGTCCTCGACTTCGATCGGGCGGCGGAACCAGGACAGGGTAATGTCCTTCGCAGCCTCAGCCGCCTGCGTCAGGAAACGCAGGTCATCGCCGGGGTCTGATTTGGAATCTCGTGGCATTTGTTGCACCTGCGAGGCATTTCTTTGCCAAACTAGTAGCGATTCGCAGAAGCGCGCAACAAAATTAGTTTGTCAGACGCAAAAAATTGTGGATTCACTTGCGGTATTGGGCAAATTGCGAGCAGCTATGCGGCAGATTGACTGCGATACTGATCCAAACCGCCGAATTTTGGGGTAGATTGCCACATGGTTTTGGTTTTTTGTGGAATTTCTGTGGCGATAGCGCCTGTGAAGAATGAGGTGACACATGTGGTCGCATGAGCGGCAGGCGCAGATCCTCGGTCAGCTGACCGCGCGGCAGAAGGTTTCAACCGGCGAGCTTGCGGCTCAATTTGATGTCTCGCGCGAAACGATCCGGCGCGATCTTCTGGAAATGGAGGAGAGCGGGCTTCTGAACCGCGTCCATGGCGGGGCGACCCTTGCTCGATCCGGGATCGAACCGGAGCCCGCCTATGAAATGCGCCGCGCCGAGAATGTGGCCCAGAAAACCGCCATCGGACGCAAGGCCCTGACCCTTGTCCCCGAGGGCTCGACACTCTTCATTGACACCGGCACCACCACCATCGCTTTCGCGCGCGAACTGGCGGCGCGGGGCAATATCCGCGTGATCACCAATTCCTTTGAGATTGCCCGCATCATGTCTTCGGGGCGCGATTGCGATATCCTGCTGCTTGGGGGGCGGCCACATCGCGATGTGCCAGCGACCTATGGCGAGATGACCCTGTCGCAGATCGATCGCTTCCTCGCCGATTTCGCCGTCATCTCGCCGGTGGGCCTGCATCCCGACCGCGGCGTCACGGATTACGAGCTGCATGAAGCCGAGGTCGCCCGGGCGATGATGCGTCGCGCCCAGTCGAATATTCTGCTCTGCGATTCCGGAAAGATCGGCGCGGAAAGCCGGGTCTCGATCTGCCGCCTTGAGGAGATCAACCATCTGGTCACCGATCCGCATCCGCGCGGTGCCGGTCTGACCCTGACGCGCGGCACGGTGCATTTTTGCGAGGTTACGACAGGCAGCTGACCCCAGCCCGATGGCTTGCAGGGGTCAGGCCTCACCCGGCCATTCGCCCTGTCCTGGCCCGCATCATCTCCATTCCTTTCGCGATATCTGCCCCGGTCGCCGCCCCAAAAGCGTCGCGGCAGAAGGGCAGAAATGCAGGGGGAAGACCCGCGCGCCCCGCGCTCCGCGGGGGGGCGCTTTCAGGCACCTTCCGGAACTGGCAATCTTCTGAAATCGCTCCCCGAAGGCGACTGAAACACCGCGAGGCCGAACTCTGGCAGGACGCCGTAAAGGTGGTCGAAAATATCTGCCTGTATGCCCTCATAGGCCACCCAGGCGATGGTGTTCGTAAAGCAATAGATCTCGATCGGCAGCCCGTCAGCCTCGGGGGGAAGTTGACGCACGATCATCGTCATGTCCTGACGAAGCTGCGAATGCGCCTTGAGATAACTCTCCACATAGGCGCGGAAGGTGCCGATATTGGTCAGGCGGCGGCGGTTCGAACTGACCTCATCGGGCTCAAGCACCGCGTTCCAGTCCGAAAGTTCACGGGTCTTGCGCTCGATATAGCTTCTGATGGGCTTCATTTGCTGCAGTCGAAGCAACTCATCATCCGAAAGATAGCGGATGGTATTCTGGTCAATGTTGAGCGAGCGCTTGATCCTGCGCCCGCCCGTTTCCTGCATTCCGCGCCAGTTCTTGAACGGCTGGGTGACGAGATTCCGAATCGGAACCGTCGTAATCGTCTTATCCCAGTTCTGGACCTTTACCGTATGGAGCGCGATCTCGATCACATCGCCATCGGCATTCTGGGCCGGCATTTCGACCCAGTCACCAACCTTGACCATGTCGGTGGAGCTGATCTGAACCGATGCGACAAGCGACAGAAGCGTATCCTGAAAGACGAGGATGAGAACGGCGGTCAGCGCCCCAAGTCCGGAGAGAAGGATCAGGGGCGAGCGGTCGATGACCGCCGCAACCATCAGGATCGCCGCAATGCCATAGACGAGAATTGTCGCAACCTGGACATAGCCCTTGATGGATCTGCCATTGCCCGCAGAACGCCGGTTCCAGATGGTGTGGAAAAGCCCGAGCGCGGCCGAGATGGCCATCGCAAAAACCAGGATGTTGAACGCGTTCGCGACATTGCGGATGATTGTGGCGATGGCAAAGGGCAAACCCGGCACTTGCATTATGCCTGAAGAAATCACCAGCGCGGGTGCGGCATTGGCGATCCTTGCGATCACCCCGGACCGCACAACTTCAGGGCCCTGGATATACTGGACCCCTTCGATCAGGCGGTGCAGGAGTTTAACCAGCACGGCCTTTGTAACGATGTTCACAAGGGCTGCGGCAAGGACCAGCGCGCTGAGCCAGAAGAGGGTCTCGACCCAGGGTGTGTCGACCGCGATGGCCCAGAGGTTATTCATAGTCATGGTCTCTCATCTGCCGGAGTTGCCTGCGAAGGGGGGACCCTGCCTTGTGCCCTCTCAGGCGCCTCGGGGCAATGTCATGGCCAACCTGTCTGTCGGTATCGTGATCAGTATCCGATGCGGGATCACGGGCTTACGCAAAGGGGAAGGGAGTAAATCCGGACCCCGGTCCCCTGCCTTTCTGAGGCTCTGACAATGATGCGCGCACCCATAAGCCTGCGGGACAGGGCTTGGCCGCTCCGCTCCCTGGCATGTCGTTCTGGTGGTCTGATGCCAATTGCTTTGCCGCCCCTTCCAAGCGGCAGCTCAGCCTGGCCGGTGCGGTCCCCGGCCTGATCCGCGACACGAGGAACAGTCGGGAGTGACCGCTCAGGGCGGCGGGCGCACTGCCCCTCCCCCTTGTCGCACCACAATCGCCCAGATGAGAATACCGGACTGAAAGAGATTGATTTCTTCTTCGGGATCGGGTCGCCTTGGGCCTGGCTTGCCCTCGATCCGCTTTTGGCCATCGCAGAGCGCCAAGGCACCATCATCCGCCCGGTGCAGGTGTCCCTGATCCCGGAGAGCGACGGCATCTGTGCGCGCGACCGCCCTGCCCCGCGCCGGACCTTCTTTCCGCGCAACGCTGGGCACCGTTGCGCGAAAAGAAGGTCCGGCCGGAAAACCGTTCCGGACTGGCCGATCCGACACCTGCCAACCTCACGCGGCTGGCCGCAATCGGCACAGGCCGGGACTGGCCAGAACCGGGCAGATCTGAGCCGGGTTTTGCAAAAAGCCTTCTGGCAGGGGCCGCAGATATTGGCGACGGCCCCACCCGAAACCGGATTTTGCGGGCGGCGGGGTTCGATGCTGCGGCGCCTGAAATCCGGGCCGCCGGTGGGGACATCCAGGACCTCTCGCGGGCAAGCCGCGATGAGGCGCCGGATGCAAGGGCTTCCGGCCTGCCGACCTTCCGCTGTGCCGCCGAGTTTACGGGGGGCAGGACAGTCCGCCCTTCCCTGACCGTCATCCTGCCGGCACGCCGCTCTGACCGCCCGATGCGTTTTGACAAGACCGTCCCGTTTGCGGGCAAGTGACAGGCCAGGAGCGCGGAAGGCCGCAAGGAACGGCCCCGTGAAAAGATCGCGACACGGATATGGCAGGCTTTGACCAGGATTTCGCTGACCGGCTGGCCGCCCGTTTCGGGACCGCGTTTTCGCAATCGCTCGCCCTGCGCGAGCAGCATGACCAGGGGGAATCCTGGCGTCGGAGGCCGCTGCCGGATGCGGTGCTCTTCACCGAAAGCACCCGCGCTGTGGCAGATCTGATGCGCCTTGAAGCGCCCCTCTGGTGCCTTTTGGCGCCAGCGTCACGCGTGAGGCCCTGAACTATGCACTCGGGATCAGGGGCTGTCTTCCCGATTGCCCCCGGCGCCAATGCAACCATCGGCGGCATGGCGGCCACCCGCGCCTCGGGAACCCGCACAGGTTAGTCTCGGCGTCGATCAGCTTCGGTTGCAGAAACTTCCGCGCTGTCAGCAGCATCCTGATTTCCTGGCTGCGCTCGGTCTTCATATGGACTGGCCGATACAGGCCGACACGCATCATCTGGGCAATGCCGCGCGCATCGTTCCTGTCGGTCTTGTTGGCCTGCGCCGTAACCGCGGCCTTCATATGTCGCGTCTCGACGCAGATAACGGGATGCCACGGTGCCGCGCGAGGTTCTGACCCTCCTGCGCGAGTTGCAGCAGCGCGAGCAGGTGGCCTTTCTGCTGATCACGCATGATCCGGGCATTCTGCGAGGGATGGCAGATGATGTTGCGGTGCTGAAGGACGGTTGCCTCGTTGAATATGGCGCGACAGAGCAGGTGCCGAGCCACCCGCAACACCCCTATACCCGCGCGCTGATCGCCGCCGGGCATTTTTCCGCGGCATCGACCAGAAACACCGCCAGTTCAGGATCATAGCCGCCTCTGATCTGCGGCATCCCACAGGGGCTGGGCACAAAAACACCCGGGCAGCAGGCAGTTCCTGTATAATGAGCTGGTTGGCAGAGGCATATATGTCAGCGGTTATAGTGCAAATAGTATATAATATCCGCCGCGGCTGTCACCTCGCCATAACATCCAATAATGTTGCATTATCGGACGTTTCTTCGCTTTCATAGGAGAAACACATGCAAAAACAACTACTTAGCAAAGCGCTTGCGGCAATCGTGCCGCTTGTGCTCGGCTTCCTCGGCGGGACAGTCTCGACCTTCTTCCCGGCGTACTTTCAGGCCTTCTGCGCGGGGGCGCTCTGATGGGCGCTCACATTGATTTCACGCCCGTGAAAACCTCCTTTTCGGAGATTGAGCGCCAGCGCAATTCCCCTGAGTTCGCCTCTAAGCGTCTTGCGGTCCTCTCTGATGCGCAAGAGCCTGTCTCGTCCTATCGTGACGCGCTCTGGCGGCTGTTCGAATACCAGCGTGAAGCCGGTATCGACTATCAGAAAACGCCCATGCCGTGGGCCATTCAGCTTGTCGCTGATATCTTCTGGGTCGAACCCCGGAAGGTCCGCGCCGATCTGATCAAGATGGCGCAGGTGTCCTGATGGATCCTGTTATCGGTTCCGCCCTTATTGGCGCGGGTTCATCTCTGCTTGGTGGCCTCATGGGCAAAAAGGCCAATCCGGGGCGCGATACGCGTCACGTGATCCTTAACCAAGTCGGTACGTGGCGCGAGGCTGGTGAACGCTTCGGCTTCAACCCCCTGACCGTTGCTCAAGCTTCCGGCGGCACTGTTGCCCCCGGTGGCTCTGACCCGAACTACATGGGCAATGCTATCGCTGACGCGGG
>NZ_JAEFCF010000060.1 GCF_016405985.1 Paracoccus sp. IB05
ATGCTTCGGGTGCGCTGTTGCCGCATCTGATGAAGCGCGGCTGAGGGTGGAGGCGCCGGGGGCTTCGCGCCCCCGGACCCCCGCGGGATATTTTCAGACAGAAAATGACAGAGGCATGAGCCTCTCTGGGCGGCGTGATGCAGCTATTGAGAACTCTATTGGGGCGGCTGGTGACGACATTGATCACGCTTTTGGGCGTGGCGGTGATTGTCTTTGTCGTCATCCGGGTCGTGCCGGGCAATCCGATTGCGATGATGCTGCCGCCGGGGGCGGGTGAGGCTGATATCGCGCGGCTGAATGCGCTTTACGGCTTTGACCGCTCGATCCCGGAGCAGTTTTTCATCTGGCTGGGCGGTGTGGTACAGGGCGATTTCGGCACCTCGATCACGGCGCGCCAGCCGGTGACGGGGATGGTGCTCGGGCGGCTGCCTGCAACGCTGGAATTGTCGGTCATGGCGCTGGTCATGGCCTGTATCATCGGCGGCTTTCTCGCGATCTGGGGCACGCGGCGGCGCGAGACGAAGACCGAGGCGGCGATTGATATTGCCAATGGCATGGCGCTTTCGGTGCCGGATTTCCTTTGGGGGCTGTTGCTGATCCTTGGGTTTGGCGTGCTCTGGCCGGTGTTTCACATCTCGGGCCGGGTGACGCCGTCGCTGGATCTGCCCTTTGTCACCAATTTCTACCTGTTCGAGAGCCTGATCCGGCTGCGGTTCGATCTTTGGGCTGATATCGTCAGCCATATGTTCCTGCCGGCGCTGGCGCTGGCGATCCCTTTATCGGCGATCATTGGGCAGCTTCTGAAGCAGAGCCTGAAAGAGACCATGCATCTGGATTACGTCACACTCGCGCGGACGCGGGGGTATGGCGAGACGCATGTCATTCTGCGCGAGGCCTTGCGCAATGCGGTCCTGCCGACGCTGACGCTGGTGGGGGTGCAATTCACCTTTCTGATCGGTGGCACCGTGATCATCGAGCGGCTGTTCTCCTATGAGGGGCTTGGCAATATGGCCATTGAGGCGGTGATCAACCGCGATCTGCCGCTGATCCAGGGGATCGTGATCCTTTTCGCGCTGATCTTCACCGGGGTGAACCTGGTGGTTGATCTGCTTTATGCCGTTCTGAACCCGAGGCTGCGCCATGGCTGATGCCCGTTCGCTTGTGAAACGCCGGGCGGGGCCGCGGCTCTGGCTCTCGGCGGGCTGGATTGGTCTTGTGGTGCTGGCGGCGGTTTTTGCGCCGCTGATAGCGCCTCAGGATCCGCTGGCGCAGGATCTGTTTCTGGGCCGGATGCCGCCCTTCTGGATGGCGGGGGCCGAGCCGGGTTACTGGCTCGGGACCGACAGCCTTGGGCGTGACGTGCTGAGCCGGATCATTTTTGGCGCACGGATCGCGCTTTCGGTGGCGCTGGTGGCGGGAGGGATCACCTGTATCCTGGGCGCAGGTCTGGGGCTGATGGCGGGCTATATGCGCGGCTGGGTGGATACTGTCATCTCGCGCTTTATCGACATCTGGATGGCCTTTCCGCCGGTCCTGTTTTCCATCCTGCTGATCGCGGTGATGGGGCCGGGGCTCATCTCGATCATCGTGGCGATTGTGGTGATCGACTGGACGCGCTTTGCCCGGGTGATCCGGGCCGAGGCGATGGGCCAGGGGGTAATGGATTATGTCGCCTCGGCACGCGTGGTCGGGCGGGGCCGGATTTCCACCATGCTGACCGAGATCCTGCCCAATGTCCTGCCGACCATCGTGGTGCTGCTGACGCTGGAAATGGGCATCGCAGTGATCATCGAGGCGATCCTGAGTTTCGTGAACCTTTCGATCCCGACCGATGACCCGACCTGGGGCGGGATGATTTCCGAAGGGCGGATCTCGATCAACCAGGCCTGGTGGGTTTTGGTCTTTCCGCTGATCGCGCTTTTCCTGACCGTTCTCGCCTTTTCCCAGCTGGGGGAAGGGCTCAAGAACCGCTACGATCCGGTGCTGCGATGACTTATCTTGAGCTGAAGGGCCTGTCAGCGCGGATCACGCGCCAGAACCACCCGCTTTTGCGCAGTGTTTCGCTCTCGGTTGCGCCGGGCGAGGTGCGGGGGCTGGTTGGGGAAAGCGGTGCCGGCAAGTCGATGATCGGCAAGGCGGTTTTGGGGATCCTGCCGAAAGCGGTCGAGGTGACGGGGGGCGAGATCCTCCTCGGCGGCGAAGACCTGCAGCGCCTGTCTGATAAAGATCGGCGGCATCGGATCGGTCAGACCTGTGCGCTGATCCCGCAGGATCCGCTGACGGCGCTGAACCCGTCGCGCCGGATCGCGCCGCAGATCACCGACCGGCTGGTGGACATTCTTGGATGGGAGCGGGCGCGGGCGGTGGCGCGGGCCGAAGAGCTGCTCGACGAGGTCAGGATCCAGGATCCCGCGCGGGTGATGCGGGCCTATCCGCATGAGCTTTCCGGGGGGATGCGGCAGCGGATCCTGATCGCTTCGGCCTTTGCCGCCGCGCCGAAACTGATCGTCGCCGATGAGCCGACGACCGCGCTGGATGTGACGGTGCAAAAGCAGATCCTGAAGCTTATCAGGGATATGCAGGCCAGGCATGGGACGGCACTTCTGTTCGTGACCCATGATCTGGGCATCGTATCCAAGGTCTGCAACCGGCTCTCGGTGCTTTATGGCGGCATGGTGGTCGAGGATAATGACGTGCCGGGTTTCTTTGCCGGCCCGCGCCATGCCTATTCGCGGGCGCTGCTGGCCGCGACGCCGAAATACACCGATCCGAGTGCCAGCCTGACCCCGGTGCCTGACCAGGTCATCGCGGATGTGCGGGCCGAGATCGACGCCTTTGACCGGGAGCGCGCGCATGTCTGAAGAGCTTTACCGTGTCGAGGGGCTGCGTCTCTCGCTCCCCGATCTGAATCGCAAACCGCTTTGGGGGCCGGCGCCGCGCAACGAGATCCTCAAAGGCCTCGATTTCGGCATCGCAAAAGGCGAGATCATCGGGATTGTCGGCGGATCGGGCTCGGGGAAGTCGACTCTCGGGCGCTGTCTGGTGCGGCTGCTGGAGCCGACGGCGGGCCGGCTCCTGTTTGAGGGCCAGGACATCACCCATCTGAATGACGCCGCGCTGCGCCCGCTCAGGCGGCGGTTCCAGATGATTTTCCAGGACCCGATGTCATCGCTGAACCCGCGCCACCGGGTGGGTCAGCTGATCGCGGCGCCTCTGCGCCTCCATGGCGTTGCAGATGTGCGGGGCCGCGTGGCCGAGGCGCTGGATCTCGTGGGCTTCCCGCAGGATATGGCCAGCCGCTACCCGCATGAGATGTCGGGCGGCCAGCGGCAGCGGGTGGGGATCGCCCGCGCCATCGCGCTGCGCCCGGATTTCATCCTTGCAGATGAGATCGTCTCGGGGCTGGATGTGTCGAGCCAGGCGCAGGTGCTGAACCTGCTGGAGCGGCTGGTGAAAGAGCTTGGCCTGACGCTGGCCTTTATCAGCCATGACCTGAGCGTGATCCGGAGGCTGTGTTCCCGGATCATGGTGCTTTACCAGGGTGAGATCATCGAAGCCTCTGATACGGCAGCGCTGTTCGGCCAGCCGCGGGCGGCCTATACAAGGGAGCTGCTTGATGCGATCCCCTTGCCCGATCCGGATCAGGTCTGGGCCTGAGAGATTGCGCCATCCCGGCCGGGGACGTCCGCGCCCGGATAGGGCCGGGGTCATCGGCGGGACTGGTCAGGGCGAGGGCCGTTGCCTCGCAGAATGTGGCGCGTGCCCTGCCGCCAGAGCAGATGGCGGCCCCGGCTGGCAGGGACAGAACATCGCGACTGTCCGAATCGCGCGTCGCCTGGAGCGATTTGACAGGGGCCACAGTTCAGGGCGCCCTGGACGTCTTGATTCTGCATCGATCTGAACCGACATGCTGCCGGAGCCGGCCAGCCGTGAAGTCCCGGTTCGTGAGGCCGGTCCTTGCCCCGGTCAGCCCTTGGGTGCGACATAAAAGAGCGGCGCAGGCAACGATTTTGCCATGCGCGCAACTCCCGGAAAGGCGCCATCCGCTCGCGCCCGCGGCCACAGAGGAGATGCAGCTGCAAGCCCGACAGGCCTGAGATCACCCTGCGCCCGCCCAGGTGTCACGCGGAGCCGGGACGAGATCATGGATGTCGCAGAAGAGGGTGTTCAAGGAGATATAGAATAAAATTTTGATAAATATTGCGTTTTTGTTGGAGCGCGTGAGTTCTTTGCCAGATTACCAGATTGCCGCCCGTTACGCGATCGCGCCGCCTCTATGCTCTGAAGCGGGCGGTCCTGTGCCCCGACCTCTCTAACGCGCGGGCCCGGCCAAGGG
Organism: Paracoccus sp. IB05; assembly: GCF_016405985.1. Classification (GTDB taxonomy): domain Bacteria; phylum Pseudomonadota; class Alphaproteobacteria; order Rhodobacterales; family Rhodobacteraceae; genus Pseudogemmobacter. The sequence goes on from NZ_JAEFCF010000060.1 coordinate 4,337, forward strand.
AAATTGCCGTGAACGGACACTGGACAAGAAGGCCTGGCGCGTTTAAACGGGCGCCTGCATAGCCTCGGTAACGCGATCGGCAGAGCTTTCATGGGCAGCGATTTCGGTGCCCAGTGACAGGCAAAGCCAAAGACTTCTGAGGCCGCAGACGACAAGCAGGACAAAAGAGGGGCCTGCATCTGGAATATGCCGCTGTAGCTCAGCTGGTAGAGCACGTCATTCGTAATGATGGGGTCGGGGGTTCGAGTCCCTTCAGCGGCACCAGTAACTTACTGGAATACCAGCACAAAATGGCCGCCCTTCGGGGCGGCCTTTTGCTTTGGCAAAGTCATGGAACCACGGCGGAACCATATTCAGAACCGGGTTCATGGGGGCTTCAATCACGGAAAAGTGAGGCCACTTCACTACAGCCCTAAAGGGTTTAGCCACCGGATCTGTATCTCGGCAAGGAATAGCAGCGTGGTGAGTCGCGTGTGGCCTGCACCTGTAGCGGTCAGTCAATTCCCAGTCACCGTTCCCAAGATCGAGGTGTGGTCGATCATAGATCGCACGCATCGCGACAAATCTCATATTGGACCCTGCGTTTCGCGCGGGGAACAAGGGGAACACGGGGAACAGCCTTATTTTATCGGCGATATTGCTGTTCCCCAACCCTGAACGACATGGGGAACACAGGGGAACAAGCCACGAGAAGGCTTTCCCGAAAATCTCCAATTAGCTCATATCTTGTAAGAAGGCCCACACGCTGGTCCCCCAAAGGGTCCAAAAGTCTGGAACCACCCCCCCGGGTGCCTGCGGTCGATCTGACCACCGCTGGGGGGTGGACCTACTCCCGATGCGGTCCGTCGCCAGTCGATCCGGCTTCCACCAGCGGTGAGAGTTGGATCCGGTCAGGCCCTGATTTCGGAGTGTGGGCGAGAGGTCGGGTCGCGTGACGCGCCAACCTGCCAGAGCAAGGTTTATGGCTTAGCCGCCACTCCAGAGTTGGATTGACGAGGCGCACGCTATTCGTTCGTCTGGTCCATCCTGCGATGCAGGGCGAAGGCATGGCGCTGGTCGTGATGCCCCGCAGCTCCACGGGCTATGCTGAACATAGGGGAAAGGTGTGGTCGCCATGACCATGGCCCCTGCGTCGTCGCCATTCGTCGGCACAGGCGCGGGGGAGTGGGTCGCCGCAAGCGGGCCGGTGCTATCCCTTTTCAGGAAAACCGCGCCGATACCCTGATACGGTAGTGCCTATCGCTGTCGGCCTGGCCGCTGGTCGTGTGCCGATCAATCCAGCGCCATGCACTCGCATTCGTATCGCAGACGGCCAGAACATCACCCTCGGCGTTCCTGACCTCCTGTTTGCCATCGGGTCGAGGATGGATGCGTAGAAAGCCCTCAACCATCACACTGCATCTTTCGGTTTCCTGCCGAAGCCACCCTCACGCCGAACGTTCTTGCACGAATTGCAGGGGCGGCACATGGGTTGCCAGTTGCGGACATCCATCCTCAGGGCATCATCGCCCTTGAAGGCAATCCGGTGATCGACGACCGTGGCCTCCTCTCCGCAGATAACGCAAGCACGGTTTTCGCGGCGAGTTAGGAACAGTTTTGCGGCCCGCTCCCAATCCTTGTCATAGCCCCGCTGCCGAGCATTCGGGCGCTTGGCATCATAGATTTTGTCTGCGGCCCGCTTTCTGGCCTTTTGGCACTCACATTTGATCCCGGCCGGAACCACCTTGCCACAGGTGCATATTCTGGGGGCTTTGAACGGCATTTACTTCTCCCGGATCACTTGCTTGAAGAGGGGCTGACGGAAAATCGCTGAACTCATTCGGAAAATCTTTTTCCTCATGGGATTGCTCTTTTGGGGCATAACGCGAGCCGGGTTAGTCATCCGCCAAGATATCCGCAGACACGACATAGCAGCGGGCCGACTTGCTGATCCCCGGAAGGCGTTGCTTGGTCTGCGGCTTGCCATCGGCTCCGGTCAGCATGAAGCTACGCCCGACCAGGACACGGGCAACGCGGCCCGGATCCATACCCGCGCAGACCTCTTTCCATGCTTCGGGGAGGAAGATGTATTCCCGCTCACCATTACGGACCCGGACAAACCCGGCACGGTTGATGACACGCGTGTCGATGGTCTGGTCAGGTGTTTCGAGGTCGCCCTGAACGAGCTCGAAGCGGCTCGCCCCATGCGCTTCTAGGAAACGGCGCACGACGGAGATTGCCTCACGATCCTCAGCTGCATCCGTCCCTCCGCGACCAACAATCCACGCATCGAAGCAGGTCTTTGCCGCGGCAAAGGCATCGCCGGACGTCCAGGGCAGCACGTTGAACTCCAGGGCCAATTCGCCAGCCGCTGCGGCCAAAGCAAAGCGAGCCAGAACACGGGAGACCTGCCCATCAGCACCGGCAGCCATGTTCTTCTCCTGGAATGCCTTCATAAGCTCCGCGACGCGTTCGACATTCCCGGATTGATCCTCGACCAACTTCTTCAGAAACGCGATGGAGGGGTGGCCATAGTTGCGAGAAGCGGCGGCCTTGAAATGCCGGGCCAAAGCATCAGGCCCGGTAAAGCCGTGCAGATCTTCAAAGATGCCCATCCCCGCACCGGCATCTGCCACAATGTCGACGATACGAACTTCCTGACCCGCCATGACACGGCGGTTCCGGCTGTCCTCTGCCATCTTCTGGGCCAGACTGATTTCGCCTGATGACAGGAAGAGAACACGCCACTCGGCAGCCTTGCGCGCCTCACCGCCACGCCCCGCACGTGCCTTGCCTTGCCCGTTGCTGAGCATGTAGGCGACTTGCCCAGCTTCACGGGCATCGATTTGCCCAATCTCATCGAGGCAGAGCAACGTATCACAATGTAGGGCGGCGATGCCCTCGAGGCCGTTCGATGTCGCCCTCCAGGTGCCGACATAGCCGTTAATACCGCCGCCACCCCAGACCGAACCGGCAATCTGAAGCGCTGTGGTCTTGCCGGTGCTGGATCCACCCCTGAAATGGAACCCGCCTCCCTCGACGCTCAAAGGCTGAAGCAGAGGCCCGGCAAAACCAGCGGACAGTGCCAGCATCAGACGGCTGTTGCCGAGGACGTTCTCGCCAATCTCAGTCTGCCACGCGGCCAAAGAACCTGCACAGCGATAAGGATTGTCGAGCGGGACGGCACTCTGGAAGATGACGCGTTCATTCATATCAGAATACTCCGATGGTCTGGGAGGGAAGGACAAAGGCTCCTCCGCTCCATCCGATGCGAGCAACGCAGCGCACCTTCTCTTCAGGCTGGGCGGAACCGATGTATTCGAGGAGAGCCTGCCTCGCCTCGCGGGCTTGAGAAGGAACCAATCCAAGCGAAAAGAGCCTTTCGCGAATGGCGCTGCCGTCACCTGACATAAGGCTCATGGGCATTGCCCACCGCTTGCGGCGGCCATCACGGTCGACAACCTCGAGCAAGCGGCCCCACTCTTCACCATCGGCATCGCGGGTTTCGGCCAGCACACGCAGCTCAGAGCAGATCGGTGCCCATTTGGTGACGATCCTTCCGGTTTCTTTGTCCATGCGCTCACTGCGCTTCCAGACACCAGCCTTATTCACCTTGAACGGCCACTCGGATTTGGGTGGCGCGGGCTCTTCCTCCTCGGAAACTAGGGCGTTGTCTGGCGGGATTTGCTCTTTGGGATCTGCAAGAGCATCATCTGGCTTACTGTCCCCAGTGTGCTGATCCGCAGCCGGTTGCACCTCAGGGCGAGCGTGCAGCCTGGCCTCATCGGCGTAATCTCGGACCGCCGCATTAAAATCTCCGCCCTTCTCATGGTGAACGTAGAGGTCGAAGGCATCGCCATGGCAATGACCCTGCGGGGTGGTTCTGCCAATGCCAGCCGCCGCATCGCTGGCAGAAAGGCTGATCCAGTATTCGCCATACTCGCGGGTTGCATAGCTGCCCGAAGTCTGCATCGGGCTGCGCCAGTGATGGCTCTGTCCAGCCTGCCGATACCCGTAGCGCGCCAGCAGATCTGGAACAGTATTGTTTTGGTTGAAGTGATCCACCGGCTTGATGTCGTTACGTGTCTCATTTGGCCGGATGGTGCGCCGCTCACGTTCTTTCCGGGCAAACGCCTGTGCAGCCTCGACCTTGGCGCGGTTCTCCTCGCGAAGCCGGATAATCGGATGCGCCGGCGTGAGTGCAAGCGGCTCCCCCTTGTGGATCCGGTATTCGTAATACTCACCTTTGTTCGGCAAGTAGATCAGTTGACCAGGCCGGGCCAGCGCGCGATCCGGGATCAACGTGCCAGCGCTCTCTTCTTCCAGAAGATCGTAGAAAGCCACCATCGTGTCGCTGAAATCAGCACCGGGAATGAAGCCCATCAGCGGGATCAGCACACGCCACTTCTTGTTGTCCTCGGTGGCTGAACGAGAAGAATAGACAATACACCGGACGTCAGGCAGCACGGTATGCACGGTGCCCAGAACGTCGGTGAGCGCCAGATTGTTCTGGTCGAGATCAATGGCCACCCAGAAGAATTGCCCATTCTTGCGCTGCACCTCATGCGCGCGGGCATCGGACCCATTGTAGGTCGACGGGATGAACCACTGGGCCTTATCCTTCGGCACAGAGGGCGGGCTTTTCACCATGGCAATGATCTGCTGCCCATCAACAGTATTGTAGGGCTGGCCGACCATCTTCGCAGGATTGGGGCGTCCATCGCTCAGGGTCAGGACATGGGTATCGCTCTGGCCGAAGCCGCTGGCGAAGCTGAGGGCAGGTTTGGCCTGAGCGTTCATGGCCTACTCCTCCGAGGTAGAGTCACGGAGCGGACCGAGTTTTTCGGCCGCCCAGGCGTCGAGCGAGGCACGGGGATAAAGAGGCGTGCGGTTGACCTTCTGGAACGGCGGACCGCCGCCCCGAGTCGCCAACGTGGCGAGGGTGGCAGGAGCCATCGTGATGCCATGCGCCAGCTCCAGATACTGGCTGGCGTGATCCCGGCGCATCCGGGGCTTTTTAAGCAAGACCTTCAGGCAATCCTCCTCCGGTCCCGCAAACGGGTTATTCTGCTCGGTCATCGTCTTTGTTTCCTTAGGGCAGCGTCTGGCGGCGCTTGTTCGATATCCCTATTGTTGGTTCGGTCGGAGAAAATCCAAAGAGAAGATTTGAGCTATCCACATATTCCGGCAAACAGGATGCGAAATAAAATATTGAATACACTCACTATTCTTCGAATTGGTTTCGGTATCCTCCGTTTATGCAGACGCTCGCATCAACAAAAAAACTGTAATCAATACAGGTCGATCTTGCCCATGTGGCGTTCAATCCGATCAATTCCCGGTCGCCTTTTTCACGGTTCACGAGATCGGGGATTTCAGGGGTCTGAAAGTGCAGCCTGACCCATTGATTGCCATCGTCGAGCATCACTTTGGCCGTGCCAAAATCGAGCCCAGGGACCACTTCGGTGATTGTGACCGTCATATTGGTGATGCAGAACCAGCTACCATCCGAATCAGCAACGACATCATCTCGCCTGGGTTCATCAGACAGAAGGCTGGCGAGAAGCATACCGAAGTCTTCGCATGATTCAGCAATTGACCAGTGCTTCAGTTCCTCATCTGCATCAACGAGGCCATCGTATTCCAGTTCTATCTTCGGCTGAAGTTTTGCGTTGCGCAGGATCTCAACAGCATAGGGCGCGTTGACAGCATCGCCAGCTCCGGCAAGACCGATGACCAGATCAGCGACCTCGTTAGCATGCATGTCCGGAGCGCCACGGCCCCGCTTTCCTGTCGGCAAAATGCCCGCATCCCGAAGGACACGAGCGTAATTGCTGATGGTCGCGGCGGACTTGCTGTCGTGCTTCGCGATGAGTTCGATGATTGCCGGTAGCTTCGCCATGCCGCTCGCCCTGTTTCTCTTTTGTGAGTAAAGCTCAGAATAGATCGTCGCGCAAGTCATTTCGAGTTTTACTCACAAAAGAGGTGACGACGAGTTGCGCGGGGCGGGCTACGGCAGAGGGCGAGTGTAGATCCGGGCGTGGATCGTGCATCTTTCGGCGTCAAGCGAGAGGGCAAAGCCGCCATCCTGTCGGGGTTTTGGGGCTAGCCCGATAAGGCGCGGGCCACATGAAGTGGTGATGCGGCCCGCGACTGGGCATCTGCGGCACTGATCGCCAACAGAGCGCTGGCCAGCAGCCTGACCTCTCGCCTGCCATCCTCTGGGGCATGAACCCGCAAGCCCGCCTCACGCATCGGCCTGCACCCTTTGCCACGCGGGGAAGCCCGGCATATCCAGAGAGGCCCTGAGCCGCGACAGCGCCATTGACCGGGCCGCCTCATGGGCAAGCACCCGGTTTTCATCCTTGGCGCACTGCATGGCATAGGTGCCCCGACCTGACACATCGATACCCACGGCCAGCCATGTCACCCCACCGGGCAGCAGGCGCTTCTCTCCCTCATGAAGCGGGAAGGCGCGGGCCTCGGCCTCGGACAGGGGCAAGGCCATAAGTTCGCCCCCGGCTTGCATCATGCGGGTGAAGGCTTTTTCCAGCACGGCGATGGCGACCGGATCGGCCACGGGCAGCATGGCCTTTCCATCATAGTCGAAGCAGCAGCGGGCCAGCAGGGCGGCAGCGGTGGCGGCAGTTCGCTTCATGGCGCGGCGCTGGTTTCGGTTCATGCGCCCACCCCCATCGCCTGATGGGTCTGGTCGGCCAATGCCTCGGCGGTCTTGAGGCAGCGATGCAGATCCACGTCCAGTTTGCGCGGATCGGCCGCACCCTCGGCGATATGCCGGGCGGTGACAGCGCAGACGGCCACATCGGCGGGATGGCAGCTCATGCCTGCACCTCCGGCCAATCGGTCAGGGCGCGGTCGATGCAGAGCCGGGCCAGCCTGAGCCGGGCGGCGTTCACCTCGGCATAGCGGGGCTGGCGGCGGCGCTTTCTTGCACCAGTCACAAGCCAGCCCGTGAACAGCAACAGGTCGTCGGCTGGGATAAGCGGCACCAGTGCGGCCAGGGCCGCATCTGCCGGGGCCATGATGATGCTGTGGCTATTGAGAACGAAGGGCGCACCGGGCAGATGCAGCACCCGGCCATCGGTAAGGCGAACGCTGCTCATGCCCGACCCTCCAGTCCAGTGCAGGACGCGAAGGCTTTGGCCTTTTCGAGGTTCCCCCTCACGCGGTTCTCCACTTCCTGCCTGTGGCCCAGTTCCTCGGCGAGCATTGCCACCGATCCGCCAATCACGGCCAGATGTTCGTGAATGGCACCAAGCGTGGTGGCAACCTGGTCAAGATCGGCACGGTCGGTCATTTCGATGGTGCGGCGCATATGCATGACCAGACCGATGACGGCGGCCAGCACTTCGGGTTGGGTTGGGTTCTCTGTGGTCATGCCCGGGACTCCCCGATCAGGCGGCGGGTGTCGCGCAGGGCGTGGCGCATGTAGCTGCGGGCCTCGCGCTCAGGCTGGCTGTAGGTGGGCCGCTCGGAGGCGTCCAAGGCCAGCACAAGACTGTCGTGGATTTCGTAAAGGATGGCGGAAGGCAAGCCGGTATTGTGCGCCGGATCGGCGTTAAGAGCGCTCATTCGTGATACCCTTAGTTGTCTTTGTGATGCCACAGGTATAACATGACTTCGACGCATAGTGTCAATACTCTTGGCATCACAAATTATACCTGAGGGATAAATGAACTCTGCTCAACTACGTGCTGGCCGTGCGCTGGTCCAGATTAGCCAGGCTCAGTTGGCAGAAGCATCAGGCGTGTCGCTTCCGACCATCAAGCGTTTGGAACTGATGCCAGGACCGCTTCGGGTAAGGCTGGATACCATTACCGCGATACAAGCTGCCCTTGAAGCTGCCGGGGTCGAGTTCATCCCCGAGAACGGTGGCGGGGCTGGAGTGAGACTCAAGAAGGAAAGCACATAGTGTCTATCGAAGGTGTCGAGACGATAAAGGCCCCGTGTCCAAAGTGCGGTGGATATCGGAACTGCGTCGTGCGCGGTCGCCACTCAGAAACGGTAGATTACACCGAGTATCCTGGGCAAGTATACGAATGCACAACAGGCCATCTGCTGCAGTGCTGTGGATGCTCGGCATTATTCTACAAGGAGCAGTTTTACTTCTCTGAGGAAACGGAAGAGGCGCGCGATCCAATTAGTGGAGAGTGGGGAGTAGTCCAGGTCACACACGACCGTTACTGGCCCACCACGGAGGCTCGAGCACGGCCCGAATGGTTCGCACAGCTGCCCGGCATTGATCCCCGATTGAAGGATTTGATGACCGAACTCTATTCAGGTCTCGACAATGGTTTATCGACATTGGCAGGAATTGGAATTCGAACCTGTTTTGATAGAGCCACCGAACTGGTCAAGGTTGATACCAATTTATCGTTCGCCCGAAAATTGGATGCCTTGTTCGCCGATGGTAGAATAGGTTCCACTGAGAAAGACATTCTTGTAGCACTGATCGACGCGGGTAGCGCTGCTGCGCATCGTGGATGGTCGCCTTCATCAGGTGATCTGAGAACAATGATGGATGTGCTAGAACAGTTCATTCATAGAACCTTCTTCTTGCGGCACGAGAGTGAACAGTTGAGAGGCCGCGTCCCGGGCGGAGGCCGAAGCTGATGACAATTAACCCTAAGATCTTCGATCTCTTTCTTATCTTCTCACAGTTCGAACGCGCACTGATCAAAACTAATGATTTCATCAGAAGGTGGCCTAATGATCAAAGCGGCCGCCCAGCATTCGCTGATTGGAACAAGCTTTCTCGGCTACTTGGCGAGGCGTTCTGGATCGGGCTTCGTCAAGACGATGCGACCCGGAAGTTATGGGAGGAGCCGCCGGGGCAGTGGGTGATTGGCGAGAATTGGCGTCCCGATTGGAAAATGCGCGGGGCAGATGAGGCTATTAATGGGGAAGCTTGGCACGAGAGAGGGCTTGAGCCCGCAAAATGGGTGAGAGACTGTGTATTCCATGGTCACAGCCAAGATATGATACCTCGATATAAGGACCTCATTGAGGCCAGCATTACGGTTCTGTCAAAAGTTGTAGATGAGTGCGCCCAGTCCGATAATCCGGAGCTCAAACAGTTTTGGGAGAATTTCGCCAGCGTCTACTTGCAACCGGAAATCTGAAGCTGGTCGCCTCTGATTTACGCCCTCAGCCCCAGCGAAATCGGCACATGACGCTTGCACGGCAAGCCGGTAGATCGGCAAACGAAGTGACGCGGCACGCCATCTTGCGCTAATCTTGGGTGGCCCGGATACTGCTGGGAAGGGTTGGCGAGACAAGGGGAGTCGAGATTGGTGGAATGCGACAATGATCTGGAAGGGTTGAACAGGCAGCACGCGCTGCGGGCGCACCAGGTTCATTACTCCTATCTCGATAAGGGGAATGAGGCCGCGATTTCCAGCGGACAGGCCGCAGTCAAGAACCTCTTCCTTATGCATGGCGGGGCTTTGATCGCCATGCTGACGTTCACGTCCGGCATCCTGACGAACAACGCCTCCACAGTGCGGGCGGATAGTCTGGTTGATCCGATGATGCGTTTCGCTTTCGGGCTCGCGTTGGCTGCGGCCGCCTCGGCCGGAACATACCTGACGAACTATTGTTACTTGGCCGGTGCGCACAACCAAACACTGGTTTGGAACCACCCCTACCTAGAAAAGGGACGCGCGTCGAAGGTTTGGGAGGGTTTCGGCGTTGCTCTCCATGTAGCCACTGTGTCGCTGGCCTTTGCCTCCCTCATTTTGTTCGTCTGCGGCTTCTTGGGAGTGAAAGAGGCTCTGGTGGCTGCATATGACGCGGCCCAGATCGAGGACACCAGCGGCGCTTCGACAGAAAGTGCAGAGCGACCTGTGTCAGTTCCAGTCGTAGCTGGCGGCGATGTCGGAACAGAGGCCAGCGCCATCGCGCCAAGTATCACTGAAGAGCCATGAAGATCCGCCTTCCCGCCCCAGTCGCGGACATCTACCGCGCAGTGGAGGCGCTGTCCGCCGCCTACCCTGGTCGGAAATTCATACCCGACGGCCATCTTGTCGGATCAATCGGCAAAGTCGTCGCGGCCGAGGCCCTTGGGCTGACGCTCTACCCCGGGTCGCATCCTGGGCATGATGCAATCGACGCAGATGGTCGGGATGTGCAGATCAAGATGACAGGCGGCAAATCCATTTCGCTTTACGCGACATGCGACCGACTTGTGGTGCTGAAGGTGGTGTCGCCCGAGGAGGCCGAGATTGTCTATGACGGGCCGGGTGCGCCGGTATGGGATGCGGCAGGGGCTATGCAGAAGAACGGGCAGAGGCCGATCAGCCTGACCAAACTGCGAACAATTACCGCCGTTCTCAATGCTCAAGGCGGACAACACAGAGTAAACCAGAAAGCTGAAAAAGCCTTAGGCAACGCATTCAGCACGGAGAAGCTGTATGGCTGAGCCGTCCCAAAAGTGCGCCTACTGCGGTGAGGTGCGAGCACTGGTCAGGTCGCATGCCATTCCTGACGCGCTCTTCAAGGACCTTAAAGCGAGCAGAGGTGGAAGCCTCCGACAGATCCATCAAGACCTTGGTATCAGCACAACATCCACCTCGGGCTATGCACGCTTGCTTTGCGGTGAATGCGAGGCACGGTTCAACCGTCTGTGCGACCATGACGCGATTTCGGCCATCCGCCAGTCTGTGGCAGCAAATGGGGCCGGGACCTGTCCCCATCAAACGCTTGCTCACTTCATATGCTCGGTGCTTTGGCGCGCCCTTGAATCGTCTGCTAAGATTTACTCAGGATATAGAGTGCCCCAAGAGGATCGAGAGAGGATAAAGGACGTTGTGTTTGAGCGTTGCCAGCCGTTCGACATGTTTTCGTTCGAAGTGGCAATGCTATTTGATGGGCAGGGGGAGCTGGGGGCAGGGCAGTTATCTCAAGCCATCGCCGTCCCCTATTGGGCAACAACCACGATTGGCGAGAAGAAGTATAGTATCCACCACTTCATTGTTCGTGGGGTTTTTATGGCTGCCCTGTCGCCAAGGGTTCTGCCGTCGCTGGCCGATTCTCGGTATCTCGCCCCAAACGGTGCCGGATTGCCAAATTCCGTTCGGGACATTCGCACACTGTCCAGCTTCAGTAAGATCGCGCACCTTGCGAAGCAGAAGGCCAAGGGGGTGAAATACTAGAAAGATCCTACTGCGCCCCCGCCGGCCATCTCACTTGGCGCATACAAAATGTGGTTTCTTCACCCTACTAAAGGCTCGGCGACCTGCCCTGTCACGCCCTTGCACCGCGCCAGACATCCAGGAGAGAGAAGGCTGCCTCCAGTGAGGCTAGGCGGGCGAGCACTTTGATGCCTTGTGGAAAGCGGGCTTCCGATGTCTCGAAAAGGAAATACCCACCGAAGCCCAGATGCTCCGCACCGCTATTTATGATGGACTCACGCGAAAGCTCAGCGATATGAATCGCCCTGTGATTGTCCAAAAATGCAGTTCCAAGGAAACCTTCTTCCATGACTCGTTCTCCCGACAGCCCGCGCATCTCGGCCAATGATCTGGCTCTTTATATGGTGTCTTCAGACACGGCCCGTCTTGGCATCATCAAGCGAGCCGCTGAGCCCCAGACCTTCGTCGTGACGCGCTATAAGGACGTTCGGCCTACAGTAAAAGCCTTTCTGACCGATTTGGCGAGAAGCAATCGTCCCCTCGTGCAAGCTGAGGCAATGTTTGCCCAGAGGGCGGAAGACCCAGCGGAAACTCCCATCAGGCAAGATGATGCCCGGCAATCCATCGAGGTGCTTCGCGCCCTCCAAGCGATGTCCAACCAACTGTCATCATTCAGCTTTCACGATACTCCCCAGTCCCAACCGAAGCTGACAATCGCGGGCGTTGAGGTGTCGGTTCGCGCAGATCTGTGGGTCCATGGCGCCTCTCGCGGGGTCGAGCAGATCGGCGGGGCGCTTCTGCGCATGACGCAGGATGACGCCGAGACGCCCTCGGCCGCAACCAAGCGCCGTGATATGGGACTGTATGCAGCCACTCTGATGCGGCTTCATCTGGACGGCAACAACCCCAGTGATCGGACCCCAGCGAACCGCCTGTGCATGTCGATTGATATCCGGCACGGGCAGGTATTCGCGGCACCAACTTCCAACGCCCGGCGAATGAGTGACATCGAGGCTGCATGCAGGGGCATCGCTGCACTGTGGGGAACGGTCTGAAAACTGATCTGGTAGCTGTCGCCTGGGCAGCCTCAGATGTGGAAGCTCACATAACTCAGGCTTGAGGGTGAACTATATCGCATCTGGGAACACCGCCTCTTTCTGCTGGATTTGCGCCTCGAGCTGGGCGTTCCGCAGTGCCATCGTCTCCCGGTATTCCTGCGCCTCGATGTCCCGGAAGAACGATGCGCCGGGGGCCAGACGCGTCACGGCCTCCTCAACCTGGTCCAGCGAGACGCGGAAAAACTCTTTCCGCATGTTGGTGGCGTTCACCCGCTGCTTGGCGAACTCGGTGTGCAATGCCCGTTCTAGGGCCGGGGCTTCGTCGCTGTAGATGATGGCATGGGTGTCGAAGAAGAAGGGCACACTGGCATCGCCCAGCTCGCGCACCCGGTCGGTGGGGTCGAGCCGCCGTGTCAGGCCGATCTTCACCATGTCAGGCCCGAAAGCTCCCATGTTCGAGATGATATAGACATAGCCTGAACGGGTCATTTCGGCCATCGCCTGCGCCCGCTCGACCTTCGCATGAGCCTCGGCAAGGTCCCGTTCCAGAATTTCGATTTGCTGCGAGTAGGCCTCCAGCTTCGCGCCGTGCGCCCCGAGGGCTTCGGTCTTGGCCTTCTCAAGCAGCTTCTGGTATTTGGCCTCTTCCCGCTCGGCTTCCTCCATCTCTCGGATCAGCTTCTGCTCTTCGCGGGCGGCACGGGCGGCTTCGGCGCGCTCTTCCCGTTCTTCCTTCTGCTTCTCCCGATATTCGTGGGTCAGGCGCAGCTCCTTCAGCTTTGCCTGGTAATAGGCCTCGGTGATGGTGACAGCATTCGACGCGTTCAGCTTGTCGATCTGTTCCCGGGCATAGCCGATGCGCTTCACCATGGCGTTGGCATTGTTCCAGCGAACATTGGCGATGGCGGCGTCACATTCATTGTTGAAGGCGCGCAGGGTCAGCCTGATGTTGCGGCCGGTCATGGTCTGCCCCTTGGACTTGCTCCCATCCACCGTCCAGTTCGTCGTGCAGATCGAGGCCGTCTTCGCCGAAACCATCGCTTTCTGTTCGGCTCGGACACGGTCGATGGCATCCTTGAACTGCTCGCTGTCAGTGAAATCGAAGTGGGGCTCATAGACGCCCATTTCCGCGAAGGCGAGGCGTTCATCGAACAAGGCCACTTCCGAGGCGAGCCGGTCATAAATGACCTTCTTCTCGGCATACTGGCGACGAAGGTCCGCGATGCTTGATGCGACCGTTGCAGCTTCCCTCTTAATGGATGCCGCGCCGTTCTCTGCCTCCGTGAGGATCTGCTTAGCCGTGGCATCTGCGTCGATCACAGGAGCAAAGCGCGTCTCCAACTCGGTCAACTTGCCTTCGACAGTTTCGCGGCGGGCTGCCCCCTTCAGCACGAGGACCACCAAGACCATGACAATGATGGCCGCCGCGACCAAGGTCGGAATGACCAGGGGTTCTGGAATTCGCATCTTCAATCCGTTGTTCGAATATTCGGTGATGAGCCTATGCCGGGGCGTCATCATTCGGGAAGCAAAATTCTCCCGAAGGTTGCATCATGACCGGCTCGGCCTGCTGGTCTGTGGCATTTGTTGGGGTTTGTGCGGCGTTGAGGTGCCTCGCCTATCCCTATATTGTCGGGAGAAAAACAGCGTCCAGTATGTTTTACGGATCTTTTCGGCAATCAAAGCCGGGAGTTTTGCCGCCAAGTGCGGATGCGGCGAGGAACCGAGGAGAGCAGACGCATGACTGACGACACGCCCAATATCGTGCATTCCGGAAAGAGCCCGTCTGTGGTGGTCGACGGCCTGCGGTTCAACAGCCAGATCTACAGGGGTGAGGGCGAGAAGGGCTGGATCCTTGAGGTGGTCGATGCCGACGGCACCAGCCACGTCTGGGAAAATCGGTTCGCCAGCGACCGGGGCGTGCGCAACGAGGCGATCCAGGACCTAGAGAAGCACGGCGCCCGGGCGTTCATGCGTGGCGATGACGCGGGGAACGTGGTGCCGTTCCGGCGGGGATGAAGAGCGAAAGACACCGCGCTCGTTTCCCTCTGATGTCCTGCCACTACCGCCCACTGGCCTTCACTGGTCTTCACTACCGTCCACTACCGCCCACTGGCCTTCACTGGTCTTCACTACCGTTCACTACCGTCCACTGGTCTTCACTACCGTCCACTACCGCCCACTGGCCCACCTACAGGCTTGATGCGAACATCAAGAGGCTACAGGTCTACATCCTTTGCGGAACGGATGGCATTTATCCATGCGGCAAACGATCTAGTCGGCAATCGATAAACACCTCTTCTAGTCTCATCCTGCAAAATGATCTGCTTTGCCTTGAGGGTAAGAAATGCATTGTTTACATTGCTTTCGGACACTCCAGATTCTTTGATGATTGTCTGCCTGTTGACCCACTCGTCACCATGGACAGCCATCGCGTCCAAAACGCGCCTGTAGTCTTCCGAAGATATTCGGGCATGATACATATCATTGAAGAATTTATCGCCCAGCTGCGCTAGCGCTCCGCCCTCGTCAAAAGCGCCAACTCTAACATCATCCGCGTCAATAGTGTTGTCATGGCTTTGTTGCGCTATTCTGATTGAGGCCGCATGTGTCCCTTTCCCGCTAGCTTC
>NZ_JAEFCF010000061.1 GCF_016405985.1 Paracoccus sp. IB05
ACCGAATACTGAACCGGGAAGCATCACGACAGGCACTGACATGACTATCGACACTGCCGATCAGATGCTTCCCGCCGTATCCAGGATCTTCAGCCTGTTGGGTGACCCCAGCAGGCTGAAGATCTTGTTTCATTGCTTTGAAAGCCCGAAAGCGGTTTCCGAGATTGCCAGTGCCATCAGCCTGTCGCCCTCGCTGGTCAGCCACCACCTGCGCCTGATGCGCCGCGCGCGTCTGATCCGGGGAGATCGGCAGTCAAAGCAGGTCTACTACCGGGTATCCAATCCGCGCGTCGCCGAGCTGCTGCACAGCACATTGCTGCATGTGCGCGAGGAGCATCTGCACTGACACCTGCGCAGAGCGCACAATGCAAAGGGGCCGGATCCACCACCGATCCGGCCCCCCCCCATCTGCGGTGCTGCAACCTTCAGGCGTGGATCGCGCCCGAGCCGCAGGCAAGCGCCGCCTCGCGCACCGCCTCGCTGAAGGTTGGGTGGGCGTGGCAGGTCATCGCGACATCCTGCGCGGCAGCGCCGAATTCCATCGCCACACAGATCTCGTGGATCAGTTCGCCCGCCGCCGGGCCGATGATGTGGCAGCCGAGGATGCGGTCGGTTTTCTTGTCGACGATCATCTTGACCATGCCGTCGCCCTGGAACACGGCCTTGGCGCGGGCATTGCCCATCAGCGAGAACTTGCCCACCTTGTAGGCGCGGCCCTCGGCCTTCAGCTGTTCCTCGGTCTTGCCGACCGAGGCGACCTCGGGGCTGGTATAGATCACGCCGGGGATCACGTCGTAATTCATATGGCCATATTGGCCGGCCATAGTCTCGACCGCCGCGATACCCTCTTCGGACGCCTTGTGGGCCAGCATCGGGCCGGGAACCGCGTCACCGATGGCATAGATGCCGGGCACGTTGGTCTGCATCTTCGCATCCACCTTGATCTGCCCGCGCGGCAGCATCTCGACGCCCAGAGCCTCCAGCCCCAGACCCTCGGTATACGGTTTGCGCCCGGTGGCGACCAGAACCACATCGGCCTCGACCTCGACCTCGACCTCGACCTCGCCCGGCGCATCGTCGCTGCGCTGCGTCCAGCTGACCCGCGCGCCGGTCTTGGTGCGCTCGACCGATTGCACGGCGGCGCCCAGCACGAATTTCATGCCCTGCTTGATCAGGATCTTCTGGAAGCTGCGGGCGATCTCGGCGTCCAGCCCCGGTGTGATCGCATCAAGGTATTCAACCACCGTCACCTCGGTGCCCAGACGCGCATAGACCGAGCCCATTTCCAGCCCGATCACGCCCGCGCCGATCACCACCATGGATTTCGGGATCTGCCCAAGGCTGAGCGCGCCGGTCGAGGTGATGACCACCTCTTCATCCACAGTGATGCCCGGCAGCACTGTCGCCTCGGACCCGGTGGCGATCAGGATGTTATTTGCGGTATGGATCTCTTCGCCGACCTTCACCTGACCCGGCGCCGGGATCGAGGCCCAGCCCTGCAAGCGCGTGACCTTGTTCTTCTTGAACAGGAATTCGACGCCGCGGGTGTTGGTGGCCACCACGTCTTCCTTGTAGCGCAGCATCCGCTCCCAGTCGACCTTGAGCGCGGGCGCGCCGGTGATGCCCATCTTTTCAAAATTCATATGGGCTTCGTGCAGGTTGTGGGTGGCGTTAAGCAGCGCCTTTGACGGGATGCAGCCGATATTGAGGCAGGTGCCGCCAAGGGTATCGCGCCCTTCGACGCAGGCGGTTTTCAGGCCCAGCTGGGCGGCGCGGATCGCGGCGACATAGCCGCCAGGACCACTGCCGATTACAATCAGATCAAAGTCAGCCATCTATCTCTCCAGATACTTCAGGAAGGCGACGCAACAACCCCGCTTCGTGGTGCCATGCGTTGCGTTGGGAGGATTTCATGTGACGCGTACCGCAAACCGGCCGGATTGGCGTGCTTGTCTGTACCCAAGCGTCCTGGCGGCTCGAGAGGTCAGACAACATCTTGTCTTTTAAAGACAGGGCAATCGGGACGACTTTCGCTATCGCAAGCGCTGACGAGGTGATCGAGCGCGCCAGCCATTTCCTTCAACTCTGTAATTTTCTTCCCAAGTGTCTCGATATGTGCCGCGGCCCGGAGCCGCACTTCTGCATGCTTGCCATTCGGATCGCGCCAAAGACCCACCAGCTCTTCAATATCTGGCATCGAGAAGCCGAGAGCCCGGGCATATCGGACAAAGCGAAGGAACTGCACATCCGCATCAGTATACTCACGATATCCGGATGAGGTGCGGCTTGCCTGCGGGATCAATCCTGTCTGTTCGTAGTAGCGGATCATCTTTGCGGATACGCCGGATGCTCTGGCCGCTTCGCCGATGTTCATGCTGCACTCCATTTCCTTAAGGATGGGCGGCCCGGAACGGACCGCCCATTTTGCGTCAGCTCGCGACCTTGAAAGTCTTCAGCCGCAGCGCATTGCCCAGCACGAAGACGCTGGACAGCGCCATGGCACCGGCGGCGAAGACTGGCGACAGCAGGATGCCGTAGGATGGGTAGAGCAGACCCGCGGCAACCGGGATCAGGGCGGCGTTATAGACAAAGGCCCAGAACAGGTTCTGCCGGATATTGCCGATGGTCGCCTTGGACAGGGCGATGGCATTCGGCACACCTTGCAGGCTGCCCGACATCAGCACCACATCCGCCGCCTCGATGGCGATGTCGGTGCCGGTGCCGATGGCAAGGCCCACATCCGCTTCCGCCAGCGCGGGCGCGTCGTTGATGCCGTCGCCGACAAAGGCCACCTTGCCATGCTCGGCCTTCAGACGACGCACCGCCTCTACCTTGCCATCGGGCAGGACCTCGGCCACAACCTCATCGATGCCCAGACGGGCGGCGATGGCCTGCGCGGTGCGTTTGTTGTCGCCGGTGATCATGGCGACCTTCAGGCCCAGATCGTGCATCGCCTTGATCGCAGCCGGAGTCGTCGGCTTGATCGGGTCGGCGACCGCGATGATCGCTGCCAGCTTGCCACCGATGGCGGCATAAAGCGGCGATTTGCCCTCGTTGCCCAGACGTTCGGCGACCGAGGCAAAGTTCGACACATCAAGGCCCAGCTCCGTCATATAGCGGTCAGCACCGATTTCGACACGCTGGTCGTTGACCATGGCCTTGACGCCAAAGCCGGTGACGGATTCGAAGTCAGCGATGGTGGGCAGCGTCAGCCCCTCGGCCTCGGCAGCCTCCACGATGGCACGGGCGATCGGGTGTTCCGAACGCGCTTCGACAGCGGCAACCATGGCCAGCACCTGCGCGCGGTCAAAGCCTGCGGACAGTTCCAGATCGGTCAGCGCGGGCTTTCCTTCGGTCAGGGTGCCGGTCTTGTCGACGGCGACGACCCTGGCGTCCTTCAGCAGTTGCAGCGCCTCGCCCTTGCGGAACAGCACGCCCAGTTCGGCACCCCGGCCGGTGCCGACCATGATCGAGGTCGGTGTGGCCAGGCCCATGGCGCAGGGGCAGGCGATGATCAGCACAGCCACGGCATTGACCAGCGCAAAGGTCAGCGCGGGCGACGGGCCGAAATACAGCCATGCGGCAAAGGTCAGGGCGGCGACACCAAAGACGACCGGCACGAAATACATCGTCACCTTGTCGACCATTGCCTGGATCGGCAGTTTCGAGCCTTGCGCCTCTTCGACCATACGGATGATCTGCGAGAGCACGGTATTGCCGCCGACCGCTGTGGCGCGGATGGCAAAGGCACCCTTTTGGTTCACGGTGCCGGCGACGACCTCGCTACCAGACTTCTTGCCGACCGGGATCGGCTCGCCGGTGATCATCGACTCGTCGACATAGCTTTCACCTTCGACCACCTCACCATCGACCGGAATACGCTCGCCGGGGCGAACCTCGACCACATCGCCGGAGAGCACGGCGTCGATGGCAACCTCGACCACCTTGCCGTCACGGCGCACTCGGGCGGTCTTGGCCTGCATGCCGACCAGCCGCTTGATCGCCTCTGAGGTACGGCCCTTGGCGCGTGCTTCCAGCAGACGGCCCAGCAGGATCAGCGTCACAATGACGGCCGCAGCCTCATAATAGACGTTGATCGTCCCCGGTGGCAGGAAGCCAGGCGAGAAGGTCGCGACCAGCGAATAGCCATAAGCCGCCAGCGTCCCCACGGCGACGAGAGAGTTCATGTCGGGCGTCAACCGACGCAGTGCGGGCAGACCCTTCTCATAGAAGCGGATTCCCGGCACAAAGAGCACAATCGTCGTCAGTGCGAACTGGACATACCAACTGGCTTGCATGCCGATGGTGCGGGCGATCAGGTCGTGAACGCCCGGAATGACATGCGAGCCCATTTCCAGCAGGAAGACCGGCAGGGTAAGAACGGCGGCAATGGTCAGATCGCGCTTCAACTCGCGATATTCGGCGGCCTTCTTCTCGGCGCGCTCGTCATCTTCGGCGGTACCTGCGGCGCTGGCCGTGACCAAAAGCTTCGCATCATATCCCGCTGCAGCAATGGCCGCGATCAGTGCGGCAGTGTCGGCCTTGCCCTGAACCGTCGCCTTTTCGGTGGCAAGGTTGACGACGGCCTGAGTGACGCCAGGTACCTCCTTCAGCGCGCGCTCGACACGACCGACGCAAGAAGCGCAGGTCATGCCTTCAATAGCGATTTCGACCGCCGCCGCTGACGGGGTCAGCAGTTTGGCGTCATAGCCTGCCTCCGCGATGGCTGCGATCAGTGCGGAACTGTCGGCAGAGCCCTGAACGGAGGCCTTTTCGGTCGCGAGGTTGACGACAGCCTGGGTGACACCCGGCACTTCTTTCAGGGCCCGTTCGACCCTGCCCACGCAAGATGCGCAGGTCATGCCTTCAATCGCGATTTCAACTGGGCCGGTAGCAACAGGGACTGCGGCCATGAAGCTTGCGGAGACATCATAGCCAGCATCCTCGACTGCTTTCACCAATGCTGCGCGATCAACCTTGCCGTCAGCAGTAATGCTTGCCTTTTCGGTTGCCAGATTGACGACCGCATTGGCAACGCCCGGCACGGCTTTCAGCGCGCGTTCCACGCGTCCGACACAGGACGCGCAGGTCATGCCCTCGATGGGCAAAGAGATTGCTGCGTTTGTCTGGTCCGCAGCTCGAACGGGGGCTTTCATAGCCGCCTCCTTCCTACATGGATTCGAGTTCGGAACCTAAGATGGTGCTTCCAGTGGCAGGAAGGTCAAGTGCAAAAAAGAACAAAAACCGCCCTTGACCTTCCAGTTGGTGGAAACCCTATATCGCTTGGCATGAGACACGAACCCAAGGAGGCTCTCATGCAATTCCACGTGGAATCGATGACCTGCGGCGGCTGCGCACGGTCTGTCACTAAGGCCATTGAGT
The DNA here is from genome assembly GCF_016405985.1 of Paracoccus sp. IB05. Classification (GTDB taxonomy): domain Bacteria; phylum Pseudomonadota; class Alphaproteobacteria; order Rhodobacterales; family Rhodobacteraceae; genus Pseudogemmobacter. Next base: position 5,383 of record NZ_JAEFCF010000061.1, read on the forward strand.
CGGTCGATGCTCAGGCAAAGATCGAAACCGATCCGCCGACCCGCACGGTCAAGGTGGAAACCTCTGCAACGCAGGACGACATCCTGAAGGTCCTTGACCTTGCCGGATACCCTGCCACCGCGAAGTAACCGGAGACAGAATATGAACAAGCTGACCCCGATGTTCATCGGCGGCGCTCTCGCCATTTCTGCGGGGCTCGCCTTTGCCCAAAGCCAGCTGCCCGAGGGTGGCAATGCGGGCGGAATGGCCGGCCATGACATGTCGACCATGGGCGGCACAGCCGCTACCGACAGCCCCTCTACTGCAGCCTATACTGCGGTGATGGATGTCATGATGCGTGACATGATGGTGCCCTATACCGGCGATGCCGATGTCGACTTCATGCGCGGGATGATCCCGCACCACCAAGGTGCCATCGACATGGCGAAAGTCGTGCTTGAATATGGGTCCGACCCCGAAGTGCGTGCGCTTGCCGAAGAGGTGATCAAGGCGCAGGAAGGCGAAATCGCCATGATGCAGGAATGGCTTGCAGCGCGTGGCAACTAAGCCCTTGCCGACCAGGCCTCTGAAGACGGGCGTCCCCGGCGCCCGTCTGCCGCACCGGATACCGGAAGCAGTTCATAGGGCACGGGGACAAGCCGCGGACAGGCCATCATCGGGCATGCCTGCCGCAATCCTTGACTGACCCATGGTGGAAAAGACACCGGATATATGGCTCGACCTCCTCAGGGAGGCCGATGTTTCGCCGGATGGCCATCTCGACCTGACCGACGACTCCCGGATTCAGGTGGCAGAGCGCATGACGGATCTTGGCTTTCTGCGTGTGATCCGGGCCCGCAGATACGCCATCACCGCGAAGGGACGCATGCTTCTGAGCGCGGAGGCTCCCGTCACCGGGTTGAGCCGCCTTCGGAAATTCCTGCGGCAACAATGACGAAGGATGTGGGCCGATCGTCGGTGAAAATACCACTTGCTCCTACAGTCGCTGCAGCGCGTACGGTTGCTGCGAATCACATCACGGAGACAGCGATGTCGACCATTTCGACTCTTGAATACCAGATTGGCGGTATGGATTGCGGCAGCTGTGCTGGCACCATCCGCACCGCCATCGAACGCATGCCGGGCGTGTCCGAATTCAACGTCTCGGTCGCGCGCGAACGCATGAAGCTCACGTTGGATGAAAGCAAGACCGACCGCGCAAAGATCGAAAAGGTCATCAAGAGCCTCGGCTTTTCCCCAAGCGCTTTGGCTGGAAAGTAGTTTTCGCGAAATACGGCAGTCAGATTGGTTCGCTCGCCACGCTTCCGTCAAGGGGGCGTGGGTCTGCTGCATGGATGATTTGTCACTAAGATATTGATATAAATAAATTTCTTGATTCTCTAGTGACTAGAGGGATTAGTGTCCGCCCGAATCAGACGTGACTGGAGTCAGTGCAATGGCACGATCGGGATCGGCACCCAAAAAGCTGGAATACGAAATTGGCGGCATGGATTGCGCAAGTTGTGCGACGACCATCCAAACCGCAATCGACCGGATGCCCGGGGTCAGTGAACTGCGGATCTCTGTCGCGCGTGAGCGGATGCAGCTGTTGCTGGATGAGAAGCAGACCGGGCAGGAGAAGATCGTCAAGGCGGTCAAAAGCCTCGGATTTTCCGCCACGCTGATTGGCGAGGGAGCCGCCAACCAGAACCACGATCATGCCGCGCATGAGGGCTGCAAAGCTCACGATCACTCTGGCCATGACCACGCTGCCCATGATCATTCCGGTCACGACCACGACCACGACCACGGCACCTGCGGCGGCGATCACGCCCATGGCAGCCATGAGGCGGAACCTGTCGCGAAAGCCGGCCAGACCGTGATGAAGGTCGGCGGCATGGATTGCGCAAGCTGTGCCGGCACCATCACCACCGCGCTGCAAGGAATGCCCGGCGTCAGCGATGTGCAGGTCTCGGTAGCGCGTGAGCAGATGACGCTGACCCTAGCCCCCGGCATGACCAGCATCGGCCAGATCCAGGATGCGGTGCGCAAGCTGGGCTTCACTGCCGAAATGCCGTCCGCCGCCGCGGCCGATGCCGGATTGCCGTCCGAGCCGGAAGAGGCGCAGCGCAAAAAGGCCTGGTGGCAGGCGCCCAAGGCCAAGCAGCTTGGCATTGCGGCCGCGGCCATCGGCGGCGCCTATCTCGCCACCTTCCTGCAGCCCGACATCGAATACTGGGCCTTCACGCTGGCCACGGTGATCGCCGTCTGGCCGATTGCGCGCAAAGCCTTTGTCGCCGCCCGCTATGGCGCGTTCTTCACCATCCAGATGCTGATGACCATCGCCGCCATCGGCGCCGTCATCATCGGTGAACAAGAAGAGGCGGCGGTCGTCATCCTGCTGTTTACGCTGGGTGAAATGCTCGAAGGCCTTGCAGCGGACCGCGCGCGCTCGGGTATCCGGGCGCTTGGCAAGCTCTTGCCGCGCGACGCGTTGGTCGAGGGGCAGGATGGCAGCACCACCAGGGTCGCCGCCGACAGCCTGCGCATCGGCCAGATCGTCATCGCCCGCCCCGGCGACCGGATTGCCGCCGATGGCGAGATCCTGACCGGCATTTCCTCGGTCGATGAATCGCCCGTCACCGGCGAAAGCGTGCCCGTCTCGAAACAGCCTGGCGAGCGTGTGCGGGCTGGCACCGTCAACCACGATGCCACCCTGCGCATCCAGGTCGACCGCGCCCCCGAGGACAACACCATCGCGCGCATCATCGCCATGGTCGAAGAGGCGCAGGACGCCAAGGCCCCGACCGAGCGCTATATCGACCGGCTGTCGCGCGTCTATATGCCCATTATCCTGACCATTGCCGCAATGGTTGCTGTGGTACCGCCGCTGATGGGCTGGGGCGACTGGCAGACCTGGATCTATCGCGCCCTCGCGCTGATCCTGATCGGATGCCCCTGTGCACTGGTGATTTCGGTGCCGGCAGCGGTCGCGTCCAGCCTTTCTGCCGGTGCTCGTGCAGGTATGCTCATCAAGGGCGGCGCGGTCCTGGAGATGCTGGCCAGCACCAAATATGTCGCATTTGACAAAACCGGAACACTGACGCTGGGCAAACCCAAGGTCACGGATGCAGTGGCCGTCAACGGCGAGTTGCCCCGCATGCTGGCGCTCTCCGCTGCGATCGAACGCGAAAGCTCGCACCCGCTTGCGACGGCCATCGTCGCTCATGCGAGCGAGACCGGCGCCGATAGTCTTGCAGCATCGGATGTCCGCATCGTGCCGGGCAAGGGCATGGAGGGGAAAGTCCAGGGCCAGAGCGTCTTCATCGGTGCGCCGAAGCATGCGGCGGAACGCGCGCCCCTGCCGGAGGATGCGGCAAAGCACATCGCAGCACTTGAGGAGCAGGGCAAGACCGTGGCCGTGGTCGTGGTTGCCGGGAACACGATGGGCCTGATCGCCATGCGCGACGAGCCGCGCTCGGAAAGCAAGGCGGCGATTGCCGCGCTGAAGGCGCAATCGGTCACCCCCCTGATGATGACCGGCGACAACCCCCGGACCGGCGGCGCCATCGGTCGCCAACTCGGCATCGACGTGAAGGCGGGGATGCTGCCAGAAGACAAGTCGCGGGCTGTGGCTGAAATCGCAGCAAAACAGACCATCGTGATGGTTGGTGACGGAGTGAATGATGCCCCGGCGCTTGCTGCGGCGCAGGTCGGGGTTGCCATCGGCTCTGGCACCGATGTCGCGATGGAGGCCGCTGATGCCGCCCTGATGCGCGACCGGGTGGATGACATCCCGCGCATGATCGCTCTGTCGCGAGCAACGATGCGGAACATTCGGCAGAATGTGGGGATTTCGCTGGGCCTGAAGGCCATCTTCCTTGTGACCACGGTGACCGGCGTGACGGGCCTCTGGCTTGCGGTCTTCGCCGATACCGGCGCGACCGTGCTGGTGACGGCCAATGCCATGCGCCTCCTCGGCTTCTTCCGAGGCAAATCCCGCGCGGCCTGAAGCGCGCCTCGTAACCAAAGCACCCCCGCCCCGGGGGGGGGGGTGCCTTTTGATCAATGGCCCCGAAAATGCGCCCGGATGCCGAGGAGTGAATGACATGAATATGAGCATCGGAAGCCTGTCAAAACAAACCGGCGTCAAAGTGACGACAATTCGGTACTATGAGATGATTCATCTACTGCCGGAGGGCGTGCGCGACGGGGGCAACCGGCGTCGCTATGACCAGTCAGCAGTGGATCGCCTGCGCCTGATCCGCCATGCAAGGGCTATGGGCTTCGAGATAGATGCGATCCGAAGCCTCATCGATGTGATCGACAAGCCCGCTGGCAGTTGCCGCGAGGCCGATGACATCGCCCGATCCCATCTGGAAGACGTTCGCAGACGTATTCGGGACCTGCAGATGCTCGAGGCAGAACTTGCCCGGATGGCATCCGGGTGCGACGATCAGGGAGTCGCAAACTGTCGCGTCATGTCCTCGCTGACGGATCACACATTCTGCGGCACCGAACATCACAGCCATCCCGCCACACTTGTCAGCCGGCGCACCCAATAGGATGCTGCGGCAAACATGACGACAGCGCCGGCCATCCCGGCTGGAACAGAAAGGAAGCCCATGTCCCAGAATTATGACGTTGTCGTCGTGGGTTCAGGTCCGGGCGGCTATATCGCAGCGATCCGCGCGGCACAGCTGGGCCTGAAAACCGCAATCGTCGAGCGCGAGCATATCGGCGGCATCTGCGCCAACTGGGGATGCATCCCGGCCAAGGCGCTGTTGCGCTCGGCCGAGGTGATGACGCTGGCCAGCCACGGGCAGGAATTCGGCGTCGACATCACGGGCCTTGCGCCCAATCTGGGGAAGATCACCAGCCGGGCGCGCGTCGTCGCCGAACGCATGGCGGGTGGCGTGACCTTTCTTATGAAAAAGAACAAGGTCGACATCATCTGGGGCGAGGCAAAGCTGACCGCCCCCGGCGCGATCAACGTCACCGCCCCGACCAAATCCGCAATGCAGCCGCAGGGCCCGATCCCCAAAGGCGTCAAAGGCCCCGGCACCTATATCGCCAAGCACATCATTGTGGCGACCGGTGCCCGCCCGCGCGCCATCCCCGGACTGGAACCCGACGGCAAGCTGATCTGGACGTATTTCGAGGCGATGGTGCCGCAAGAGATGCCAAAATCCCTGTTAATCGTCGGCTCTGGCGCAATCGGCATCGAATTTGCCTCTTTCTACCGCGCACTTGGGGTCGAGGTGACGGTGGTCGAGATGCTGGCGCAAATCATGCCGGTCGAAGATGCCGAAATTTCGAATTTCGCGCAAAAGCGGTTCGAGAAGATGGGCATCAAATTCCTTATGGAGGCCAAGGTTGGCAAGGTCGACAAGGCCGCCAATTCCATCACCGCACATGTGGAAACCAAGGGCGGCAAGGTCCAGACCATCAACGCCGACCGGATGATGCTGGCTGCTGGTGTGCAGTGCAACGTGGAAAACATCGGGCTGGAAACGGTCGGCGTAAAGGTCGAGCGCGGCGTCATCGCCATCGACGGCTATTGCCGCACCAATGTGCCGGGCATCTATGCCATCGGCGATGTGGCCGGGCCGCCGATGCTGGCGCACAAGGCGGAACATGAGGGCGTGATCTGCGTCGAAAAGATCGCCGGGCTGGACCCGCATCCGATGGACAAGCTGCGCATTCCGGGCTGCACCTATGGCAATCCGCAGGTCGCCTCGGTAGGGCTGACCGAGGCCCGCGCGCGCGAGGCGGGCCACGTGGTCCGCGTCGGCCGGTTCCCCTTTATCGGCAATGGCAAGGCCATCGCCCTGGGCGAGGATCAGGGGCTGGTCAAGACCATCTTCGACGCGAAAACCGGTCAGCTTTTGGGCGCGCATATGGTAGGCGCCGAAGTGACCGAGTTGATCCAGGGTTTCCTCGTGGCGATGAACCTGGAGACCACCGAAGAGGATCTGATCCACACCATCTTCCCGCACCCCACGCTGTCGGAGACGATGAAGGAAAGCGTGCTGGACGCCTATGGCCGCGTGCTGAACATGTAAGAACGGGGGGCCATGCCGCAGGGCATGGCCCTTCCTTATCCCAGGAACGGGATCGGCAGACCAAAAGTGCTGGCCAGCAGCACGAAATTCAGCCCCAGCACCACCGCCGCTCCGGTATAGGCTAGCACACGCAGGGCCGGGCTCATGACGTATTCGCCCATGATGTCGCGGCGCGAGGTGAAGATGATCAGCGCGATCATCGGCACTGGCAGGCCGATGGATAGGACGACCTGGCTCATTACCAGAGCCTCGGTCGCGTTGACGCCCGCTGCCACCACGGCAAAGGCCGGGGCCATCGTCACCAGCCGGCGTATCCAGATCGGCACGTGAAAGCGCAGGAAACCCTGCATGATCATCTGCCCGGCCATCGTCCCCACCACCGAGGAAGACACACCCGAGGTGATCAGCGACACCAGAAAGACCGAGGCCGCAGCCGCGCCCAGCAAAGGCGTCAGCAACTGATAGGCAGTCTCGATTTCCGCGACGCCGCTGTTGCCGTCGTGGAATGCCCCGGCCGCCATCATCACCATGGCCATGTTGACCATGCCAGCGATGGCCAGCGCCACCACGACCTCGATGTTGGAATAGCGCAGGACTTTACGGCGCTCACTCTCGTTGCGGATGGTAACGCGCGATTGCGTCAGGCTGGAATGCAGATAGATCGCATGCGGCATGACGGTAGCACCGATGATGCCCACAGCGATGGTCAGCGCCGCAGTATCGGGCAGGTTCGGAGTAATCAGGCCAGCGGCCGCAGACTGCCAGTCGACAGGCGTGATCCAGATCTCGATCAGGTAGCAAAGGCTGATGATGGCGACCATGGTGCCGATAATCAGCTCCATCGTGCGGAAGCCACGTTTCTCAAAGATCAGGATACCGTAGGTCACAATAGCGGTGACGACCATGCCCCAGATCAGCGGCAGGCCAAACAGCAGCGACAACCCAATGGCACCACCCAGAAACTCAGCCAGATCGGTGGCCATGGCGGCGATTTCACTGACCACCCACATCGCCCACACGACGGGCCTGGGGAAAGTGTCGCGTGACATTTCCGCCAGATTCTTGCCGGTGACGATGCCCAATCGCGCCGACAGGCCCTGAAACATCATCGCAATCAGATTGGCCAGCAGAACCACCCACAGCAGCTGATAGCCATATCCCGCGCCCGCCTGAATATTGGTCGCATAGTTGCCCGGATCGACATAGGCGATCGAGGCGATGACGGCGGGCCCCGCGAACAGAAATTTGCTGAAGAACCCCTGCCGTTTTCCGGCGAGAATGGCGGCCATCTGGATGCGGGCGCGATCGGAACTGGTCATGAAGTGGCACGTGAATGAAGGTTGGCTATCTCGTAGAGTATAGCCATGGCTATATCATAGTCAATCGTATCTATTTTGTAGCTTCATGCAAGAAGATGAGCGTAGGTTTGCAAAGCTGCATCGCGGCATCTATGTTTACCCGGGAACTACACTGGAAACCGCCGATCCGTGTTCTCGCGGCGGGCACCTCTTGGAGAGCAGCATGTCAAATGCCCCGGCGCACCCCCCAGCGTCCTTGCAAGCCAGACGTTTTGCGCATGCGCGCGAATGCCAGGCGAGGGCGCTGCTCGAGGACTATGTCGAAATGATCAGCGATTTGATTTCGGTGAGTGGTGAAGCAAGGGTAGCTGATATTGCTGAGCGAATGGGCGTTGCTCAGCCGACGGCCACCAAGGCCATCGGAAGGCTGAAACGCGAAGGGCTGGCGACCTCACGCCCCTATCGCGGGATTTTCCTGACAGATGCGGGTGCCGAACTGGCGGAACGTGTCCGCGCGCGCCACCGGACCGTCGTTGCCCTGCTCGTGGCCGTCGGTGTGCCCGCCGAAATCGCAGAGATCGATGGCGAGGGGCTGGAGCACCATGTCTCGGCCAGAACGCTTGCGGCTTTCGAGAAATTCCTTGCCGCACAAAACCGGCCGAAGTGATCTGGGCGACAGCGGAGCTTGCCGCCCGGATCCTTTTCAATACGCCGTGATCATAGTTTGACGCGCCGCAACCGCAGCGCATTGGCGATCACGGAAACCGAGGACAGGCTCATGGCGGCCGCCGCGAACATCGGCGACAGCAGCCAGCCGGTCAGCGGATAGAAGATCCCAGCCGCAATCGGGATGCCCGCCGTGTTGTAGGCGAAGGCAAAGAACAGGTTCTCCTTGATGTTGCGCAGCGTCGCCTTCGCAAGGTTGCGTGCCCGCACCACGCCCAGCAGATCGCCGCCAAGCAGGGTCAGCCCGGCGCTTTCAACCGCGACATCCGCCCCGGTTCCCATCGCAATGCCGACATCGGCGGCTGCCAGCGCCGGCGCATCGTTCACGCCATCGCCCGCCATGGCGATGACTTCGCCGCGTTTGCGCAACTCTTCGATCAGCGCCTTCTTGTCCTCGGGCATCACTCCGGCGCGGACCTCGTCGATGCCAAGCCGTGCCGCCACCGCTTCGGCGGTGCGCTGGTTGTCCCCTGTCGCCATGATGATCTTCAGGCCTTGCTCGTGCAGCAGACGAATGGCCTCGACCGTGGTTGCCTTGATCGGGTCTGCCACCGCGACGATCCCTGCGACAGCGCCATCAATCGCGATGAACATGGCGGTCTTGCCCTCGGTGCGCATTTCATCGGCCCGCGCCTCATGCGCAGTGGGATCGAGGCCCACTTCGCGCATCATCGCGGCATTTCCGAGCGCGACCGGCTGGCCATCCACCCGGCCCTGCACCCCCTTGCCGGTGACGGCGGCGAAATCCGTAGCGGATTTGCGTTGGGTGCCGCGCGCTTCGGCCCCGCCGACGATCGCCTCGGCCAGCGGGTGCTCCGATCCGCGCTCCAGCGCCGCCGCCACCGCGAGGATGTCGGCCTCCGGCACCGATCCAAGGGTGATCACATCGGTCAGCGCGGGCTTACCCTCGGTCAGGGTGCCGGTCTTGTCGACGACCAGCGTGGTGACGGCGGCCATACGCTCCAGCGCTTCGGCGTTCTTGACCAGCACACCGGCCTGCGCGCCGCGCCCTGCGGCCGTAGTGATCGAAATCGGGGTCGCCAGACCAAGCGCACAGGGGCAGGCGATGATCAGCACCGACACCGCCGAGGCGACCGCAAAGATCAGTGCGGGCTCTGGACCCCAGATGAACCAACCGATGAAAGCGAGGATTGCGACTAGCACCACCGTTGGCACGAAGATCGACGCCACCCGGTCGGCAAGCCCCTGGATCGGCGCGCGCGACCGGCGGGCGCCGGCAACCATGTTGACGATCTGCGACAGCACGGTATCGGCACCCACACGGCGGGCCTCGATCACCAGACTGCCGTTCTTGTTGATGGTGCCGCCAGTGACGTGATCGCCCGCGGTCTTTTCCACCGGCACAGGCTCGCCGGTGATCATGCTTTCATCGACCGACGAGCCCCCCTCAACCACCGTGCCATCAACCGGTACGCTGTCGCCGGGGCGCACGCGAAGGCGGTCACCCTGCATGATGTTGTCCAAAGGCGCGTCATATTCGGTGCCATCCGCCAGCACCCGCCGCGCGGTCTTGGGAGCAAGATTCAGCAGCGCCTTGATCGCATCGCCAGTACGTTCACGGGCGCGCAATTCCAGTACCTGGCCGACAAACACCAGGGCCACGATGACCACTGCCGCCTCGAAATAGGTACCGACGCCATGGCCGGAGCGATAGGCCTCCGGGAATATGCCCGGCCACACCGTCGCCACGATGGAATAGAGGAAGGCGGCGCCGACACCCAGAGAGATCAGCGTCCACATATTCGGTGAACGGTTTATGATGCTGTCCCAGCCGCGCTTGAAAAACGGCGCAGCGGCCCAGAGCACGATGGGCGTCGCCAGTGCGAATTCTATCCATGGCGCGTTCATCGGACCGACCCATTGCCGGACCGGGATGCCGATCATATCGCCCATGGTCAGAAGCATCAGCGGGATAGCGGCAGCAAGGCTGATCCACATGCGACGGGTGAAGTCGACCAGTTCATGGCTGGGCTCATCATCGGTCGTGGGGATCATCGGCTCCAGCGCCATCCCGCAGAGTGGGCAGGATCCAGGGGCGTCGCGCACGATCTCGGGATGCATCGGACAGGTGTATTGCGTGCCCGCCGCCACCGCCTTGGGCTTGTTCGCAGCATTGCCCGACGCGTAGAACCAGGGGTCCGCTTCGAATTTCGTCTGGCATTTGGCCGAACAGAAGTAGTGGGTTTTGCCCTGGAACTCTTGCTTGCGGCTGTCGGGCTTGATCGTCACCTGCATGCCGCAGACGGGATCGGTCGTCACTTCCGCACCCGGATCCGGCGGTGTCATATCATGGCCACCATGGCCTGGCATCGTGCCATGCGCGCTGTGATCGTTGGAATTGTTCATGTCACACTCTCCTCTCCTTGATCCAGCGGCGGCTGTCACAGGATCAAAAGGGCCGTATTTCAGGTAAGCAACGCTGCATCCGGGATTGCGGGTCCGTCAAGAAAGCTCCGCACAGGAATTGCGTGCCAATGAATGGGTAAGCGGGCGGATTTACCGCCCGCCATACTTCAGGCGGAGACGCTGAATTCCGTCATCATGCCCGTTTGCAGGTGCGGCATATGATGGCAATGCAGCATCCAGCGCGCGGCTTCACCTGCGTCCATCGCAATGGTCACGGCGGCCATGGGAGGCACATAGACAGTGTCACGACGGGCTCCATCAACCCGCCGACCATTGATGTCGACAACCTGAAAAACGTGGCCGTGCAGGTGCATCGGGTGGCCCATCATCGACATGTTGTGGAACATGATCTCGACGCGCTCGCCCGAAACAGCTCCCAGCGGTTTGTGACTGCCCCAGACATTGCCGTCGATGGTCCAGACATAGGGCTGCATCGAGCCGCCGAGCATCACCATATGGATCCGCTGTGCCGCGCGCTGTGGCAGGTTTTCCGCCGCTTTCAACCGCAATTCCTGCGCCATATCAATGTCGAAGGCGGGCGACGCCTCCTCTGCCATGCCAGACAGACGCTCTACCGTTGCACCTGATGTCGCGAGGAACAGGCCGGTCCGCTCACGCGCACCTTCGCGAAGCGCAAGGATCGGCCATGCGCCCTCGCCCGGCAAGGTAATCTCGATATCCATGCGTTGCCCCATGGCGATACCAAAGCGGCTGCCCTCAAACGGCTGAACGGCGTGCCCGTCCACCGCGACAAGACGTCCGGGCAAAACGCCGGTTTCGATCCAGAACACGGTGGAAGAGGCGCCGTTGATCACGCGCATCAGAACCTTACCACCCTTTTCGACCCGCACGACATCGGGATCCGACAGGGTGCGGTCATTGGTTAGATAGGCATCCCAATCATAGTCGTTCAGATCCATGGCCATGCCGTCCATGTTCATGCCGGAATGATCCATTCCGGGCATCGCGCCCATGTCATTGCCTTGCTCCGGTGCGGCACTCATGTTGGACATGTCATGGCCGCCACCATGGCCGCCGGTGATCTCCGCCATAATCTCTTCCGGCTCCTTGAACGACATGTCGTGCAGGAACATCACCACCTGTTGGCGATCTGCCCGCATGTCCTCGTCGCTTTGCACGATCAGCGGCGCGGCGAGCAGCTTCATTTCCTGCAACGGAATATGCGCGTGCATCCAGTATGTTCCGGGCATCGTCGCATAGTCGTAGGAACGACTTTCGCCCGGCATCAGCATCGGACGCGGCAGATCCGGTACGCCATCCTGATCGTTCGGCGGGATCTGGCCATGCCAATGGATCAGCGTCGGTATATCCAGTTCATTGGTCAGATCGACCCTGAATCGCTGCCCCGGATCAAGGACAAGACCCTGACCGCCTAGGCCTTCAAGCCCGAAAACAGTAGCTGCGCGCCCGTCGATATCCAGAACACGCGTCGCTGCCTTCAGCGAAAGCACCTGATCCTGTGCGCGTGCGACGCGGGGAAGTGCCGGAGCCAGCACCATGGCTGCGCCTGCCGCCAAAACTCCACGGCGTGAAATAGTCGTCATTTTCCATCTCCTGATGGGAAAAATTCCTGTGGGTGTCCGCCAGTCTTTCCGACCGGCATCGGAATTTAGATCAGGAGAGGTTTGGGAGGTCGGTCCTGCAAAGCGGGAACACGCCCCGTCAAACGTGAGGAGTCATTGTTTCGCCACCGCGATACGAAGGCCTCAGATGCCCGGAGGCCGTATTTCTCGGCGAAGGTAAAGGTGGTCAGTTTGGCACAGTATGCAGCGCAGAGACCGGCTTCATCGGTGCAGGCCGAGTTTTCTGTGCAATGGTTGTCTTTCATCGGTCGAGCATTCCCATGCCCTCCCCCATGTTCGTCATCGCTGACCATGACCGAGTGAGACGTCGCACGGGACGTATCTTCCATCGCCATGCGGGTGCCATGGCTCATCGTTGCCAAAGAAACAAAGGCAAAGGAAATCAAAGCGATGATGGCGACGAGTTGACGCATGACTTTTGTCCCAAGGCTTCACGACTATATCCTAGGCGACCAATGAAGTCGAGATCGTCCCGGAGCTGTGAAAGAGCTACGGCGCATGGAGTGCGAAACGAGCCAGTCAGTCCGCCTCGTGCTCGTGGCCATGCGCTGAATGATGGTCTTCGCGGACGTGGACCAGCATATCGAGGAGGACATCCGTCACATGCTCATCAGAAATCCGGTAGAAAATCTGCTTCGCGCGCCTTTCGCCACTGACCAGCCGTGCGCCCCGCAACAGCCGCAAATGGTGGCTGACCAATGACTGCGAGAGATCAAGAGCAGCGGCCATTTCGGAAACCGCTTTCGGTCCATCGACACAATGCAGCAAAATCTTCAGCCTGCTGGGATCACCCAGCAGGCGAAAGGTTTCGGCCAGAACACTTAGTTCCTGACTGGTGACATTTGAGTCCTGAGTCACGGATGCCGCCTTCCTTTTTCGGACCTAAGTCTCATTCACAGA
>NZ_JAEFCF010000062.1 GCF_016405985.1 Paracoccus sp. IB05
GCGGGGGGCCTAAGGGGGGGGGCCGCCCCCCCGCACCCCCCGGAGTATTTAGGTCAGGAGGAAGGGGCATTGATGCTGGTTTTCTCAGATGGTGCTTTCGCGCGGCATCTGGTGCCTGAGGGGCATCCGGAGCGGCCGGAGCGGATGGCGGCTGTCGCGCGGGGCCTTGTCGGGCTTATGGTGGAGGAGCGGCCTGCGCCTTTGGTGGCTGAGGCGGAGCTTTTGCGCTGTCATCCGGCGGATTATGTCGCAAGGCTGAAGGCCGCCCTGCCGGCAACTGGGCTCAGAGCGATCGATGGCGATACCTGGCTCTCTCCGGGGTCATGGGAGGCCGGGCTTCGTGCCGTGGGTGGCGCCTGTGCAGCAGTTGATGCGGTGCTTGGCGGCGAGGCACGGGCGGCTTTTGTAGCGGCGCGCCCGCCGGGCCATCATGCGGAAGCGGCGGTTGCGATGGGGTTTTGCCTCTTTGGCACTGTGGCGATTGCGGCGAAGCGGGCGCTGGATCTGCATGGGCTCAGCCGCGTCGCGGTGCTGGATTTCGACGTGCATCACGGCAATGGCACGCAGGATCTGTTATGGGATGAGGCGCGGGTGCGCTTTGTCTCTTCGCAGCAGATGCCGCTTTTTCCGGGTACGGGATATGCGGATGAGCGCGGCGCGCATCAACAGATCACCAATCTGCCGCTCCGCCCCGGATCGGACGGGCGGGCGATGTGGGCGGCCTGGGCGCCGGAACTCGCGCGGCTTCGCGACTGGCAGCCTCAGCTGATCCTGCTCAGCGCCGGGTTTGACGCGCATATCGACGATCCGCTGGGGGGCCTCGGCTGGACGACGGCGGATTTCGCCCGGCTGACGCGCGCGATTGCCGATCTGGCGGTCGGCTGCGGTGCAGGGGTCGTATCCTGCCTCGAAGGGGGCTATGATCCGGGCGCGCTGGAAGATACTGTCCGCGCGCATGTGAGCGAGCTGAGCAGGACCCTCCGATGAGCCAGAAACCCGTTGCGGAAATGAGTTTTGAAGAAGCCATGGCGGCGCTGGAATCGGTGGTGGGCCAGCTGGAGCGCGGCGATGTCGCGCTGGAACAGTCGATCAGTCTTTACGAATTCGGCGACAGCCTGAAAAAGCACTGTGCCGCGAAACTCGCCGAGGCCGAGGCGCGCGTCGAGATGATCCGCGTCCAGGAAGGTCGCGCCACCGGCACCGCTCCGGCGGAGGGGCTGTGAGCTTTCCCGAGCTGTTGAAGGCTGATGCCAGCCGGGTGCAGCTCTGGCTGCGTGATACGCTGGCCGGGCGCGCCGATCTGCCGGTGATCGCAGCGATGCGCTATGCGCTGAAGGGCGGCAAAGGGTTGCGCGGTTTTCTGGTGCTGGAATCGGCGCGTCTTTTCGGGGTCGACCCGAAAGCTGCGCTGCCCGTCGCAGCCGCGGTCGAGGCCCTGCATGCCTATAGCCTGATCCATGACGATCTGCCCGCGATGGATGATGATGACCTGCGGCGCGGCTTGCCGACCGTACATGTGAAATGGGATGAGGCCACCGCGATCCTGGCCGGTGATGCCCTGCAGACCCTCGCATTTGAGGCGCTGACCGATCCGGTGATCGGAGCGGCAGAGCGGCGAATTGCGTTGGTTCAGGCCCTGGCAAAGGCCTCGGGCGCCGAAGGGATGGTTCTGGGTCAGGCGCTGGATATCGCCGCCGAGACCGCCGGTCGCACGCTGTCGCTGGCAGAGATCACAGCGCTCCAGGCTGGCAAGACCGGCGCGCTGATCGGCTTTTCGGCCAGTGCCGGGGCACTGATTGCTGGCGAAGACCCGGCGCCTTTGCGGGCCTATGCGGCGGCGCTTGGCCTTGCGTTCCAGATCCATGACGATGTCCTTGATGTCACGGGCGATGCCGGCATCACAGGCAAGCGCACGGGCAAAGATGAGGGGCGCGGCAAGGCCACTTTCGTCTCGCTTCTGGGGCTTGAACCGGCCCGTGCCCGCGCGTCCGGACTGATCCGCGAGGCCGAGGCCGCGCTTTCCCCCTATGGGGCGCGGGCCGAAAATCTTGTCGCCGCCGCCCGTTTCACCATATCAAGACAGGCCTGACCCCACAGGCCGCGCCGCTTCCCAGGAGCCTCCCCATGGCAGCATCCTCCACCATCCTCGACCGGGTGCATTTCCCGTCAGATATGAAGGCGCTTACTGATGCCGAATTGCGCCAGCTGGCCGATGAGGTACGGGCCGAGACGGTTGCGGCGGTCTCGGTGACCGGCGGCCATCTGGGCGCGGGGCTTGGCGTGGTCGAGCTGACCGTGGCACTGCACGCCGTGTTCGACACGCCGAAGGACAAGCTGATCTGGGATGTCGGCCATCAATGCTATCCGCATAAGATCCTGACCGGGCGGCGCGATCGGATCCGCACGCTTCGGATGGAGGGCGGGCTGTCGGGATTCACCAAACGCTCGGAAAGCCCCTATGACCCTTTCGGCGCGGCGCATAGCTCGACCTCGATCTCGGCGGCGCTTGGCTTTGCGATGGCGGCGGATCTCGGCGGTGATGCCGGCGATGCGATTGCGGTCATTGGCGATGGCTCGATGTCGGCAGGCATGGCCTTCGAGGCGATGAACAATGCAGGCGCGCTGAAAAAGCGGCTTTTCGTGGTGCTGAACGACAATGAGATGTCGATCGCGCCGCCGGTCGGAGCGCTCTCGGCCTATCTCAGCAAGCTTTACGCCGAAGCCCCGATGCAGGATCTGAAAGAGGTTGCAAAGGGCTTTGTCTCGCTGCTCCCGGGCCCACTGCAGGAAGGCGCGAAACGCGCGAAAGAAATGCTCAAGGGCATGGCGGTGGGGGGCACGCTGTTTGAGGCGCTTGGCTTTACCTATGTCGGGCCGATTGACGGCCATGATCTCGACCAGCTGCTGCCCGTCCTCAGGACGCTGAAGGCGCGCTCGCATGGGCCGGTCCTGCTGCATGTGCTGACGAAAAAGGGCAAAGGCTATGGCCCGGCTGAGAATGCGCCGGATCGGGGCCATGCACGGGCGAAATTCGACCTGGTGACCGGCGAGCAGAAAAAGACCCCCTCCAACGCGCCGTCCTATACGAAAGTCTTCGCCGAAAGCCTGATCCAGGAGGCCGAGCGCGACGAGAAGATCGTCGGTGTGACGGCGGCGATGCCGGATGGGACCGGGCTGGATCTGTTCGGGGCGCGCTTCCCACGCCGGCTGTTCGATGTGGGGATCGCCGAGCAACATGCGGTGACATTCGCCGCCGGGCTGGCGGCGGGGGGGATGAAGCCTTTCTGCGCGATCTATTCGACCTTCCTGCAACGCGGCTACGACCAGGTGGTGCATGATGTCGCGATCCAGCGGCTGCCGGTACGCTTTGCCATCGACCGCGCGGGGCTGGTCGGCGCCGATGGCGCGACCCATGCAGGATCTTTCGACGTGGCCTTCCTCGCGAACCTGCCGGGCATGGTGGTGATGGCCGCCGCAGATGAGGCCGAGCTGAAACATATGGTCGCCACGGCGGCGGCCTGGGATGAAAGCCCGATTGCCTTTCGCTATCCGCGGGGCGAGGGCATGGGCGTCGAGATGCCGGCGCGGGGCGAGGTGCTGGAGATCGGCCGCGCCCGGCTGCTGCAAGAGGGCAACCGGGTGGCGATCCTCTCCTTCGGGACGCGGCTTGCCGAGGTGCTGAAAGCCGCCGAAGCGCTGAGCGCGCGCGGCCTCGCACCAACCGTGGTGGATGCGCGCTTTGCCAAGCCGCTGGACCGCGATCTGATCCTGCGGCTGACCCGCAACCATGAAGCGCTGATCACGGTCGAAGAGGGCGCGGTGGGTGGCTTCGGCAGCCATGTGGCGCAGTTGCTGGCAGATGAAGGCGTGTTCGATGGCGGGCTGAAATACCGTTCGATGGTGCTGCCGGATATCTTCATCGACCAGGCCAGCCCCGAGGCAATGTACCGCGTCGCCGGGATGGATGCCGCCCGGATCGAGGCGAAAGTGCTCGAGGTGCTGGGCATTGCCAGCGCCAGAAACCGGGCCTGAGCGTCGCGCCCTGCACCCGTTTCCTTGCAAGGAAACGGACAAATTCCTGCAGAGGAATTTTGCCGAAATCTTTAAAGATTTCGGGTCACAGGCCCAGAGGTTTCAGCAATCCGTCAAACGGCACCCAGTCGTCAATCTCCAGCCGCACCACCAGGGTCAGCACCTTGAGGCGGAACGCCGGTGGCAACCGCGCCGCATCCTTCTCGGTCGTCACCAGCTGCGCGCCGAGCAGCATCGCCTCGGCCTCCAGCCGCGCGATCAGCGCGGGCGAGAGCTTCTGGTGATCATCCAGTGCCTCCGCCCTGACCAGCTCGGCCCCTTCGGCCCTGAGCGTCGCGAAGAATTTTTCCGGATTGCCGATGCCGGCAAAGGCGAGCACCCGCTCCTGCCGCCAGTCCATTCCCATTTGCAGCGGCACGAGCCGGCCCGACAGTCGGGGCAGATCACCCAGCTGCCGCCCCCAGTTCAGATTGAGCCGTGTCTGAGCCGCCGCATCGCCGATCGCAAGCACCGCATCCGCCCGCGCCAGCCCCGCCGCCACCGGCTCGCGCAATGGCCCCGCCGGGATGCAGAGCCCATTGCCAAAGCCCTGGCCCGCATCCACCACCACCAGCGACAGATCCTTCACCACCGCAGGATTCTGATGCCCGTCGTCGAGCAAGATTACTCCGGCACCATCCGCGACCGCCGCCTTGACCCCTTCGGCGCGGTCCTTCGCCACCCAGACCGGCGCGAAAGGCGCGATCAGCAGCGGCTCGTCCCCTGTCAGATCGGCGGTATGTCGGGTTGTGTCGACCCGTAAAGGGCCACTGGCTGATCCGCCATAGCCGCGCGTCACCACCTGGACCCGATGCCCCCGCGCAGCCAGATGCGCGATCAGCGCCATGACGGTCGGGGTCTTGCCGACGCCGCCCGCGTTCAGATTGCCGACGCAGATCACCGGCACCGGCGCGCGGTAGCCGCCCGCCTGCCGCAGCCGTCGCGCGGTCGCCGCCGCATAAATTGCGCCCAAAGGCTGCAGAAGCCGCGCCTTGAACCCCGGCGCGTCCGGCGGATTGTCCCAGAACCCCGGTGCGCGCATCAGATCCGCCCCTGCGCTTTCGCCGCCGCCAGCGCCCTGCGCAGATCGGCGAGCACGGCCTCGGTCACCTCGGCCCCGTCCGAGACCACGCCCCAGGCGGCCTGCGCCAGACGTGCCGTGCGGTCGGGCGCCAGAAGATCGCCAAGCGCCTCGCTCAGATCGCGGATCGAGGCCACCGCCCGCGCTGCCCGCGCCGCACCAAGCCGCCCGATCTGCGGACCAAACCCCCCCGGTCGCGGCCCATGCAGGATCGCCGAACCAAGTGCCGCCGGCTCCAGCGGGCTGGTCAAAAGCCCGGTGCCCGACAGGCCGCCGCCCAGATAGCTGACCGGCGCCAGCCTGTACCACAGACCAAGCTCGGCGGCATCATTCACGATATAGATCGCGGTCTCGGTCTCGGGCTCTTCTTCGTCACTGCGCGAGGCGGTGACCCAGCCCTGTTCTGCAAGTTCCCGCGCCAGCGGCGCGGCCCGGGCGGGATCTTCCGGCATCACGATCAGCAACAGCCGGTGCGCCAGCTGCATCGCATATTGCTGTGCCGCCAGCACCGCGCCCTCCTCAGAGCGCGGCACCCGCGCGCCGAACCAGACCGGCCGCGTCATCATCGCGGCCGCCAGATATTCCCGCTCTGCCTCGAGGCAGGGAAGCGCGAGCGAGCTTTCCTCCATCCGGCCCGCGCTGACCACCCGCGCAGGCGCGATCCCGGCGCGCCGCCAGGCCCGCATCGCGGCCTGGTCAATCGCATAGACCTGAGACAGGGCCGAAACCGAGCGCCGCATCGCGCCCGGGATCCAGCTTTCATGCCCGCGCAGAAACCAGGGATCGCTGGCATCCGCCATGATCAGCATCAGCTGCCGCTCGGCACATTCATGCAAAAGCGCCGGCCGGATCTCGCCTTCGGAAAACACAACCGCATCGGGGCGCCAATGGTCGAGAAAGTCGCGCACCGTCTGCGCGCCGTCTTCCGGAGCCTGGTCAAAGATCACACCCTTCGCCCGCGGGCCGCCGCTTTCGCCGGTCATCAGCACGGCGACGCCATCTTCTTCGATCAACCGCCGCGCCAGCTCGCGCATGGCCGAAAGCGACGCCTGGCCCGGCACATGCAACCAGATCAGCCCGCCCAGAGGGCGGGCCGGACGCTCTGCATGGCTGCGTCTCCGGCGACCCGTTGCCGGCCACCAGCCTCTTGACGGCGCGGTCGCCATGGGTCAGCCGGCCTGAGCCGCCGGCGCGGTCATCTCTTCGTCCCGCAGACGATGCAGATGCGCGATGAAATACCGGGTATGGGCGTCATCGACCGTGCGCTGCGCCTCGGCCTTCCAGGCGACATAGGCGCTGTCATAATCGGGGAACATGCCGACAATGTGGATCTTGTCCGCATCGCGGAACTGGGTCGAGTCCGGCGAGACCAGCTCGCCGCCAAACACCAGATGAAGTCTCTGCGCCATGGTATTCCTTCCCGTCAGCGGGCCCGTCAGCAGGGCGGTCCTTCAGCAGCGCCGGACCGCAGTCACCGGCCGGATGCCGCGCGCAGTCTACAGCGCCATGTCTGCGGGGAAAAGACGGCGGGCGGGCCAGTGGAAACTCTTACCTTGATATGAATGCCTTCCCCGATCACAATGCGTGCAAATGCCGGTAATCGGGCCGTTCCAGGAGAAGTAGTGATGGATCTTAGTAATATTTCAGGCACAAACGCCGTCCTGGTGGCGATTGCCGTCTTTGTCATCCTCTGCATTTTTCTGGGCGTCCGCATCGTTCCGCAATCGGAAAAACATGTGGTCGAACGCTTTGGGCGTCTGAAATCCGTATTGGGGCCGGGGATCAACTTCGTCGTGCCCTTCCTTGACCGCATCGCCCATCGCGTTTCGGTGCTGGAGCGTCAGTTGCCCACCGCCAGCCAGGACGCCATCACCGCCGATAACGTGCTGGTCAAGGTGGAAACCTCGGTCTTCTACCGCGTGACCGAACCGGAAAAGACCGTCTACCGGATTCGCGATATCGACGGCGCCATCGCCACCACCGTCGCAGGCATCGTGCGTTCGGAAATCGGCAAGCTGGAGCTTGACCAGGTGCAATCGAACCGCAGCCAGCTGATCGAGCGGGTGCGCGAGCAGGTTGCCGCCATGGTCGATGACTGGGGCGTCGAAGTGACCCGGGCCGAGATCCTTGACGTCAATCTTGATGACGCGACGCGCTCGGCGATGTTGCAACAGCTGAACGCGGAGCGCGCGCGGCGCGCGCAGGTGACCGAGGCCGAGGGCAAGAAACGCGCAGTCGAACTGCAGGCCGATGCCGAGCTCTACCAGGCGGAACAGCAGGCGAAAGCCAAGCGCGTCACCGCCGAGGCAGAGGCCTTCGCGACCTCGGTGATCGCCGCCGCCATCGCCGAGAATGGCATCTCTGCGGCGCAGTATCAGGTGGCGCTGAAACAGGTCGAGGCGCTGGAAGCCGTGGCCAAAGGCCAGGGCAAGCAGACCATCCTGATCCCGGCCCAGGCGCTTGAGGCCTTCGGGAATGCGTTCAACATGCTTAAGGCCAGGTGATGGATCAGATCTGGAGCACCTGGTGGAGCTGGATCGTGCTGGGCCTGGCGCTCGGCATGGTCGAAGTGATCGTGCCCGGCTATATTTTCGTAGGCTTTGCGGTCGGCGCGGCGCTGACCGGGCTGGTCGTGCTGGTCGGGATCCCCGCCGGGCTGCCGATGCTCCTTGCGATTTTCGCGGTGCTGTCGCTGATTTCCTGGCTGGTGATCCGCCGGCTGCTGGGCACCCGCGACGGCCAGGTGAAGATCTGGGACCGTGACATCAACGACAATCCGTAAGCCGGTCATGGCCGGGTTCAACGGCGCCAAAGCCGCGTTTTTTCACCTGAACGGTGGTGAAGCGCGGCTTTTGACTTATCTGCGCGATGACTTCCCGCATCTGCCCTGGCCGGGCCACTGGGATCTGCCCGGCGGTGGGCGCGAAGGCGAGGAGACCGCCGAATCCTGTCTGCTGCGCGAGCTCCGGGAGGAATTCGGCCTTACCCTCCCCGCCGCGCGACTGCTGCACCGGGCTGAATTTCCGCCCATGACCGGCGGCGCACTGCCGGGGGTCTTTTTCGCAACAGGGATCACCACAACAGAAATCGCCGCGATCCGCTTCGGCAGCGAAGGCCAATGCTGGGAGATGATGCGGCTCACCGACTATCTCAGCCACCCCCGCGCCATCCCGGCACTATGCGCGCGGCTGCGCCATGTCGCGCCTCTGTTTGGCATAAGGCCTTAGCAGAGCCGTCAGACGCCAAGCCCGCGCATGAAGCCATGATGCAAGGCAGGTGGTGCTGCGACAACGCCATCGCTTTGCGGCACCCTGCGGTTGAACACCAGCTCCGCGCCGTGGCGGTCGGTAACCCTGCAGCCAGCCGCCGCCGCGATCAGGCTTCCTGCCGCCGCATCCCATTCCCAGGTCTGGCGCAGCGTCAGCATGGCATCCGCCCGCCCCTCGGCCGCCAGACAGAGCCGGTAGGCCAGTGACGAGCGGAACACCCGATTCACCTCCGGGATGCCGCCCGGCCATTGCGCCGGGTCAAGATTGACGCGGTTGGTCATCACGCTGGCCCCGGTGAGATCCTCGCGCGAAGACGCCCGGATCTCGCGGCCATTGCACAAAGCCGGCCCGCCAAGCCGCGCGCTATAGGTCAGATCGCGGGCCGGCAGATGCACCACCCCCGCCACGACGATCCCGCCCCGCACAAGCGCCAGCGACAGCGCGAATTCCTTCTCTCCGGCGAGGAAGGCGCGGGTGCCGTCAATCGGGTCAACGATAAAGACATCCTCATGCCTCAGCCTTTCGAGGTCATCCGGGGTTTCCTCGGAGAGCCAGCCGTAAGAGGGCCGCGCCGCCATCAGCGTCTCGCGCAGGCTGCGGTCAACTGCGAGATCGGCCTCGGAAACCGGGCCGGCATCATCGGGTTTTTCCCAGGCTTCGGGCGCGCGCCGCCAGTAGATCAGCGCAATCGGCCCCGCCGCCCGGGCGGCGCGCTCCAGCAGATCGAGATCTTCGGCATCCCGAGCACGCCCCGAATCACGCACCGGATCACGCACCGGCAATGGTCATTCCGTCGATCAGGATCGAAGGCACCCGGATCGCCAGATGCGGGCGCGCATCATTGGCCTGGACGATCCGCCGCAGCATGTCGCGCAGATTGCCCGCGATGGTGCATTCATGGACCGGATGCGAGAGACGGCCCTTCTCGACCCACCAGCCCGAAGCCCCGCGCGAGTAATCGCCCGTGGTCGGGTTGATGGTCGAGCCGATCAGCGAGGTGACCAGCAGCCCCGTCCCCATTTGCGCGATCAGATCATCGCGGCTGGCGGTGCCCGGCGTCAGTTCCAGATTGGTCGTGCCCGGCGAGGGCGGCGCCGAAGGCCCGCGCATCGCATTGGCGGTCGGGCGCAGTTTCAGCCGCCGTGCAGTGGCGAGGTCGAGCACCCAGCTTGTCAGCACCCCATCCGCCACGAAATCCTTTGCCGAGGTCGCCAGCCCTTCGGCGTCAAAAATCCGCGAGGATGATCCGCGTTTGCGCAGCGGGTCTTCGCGCAGGCTGACCCCCGCCGGCAGCACCGGCTGCTCCAGCAGGTCGCGCGCCCAGGAGGCGCCGCGCGCCACCGCCTCGCCATTGATCGCGCCCAGCAGATGGCCGATCAGCGAAGAGGCGATCCGCTCGTCATACAGAACCGGGAACGTGCCGGTCGGCGGCTTGACTGCGCCAAGCCGTTGCAGCGCCCGTTCTGCCGCAAGCCTGCCGATCCCGGCGCCATCGGGCAGATCAATGGCCCAGGGGCGGGCTTCTCCGGCGTAATCGCGCTCCATCGCGGTGCCAGAGCCGCAAAAGGCCACGACCGACCGGCTGTGACCGCTGCGCCCGTAACCGCCGGCAAAGCCGTTCGACTGCGCAAGATGCAGGGCGCGGCGCGAAAAGGTGGCCGAGGCTTCGGCCTGGGTGATGCCGTCTGCTTCAAGCGCGGCCGCTTCAAGCCCGCGCGCTGCTGTCTCCAGCGCCGCCGCATCCGGGTCGGCACCGCCATCTTCCAGTTCGAGCCCCGAGGACTCGCGCAGCTGCGCCAGATCGTCGGGGTCGGCCAGGCCGATCGCCGCATCTTCTGGCGCCTCACGCGCCATCGCAACGGCGCGTTCCGCCAGCGCTGCAATCGTCACTGCGGAAATATCAGAGGCCGACACACAGGCCTGGCGCTGGCCGATCAGCACCCGAAGCCCGATATCGGTGCCTTCGGCGCGTTCGGCCTGTTCCAGCTGGCCCTGACGGGTATCGACCGAAAGCGCCGTGCCGCGCACCGCAAGCGCATCGGCCTGGTCGGCCCCGGCGGCGCGGGCGGCTTTCAGAAGATCATGGGTCAGTTCGGCAAGATCGGGCGCGGACATGCGTTATCCTTTGTGGGGCAAGGCAGAGGTAATCTGCCCCGCCCCCTGGCGCAAGGGCTGGCCCCGGCGCGGCGGCAGGGCAAACCCCGGCGGTTTCAGCGGATTTTGATCCCGTTGAGGAACAGGCCCTTCTCGCGGAAATCGACCTCGGTATGCAGCGTATCCGGCGCTTCACCGGCACGGCCCACCATCAGAAGGGCGGCCCGCGCGCCCTGGACATCTTCGGCGGTGATCTGACCGGCCTTCGCCATCAGGTCGATCAGCCCATAAGCGCCCGTGGTCAGAATCGAGACACGGCCCGAGGGCAGCGGCAGTCCGTCAAAAGTCACCAGATCCGAGAAATCAAAGCCCAGCCCGCCCTGACCGGTCGACAAAACTCCAAGGCCCGCAAGTTTCATCTCGTTGATCTTAAAGCTGAACTCGGAAAAGGGCTGGCCGGCGTCGACCGGAGTCCAGCCGGGTTTCAGCATCTCTGGCTGCACCCCGTAACGGCCGCCCAGATCCAGCGCCAGGGTCAGCGGCTCATGCGGCAGCTCGGTGCCATTGCTGATCAGATGCCACATCTCATCCGACATGGTGATGTCACGCATCACATAGGCCGCCGACCAGTCCTGCGGTTTGGTCAGCCCGTTCAGGCCGGCCTCGAGGCCGATCCGGTATTCTCCGATCCCGTAGCTCATGCTGTCAGCCGGGAAATCGGGAATATCGCCGGTCAGCAGGAACTGCGTCCCCTTCAGCACCGTGGAATAGCCGATCTTCGTCGCATCAACCCCAAGCGCGAGATCCAGCGTGGCAAAGCCGATATCCCAGGTCGTCGGCGTGGTCGCGGTTCCGGCGGTGATTTCGGTCACGTCACCGGTGAACTCCGCATCCCCCAGCGAAAGGCTGACCTTGCCGCGCATCCCTGCATCAAGCAGCGCGAGCCAGGCCGCGACCGGGAAATTCCCGCCCGCCATCGCCGCCTCTGCCTCCTGGAGCGCCGGTGAATTGACCGGCATTGCGCCGGAAAAGCCCGCCGAGGATTTCCCCAGCCGGGCCGCCATCTCAGCACTGCCCGAGGCGTTTTTGCCGACCGCAACCCGGGCATTGAGCGTGTCAAAAGACACCGCCGCATCAATCAGCGGCACATCCGTCGCAAGATCCTGCAGATAGCGCAGGACAAAGCTGTCCAGCACGACACTGGCGGTCACCGCGCCTGCCTCGGGCGGGATCGCCGGCACGAACCGGTCAAGTGTCAGCGTCATCGTCGGCGCCGCCGCCTGGAATTCGGCGCGCTCGCCCAGCCCCTGCACCACAAGGTTCAGATCCGGCGCATCGACGGTGATGAACACCTTCTCTGGCCCGTTCTCTGGCCCGGAGTCCGCCCCGGGCGCATCGGCAGGCGCGTCGGGCAGCTCGAACATCAGCGGGAAGCGGTCGGGCAGGATCACTGCCACCGAACCATCGGCCTGGTTGACCAGCTTCATCACCTCAAGCTGCAGCATCCCCGCCTCATCGCCCATATCGAGGCGCAGATCCTGGAGCACGAGCTGGTTGCCCTCGCGGCTTTCGCTGGCGCTGAGCGTGCCGCCCGCCAGAGCGACACCATCCTGCCAGGCCGCCCACAGCTCCTGAGCGGTCACGCCCTGGGCCCAGGCCGCCGGCGGAAGGGCGGTCATCACGACCAGGGAACCGGCAAGGGCGGCAGAGTTGCGCAACAAAGAGGACATGTCAGGAGATTCCAAAAGACGAAGAGAGTGTTCCGGAGGACGGGCCCCCGGGCGGCGAAACGGGTTACAAAAGTTGCTGGCCGTTGACGAAAAGGCCCTTGTTGCGGAACTCGATTTCAGTCGTCAGCTGATCGGGGCCGGCGCCCGGGCGGGTGAACATGGCCATCCCCATCCGGATGCCCGTCAGGTCGTTGGCGCTGACAATCCCAAGGGCCACCAGCTTGTCGAGAAGCGCTGACACCCCCGCCAGATTGACCGTGATCCTGCCATCGGGCGCCGGAAAACCCTGGAAGGTCGTGGTATCGGTATTGTCGAAGCTCAGCGCGCCCGCGGCGTCAAGCTGCGCGCCAAGCAGCTTTGCCAGCCCCTGTTTCAGGTCGATCTGGTCGATGCGGGCCGGCGACACGCTGGCGGAAGGATCCGCCGTCAGGTCCGGCGCGAAGATATCCTGCAGCCAGGCCCCCTTGCCGGTCAGGTCCACGATCAGCGTCGCCGGGTCGCGCGACAGTTGCGAGGTCGGGTCCGCAAGGCCCCAGACATAGTCCGAGACAGTTACGTCGACGAGGCGGCTCAGAAAGCTGAAATCGCTCGACAACCCGTCATTTGCGAGCGGTATCCCCATTCGCAGTGTCACCTCGGTAAAGGCCGTCGCCACATCGGTCAGCCCTTCGGCCGGCGCCTCCATCCGGACATCGCCGCCCAGCAGCGAAACGCCCCAGTCAAAGCGCGCACCGTCAAACAGCAGGCCCAGATCACCGCCATCAAGCTTTGCGGTAAAGCCGCTGGTGGCCCCATCGGTCACCTCGACCTGCGCCGTCAGCGCCCCGAATTCCGTCTGACTGTCAAAGGCCAGCCCTTCTGCCAGGGCCGCCCTGATGTCGGTCAGTCTATCGGCCGGCAGCAAGGCGCCGCTGAAGGCCGTTTTCAGGCGCGCAAGGGTGATGGTTCCGGAAAACCGGGACCCAGCCTCTTCCGCCCCGCCCGCTTCTGCCCAGCCCGTCTCCTTGCCCGAGACATTCAGGGTCATCGGCCCCAGAACCATTTCGGACCGGACCGAGGCAGGTTCGCCATCTTCCTGTACCAGCTGGTATTTGCCGGACATCTGTTCGCCGGTCAGCAGCCCCTGAACATCCTGAAGATCGCCCGCTTCATCGCGCAATTCGGTCAGCTTCGCCTCGAACCCGGCGATGGTATAATTATAGGTGATCGCATCCACCGTGCCCGACGCGATCGTTTCGGCCCCGGTCTGGCGGATCTCGGCCTTAAGTACCGGGCCGTCTGCCGCGCTGTCTTTCACCATATATTCAACACGGATCACATCTGACATGGTCACCGCAACGGTGCCGTCACTGCGCCCGGTCAGGGTCAGCCGGTCGGCCTGCATCTGTACATGTGCAGGCCCCCCGGGATCGCCTGCGCGGGTCTCGAGGCCGGTGATCACCAGCGCCTCGCCCTCACGGGCCTCAGAGGCGGCGGTGACAGACCCGCCCCCCACCGCGACGCTGGCTTTCCAGCTGTCCCAGACCTCTTCGGGAGTCAGTGCCCAGGCCGCCTGAGACGGAAGAACAAGCGCCAGCACAGTTGCCGCAGAAATAGTCCAGCGCTTCATCCTCAACCCCGATGTGGAAAATCACTGCCATATCGTCGGTCCTGGCCCGGGGCGCGTCAAGTGGAGGTTGACATAGCTTGACTGCGATTCGATTGACATTTTCGACAGTCAGGCAAAGCAGACAGCCAGGGATAAGCGTGATGATTGCAACCGAAGACCAGGGCGCGCTGCGGATCATCCGCCTGAGCCGCGCCGACAAGGCCAATGCGCTGACCCGTGAGATGCTGGACGCCGTGGCGCTGGCCGCAGAAACCGCCTGGGCGGCGGGCGTGAAGGCCCTGGTCCTGACCGGCGAGGGGCGGGTCTTTTCCGCCGGTGCCGATCTTGAGGCGATGGGCCAGGGGCTGGGGCGTGATCCGGCCTGGGAACGGGCGTCGGGCGCGATTGCCGCTTTCCCCGGCCTGTCGGTTGCGGCGCTGAACGGCACGCTGGCGGGCGGCGCCTTTGGCATTACGCTGGCCTGTGATCTGCGCATTGCCGTGCCTGGGGCGAATTTCTTCTACCCGGTGATGCGGCTTGGCCATCTGCCGCAGCCCTCAGACCCCGGGCGCCTGATCGCGCTGATCGGCCCGGCCCGGGCGCGGATGATCCTGATGGCCGGGGCGAAAATCGGCGCGGAAGAGGCGCTGTCCTGGGGGCTGATCGACCGCATCACCCCGGCGGAAAACCTGATGGAGACAGCCGCTGACCTTGCGAAAGACGCGCTTGCCGCACCAGCCGGTCATCTTGAGACCATCGCCCGTATGACGCGCTGAAAAGCCTCAGCGCCCCTCGGCCTGGTCGGTCACCTCCGACGGATAGGACACGCTGGTGATCTCGCCAAGGATCGCCAGCGCCCCGGTGATCAGTGCCCGGATTCCGTCGCGATGTTCGGGATCGATCCCCTCCGCGCCCTCGGCCCCGGAGCTGCCAGGCTGCAGCCGGTCAGACTGAAGGCGCCCAGACTGAAGGCGCTCTGCCGGAGAGCCACGCGCGGGCAGAACCGTATCGGCCACCGCCACGCAGTGAAAGGCGATGGTCAGCATCAGCCAGCGCGCCTGGGCAAAGCTCAGCCCGCGCGTCCCGGCCAGCTCCTGCTGATGCGCCACGATCTTTTCCGTCATTTCGCGCGTGATCATATCGCCCCGCAAAAGCCAGGGCGCAATTCCGGGATGGGCCTCGACCAGGCCCCAGATCGAAGTCGCGAAATCCCAGAGCCATGAGGCCAGCGGCACCTCGGGGCCCGGGCGTGGAAACTCCCATCGCAGAAAGGCGGCCTCGGCCACAAGGCTGCGCAGATCCGCAAGGCCCCGCACATGTTTGTACAGGCCCATATGGCTGACCCCGAGCCGCGCCGCGACCCCCACGACCGTCAGATCATTCAGCCCGATGGCGATGCCCGCATCGGCGATCCTGTCGCGGGTGATGGTTGCCGGTCGGCCCCTGGCGGGCGGGGATGGGCTGAGACTCATGGCTTTCCCTTTTGCGGCGGCTCGGGCTTCCGGCAGTGCTGAAGCTTTGGGAGCGTAACGCATAATCATAATTTATCCAATATATTCTATAGCTTGTCGCAAGGTGTCGCGAGAAGTTGACGGTTTTGGTCAATTAGCTTATAGGGCTGCAACTAATTTTAGTTTATCATCATGCAACTAAATGCCGCAGGGACGATGACCATGAACCAGCCCGACCCACATTCTGACGTGCATTCCCGGCCCATCGGGCGCATCGCCCCCCTTTCGCCCCGACACCGCCAGAGCAGCAGATCGTTGCTGCTGACGTCCATGCTGGCCGGGTTCGCGCTTTTGCCGGTGTCTGGCCTGCCCGCCGCCGCCCAGGCCGTGACCGAAGACGAAGAGGCCGCAAAGCAAGACGGCGCAGTCGCGCTTGGCACCATCATCCTGCAAGGCGGCGGCACGCCCACGCCCTATGCCGGAGGTCAGGTGGCCACCGGCAGCGCGGTGGGCCTTCTGGGCAATAAGGACGTGCTCGATACGCCTTACAGCACCATCGCCTATACCGAAGACTTTGTGCAGAACCGCGAGGCCCAGGATGTCGGCGCGGTGATTGGCGCGACCGACCCTTCGGTCTATGTCCCCAACAAACGCAATATTTTCGAGACCTATACGATCCGGGGCTTTTCCGGATCGGCCGATGATCTGACCTTCGGCGGGCTGATCGGCATGGCCCCCAATATGCGCGGCACAACCGAGATGGCCGAGCGGGTGGAAGTGCTGAAAGGCCCTTCGACCTTCCTCTACGGCATGCCCCCGGGCGGCAGTGTCGGCGGCGCGGTGGCGTTGCAACCCAAACGCGCGGGTGATGAGCCCCTGACCCGCCTCACCACGACCTACAGCTCTGACAGCCTTTACGGAGTTCACGCCGATATCGGCCGCCGCTTTGGCGCGAACAAAGAATGGGGCGTAAGGGTCAATGCGGTCTCGCGCGATGGCGACACGGCGGTCGATGGCGAGAAGCACGGGATGAATATGGGCGCGCTCGCGCTGGACTGGCGGGGCGAGCGCGCCCGGGTCTCGCTGGATTATTACAATATCCGCGAGAAGATGCGGGGCATCAACTATTTCGGCGTCTCGGCCGGGGCCGCCGTCACCGTGCTGCCCGAGCCGCGCGACGGCTCCAACACCCTCGCCGCGCCCTGGTCGTTCAACACCAATTCGACCGAGACCGTCCTCCTGCGCAGCGAGTTCGATCTGACGGACAGCATCACCGCCTGGGCAGCCTATGGCCATAAATCGGGCGGCTATGACGCGCTGATCACCTCGAGCCAGATCACCAGCAATGCCGGCGCGCTTTCGGTCAGCGGCGTGCGGTCGCAACGTCAGGGCAGCCAGGATTCCGGTGAGGCCGGGATCCGCGGCAGCTTTGTCACCGGATCGGTCGGCCATGACTGGGTGGTGACCGCGACCAGCTACGATTCCTCGAACACCTTCAAGGATCGCCGTTTCGCGGTCAGTTCGGTCACCAATATCCAGAACCCCGACTGGGGTCCCGCGCCGGATCTGACCGCCTATAATGCCAGCGGCCCGACCTCGATCATGGACCTGAAGCTGACCAGCCTCGGCCTGTCGGATACGCTGAAATTCATGGATGACCGGCTGCAGGTGACGCTGGGTCTGCGCTATCAGACGGTGAAAAGCGCGAGCACCGCGATCAGTGCCACGGGCGTCCACACTCCGGGTGCACGCTACGATTCCAGCAAGACCTCGCCCGCCATCGCCTTTGTCTGGAAGGCCAGCGATCAGCTGTCCTTTTACGGCAACTATATCGAGGGGCTGAGCGCCGGTCAGGCCGCGCCTGCCACCGCCCTGAATGCGGGCGAGGTGCTGCCGCCCTATCAGACCAGACAGGTCGAGATCGGTGCAAAATGGGATCTGGGCCGCCTGACCACCACGGTTGCGCTGTTCCAGATCGAAAAGCCCAGCGCCTATCTTGATCCGGTCACGCTGATCTATGGCACCTTTGGCGAGCAGCGCAATCGCGGGATCGAGCTGAATGCGTTCGGCGAGGTCGAGGACGGGCTGCGGCTCATCGGCGGGGTATCCTACACCGATGCCAAAGTGACGAAAGCCAGCACCGCGGCCACCACCGGCAAGACTGCGGCGGGCACGCCTGCGGTCATGGCCAAGCTCGGGGTGGAATATGACCTGCCCTCGCTTCCCGGCCTGACGCTGAACGCCAATGTGAACCACACCGGCAAGCGGTATGCCAATAATACCAACACGCTGTCGCTGCCTTCGTTCACGGTGCTCGATATCGGCGCGCGCTATGAGACCGAAGTGCGGGGCAACCCGCTGACGCTGCGCGCCACGGTGCAAAACGTCACAAACGAGGCCTATTGGGCCGGCGGCAGCCTCGCGGGCGGCTATGGCGCACCGCGCACGGTTCTGCTGTCGGCGTCGGTCGATTTCTGACCGGGCCAGTCCTGACCACTCCGCCCCCGCAACCGCCTCCGGGCATTGCGGGGGCCCTCCATTCCGTCCCCCCATCGGCCTGACCAG
>NZ_JAEFCF010000063.1 GCF_016405985.1 Paracoccus sp. IB05
CTCCTTGCCTCAAAGTTAGCGAAGAAGGCGTCCACGAAACATGGGGCTATTCAGTCCATATGTCGGGCCAGTTCGTGTGCTGACCTTAGAACACTGAGCCTGTTGACGACTGGATGGGTATTACAGTGGGACAGATCAGCGCCGACCAGACCCGGAACCTGCCTCTGCAATCGCTGAATGCCACACAGCCGGCACCTCCAGCGCCTGGATCACAGCATCAGTCGTGCGTTGGATATGGAGGCGCGTCACCTCAACGGCGCGTTCTACATTTCGGTCCATCGCACAATCGAACAGCAATTTATGCTCATCATGGACGGCGCGCGTAAGCACGGTCTTGCTGCGAGAAAGCTGCCTGTAACGCTCATGATGCTTATACATCATGGCCCGCATCCGCAGCAGCCACGCGGAGCTTGCCGAGGAAACCAGTGCCTCATGAAACTCTGAGTTGAGCTTTTCCCATTCGGCGAGATTTGCTGTCTCGGGGGTACGCTCCAGCCGCTCGAGGCGATACCAGGCTGAGATGAGGCGTTCCTCCCAGGCCCTGGTACCAAGCGGTATCGCCTGGGCAATTGCCTCGCCCTCGAGCTGCTTGCGCAGATCCCCGATTTCGCGTGCATCCTGCACAGACATTGGGGCCACGACAAAGCCTCGCTGCCCCAGCAGGGTCACCAGATGATCCCCCGAAAGCCGCGCCAGCGCCTCGCGCAAGGGACCGGCCCCCAGGCCATAAAGATCGCGCAGCATCTCGATCTTCAGCTTCATTCCAGGGGCCAGTTTTCCCGCGACAATGTCTTCGCGCAGAAGGCGATATGCACGCTCCGCATGGGTTTTGTCATCTGCGGCATAGCTGTGCGGAAGCGGCGATACTGTCTGCTGCATCTTGGCTTTCAGTGGCTCTCAGAGGGGGCAAAGGCGCGATCATCACTCAGATCGATCTTAGGTGGACATCATATAAAATCAAATTTTAAATTGACAGCGCTAAAATATCGATATTTTCTGAGCATGGGGAGGAAAATATGGAAAACAAACACGACTCACTGGCCGAAGGTGCCGGGATCGGTGGCCTTTGTGCTGACCGCTCTCTTTTGCGCCGCCTGAGTACGGCCCTTGCGAAGGCGGAACTGTTCGCTGCCGGCCTGCTGACTTTTGCACTTTTCGCCCTGCTTTTGACCAATGTGGTCAGCCGATTTCTTGGTGCGCCGCTTCTTTGGGCGGATGAACTGGCCGTGTTCCTGATGGTTATGGCCGCCTTCCTTGCGGCATCTGCTGCGGTCAGCGCGCGTCAGCATATTGCGGTGACACTACTTGCGGACAAGCTCGGGCCGCAGGGATCGGCGATACTTGCGCTGATTGTGGACCTGGTTTTGCTTGCCTTCCTGCTTTTGCTGGTCTGGATGGTCTGGATCTGGTTCGACCCGCTGACCCTACTGGCCGCAGGCTCGGCCGAAGCATTCTCCGCCACCAGCTTCAACTTCATTTACCAGGAGCCCACCGTCACGCTGGGCATCCGCAAGGTCTGGTTCTGGCTGATCATGCCGGTCTTCGCGCTCTGCGCCACCTTCCACTGCCTGTCCTGGATCGATGTCGATCTCAGAAGCCTGAAAAGGAACGCAACATGATCGTCGGGGCAAGCTTTGTCGGGCTGGTCATACTCTGCGTGCCAATCGCCTTTGTCCTGGCGATCTGTGCCGTGGTCTATATTTATGCCAGCGGCAATACGGTGTTGTTGCTGTCCTACCCGCAGCAGCTGTTCGGCGGGCTTGAAAATTACGGCCTGCTGTCGTTGCCGCTTTTCATCCTTCTGGGCGAGTTCATGAATGTCGGCGGGATCGGGCGTCGCCTGATGGCGCTCGCGCTGGCGCTGCTCGGTTCGGTCAAGGGCGGGCTGGCCTATGTCAATCTCGGCGCGAATATGATGATGGCGGCGATCCTGGGCTCGACCGTGGCGCAGATCACCATCATGTCGCGCCTTGCCGTGCCGGAGATGGAAAAGCAGGGTTACCCACGCGATATCTCGGTCGCGATCACGGCAGCGGGCGGTATGCTGGCCCCGATCATCCCTCCCTCGATGCTGTTCATCATCTATGGGGTGATCGCGCAGCTGCCGATCGGAGATCTGTTCATTGCCGGCATCGTGCCGGGGGTGCTGATTTTTGTCGCCTTTCTCGCGGTGATCGGCTGGCTGGGGCGCAAACATAACTTCCCTCGCAGCGAGCGACTGACCATGGCGCAGCGCGGCCGGGCGGTGCTTGAGGCCCTGCCGGCTGCGCTGATCCCCGCAACGATCATCGGCACCATTCTTGGCGGCATCGCCCATCCGACCGAAAGCGCCGCCCTTGGCAGCATTGCCACGATCTTTGTGGGCGCCTTCGTATATCGTGAACTGAAGCTGGCGGATATCCTGATGGCCTTTGTCAATGCGGCCAAAGCCTCGGCAGTGGTGATGTTCCTGATTGCCTGTGCGACCGTATTCTCCTGGGTCATCACTTTTGAGAACATCCCGGCCCAGGTGGCGGCGGCGATGCAGGCCATGACCGCATCTCCCGTGGTCTTCATGCTGATGCTGAACGTGTTGTTGCTGTTTGTTGGCATGGTCACCGATCCGATCCCCGCGATCATCCTGATTGTGCCGGTGCTGTTGCCGGTTGCGACCGGAGTTTACGGCATCGATCCGGTGTTCTTCGGCGTGATCCTCTGTGTGAACCTGACGCTGGGGCTGCTGACGCCTCCGGTCGGCACCGGGCTCTTTACGGCGGCCCTGATGGGTAAAGTAAAGGCTGAGCGCCTGGCGGTGCTGCTGTTGCCCTTCTTTGCGGCTGTCCTTGTTGTGATCCTGGTGATGGTTCTGTTCCCTGAGATGGTCCTCTTCCTGCCAGAGCTGCTGTGATGGCGCGTGTCTGGGTTCTGGGCGGAGGCCTGATTGGTGCCGGATGGGCGGCGGCCTTTGTCGCGGGAGGGCATGAGGTGCAGGTGATTGACCCTGACACCGAAGCCAGCCGCGCGCGGGTCGAGAGTATCCTAGCCCGCATGACCGAGGTCGTGGGGCTGCCCGAGACCGTCATCCCTCCGGTGATCGCGTCCCGGGCAGAGGGGCCCGCACCTGTCCTGTTGCAGGAGTGCCTGCCCGAGCGACCAGACCTGAAGCGCGCCGCCCTTGAGGCCATTGCGCCGCTGCTTGCGGCAGATACGCTGATCGCTTCCTCCTCTTCGGGGCTTTCGCCGGACGAGATTGCGCAGGGGGTGACCGGGCCTGAGCGGGTTTTCATTGCGCATCCCTGCAATCCACCCTGGCTGATGCCCGTGGTGGAACTCTCCGGAGGGATGCTGACATCGGGCGAAACGCTTGGTCGCGCGCGCGCCTTCTATGAGGGTCTCGGCAAGCGGGTTCTGACGCTTAACAAGCCGATGCCCGGCCATCTGGTGAACCGGCTTCAGGCAGCACTCTGGCGCGAGGCGGTTCATATGGCCCGCGAGGGTGTGGCGAGCCTCGGCGATATCGAGGCCGCCGTGGCCCTTGGTCTTGCGCCACGCTGGACGATCATGGGGCCATCTGCGGTATTCCATGTTTCGGGCGGGCCGCGCGGGTTCGAGGGGTTCTTCGATGCGCTCGGCACGGAATTCGAACGCTGGTGGGACAGCCTCGGCACTCCGCGCCTGGACGAGAAGACCCGGGCGGCGCTGGTGCAGGGCATGGCTGAGGCCGATCCGCGCAGCGTGGCGGACATCGGGGCCGAGCGGGACCGGCGTTTGCCCGAAGTGCTGAAATTTCTGGAGGAGCAGGCCCGTCACGTGAACGGGTCGTAAGAGAGGACTGCGATGAAACTGAAATCTGTTGGCCTGGTGGCGGGGCTTGCCCTGCTGATCAGTGCCGGTCTGGCAAAGGCCGAACAATACCGACTTGGTCTGATCACACCGCCCTCGCACCAGTGGAGCGTGCAGGGTCAGGTCGCCGCGGACCGGATCAAGGAAGCCACCGAAGGCCGCGTCGAGATCATGCTCTTCCCCTCGGGGCAGCTTGGCTCCGAGGCGCAGATGCTGCAGCAATTGCAGACCGGCGCGTTGGATTTCGCCTGGCTGACCGTTGGTGAATTCGCCAATCGAGATGCGAATTACGGCGTCTTCCTGGCCCCCTATCTGGTGACCGATATCGAGGGGGCGAAAAAGGCGCTGCAGGGCCCGACCGCGCAAAAACTGCTGGCCGATATGAACCGTTTTGGTGTGGTCGGGATTGGCTGGAGTTCGGCTGGAATGCGCACAATTGATGTGCGCGGCACGGTCAGCGAAGTGGGCGATCTTAAGGGCAAAAAAATCCGCACCGTGCCGAACGCGCCCGAGCTGGATTTCTGGATCGCCCTTGGCGCTGCACCCACTCCGATGCCTTTGCCGGCGCTTTATGATGCATTGGCCAATGGTCAGGTCGATGGTGCGCAGCTGGACCACGAAGGCACCTGGAACACCAAATACTACGACCATCTCGGCACGATCCTCGACTCGCGCCATATGATGTTCCCGATGGTCGCCGTCGCGTCGGGCCGCAAATGGCAGACGATTGCCGAAGGCGACCGTGCCATCGTGCAGGAGATCATGCGCGAAACCTTCGGGTCGATCATCGACACCTATGGCGAACTCGACAACAGATACATGGCCGATCTGCAAACGACCGATGTGCCCGTTGTCTCGGTTGACCGCGCCTGGTTCGGCCCGGCCATCGACAAATGGTACGAGGACTGGCGCGTGAAAGCCCCGGTTCTGGTGGATCTCGAAGCCGAACTCTCGGCCCAGTAATCCAGCCCTGACGACCCGCCGGGGCGCGCCTGTGCGCCTGTGCCACCACACGCCCCGGCCCCAAGACATGACTTCGGAGATCCCGATGACCTACCGTGACCTGCGCTATCTGCGCCTCAGGGTCGATGATCTTGATGCAGCCACCGATCTTGCTGCCGGGATCTTTGCGCTTATGCCCGGCGACCGCGATGACAGCCGCGCCATGTTCCGCTCGGATGCCCGCAATTACGCGCTGTGCTGCTCGGTGAGTGAAGACCCGGCCGTTGCGCTGAGTGTGGCGCGGCCGGAAGACCTGGACCGGCTGGAGTCGCGACTGGCGGCACTGGGCCATGCGTCTGCCCGGCTCTCCCCCGAG
The DNA here is from genome assembly GCF_016405985.1 of Paracoccus sp. IB05. Taxonomy (GTDB): domain Bacteria; phylum Pseudomonadota; class Alphaproteobacteria; order Rhodobacterales; family Rhodobacteraceae; genus Pseudogemmobacter. The sequence continues at coordinate 5,141 of NZ_JAEFCF010000063.1, forward strand.
GATTGCGCAATGCGCGAGGTTCGCCAGGCCATGTCGGTGGTCGCGCCGAACGGGGTGACGGTGGAGTTGGTGCTGCGGCCGCTGACATCGGGCTGGCCCTATCATGGGCCGCGCGATGCCGGGATCCGCGATTTCGCCGCGGTTTCGCTGGCCTGCACCGATATTCCTGCCAATGAGCACTTCTGGACCGAAGGTCTTGGCCTGCGCACCAGCGACTATGCCGGCGAAGCGGTCTTCCTTGCGCTGGACGAGGCGCATCACCGGATCGCACTTTATCCATCCGCGCATGATGGCATCCTTGGTGCGGCATGGGAGGTGGCCACCAAAGACCACATCATGCGCAACTGGTATCACCTGCAAAAACTGCAACAGCCGGTTCTTGCCGGCCCCGGGCGTCAGCCGACCTCGGGCGCGGCCTTTGTGACCACGCGCGGGCCTGCGGGTGTGCTCTTCACCTACATGCACGGCATGGAGAAGGGGTCGGAGGTCACGGCCCGCGCGCCCCGCCAGTTCGCCGATGCGGCCCTGTCGCATTGCGCCTGGGGATCGCCCACACATCAGCCAGAATTTCTGGGGAGGACTGAAAAATGATCGAGCTGCGCGATGTCGTCTATTGCCGGCTTGGCACCAGGGATCTGGCCGGAGCCGAATGGTATGCGGTCAATATCCTCGGCCTTGAAGTGGCCGAGCGCCGCAAGGGCGCGGTCTATTTCAAATCCGATGCCCGCGCCCATACGCTGTGTTACTTCGAGGGCGATCCCGCCGATCAGATGACCGGGTTCGAGATCGGCTCTGTCGATGATCTGCAAAGGGCCGGGGCCACGCTGGAGACACTGGGCCAAAAGGTGCATTACGGCACGCGCGAGGAATGCGACGCGAGGATGGTGCGCGAATTCATCCGTTTCCAGGATCCGACCGGCAATGTGATCGAATTCGTGGTGCGGCCCGAAACCACCGGGCTGGACTATCACGGCACCCGCAATGCCGGGATCACCGGCTTCTCTCATGTCGGCCTCTGCTCTTCCGATCTGGTGCGCGACGAGCATTTCTGGACCTCGGTCTGCAATGCCCGCGTATCTGACCGGATTGGCGATGCGCCTCTGATGCGTCTGGGCACGATCCACCATTCGATCGCACTTTTCCCGTTCCACAAGGCGGGTATCCAGCACATCAACCATCAGGTCGGCTCGACCGATGACATCCAGCGCTCGTTCCATTTCGTGCGCGACAATCAGGTGAACATCACCTTCGGGCCGGGCGCGCATCCGACCTCCTCGGCCGAGTTCCTGTATTTCACCGGGCCGGAGGGGATGACGTTCGAATATTCCACCGGCGTCTGTGAAATCCATGACGAACCGGCCTGGCGCGACCGGCAATTCCATTTCGAACCCAAGGGCTTTTGCCATTGGGGCGCGAAGCCCCAGATCGCGGCTTTCAGCAAATGAGCGGCGCAATGCACAGCGCGCAGGCGCGGATCGTGCGCATGGCGGCGCGCGGTCTTGGCCGTGCCGGGCTGGTTCATGCCTATGGTCATTGCTCAGCCCGGATCGACCAGGATCACTTCCTTGTCGCGCCCTCGGTCCCGCTTGCGCAGGTGGCTGTCGGGGCCGAATGCGTGGTGGTGCCGGTGCAGGGCGCGCTGCCCGAGGGCGTGCTGGGCGAGGTGCGGTTGCATCAGCGCCTTTACGCGCTGCGCCCCGAATGCGGCGGCGTGATCCGCTTCATGGGGCCGCAGGCCATGGCTCTGGCCGCCCTTGGCCGGGTTCCCGCCATGCGCCACGGCTTTGGCACCTATTTCGCGCCTGCGGCCGGGCTTTGGGATGATCCGCAGCTGATCCGCGACGATGAAAAGGCCGAAGGCGCGATTGCCGCGATGGGCGAGAGCCGGGGGCTTCTGATGCGTGGCAATGGCGCGGTCGTGGCGGGCGACAGCCTCGAAGAGGCGCTCGGCCTGGCCTTCTATCTGGAAGATGCCTGCCGGATCGAACTGGCGGCGCTGGCCTCGGGTCTCGCGGGCAGTGCCCCAGTGATCGGACCAGAGGCGGCAGCAGTCCGCGCCACCAAAGCAGGCCGGATTTTTGAACGGATGTGGGACCATCTGACCTGGGGGGATCCCGAGGCAGGGTCTGAAGGAGACGGGAATGACTGAGTATCTTAACTTCATCGATGGCCGCCATGTCGCGGGCCGGGGACCGGCCTTTGCCAATCATTTCCCCACCACGGGCGAGGTGATCGGCGAGATCCGAAGCGCCGACCGCGATCAGGTCGATGAGGCGGTTGGCGCGGCACGCCGCGCGCTGAAAGGACCCTGGGGCCGGATGTCGCTGGCCGAGCGTGTGGGGCTGATCCGCAAACTGGCAGATGGCATAAATGCCCGTTTCGACGAGTTTCTGGCGGCTGAGATCCGCGACACCGGCAAGCCGCGCTCGATTGCCAGCCATATCGATATTCCGCGTGGTGCGGCGAATTTCAATGTCTTCGCCGATCAGGTGATGACCCTTGCCACCGAGAGCTTTGAGATGGCCACCCCTGACGGGGCCGGCGCGCTGAATTACGCGGTGCGAGACCCTCGCGGTGTGATCGGGGTGATCTGCCCCTGGAACCTGCCCTTGCTTTTGATGACCTGGAAGGTCGCGCCTGCGCTGGCCTGCGGCAATACCGTGGTCGTGAAACCTTCAGAGGAAACCCCGGCCACCGCGACCCTGCTGGGTGAGGTGATGAATGCGGTCGGCATTCCCCCGGGCGTCTATAACGTGGTCCACGGCCATGGTGTGGGGTCGGCGGGCGAATATCTGACTCAGCATACCGATGTCGACGGCATCACCTTCACCGGCGAAACCCGCACCGGCGAGGCGATCATGGCGGCTGCCGCCAAAGGAGTGCGCCCGGTCTCGCTTGAAATGGGCGGCAAGAATGCCGGGATCATCTTTGATGACGCGGATTTCGAGAAAACCATGGAAGGCATCGGGCGTGCCTGTTTTGCCAATACCGGGCAGGTCTGCCTTGGGACCGAGCGCATCTATGTCCAGCGCGGCATCTTTGACCGGGTGGCCGAGGGGCTGGCGGCAAAGGCGGCGGCCTATCGCTTCGGCGATCCCTTTGATCCGGCCACCACAATGGGCACGGTGATTTCCGCAAAACATCGCGCCAAGGTGCTGGGCTATTATGACCGCGCCCGCGAAGGAGGGGCCACGATCCTGGCCGGCGGCGGTGCTGCCGGGGTGAAGGGGTACGAGGGCGGATATTGGGTGCAACCCACCGTCTGGACCGGCCTGCCGGAAGACAGCCCCGTCATCCGTGACGAAATCTTTGGACCATGCACCCATCTGCAGCCTTTCGACACCGAGGAAGAGGCCATCGCGCTGGCCAATGACTCGCGTTACGGGCTTGCCACCTCGATCTGGACCGAGGGCCTCGGGCGTGCTCACCGCGTCGCCCGACAGATCGACGTCGGGATTGCCTGGGTGAACTGCTGGTTCCTGCGCGATCTGCGCACGCCCTTCGGCGGTGCCAAAGCTTCAGGCATCGGGCGCGAAGGCGGCGTCCATTCGATGGAGTTCTATACCGAGCTCCGCAATATCTGCATCAAACTCTGAGGATATCATGCTGACAGATGAACAGCGGGCAGAATGCGTGGCCTCGCTTCTGGAAAGCCACCGCACTAAAAAGCAAGGCATCCGTCCGTCCGAACGCTTCCCTGAAATAGCGCTGGAAGACAGCTACGCCATTTCTTCGGCGGTGGCCGAGGCAAAGGTGAAGGCCGGGGCCCGGATCATCGGCCACAAGATCGGCCTGACCTCCAAGGCGATGCAGGCGGCATCGAAAATCGACGAGCCCGATTTCGGCTATATGTTCGATGATCTGATCCTCAATGACGGTGCGAAAGTGCCGTTCGAGAATTTCTGCGTGCCGCGCGTCGAGCCTGAGCTGACCTTCATCCTGAAAGAGCCGCTGAAAGGGCCGGGCGTCGGGCTGATCGATGTGCTGCGTGCCACGGAATGGGTGGTGCCCTCGATCGAGATCATCGATGCCCGCGTGACCGAGCCGCGCCGGATCTATGACACGGTGGCCGATAATGGCGCAGCCGCGGGGATCATCCTTGGCGGGCGCCCGGTGCGGCCCACGGATGTCGATCTGCGTTGGGCCGGCGCGATCTTCTACCGCAATTCCGAGATCGAGGAGACCGGTCTTGCAGCGGGCGTGCTGGGTCATCCGGCGATGGCGATTGCCTGGCTGGCCAATAAGGTCGGGCAATATGGCACCGTGCTGGAGCCGGGGCATATGATGCTCTCTGGCAGCTTCACCCGTCCGGTCCATGCCAGAAAAGGCGATACGCTGCATGCCGATTTCGGCCCGCTCGGATCGGTTTCGGTGCAGTTCATATGAGCGGGCTGCCCCATAACCCTCTGCCGTCCTCGCCGTTTGCCGCGCCTCGCAATGTCTTCAAGGCGCGCCTTCGTGCGGGCGAGGCGCTGCACGGGCTCTGGATGTCGATCCCGAGCCCGGTGACCGCCGAGGCCCTCAGCCTTGTCGGTTTCGACTGGCTGCTGTTCGACACCGAACATGCGCCGGTCGATCTGGCCTCGCTGCAACCTTTGCTGCAGGCCGCCGCCGCCGGCCCCTCGGCCCATGTCGTCCGGCCAGCCTGGAATGACAAGGTGCTGATCAAACGCGCGCTGGACATGGGGGCGCAGACCCTGCTTGTTCCCTTCGTTCAGACCGCCGAAGAGGTGGCAGAGGCGGTTGCGGCCTGTCGCTATCCGCCGCATGGCGTCCGTGGCGTTGCCGGTGGCACAAGGGCCAGCCGTTTTGGCCAGACGAGCGATTACTTCCGGATCGCCAATGACGAGATCTGCCTTCTGGTGCAGATCGAGACCGGCGAGGCGCTGGCGCGACTGGAAGAGATCGCTTCGGTGCCGGGCGTTGACGGCGTCTTTATCGGCCCCTCAGATCTGGCGGCTTCGATGGGGCATCTGGGCAATCCCGCGCATCCCGAGGTGCAGGCCGCATTGGAAGACGCGATCCGGCGGCTGCAAAAACTGGGTATCCCGGGAGGTATTCTGGCGACGACCGCCGCAGATGCGCGGCGCTACCTGTCCTTGGGGTATGCTTTTGTGGCGGGCAGTGTAGATCTCGGCTTGTTGATCGGCGCGGCAAAGACCGTGCGGGATACACTGCGGGGCGGGTGACAGACGCGATTTGTGGCCCGTTTCCACTCAACGCCGATGATCAGACCAGATGCAGGTGCAAGGCAGTAAAGGGAGGCCCGACCGTGTGCGCTCCGAAGAGGAAACCGAGAAAGCCTTCCTCGGCGTCTGATTTCAGCGGCACACGAAGGCCCCGGCTGGCGCGCGGGGTCTTTGCCCTGCATTTACACCGGTTTGGCTGGCCCCAGGCCGATGAGGTGCGTACGGCTGACGGCACGCTGGTCGGGATGTCGCAATATTGCGGCTACACTATCAACGAGCGCGAATTCCTCTCGCTGGTCGGCATAGATGAGGCGTTCGCCGATCCGGGCACCGAGGTTGTGCTGACCTGGGGTGAGATCAAGGGGGGATCCCGAAAACCCCATGTCGAGCGCCATGAGCAGCCCACGATTCGTGCCACCGTTCATACTGCCCCCTTTTCGAAGGCAGCTCAGGAAAAGCTGCGCGTTGTGATCTGACACGCAATCTGACAAGGCGCGCCAACCCGCGCCTTGTCCCTGCACTGTCATATGTGAATGACCTCGCGCCCCTCGCCTTCTTTCCATACAGAGAATGCCATGCCCCCTGTCAGCGCCTCTATCGGGCTCAGCCCTAAGGAGGCTCTGGCCTCGCCCGATTTGCCGGGGCTCTTCCCCGCCGGGACGGGTCTCTGTGTCACGGATATGCGGGACGCCCCATGGTCTGCGTCCAGGGTCTCGATCCGCATGACCGCACAATCTATATCGGGACCTTTACCAAATCACTCTTTCCGGGCCTGAGGATCGGCTATCTGATCCTGCCGCCGGACCTCGTGGTCCCATCACCATCGCGCGCACCCAGCAGGACGGCCATCCGGCCTCGATCCCACAGCTGGTGCTTGCGCGCTTCATCCAGGGCGGGCATTTCGGGGCGCCTATCAGGCTGATGCGCAACATCTATGCCGAAAGGATGCGGATCCTCGCCCCGGCTGATTGAAACACATCTGGCGGGCCTCGTTGAGGCGCGCGTTCCCGCCGGAGGGTTGCAGATGCCCTGCCTTCTGACCTGCGATCTGGCCGAGGCCCGGGTGATCAACGCCGCCGCCCGAGCGGGGCTTGGCCTGACCGGGCTATCAGCGCGCACGCAACCGCGCGACCGCTGCCTGGCTTCCTGATGGGTTTTGCCGCCTTCACGCCAACAGAGCCGGAAAGCGGCGTTCATATTCTTGCGCGTGTGCTGCACGATCTGAGAACTGCGGTGCAGCCTGGCTGAATGGTCTGGTCACAGATGTAAAAGTGGTGAGTACTTCGCGACCGAACCCGCTTGCTCTTGCGCGTCACAAGCACGGAGAAGTCGGCCATGCCCCCTGTTTCCTCTCCCTCAGAGATGCTCACCGACGCAGACATCAGCCGCTTCGGCAACAACCCGGCGCAGCGCTTCGCACAGAACCTGGCGCGCGTTCAGACCCGGATCGCCGAAGCCTGTGCCCGCGCTGGCCGTGCCCCCGATGAGGTGCGGCTGTTGCCGGTGACCAGGCCCGTGCCCGCCGCCGTTCTGCGTCACGCCTTTGCCGCCGGGATCCGGGACTTCGGCGAGAACAAGCTGCAGCAGGCCCGCGACAAGCAGGCGGCCCTCTCCGATCTGCCGGTCCGCTGGAGCATCATCGGGCATCTGCAAACGAACAAGGTCAGGTATCTGGTGCGGTTCGCATCAGAGTTCCACGCGCTCGACAGCCTGCGGCTCGCGGCGGAACTGAACCGCAGACTTGAGGCCGATGGACGTGATCTCGACATGTTCATGCAGGTCAATACCTCAGGCGAGGACAGCAAATACGGGCTCCCCCAGGATGCATTGCCCGCCTTCAACGAGCGGCTGGCGGACTTCCGGCGTCTGAGGCCGCAGGGGTTGATGACGCTCGCAATTCTCAGCGCCGATCCCCTCCGGGTCCGGCGCTGCTGCGCGACCTGCGTGACGCGGTACAACTGCATCATCCCGGGCTCACGCGGCTTTCCATGGGCATGACCAGCGATTTCGAGATCGCCATCGAAGAGGGCGCCGATGTGGTCAGGGTGGGGCAGGCCATCTTCTGCCCCCGCCCAAAATCGGCGGGAGCTTTCTGGCCCGGGCTGGACGATGTCTGAACCGGCCCGCAACCCCGTCAGATTGGCTTCTCGTAAGTGACCCAGTTCGCGGCATTGGCCACATCGTCATAGAGCCGCCGCGCCGTCGCATTATCTTCTGCGGTCACCCAGGACAGCATCGGCCAGCCCCGGCTGCGCGCAATCTGGTTCAGGGCCCCGATCAGCAGGCGACCGACACCCCGGCCCCGTAGGGACGGATCGACATAGAGATCATCGAGAAATCCCGCGTCCCGACCCAGCAGCGGGCGCGGCTGCGGCCAGAAATGCGCGAAGCCGACCGGCTTGCCCGCCGAGAGGGCCACCAGGCCCTCAAGCGGGTGGGTCGGATCCTGTAACCATGCCCAGGTGCGATCGAGAATGCCCTCCGTCATCGGGACTTTGTAGAAACCGGCATATCCTTTGTAGAGTTCGCGCCAGGGAGCGGCATCCGCCAGCGCCAGGGCGCGGATTTCCATATCTGTCGGCAGGCTTTCACCCAGGGCCGGAACTGGGGGATGGATGGGATCAGTCATTGCATGTCTCCTTCAGAATGGCGGGTCGCGATCTGCCGGATAAGTGCCAGAAATCGGACTGGCATGATCCCGCCAATATAGGATTAAGATCCAGACCAATTCTGCCTGCCGGTGCGCAGAATCCAGCTCCCCGTCGACCTGTGCCCCCGAATGCGACCCGGCAGCCTTTCAATTGTCGCGGTCCGGCGTCGCCGCCCGACCCGCCGGGACCGAGCGTTGATCCGCAGCAAGCCGAAGGATATTTCACTCTGCCACCGTGCACGGTCCACTGCAGCACAGATCTCGGCCAGCACGGGCCTGGCGTGGACAGGGGTCCGAAGCATGCAGCATGCGGAAGACGCACAAGATGGACTAAATCACCCCGAGCTGGCTGACGCTGCAGATTGCCGACTACAGGGACGCTGCTGCAAAACGGTCTGAATGGCTGCTTCTGGGAACGCTGCTGTGCAGCAATAGTCGCGACCGAATGGTGGCAGAGGGCCGCGTCTTTCGTCGCGCGAGCTTTGAGAAATGCCATGTTGCGGAGTATTGAGCGGCAGTGAAGGGCCTGGTGCCATAAGATGGTCCGACTGAAGCGGTGGGTGGATTTTGGCTTCTCCCAGCATTGCCGGGACCGGGCTCAGGTCCTGACAGACGGAAGCCAGCCTCGCCGTCTTCCCCCATTCGGGCATAGATCCCTGACGCAGGGCCCGCCTGACATGGCGCGCGCCGAGTGATGTGCTGCGGCGATCGCGCCGTGGGCACGGGCCTGTCCGGCTCAACGTGGGAGGTCGAGGTGGGGCCGGAACGGGCAGGTTCCGGGCGGTTGAGAGAGAGCGCCGTCCGGTCCCGTCCCGCGCTCTGCTCTCCCGAGGATCTTCCCGATGAATGACCTGTCCCCCGCGACCACGGCGCAAGCGCCGGTCGCGCCCTCTCCTGTTCTGTCCGTCCCCTGCATTCTCGCTGCAGCGGACGCGCTTCTGCCGCATCTCGAACGCGGCCGGCGCGTCGACCGCACGATGCTGCGCGGTGCCATGGAGGCCGCGTTCGGCGAATCTGACGTCTCCGGCCTCTGGGATTGGAAAGACGCCTACGAGGCCTGTGAAGTCGCCACGATCCTCTTCCTGCGCAAATTCGGTCGAGCGCTGTTCCGCAAAGCGGCAGCGCCCGAGGCGCGTCTCGCTGCTCTTTCGAAGATTGCGGGCCTGACGCCGAGCCATACAAGGCGCTCCGAAGAAAGCAAGGCAATGCAGCAGTTCAGCACGCCCCTCCCGCTTGGGCTTGCCGTCGTCACCGCCGCGTCGATCTCGCCTTCGGATGTCGTGCTTGAGCCTTCGGCTGGCACTGGCCTGATGGCAATCCTCGCCGACATCGCCGGCGGCAGTCTCGCTCTGAACGAACTGGGCGAGACCCGCGCGGATCTCCTTTCCTCCCTCTTCCCGGCCCTGTCTGTCACCCGGTTCGATGCCGCGCAGATCCACGACCACCTCAACGCCGGGGTCATGCCCTCAGTGGTGTTGATGAACCCGCCCTTCTCGGCGCTAGCCAATCTGACCACCCGCGTGGCCGATGTCTGTGTCTCCTCACCGCACAAAACACTTCCATCATAGGATGATGAGAAAAAGGCAGGTAAGGACCGGGCGTCGCATATTTGAAGGACGCATTTCGGCACCGCTTGTGAGGCAAGCGACAATACTCCTTCACTTGAGCAGATCGGCGCACTACCTTCCGTCGCGGATGTCAAACCACAAGGATGTCGAGTTGATTATGCAGTTAAGTCCATTACACCTTTCAGTCGCAAGCCTTCTGAGTGGCCGGTTATTCAATATACCTGATTACCAGAGGGCTTACTCTTGGCAATCACGGCAAAGGAGTGATCTATTTAAAGACATCAGAGAGGCACGAATTTCAGGGCGTGAACACTTCATGTCGACCGTTGTCGCGCTTGCGCGCGGCAAAAAGGTAATTTCTGCAGATGAATTTCAGTCAGTCGACATTGTTGATGGTCAGCAGAGAATCACTACAATTATAATTCTATTGAAAGCGATTGAGAAGAAACTCAACGAAAATACTAGCCGCGATGATGAAAAAGTTAAGCGAGACCTTAATGATCTCCTGGTGAAAGGTGATGATCATTCACTCGTGCTGCTGCAAACAAACCACGATAGCAGTAACGTTTTCACAAAATACCTCAGAGGCGGGGGTATTGAATCGCAACCCGCAACTACCGCAGCTGAAAAGAACATTATCGACGCAATTATCGATTGCGAGAATTTCGTGGACGCTTGGGTTTCGCAATATACGCTGATCGAATTAGTTGGCACAATAAGAAACAAGCTTTCTGTCATCTACCACCAGATCGATGATGAAGCTACTGTGTATAGAGTATTTGAGGTCCTCAATAGTCGCGGGCTCGACGTGAAATGGATTGATAAAACCAAAAGTCAACTGATGGCATCAATTTTTGAACACGTGGAGGATGGAGCTAGGGATAACGGTCTCCGTGAAATGCGCTCAACGTGGAGAAACATATATCATCACTTAGGCTTAGAGCATGCGCTAGGTGGAGAGGCACTGCGTTTCGCAGGCACTCTCGCCCTTCCCTCAAGGCCAAACAGGATCGTTAGCGAGGAGACTGCATCCGGTGAGTTGATTGAAAAAGGCGGGCAAGAGCTCAAGACCATCATCCATACCGCTGAATGGCTTTCGGAAATTGTAACGCTGCTCAGTCGCTTGAGGTCTGATCCAAGGCGAGCTGCCGTAACAAAGATATTGCATGCGAGGTTCCTTGCAGTTTCAATAATGCTGCGGAAATTCGAAAAAGAAAGAGAGTATCGCCTATTAATGGCATGGGAAAAAGTTTCTTTTCGTATATACGGTTTGGGCGGAGCTGATACGCGAACAAAAGTAGGTGAGTATGTCAGGCTTTCCTATGACATTCACTCCGAGAACCTTTCTGAGAGTTTGATTCTCTCCAGAATTGATGAGCTAGGAAGTGATTACGACATTGGCCCACTACTGAAGGACCAGGATTATTGGGGCGACTGTTACAACGGATGGACTGAAGAGCTTAGATATCTTCTGTTTAGATATGATGAGCATCTAGCCGCAGATTCTGGGGAAAAGATAAACCTATCCCAGTGGAAAAAGATTTGGGCAGATGATCCGGCAAAGTCCATTGAGCACATCTCTCCGCAGAGTGCAGACACCGATTATACGCATCACCTCGGAAATCTCACGATGTTGCCACCTGGTGTTAATTCATCATTGAAAGACATCCCTCCAACAGAAAAGGCGGAGAAGTATCTGAAGCATGGCCTGCGGGGAACTCTGGCGGTGGGGGGAACCATAATTGAAGGCAAGAAATGGGGGAAGAAGCAAGTGAGAGATCGAGCAAATAGTATTCTTGATTTTATCAAAGAGGAATGGGGCTCATAAACGGCATTGTTGCAGAAGTCCCCGACGAGCAGGATTCCCACGCGGAATCCAGGGGGTTAATGGTCTGAGATGACGAGACCTGCCCCTGCCCGCTATCGGACGACTAACTGGAAGAGTTGCAACGAGGGGGCATTGTTGCAGAAGTCAGGCTGCGGGCAGGCGCTCCCCTTTCCCCGTTGGGTTCAGGCCACGCGTTTGATCTCGGCAGTGCCGAGTGCATTGAAACGGTTCATGAGTGCTACCGTGATCTGGACCTCGGCTGTCTGACGGTCCGGATCACGTGAGGCGATGCGTTCCCCGAACGACTTGAGGCACTTCATCTTTGCCTCTATCCGACTTCGGGCGTGATATCCGGACCAGCGTTTCCAGGCTGCCCGCCCCAGGTGTTGCGTAGCCATGAGGATCTCGTTGCGGGCCTTGGCGGCTGGGCAGTCCTCCCGCCATCGTCGCCCGTCACGGTGCCGATCTGTTCATCAGCATGGAACTGGTCAAGCAGGTGCGGCAGCACAGGGCTATCGCCCTTGTCACTCGAGGTGAACTCCACGGCACGGATGTCGCCGGTGGCCGTGTCCATCGCCGAATGCACCTTGCGATATTGGCGTCGGTGTATTGACCCAGTGAAAACCTGCTCATGCTACAAGGGAGAACGTAGCAATGAGTGTGACCATGGACGACAGCATCAAGCGTTGGACGGCGAAGCGCAAAACCGCGCTGGTGATCGAGATCATTCAGGGCAAGACCACGGTGGCGGAGGCCAGCCGGTCCTTCGACCTGTCGCCCTCGGAGATTGAGGGGTGGGTTGATGACGCGACGCGGGGGATGGAGAATTCCCTGCGGGCGAACCCGCTCGATGTCCGGGAGCAATACGAGAAGCAGCTGAAGGATCTTCAAGAGGCCTATGGCGAGGCCATGCTGGAGTTGCGTGCTAGAAAAAAATACCAAGCCCTGCTGGATGCACAGGACGACAAATGATCCAGAGCATCCATCAGGACCTTCTCGCTGAGGGCATCAAGGTTCCGCTGACCAAGCTCTGCGCGCGGGTCCTGGGGTGCCGCGCCGGACCGTCTGTTACCGGCCAACCAAAGCGATTCCGAAGGTTGATCCGCGCTTGGCTGAGCCGATCAAGTGAGCTACCCGCCGAAAATCGGACAGTGACGGAATCTACGATCTGAAGTCTGC
>NZ_JAEFCF010000064.1 GCF_016405985.1 Paracoccus sp. IB05
CCTTTGAAGAGAGCATCGCTCTCAGAAGACCGGAACAGAACCGGGACAGGTCCACCCAAACGCTCAGACCAAATGATGCCTAATACGCGTATCTACACCGAGGCTCGGATCCTCTGGCCCGCCCAGCCACGTGTCACGCTCTTCCCCGTTGAGTATGACCGGCATCCGGTTGTGCAGATCCTGCATGTCTTGGTTCGCGGCCCTGGTCAGGATCGTGCAGGGCAGCAGATCGCGCCACCGGCTCGCCAGCCCCGCGAGAAACCGGGATTCCTCATTCCGCGCCGACCAGATGAAATGCAGCTGCCGGTGGCCCTTTGCACCGGTCCATTCGTAGAAGCCGCCGACCGGGCTTAGACCCACGTGCTACCAGAAGCGGTGGAAGGCGGGTTGCTCCCGCGCCTCCTAGATCCGGACGTTGAAGTTGGTCGCCTTCCAGCCCCTCGCCACCGTCCCGCCGAACAATGACGGGATCAGCCGCCAACGCGCGTTCATGGCCTCAACGGGCTGGTTGTCGGGCATCAGGAGCCACCCGGTCCGCCTGACGTTTTGACCCGGCGGGGAACCGGATTGATCTTGAGCCAGCTCGTGTCCAGCCCCGCAGATCTCAGGTTCGGATCGACCACGCGACCGCACATTCTGCCGTCCTTCAATTCCCAGAAGCAGCATGAGCAGAACGAGACGTGTGCTTTTGGCCACGATTCTTGTTCAAATCAGTATCGTTTCCGTATCCCCAAGGATGGCTAGCGGGAAGCCTAGCGGAAAAGATGAGAAGTCAAAAATCTATCTTATATCAATAGCTTATACGAAAAATTGGCGCACCCGACAGGATTCGAACCTGTGACCTCTGCCTTCGGAGGGCAGCACTCTATCCAGCTGAGCTACGGGTGCAGCGCCCGGGTGTCTTAACCGCTCCTGCGCGCTGCTGCAAGGCATGTGGTGCCGCTTCAGGCAAAGAGTTCGTGACAGAACTCCAGCGCTTCGACCAGGGCGTCCACTTCGGACAGGGTATTGTACAGGCCGAAGGAGGCACGACAGGTTGCGCTCACTCCGAAATGATCCAGAAGCGGCATGGCGCAATGGGTCCCTGCCCTGACGGCGATGCCTTTTTTGTCGAGAATCGTCGAGATATCATGCGGATGTGCGGCGCCTTGCAGGGTGAAGCTGAAGATCGCCCCTTTATCCGGCGCCTGCCCCTGGACATTCAGCCAGTTCAGCCCGTTCAGCCTTTCGCGGGCGTAATCGCGCAAAGCGCGCTCATGGGCGGCGATGTTTTCCATGCCAAGGCCGGTCAGGTAATCGAGTGCCACGCCCAGACCGATCTGATTGACGATGCCGGGGGTGCCAGCCTCGAACCGCATCGGGGGCTCGGCCCAGGTGACAGAGTCGCGATGCACCTCGCGGATCATGTCGCCGCCCCCCATGAAGGGGCGCATCTCCGCCATCCGGGCTCGGGAGATCCAGATCGCGCCCGAACCGGAGGGGCCGTATAGCTTATGGCCGGTGATTGCGTAGAAATCGGCACCCAGTGCCATCAGATCGACTGGCATATGCACCGAGGCCTGGCTGCCATCGACCATGACCGGCACGCCGCGCACGCGGGCCGCGGCGCAGATCGCAGCCACATCGACCACGGTGCCGGTCACATTCGACATATGCGATATGGCAATCAGCTTTGTCTTCGGCCCGATCGCGTCGATCACCGCCTGGGGGTCAAGAACACCATTCGCGTCGACCTCGACCCATTTCAGCACCACGCCCTGACGTTCGCGCAGGAAATGCCAGGGCACGATATTGGCGTGATGCTCCATCACGGAAAGCACGATCTCGTCGCCGGCCTGAAGGCGCGGCGCGGCCCAGGCGTAAGAGATGAGATTGATCCCCTCGGTCGCACCCGAGGTAAAGACAATCTCATCTTCCGAGGGCGCGTTCAGAAAGCGCGCGATCTTGCCGCGCACCGCCTCATAGGCCTCGGTCGCGTGGTTCGACAGGTAATGCAGGCCCCGGTGCACATTGGCATATTCCATCGAATAGGCCTGGGTGATCGCGTCGATCACCACCTGTGGCTTTTGCGCCGAGGCGCCATTGTCGAGATAGACCAGCGGCCGGTCATTCACCTTGCGCGCGAGGATCGGGAAATCGGCGCGGATTTTTGCGACATCATAGCTCACGCGGCAGGTACTCCGACGGGATGAAGGGGGCGAGGATCATCGTCAGGACGAAGACGCTGACGAGGAAGGTCAGGACCGTCCCGAAGAACACCTTCACCGGCGAGGCGAAGCCGTGGATTTCGGCGATGAAATTGCTCAGGAGAACCACAAAGATCCCGACGGCAGCGATGCCGATCAGGCTGGAAAGCACGGGCAGGATGACCAGCGCCAGCAGCTGCACCAGCTGGATTGCCAGCATCACCGCCTGAAGCCAGGCGATCGCCAGCACGGCATCGGCAAAGGATCCGCGACCACCGAACCAGCCTCCCACCAGCCAGGCAAGGAAGGCGCAGAGGAGGAGCGTCAGGAATTGCAGCCCGGCCGTCACGAAAGGCGTTGAGAACAGCGCCGTGAAGGGGCTGCCTTCGGGCATCGGCAGGATCTGCAGGCTCAGCTGCATCAACAAGGCCGAGGCCACCGCCATCAGAAGGAGCGCCACCATCTCGGTGCCCCCGGGCCGGTTCAGCGCCTGGATCTGGCGCAGGCCCTGTCGCGGGTCATGCAGTGACAAAAGCAGGGTGGTAAAGAAAAAGCCGATCACTGCATCGCCTCGCGCAGAAGTTTCACCCAGAGCCAGAGGAACGAGAGCCCGACCAGAATCCCGACCACCGTCACCGAAGGCCCCGGGCCGCTGAACCCGGCCAGAAGGCCCTGGAACAGCATCAGAGGGGCCGCACAAAGCAGCGCCCAGAACAGCGAGACCCGCGCCTCGTAAGCGCCGATCCGGCCCCCGAAGGCGCGGATCACCAGTGCCGAGAGTGCCGCGATGCCGTAAAAGAACAGCGGCACCACGAAGAGAAAGACGAAGAAATTGATCCCCATCAAGGCCTGGATGCCCGGCACCTGATCCAGCGGTGTGCCGGCGGCGGTCGCGGCCTCACGCGCCAGGAAAGCCTCGCGCGAGAGGCGCGGCCATTGCGCCACGAACAGCAAAAGACAGGCCGCGAAGAGCAGGATCAGCGCCCTGTCCTCGCGCGGGCCATCCGCCAGTTTCTCGCGGATGACCGCACCCGGCCGGGCCCAGGTCCGGAAGATATCGGTGGTGATCGACATGGTCTCTGCCCGTTTCCTGCTGGCCGTTAACGCATTGGCGGTTCTAGCCCGGCGGGCTCTCAGCCGTCCAGCCCGTGCAGCCAGTCTTCCAGCCTTGCATGGACCTCGGCCGCGATGGCCTCATCCTCGATCTCTTCCAGCGTGCCGGCAAGGAAAGCCAGAACCAGCAGCGCCTGGGCGGTGCGTTTCGGCACCCCCCGCGATTGCAGGTAGAAAAGCGCGGTCTCGTCAATCGCCCCCGAGGTCGAGCCATGGCTGCATTTCACGTCATCGGCGTAGATTTCCAGCTCGGGTTTGGCGAGGAACTGCGCATCCTCATCCAGCAGAAGCGACTGGCTCATCTGATAGCCATCGGTCTTTTGCGCGCCCTGTTTGACGAGGATCTTGCCCTGGAAGACACCGGTCGCGCCGTTTTTCAGCACTTTGCGGAAGACCTGCCGGCTTTCGCAGCGCTCGGACGCATGGGTGATGAAGATGGTGTCGTCCTGGAGGAAATCCTTGCCATCGCCCAGCACGGTTCCGGCGACATGGGCCACGGAATCGTCGCCGGTGATCTCGAGGATCGCCTCATTGCGGGTCAGACGGCCGCCTGCGGTCAGGGTAAAGCTTTTGAACAGCGCATTATCGGCGATATGGGCGAAGATATGGGTGACGCCGCGCCGATCTGCATCCGGGCCCTGCGTGCGGATATGATGGAAGCGCGCGTTTGACGCCACATCGACCTCAAGCACGGTGTTAAAGCGCGCACCGGGCGTGCCGCTTTCCAGAAGGGTGATTTCCGCGCCCTCTTCCAGCTTAACAACGTGATGAAGGATCACATCGGAAGAGGCTGATTTCTGGGTATAAATCAGGGAAACCGGTTTTGCGGCCTGCCCGGTCACCCGGATCAGCACACCCTCAGTTGCATAGGCGGTGTTCAGCGCCGCCAGCGGACGTTCGACCGGGGAAGAGCCCCGGGTCTCAAGCTGGCCATAAAGCCCCTGCGCCCAGTGGATATCCGCCTGACCCGCCAGCGACAGCAGTTCGACCCCCGCGAGCGCCGGATCATCCGAAGCGGAAGCGTCGAACACGCCATCGGTAAAGACCAGCTTCACTGCATCCAGCGCCGCGAAAGACGGCGCGAGATCGGTCGCAGCACCGCTGACTTCGGGCTTCGTCAGCTGGGCCGGGTCACTGTAACGCCAGTATTCATCGCGGCGGGTCGGCAGACCCTGGGCCGCAAGCCGGTCAGAGGCCGAAGCGCGCGCCGCAGCCGTCCAGCCCTTTGCGGGGGCGCTGAGCCCCTGCAGCCGCGCCGTCAGCGCGTCCTGTTTGACCTGTGCCAGTGCCATTACTGCACCCCGTCCAGCAGATCGGCATAGCCGTTATTCTCGACCTCAAGCGCCAGATCCGGCCCGCCGGTTTTAATGATGCGACCATTGGACATGATATGAACCACATCCGGTTTGATATGATCGAGAAGGCGCTGGTAATGGGTGATCACAAGGAAAGACCGGCCCGCGCTGCGCAGCGCGTTGACGCCTTCCGCGACAAGTTTCATCGCATCGACGTCAAGCCCGGAATCGGTCTCGTCCAGGATGCACATCTTCGGCTCCAGCATCGCCATCTGGAGGATTTCATTGCGCTTTTTCTCGCCGCCCGAGAAGCCGACATTGACCGGACGCTTGAGCATATCGGCGTCGATCTTCAGCGTTTTCGCCTTTTCGCGCACGACTTTCAGGAAGTCGCCCGCCGAAAGCTCCTCTTCGCCGCGCGCCTTGCGCTGTGCGTTCACCGCCGTCCTGAGGAAGGTCATATTGCCGACGCCGGGGATCTCGACCGGATATTGGAACGCGAGGAACAGGCCCGCCGCGGCGCGCTCTTCCGGCTCCATCTCAAGGAGTTCTTCATCATCCAGCGTGGCCGAGCCGTCGGTGACCTCATAGCCATCCCGGCCCGCCAGAACATAGGAAAGCGTCGATTTGCCCGATCCGTTCGGCCCCATGATCGCATGAACTTCGCCAGGCCCGATTTTCAGGTCGACGCCTTTGAGGATGACCTTGTCCTCTTCCTCAAGTTTCACATGCAGGTTCTTGATCTCAAGCATTTTTCTCTCCTCAGACCGGTTGTAGCAGCGCCCGCGTGTAAGCGCGCAGCCGGTCCGGCGTCAGTGTCACAGGTTCAAGATCGAAACGCGCCATGCGTCCGATCATCTCGGTTGGCCGCGCGATCTCTTCAGCCTTGTGATAGGCCTCGCGCGGGGCATAGTCGTCAAAAAACAGCGTCACCGGACGGGTGATCCGATAGGCCACGGTCAGGAAACAGGCCAGCCGGAAACGGCCATCGACCAGCACCAGATCCGGGTGAGAAAAGCCAGGCAAGTCCCAGATTTTCAATGCATAATCCGGCCAGCGGCGAAAAGCGCTTTCATCCGCCGGATGGCCCCATTCCTTTGTCGGGCCAATATCGGCATGGTGGATATGGACATCAGCCTGTGCCGGATGTGCCGCGAACCAGTCGCCCATCATCCTGGCCCAGGAGGCATCGGATTCCACCGACCAGACCTCTGCCCCGGCCTCGGCCGCGACCAGGGTCGAGCCGCCGGAGCCATATTCCAGCACCACCCGCGCCTCGGCGCAGGCATCCGTCCAGGCCCGGGCAGCAGCCTCGGGCATGGTCAGATCAGGACGCTGAAGCACGGCACCGGACAAGGTTCAGCCCACCGAACCTTCCAGCGAAATCGCCACCAGGCTTTGCGCTTCCATGGCAAATTCCATCGGCAGGGCCTGGAGGACTTCCTTGCAGAAACCATTCACCACCAGGGCGACCGCCTCTTCCTCATCCATGCCCCTTGAGCGGCAATAGAAGAGCTGATCCTCGTCGACCTTCGACGTGGTCGCCTCATGTTCGCAGCGCGAGGAATTGTTCTTCACCTCGATATAGGGAACCGTATGGGCGCCGCATTGATCGCCGATCAGCAGGCTGTCGCACTGGGTGTAATTCCGCGATCCGGTGGCTTTCGGGTGAACCGAGACCTGGCCGCGATAGGTGTTCTGTGCCTTCCCGGCCGAGATCCCTTTGGAAACGATGCGGGATTTCGAATTCTTGCCCAGATGGATCATCTTGGTGCCGGTATCGGCCTGCTGGTAATTGTTCGCGATGGCGATCGAGTAGAATTCGCCCTGGCTGTCATCGCCGCGCAGGATGCAGGACGGGTATTTCCAGGTGATCGCCGAGCCGGTCTCAACCTGCGTCCACATCACTTTCGCCCGATCGCCCCGGCAATCGGCGCGTTTGGTGACGAAGTTGTAGATGCCGCCCTTGCCATCCTCATCGCCCGGGAACCAGTTCTGCACGGTCGAATATTTGACCTCGGCATCGTCGAGGATGACGATTTCCACCACGGCGGCGTGCAGCTGGATCGTATCGCGCTTCGGTGCAGTGCAGCCCTCAAGGTAGCTCACATAAGAGCCCTTGT
Source organism: Paracoccus sp. IB05 (assembly GCF_016405985.1). Taxonomy (GTDB): domain Bacteria; phylum Pseudomonadota; class Alphaproteobacteria; order Rhodobacterales; family Rhodobacteraceae; genus Pseudogemmobacter. The sequence goes on from NZ_JAEFCF010000064.1 coordinate 6,718, forward strand.
CGGCGATGATCAGCGTGCGCTCGAACTGCCCGGTGTTCTCCGCATTGATGCGGAAATAGGTCGACAATTCCATCGGGCAACGGGTGCCTTCCGGGATATAGACAAATGAGCCATCGGAGAAGACCGCCGAATTCAGCGTCGCAAAGAAGTTGTCCGACTGCGGCACGACCGAGCCGAGATATTTCTGCACCAGCTCGGGATATTCGCGGATCGCTTCCGAGATTGAACAGAAGATCACGCCGGCTTTCTTCAGCTCTTCCTTGAAAGTGGTGCCGACAGAAACGCTGTCAAATACCGCATCGACCGCAACCTTGCGCTCGCCTTCCGGCGCCTCGACGCCTGCAAGCAAAGCCTGTTCTTTCAGCGGGATCCCCAGCTTCGCATAGGTCGCCAGCAGTTTTGGGTCGACCTCATCCAGCGATTTCGGCTTTTCGGCCATGCTTTTCGGGCGCGCATAGTAATACTGATCCTGATAATCGATCTCAGGATAGGTCAGCATCGCCCAACGCGGCTCTTTCATCTCCAGCCAGCGCCGGTAAGCCTTGAGACGCCAGTCCAGCATCCATTCCGGCTCGCCATTCTTCTCGCTGATCAGGCGGACGATATCCTCGTTCAGGCCTTTGGGCGCATATTCGGTCGGGATCTCGGTTTCCCAGCCGTATTTGTACTTCCCGGCCATGGCCTGGACGGTTTCAATCGTCTCACGGTCGACGCCTTCGCGGATCGCCTCATCGGGGATGCGGATATTGTCCTCAGCCACATGGGTATTCATTTCGGTCACTCCATCCTCACGCGGCCCGGCTTCACGCAACACGGGCGCGGGCTTTTCTGTAAGCTCTGGTCCACGCCTCCGCGAACCTGAGCACATTCTCTTCACTCACGCCCGGCCCGATCGAGATCCGGATCATCTGTCCGGCCTGATCGCCGTAGCCCATGGCGCCAAGCACCTTCGATCCCCTGACCTTGCCCGAAGAACAGGCCGATCCGGCAGAGACCGCGAAGCCGGCAAGATCCATGGCCATGACCTGGGTCTCGCCCTTCCAGCCCGGCGCGATGACGCAAAGCGTGTTCGGCAACCGTGGCTGGCCTTTCGAGACCGAGATAATGCCCTCAGCGCCGGCAAACAATGCTGATTCCAGAATATCCCTTATGCGGGCAACCTCTTCCCAGGTTCCAGCCGCCAGATCACGCGCCGCAGCCTTTGCGGCTGCTGCCATGCCGGCAATCCCGATCAGGTTCTCGGTGCCAGACCGCCGCCCCATCTCCTGGCCGCCGCCTTTCAGCTTTGCGTCCACATCAAGCCCGCGCTTCAGCAAAAGCGCACCAATGCCACGCGGCCCGCCGAATTTATGCGCCGAAACCAGCCCCATATCACAGCCAAGCCAGTTGAAGGCGACCGGCAGCTTGCCCATTCCTTGCGTCAGATCCGACACCGCCAGCCCCTCCGGCAGATCCTGCACGATCCCGGTCTCGGGATTGGCAAGCTGCAGGGTGCCCTGCCCCGGATCCGGAACCGAAACCGCGCCATCCCGCCCGACCGCCAGGACCTCGTCACACCAGGCCGAAACCGCCGAATGCTCGACACCGGCACAAACCAGCCCCCGCCCCGCCAAAGCCAGCGCCGATGCCTCGGTCGTCCCCGAGGTAAAGACCAGATCCGCCCCATCCGCGCCGAAAGCTGCCGAAATCTCCTCGCGCGAGCGCTCCATCAGCGCTTTCGCCGCCCGCCCCTCGCTATGGACCGAAGACGGGTTCCCGACGACATCCATCGCCGAAATCATCGCCGCCCGCGCCTCGGCCCGCAAAGGCGCCGTCGCGTTCCAGTCCAGATAAAGCCGGTTACTCATTTTCTGTCCCCAAATATCCTCGGGGGGAGCCGGACGCGCAGCGACCGGCGCGGGGGGCAGACAGCCCCCCGGCGCGCTCAGCCACTGGACAAGACATAGTCATTCCTCATCCACCACCCGGAACAGGTTCGGCACTGCCGGACAGGGCGTCATCTCATTGCCGATCACATCCGAAAGCCGTGCCTGATGCAAAAACACATAGACATTGGCCGAAAGGCTCTGCCAGAGCCGGTTGGTCAGCGACTGCGCCCGCGTGCCCGACGAGCCCCCCGTGGCGCCCGCGCCGGTATGCATCGCATCGACCGTCTCATCGACCGCCTGCAAGACCTCGCTCACCCGGATCGACTCCGGTGAACGCGCCAGCCGGTAGCCGCCGCCGGGGCCGCGCACGGCATCCACCAGCCCGGCCCGGCGCAGCTTGACGAAAAGCTGCTCCAGATAGGGCAGCGAAATATCCTGGCGTTTCGAGATCTCGGCCAAAGCCACCAGATCCTCGAGTTCCGCCGCCTCGCCGCCCGCCTTTGCCAGCGCGAGTTTCGCCTTCGCCTCGCTCATGGCGAGATCGGCAAGCGCCACCATCGCATACCGGCCCTTCGTCGACAGCTTCATCCCAGACTCCCCTTAACGAGCGCGCCGCGAGGTCTTTCCCCCGACCCGCAGCCAGACCCGCAACCGGGCCCGGGCAACCACTGCGCAAACCCGACCGAACCCGGCAATAGCCGGCAATCCGGCCACATCCCCGGGGGGACCGGCCCAATTCCAGGCAGATCCATTGACGAGCCAGCCCCGGGCCATTACCTCAGGTGCGATCCGGGGGACAAGATTTGCCCCCTTTAGAACAGTTCTAAATTACCCGGGCGTTTCAGTCAAGTTTCGATCCCGGAGAAATCAGGCGAGAGCGTATGCCCGAAGTTATCTTTGCCGGCCCCGATGGACGTCTCGAGGGACGCTACCATGCACAGAAGGAACGCGACGCTCCGATCGCCATCGTTCTGCATCCGCATCCTGCCTATGGCGGCACGATGAACAACAAGGTTACCTATAACCTGCATTACGCCTTCTACAATCTGGGCTTCAATGTGCTGCGGTTCAATTTCCGCGGCGTCGGGCGCAGCCAGGGCGAATATGATCAGGGCATCGGCGAGCTGTCGGATGCGGCCTCGGCGCTCGACTACCTCCAGTCGATGAACCAGAATGCGAAACATTGCTGGGTCGCGGGCTTCTCCTTCGGCGCCTGGATCGGCATGCAGCTTCTGATGCGCCGCCCCGAGATCACCGGTTTCATCTCGGTGGCACCGCCCGCGAACCTTTACGATTTCAGCTTCCTCGCCCCCTGCCCTTCGTCAGGCCTCGTGATCAACGGCACCGCCGATAAGGTGGCCCCGCCGAAAGACACCCGCACTCTCGTCGGCAAGCTGCATGAGCAAAAGGGCATCACGATCACCCATACCGAGGTCGAAGGCGCCGATCACTTCTTCAAGGATGAAGACGCCCATATGAAGCCGATGATCGAGACGGTTTCGGATTACGTCAGGCGCCGCATGACCGAAAGCACCCGCTGATGTCCTTCATCCAGGATCTTGCCGACCAGCTTGCGAAAGACGTGCTCGCCTCGCAGAACGAGTTGCAGGATGACCGTTTTTACGAACAGGTCGGCCGGGTCCTGGGGGCGGCTTCGCCAACGCTGCAAGAGGCCTATATGACCTCGATCCGCATCCGTCTCGCCGAGGCACGCGGCCGCGATTTCCTCCTGCGCGCGCTCCGGGCCAAACGCGACGGCGCTGACGCCCCGGATGCACCGCGCGATGTCAGCCTCGGCAGCGGCCACTGACCCCCAAAGCGGAACGGTCCGGCCATGACGATCACCCATCAGGACGAGCTTGAAAGCCTGCGCCATATCGGCCGCATCGTCGCCAATACCATGATTGCTATGGCCAAAGCGATGGAGCCGGGCATGACCACGTTTGAGCTTGACGGGATCGGGGCCGGGCTGCTCGACCGCGAGGGCGCGGTCTCGGCGCCGCGCAGCGCTTACGATTTCCCCGGCGCCACCTGCATCAGCGTCAATGAGGAAATCGCCCATGGCATCCCCGGCCCCCGCGTGCTCGCCGCCGGAGACCTCGTCAATATCGACGTTTCGGCCTCGAAAGACGGGTTCTTCGCCGATACCGGGGCGAGCTGGCAGCTGCAACCAGAGCGCGAGGCGCTGAGCCGGCTCTGCCGCGACGGGCGCCGTGCGATGGAGACCGGCATCAACGAGGTCCGCGCCGGCAAACCCCTCGCAGACATCGGCAATGCCATTGGCAAATTCGCACAGAAACGCGGCTATACGCTGATCCGCAATCTCGCGAGCCACGGCATCGGCCGCAGCCTGCATGAAGAACCGACCGAAATTGCCACCTGGCCGACCCGCGGCGACCGTCGCCGCATCGAAAAGGGCCTCGTCCTGACGGTCGAGCCGTTCCTCTCGACCGGCGGCCTCTGGGCCGATGCCGGCGAGGATGGCTGGACGCTGTACAGCGCGCCGATGGCGCCGGTGGTGCAATATGAACATACCGTGGTGGCAACCGGGTCACGGCCAATCATCCTCACCCTGCCCGGCTGAGCCCCCCCCGTCTGGCCTGCCCGGCCCCGCCTTCCCCCTTGCCAGACTCCGGCCTTTCGCGCGATGACTGCGGCATGGATACCCCGCTCAGCCCCCCCGCCGCGCCTGCTCCGCCCGCCGCCCATCCCCGTCTCGACGCCCAGTTCGCCTTTCTGAACGAGGCCGACCGGCTGAAATCGGTGCTGCGCGCCACCACGCTGTGCGACGGATCGAGGCGCGAGAATTCCGGCGAGCATTCCTGGCATCTGGCGCTTTACGCCATGGTTCTGGCGGATCAGGCGCCCGAAGGCGTGCAGATCGACCGCGTCATCCGCATGTTGCTCCTGCATGATCTGGTCGAGATTGACACCGGCGATGTGCCGATCCATTCCGCGAACGGCGCCGCCCATGCCAGCACCGACACTGTCCTTGCCGAACAACGCGCGGCCGACCGCATCTTCGGCCTCCTGCCGCCTGACCAGGCAACGGCCTTCCGCGCGCTCTGGGATGAATTCGAGGCGGCTGAGACCCCGGATGCCGTCTTCGCCAAATCTCTCGACCGGGTGCAGCCGGTCCTTGCCAATCTGCAATCCGGCGGCGGCACCTGGACCACCTATAATGTCACCTGGGACCAGCTTGTTGCCCGCGTCGGCCAGAAGATCGCGCGCGGCGCGCCCGGGATCTGGACCTGGGTCAGCCAGAAGGCCAAAGCCTGGTTCGCGCCCTGAGCCGCTGCCGGCGTCCTTGCCCCTTCCTCCTGACAAAAATACTCCCGCCGGAGGCATACCCGGCCAGCCACAAAGCCGCCCGATTTACAGGCAGGCGAAGATGAATTTTTTGTATACCATCGCATACCATCTTCCGCGCCACCCGAAATTCCGCTAAATACGGCCCCAGGCGCAACCCAATCCAGAAAGGGCGTATGATGACCAGGATCAAGGTGGCCAACCCGGTGGTGGAGCTTGACGGCGATGAGATGACCCGGATCATCTGGGATTTCATCAAGCAAAAGCTGATCCTCCCCTATCTCGATATCGACCTGAAATATTACGATCTGGGCATCGAAGAGCGCGACCGCACCGCAGACCAGATCACCGTGGACGCGGCGCATGCGATCCAGAAATACGGCGTCGGCGTCAAATGCGCGACGATCACCCCCGATGAGGCGCGGGTCGAGGAGTTTGGCCTGAAGCAGATGTGGAAAAGCCCCAACGGCACCATCCGCAACATCCTTGGTGGCGTGATCTTCCGCGAGCCGATCATCTGCAAGAACGTGCCGCGTCTCGTGCCGGGCTGGACGAAACCCATCGTGGTCGGTCGCCATGCCTTTGGCGACCAGTATAAGGCGACCGATTTCCGCTTCCCCGGTCCCGGCAGGATCACGATGAAATTCGTGGGCGAAGACGGCACCACCCAGGAATATGACGTCTTTGACGCCCCCGCCGCAGGCGTCGCGATGGGGATGTATAACCTCGACCAGTCGATCATCGACTTCGCGCGCTCCTCGTTCAATTACGGGCTGATCAAGGGCTGGCCGGTCTATCTCTCCACCAAGAACACCATCCTCAAAGCCTATGACGGTCGCTTCAAGGATCTCTTCGCCCAGGTCTATGCCGAGGAATTTGAAGAGAGGTTCAAAGCCAAAGGCATCCATTACGAGCACCGCCTGATCGACGATATGGTGGCTTCGGCGCTGAAGTGGTCGGGCGGCTATATCTGGGCCTGCAAGAACTATGATGGCGATGTGCAATCCGACACTGTAGCGCAGGGTTTCGGCTCGCTCGGTCTGATGACCTCGATCCTTCTCACGCCGGATGGCCAGACCGTCGAGGCCGAGGCCGCACATGGCACCGTCACCCGCCACTTCCGCCAGCACCAGGCCGGCAAGCAGACCTCGACCAATTCCATCGCCTCGATCTTCGCCTGGACCGGCGGGCTGAAACACCGCGCGAAACTCGACGACAATCCGCAGCTGACGCGGTTTGCCGAAACGCTGGAACAGGTCTGCGTCCACACCGTCGAGGACGGGTTCATGACCAAGGATCTGGCGCTGCTGGTCGGGCCGGATCAGAAATGGCTGACCACGATGGGCTATCTGGAAAAGGTTGATGAGTATCTGAACAAGGCGCTTGCCGGCTGAGCGACCGGTTCACACAGGGGTGCCTGTGAGGCGGGGCGGGATCTGCGGATGCCGCCCTTTTTTTTCTGTATCCGCGCCGGGATCTGGCCTGTCTTGCGGCACTGCTGTCTTTCGGCCAGTTGCTGAGATGCGCCTCATTTGAGGCATTATTCGGGTCAGGTGCCCGCCTGTCCCACCGGATGGTAACCGCGGCTTAACGCTGATGTCGCAGATTGGGAGTGACTGCAGCGGACCGGGACGGAGGGTCGCGATGAAGACTATCACGGTTCAGGTCTGGACCCTCGACCCCGGCTTCAGCGTGCAGACACCCGGCATGGTGATCTGGCCCGATGACTGGAGCGCGTCGCCACAGGACGATTTCGTGGATATGCAGGGCCCTGGGATCGATCTCTCCCCCTGGTTGCTCAGCGCAGAACTGACCGATGAGAATGAAAGTCAGATCATCAGCTCTGATGAAAGCGACTCATTTACTGTGGCAGGAACCACTTATCGGATCTACGCCGTTTATAACGGTGACAGCGCGGTGATTGCCGGTGCCACACAAAAGCTGGTGACATTCTACGGCCAGAGCAGCGCAGGCGAGTCGCTGGCAATCGCCCTTCCGGTCGATGACGATGGCAAGGTCTCTGCGGCCTATCCCGGCACGCTGACAGCAACCAGCTGGCTGTGGGAGCCAAATGAATTTGCCCTGCCGTTCTCTTCGATTCCCTGCTTTGTTTCCGGCACCCTGGTCCGCACCCCCGAAGGTGACGTCCCGATCGATGATCTCCGGGCCGGAAGCCTGGTTATGACCCGCGATCACGGGCCCCAGACAGTGCGCTGGATCGGCACCGTCACCCTGACCGAGGCGGATCTGCGCCGCGCCCCCGCTCTGCGCCCGGTCGTCATCGCCGCCGGGGCACTCGGTCCGGGCGTGCCCGCAGCGGAGCTTCGGCTTTCCCCGCAGCATCGCGTGCTCCTGCGCTCAAAAATCGCGGCGCGGATGTTTGGCGCAGAGGAAATGCTGATCGCGGCAACCCGCCTGATCGGCCAGGACGGGATCTCTCTGGACGCAGGGACCGGTCCGGTCACCTATCTGCATCTGATGTTTGATCAGCATGAACTGCTGTTCTCAAACGGCGCGGAAACCGAAAGCCTCTATCTCGGGACGGAAGCGGCAAAGGCCTTGCCCGCCGCCGCCCTGCATGAAATCCTGGCATTGTTTCCCGGCCTCCGCACCGGCGCGCCCAGGCCGGCCCGCCCCTTCCTGACCGGCCACAAGGCGCGGATGCTGGTGCAGCGCCACCGCCAGAACCGCAAACCCCTGGTCGATGCGGCGCGCAGGCCGGTGCAGATACCGCCCGGAACGCGCCGCACCCTGATGCCAGCAGAGCAGCTTCAGGGCCATCCGGATTGGCTTTTTGCTGTGCCCGACAGATAGAGATGGGCCACTCAACGGCCGCTCTGCACGAAACCGCATTTCCAAACCCGGATTTCTCCTGTATTTGCGGCACCGCAGCAAACAGGTAGAGCTTAATGGACCTTCGCAACATCGCGATCATCGCCCACGTTGACCACGGCAAGACCACCCTGGTCGACGAACTTCTGAAACAGTCGGGCACCTACCGCGAAGGCCAGGCCACGACCGAGCGCGTGATGGACAGCAATGACATCGAACGCGAGCGCGGCATCACCATTCTCGCCAAGGCCACTTCGGTCGAGTGGAACGGGTTGCGCATCAATATCGTCGACACTCCCGGCCACGCCGATTTCGGCGGCGAGGTGGAGCGGATCCTGAACATGGTCGATGGTGTGGTCCTGCTGGTTGACGCCGCAGAAGGCCCGATGCCGCAGACCAAATTCGTGACCTCGAAAGCCCTTGCGCTCGGCCTGCGCCCGATCGTGGTGCTCAATAAGGTCGACAAGCCCGATGCCGAACCCGAGCGCGCGCTCAATGAGGTGTTCGATCTGTTCGCCAACCTTGGCGCCTCGGACGAACAGCTTGATTTCCCGCATCTTTATGCTTCGGGACGCTCTGGCTGGGCCGATGATTCGCTCGATGGTCCGCGCAAGGATCTGAACGCGCTTTTCGAGCTGGTGGTGAAACATGTCCCCGCGCCGAAGCAGATCGCCAAGGTCAACGAGCCCTTCTCGATGCTCGCGACCACGCTTTCGGCTGACCCTTTCCTTGGCCGTCTGCTGACCGGCCGCGTGGAATCGGGCACCATCCAGGCCGGCGCTTCGCTCAAGGCGCTGACCCGCGATGGCGAGCGGATCGAACAGTTCCGCGTCACCAAGATCCTCGCCTTCCGCGGCATCGCCCAGACCCCGATTGACGAGGCTGTCGCAGGCGATATCGTCACGCTTGCCGGCATGACCAAACCGACCGTGGCCGACACGCTCTGCGCGCTGGAAATCGACACCGCGCTGCCCGCGCAGCCGATTGATCCGCCGACCATCACCGTGACCTTCGGCATCAACGACTCACCCCTTGCGGGCAAAGACGGCACCAAGGTGCAAAGCCGCGTGATCCGCGACCGTCTGATGAAAGAAGCCGAGCAAAACGTCGCCATCAAGATCGCCGACACTTCCGGTGGCGACGCTTTCGAGGTTTCGGGCCGTGGCGAATTGCAGATGGGCGTTCTGATCGAGAACATGCGCCGCGAAGGCTTCGAGCTCTCGATCTCGCGCCCGCGCGTGATCTTTAAGGAAGAAAACGGCGTCCGGATGGAGCCGATCGAGGAAGTCATCGTCGATGTCGATGATGAATATTCCGGCGTTGTGATCGAAAAGCTGACCGGCGAGCGCAAGGGCGATCTGGTCGAGATGAAGCCGGCAGGCGTTGGCAAAACCCGGATCATCGCGCATGTGCCATCGCGCGGGCTGATCGGCTATCAGGGCCAGTTCCTGACCGATACGCGCGGCTCGGGCGTGCTGAACCGCATCTTCCACGGCTGGGTGCCGCATAAGGGCCCGATCCAGGGCCGTCGCCAGGGCGTGCTGATCTCGATGGAGAACGGCGTCTCGGTGTCTTACGCGCTGTGGAAACTGGAAGATCGTGGCCATTTCTTCATCGGCGCGCAGGAAGCAGTTTACCAGGGCATGATCCTTGGCGAACACAACCGCGACAATGATCTCGAGATCAACCCGATCCGCGGCAAACAGCTCACCAACGTCCGCGCCTCCGGCACAGATGAGGCCGTGCGCCTGACGACGCCGGTGCGGATGAGCCTCGAAGAGAGCATCGCCTATATCCAGGACGATGAGCTGGTCGAGGTGACGCCGAAGATCATCCGGATCCGCAAGCGCTATCTCGACCCGCATGAGCGCAAGCGCATGAGCCGCGAAAACTGATCACAGGGCTGACGCCCGTAATTACCCGGCCGGCAGAGGCGCCCTCCTCCGCCGGCCGTTCCCATTCTGCTGTCGGCCCACCGCCGCGGATGCATCAGGGCTTCCCCGTCAGGGTTCCTTCTTATCTGTCTGAAATCTGGCTTCCCGGGCTTAACCTCGCAGTTCCGCTGGCGGCTCCCGGATGCGCTGTCTTTTACATCTTTACCAAACATCAGATCGCCCCGGTTCTCCGCCCAATGGCGGACTGTTTCGCCATCTGCGCCTCCATGATCGATGTGAGAAAGCCCGGTACGGTGGGGGCCCTTTACCGCGCGCCTGAGGGCCCTCCTGGACGCAACACCGTGCATTGGGCCCGATCTGCGCATGGGGGCGACAAGGACGCGCCCTGACCTAATTCCCGGCTGCAAAGGCTGTCAGGCAGGTGCGCGAGGCTATCGGCGCAGAGAAATACGATATTCACGGACTGCGCTATGCCGCTGCTGCTGAACTGGCAGCCGCCGGATGCAGTGACGAGTTGATCGCTTCGATCACCGGACACAAAACCAGCGCGATAGTGGCAAAATATGCGGGCCCGGCGCGCCAAAAAGCCCGAGCAAAGGCTGCGCAAATCAAGCGCGGAACGGAACAAGAATGAAACACGAATGTTGCCACGCATGTGACCTTCCCCCACGGAGTGGACCGATTGGTTTGTTAGTGGATTAAGCCCATCG
>NZ_JAEFCF010000065.1 GCF_016405985.1 Paracoccus sp. IB05
CCTTTTGGACGCCGATCACCCCAGAAGCGGGGTCCTTATTGCAAGCCGTTCAACATTCCGATCGATTGCCCGGCCGGGCAGCCTGCGCGTCCCTACTCAGTCCACGATATCGGAAGCGATCGACACCTCCAGCTCCACCAGCAGATACGGTCGGCGGCCATCCTCGCCGGCAGCCTTTCGTACTACCTGTACCTTGGGATCGCCCGTCCATAGACCGACGACGTCGTAGGTTAGCCACCTAGCCAGGCTACGGGATGCGAGCGCCACGAGCTCGCGACGAAGTGCTAGGGTCTTTCCGCAGCTCGGCAGATGTTCGGCGACGAGCCTGGCTGGTACTATCTCGATCGCCCTACCGGCGGATTCGGGTCCCAATAGCATGTAGAACGCTGCGTCTGTGTTCTTTGAAATGTCTGTGAGCTGCTGTCTTACGATCTCGAAGCTGTTCTTCCAGCGAGCATCGGGCCCTTTCTTGAGCTTTTTGACTTGGATCAGCGTCGCACGGTTCGCCAACACCTTTCCATCCCTACGAGCCGTCATGATCAGGCAGACGTCGGTCGAGAAGGATGTGGTCGGATCGATACCCGGTTGTCCCTCTTCGTGCTTGGAGACCATCCGATCGCGGAGACTGAAGGAGATGCGGCGCCCTCCCGGTCGTCTTCCCGCTACGGCGGCAATATCTGCCTCGACAATTCCGAGCGCTACCCTTACGTCGCTAAGCAGCTTGACGGTCAGCGGCTCCTCATCCTCGCGCCAATGCCCCTCGTAGGAACCCGTGAAGGTTGAGGCCGCCCGCCGCACAGCACTCTCGATCGCCATCTCGACCTGCCTGTCGCCTATCCAGGTCAGCGGACTCGCGCGATGACGCTCGTCAAGTTCGGCCAGCCGCCGACCGGAATCCAGTATGCCGGTCGGGAGAGGGCGGTCAGCCTCGATTGGCTCGTCTGCCCCCAGCTGTCGGAGCGCAGTGGCACGGTGACGCACCAGCGACGAAGGATGTGCCAACAGGCTGTCCAAGACGCTCGATCCTTGGTCCAAGGACGCCTCGCAGATCGCGGCGGCAACGGTCATGACGAGTTCATCGACCCGCTCCGATCCGTGCCAGAGAATACCCTCGAGCAGTGCAGAGCGCATGTTATCCGCTTTGCCTGCAAGGCTGACGAGATTGGCCACCCACGCGGCACGGACCTCTGGCGTGCATGCTATGAGGTCGAAGTCGGGGTGCAGGTTTCTCCATCGCATGGGCAGGCTGTCGAGGAGCCGGATGAGATCGTCTTCGTGTTCGTCTTCGATTTCGTCGGCCACGTCCCGAAGGAAGCAGGCGGACTGCACGCGCCTCCACTCCCCGGAGCTGCGTGACTGCTTTAGAAGGTTCGGGATCAGCCGTCCGACGTCGCTTCTCGGACTGCGGCTTGCCTGATGGATCAACGGGCGCAAGTCCTGAGCACTGAATCTTAGGAGCTGAGCCAATTGAAAGTCATGGTAGGACAGCTTCGACATCAGTCGTTCGGTCATGGCGCGAGTCAGACGGGGGTAGCCGGCCAAATCCGGTGGCAGCCGATCAAAGCAGCGCGTGTAATCGCCTGTGTTCTGGAGAACCGCATCGGTCAAACCATCTGCGTTCGCCGGCCATCCAGACCGCAGCGATCGAAACACGAATTCCCGGACAATCGTACGATCGGAATCGCCCGCATCCTTCAAGTCATCGATGGCATCGAGCACAGCGAAGGCTTGAACGGGTAACAGCTGGGGTTCCTGCCTCCCGTTGAGCACGCGCGCCTCGGTTTCGAGTGGCGCTACGCCTTCGGGACGCTCGCTTGGGAGTCCGAACCTGGCTAGCCACGCGTCATCGAGGATCGACGTGAGCGCCTCAACCTCGTTCATCTCTGAGCTCGTTTCGATAGGCTCTTTCTGCAAGTCAGCTTTCTCTTCTATCTTTTCATCTGAACGTTCGACAGCTAAGCGCTCGACGGCCGGTCGTTTGATCATGAGCGCGAGAACTCTTCGAATGAAGGTCCGTCCTTCAGTCGAAACTCCACCTCGTAGCTTTTGAACGAGACGGATGGCACTGCGCTAAGGGCATAGTGGAGCTTGTCCTCCCCTCGTGAGGCGATGACCAGTCCCTCTACAGCCTCACCTGCCTGAGCAAGGTGGGCCTTAACCCATCCGATATAGCGCAGTATTTGCCCGACGACCGCATCGGACGACTTGTCACGCTTGAGCTCGATCACTAGCCATCTGGGCTCACGTCTATGTTTCGCCAAGAGGTCAATTCTGCCGATCGGGGTCGGAAACTCGTATCCTGCCTCCGGTTCCCCGTCACGAAAGAACAAATCCCAGTCGTTAGACAGCTCGAGCTGAGACCAGTTGTCGAAAAGGTAGTCATGTAGGTGGCGTTCGATCGCAAAGCGGGCCGCAACTTGCGCGGTTCGGACATCAGAAATCGGCGAGGTTTCATCCGCGACTTCAATTTCCTCCTGTTCGCCGGAAAGATACCACCAAATGGTGTCGAGGGTCCAAAGGTCGACCTCGAGTTCCCTAGCTAGTTCATTGAGGACGGCATTGATTGCGGCATAGCGTACGCCAAAGCTTGCCCCGCGCGGCCAATCAGGCATCAGGTCGAGGTCGACCAGCCCACGCTCGGAGGTGTTATTCCAGACGCCATACTTGTTTGGGTACGCCACGATCAGGATCGCAGTGATGATTCCCTTGCCTAGACCCTTTACATCGGTCGCGGCCCGGGTCCGCTCCTCAATCGGCCGGCTTTCATCGACCAGCGCGCCGAGAGCGGCGCGAGTTGCGGCCATGTCAGTGCAAATGCGGTTGCTCTGTCGGAAGAGCCCAGACCAGTGCTTGTTGTTCTCGATCAAGAGAAATGAGCGCAAAACCTTTTCGTCGATCTGCTCAATATGGCCAGGCTGGAACTGCGGACCATAGCGATCGACGACGCTATCTCGAGATTCGAGAATCTCACGAATTTCACCGTCCTTCTGCATTGCGGCCTTAGCTGCGCGTAGACGCCCAAGTGCATCTGCCGAAATCGTTCCGCTCACAGGTCTTTCCCCTTGATGTAATTAGACCGCGCGGGTCCTGGCCGCGTCGAGAATAGTCGGTCAGCAATAAACATCCATGACGACAGCCTCCTCCTCACATGAACAGAAATAGTTTATGGGATCAACACTGAGTTGCCCAGCCGTTAGAAGCTGGCGCACGATGCTTCCTGGAAAATCTATGTCAGGTTAATGGCGGGTGTTTGAATGGGCCGCTGTTCCTGCCCGCGACGGGGTACGGCGTATTTTGGTCGCGAGCCGCCGCTGCGTGAACGTGAGCTATATCCCTTCGAGCAACATACTGCGGAGCAACAATCAGCAGTTTCGGCTCTTCAGCCGTGTCAATGCCCACGAATTGTTCGGCGCGGTCCATAGCCGACAGTCGCCAGCTGCCAATGCTGCAAGGCAGTGTTCCCTGAACCGGTAGTTCGATAAAGGGCGCAGCATGTTTCGGGTAAATAACCTCTATGTCGCAAGCGAAGCTTCAGTCTCCAGATCTTCTGCACCAAGGGATCAGACAGTCAAAGGTGCCGCGAGTGTTATGGCGCAGATGAATGCCCGGATGCGCGTCGAAGGCGCCTCCGAATAAGATAAATGAAGTGCGCGCAGGCAAGCAGCGTTGATATTGTTGGTGAGCTGAGATCAGACCAGAAGGTGCCCATCCAGGACCTAGCAAGCACGTTGGCACTCGATCGGGCCCGTCGCCAAAGCCGGGAACGCTAAGAAGCCAGCACGGCGTTAAAAAAACGGACTAGAGTTCTCGGATCTAGGTTGCGTCAAATTGGGGCAGCCATAGTGCGTCGACGAATGATAGAGCGACAAACTACTGGAGGTGGACCGGCCCAGTGTAGCTCGCGGGTCGATCTCTTCGATACTTGGTCAGCCGACAGCTGCCGCCGACAGGGAGACGAGAAGTGGGTCTTGCCTCTTGCCCGTGTGGTTAGACTGACCCTTAAGTATACTCTCGAAAACCTCGTTCCGCTTAGCTGCCCTGTCCGCAAGGCGATCAAAGGCCAGAACCTCAACTATCATATTATGCCACGGAAAATATCGGTAAGCCATCGGACCGCCTTGATTGGAAAGGACAAACTCTTCGCGTTTGAGATAAGCTTCTAATTTCTCATTCCAGTCCATCAGAACATAAGCCCGAACCATCCTATCAGGTTTAATTAAGATGTCGCGACCGCCACTGCTAATAATTTTCCCGCGATCGCGAATTTGAGCAACTTGATCTTTTACCTGCTGAACTGGGTTGTCGGTCGGACTCTTGGGTTCTTCACCGTGCTCGAATGTCTTTTTCATTGGTCGCTTCATTTCCACGACAAGAAGTTCATCTTGGTTGTTTATCAGAAGGTCATGCGCGTAGTCCCCAGCTGCGCGGCCCTTTCCAGCGGTTGTGCGATCGCTAGAGATGTATTCCGCATAGGCAAGGTCATCGTCGATCAGCCAAAGATTGTGGCTGTCATAGTTAATCTCTTCGCTATCCTTATAGCGGGGGTAGACCAACTCATGAACCGCATCCTCTTTGGCGAATCTCCCATCCTGGCGATTGAGCATCTCCTTGAAGATGCGGATCGTGTTGGATCGATATGCCACGTACACAGCCAAAGCCTCTTTGGCCTCGTCTCGGATATTCTCTCTGACGACCCTTTGAAGGTCTTCATACGGTGTGGTCGAGTTTATCTTGCGGAAATCGAATTTCTGACGCTGGCGCTCGATGAAGAGGTCGGCTGCAAGTTGCTCCTTAGATTCAAGTATCCCTCGAGAATTGACGAACTCGTCGAGTGTCTTTCCTCCCAGCCCTCGCCTAAGAATTGGATCAAGGGCTATAAGCTCTTCAACGTTCTTCCGAATCTGATTTCTTCGACGCGACTCATACTCGGGTTCGAAGTCTAGAATAAGGTTCTTCGCAATCTGAGTGAGCTCTTTGCGAACTGTGGGGGCACGAGTTCCACCATCTATCTTGGCGTTCAGGTTTTCGATCTTGTCGCGGGACTGAGAGGCCCGAAAGAAGGAGCTTGTTGCGGCCACCAAATAGAAATACTTCCGGCCCGCATCGTCCTCGAATGAGTTATCTTTGAGGCCTTTGGAAATGTGTTCCAGGTCGCTGGTTGCGCGATTATCAACATAGAAATAAAGATCGTGTTGCTTGGCTTTCCCGGCCTCGATTTGCATGAAGGTAAGCTCAAAATCATATACTGTCCCATCGATCGAGACGGGTACAATTTTTCGGCCAACATTCCGGATGCTGCTTGCGAAATAATCGGTGAGGTTGAATTTTACACCGTTGATATCGAAAATGAAGTCATTCGGGGTCTTCCCTTGAATAAAATCCAGGAGGAAGTGGTCGAGGATGCATTCAACTACGTCTAGCTCTGTAAGGGATCCATCGATATCGTCCGATGCAAGATCAAAGAACGAAGTGTAGTCCTCTCGGGGTTTGCAGAAAAGAACCGAAAGCCCTCGGTCATGTGGATGTGCGGATATCCGCTCGAAACCACTCATGGGGACCAAGTTATCTTCATCACTTAGCGGCTTGTATTCATAGCTCTCTAAATCATATTTTCCAGGCGCAGTCTCTGTCCTCGAAGAGTAAAATACCTCATCGAATATCTTGAAGGAAATGAAGCGTCCGAACCCCTTTCCGTTCCGTTGAAATTTATGTCCAGTGAATGGAGTCAGGAAATGGCGGACGTTCTCAATCGAGAAACCATCACCATTATCCACTACTGCCAGCGTTTTGGAGGCTTGATCGAAAGTAATCCGGATGCTTCCCTTTGCAGGGACATCGTCGCCAAAACGATCTTCAATAGAGTGAAGCGCGTTCGAAACGGCTTCGAATAGCGGGAAAAGGAAGCCTGCCAATCCACGAGGTAAAGAAGCGCGTTGTATTTCGGATGCAAGGTCAACGGGACGATGGCGCATTTCAAACCTCGATGGTATCGCATGGGGCAGCACAAAGAGTTGCATGTACCGATAGCACCTCGGGCGGCCAACCGCCACGCTGTTGAGGTAGCTTTCCTGGGAGGCAGGATCTGATCCAAGGCTTCTGAGGTGCGCCATGCGTGGGCTGACCAGGCTTTGGCGGATCTGCGCGGTGACTGGGGCCCTGGGCATCGTCGGACCGGCTGGCCCGCAAGGCGCTGAACGGCGGCTGCATGGGACGTGAGAGGTTTTTGCCTTCCTGCACTTTGTTGGCTGCTGGGGCTCTGCTGCGTAAATCCCGTTTGGGATTCATCTCATGAATCCAGCATGGTAACTTTGAGGCATGAGCAGACCTAGGCCCCCGACCTAAAAAACCAGGAACTGGCCAGCCTACAACGAGGCGCTCAAGCGCCGTGGCTCGCTGACGATCTGGTCCGGCTCTGATATGAGCTGGGAGGCCGCGCCGACTGGCCGACGTGGCAGGCAGCAGACCTACAGTGATGCCGCCATCCAGACCTGCCTTTCCATGAAGGTATTGTTCGGCAGCGGCTCCGGTCGGGCAACCCGGATGCCTACTTCACACTCTTCGATTGCAGCAATAGCATGTGCCAAGGATAGTGTCCGGGTATCTGTCCTGTCCATGCCTTGTGCGCCGCCGATCGGGGTTGCATAGAGCGGCACCGCGACGGCTCCCCACTCGGCCGCAGCCAGTAGGGACTGATCGACGAGACTCTGCACCTAATCGAGGTCAAAACCGGTGGTCGTCGTCACCTTTGGGGCTCAGGTCTCGTCCATTGCCTGCGCCTTCAAGGCCAAAGCATTGTCCGCGATGACGGGAATGTCGGGATATTTCGCGAAATGGTCCTCGAGCAATGCGGTGCTGGCGCCGCTTTTCACCTGGACCTGCACGCCATCGACGATGAGGTCGTAGCCGGGGGTCGTTGTGCCATCGGCAAGCACTGTGGGCAGCGGGCGGCCGTCAGATCAGCGCGCTGATCTGACGGCTGGAACGGCTTCCCGCAATCGAGGTGATCTGCCACAACCGCTGTTCGCCTGGCTTGAGGCGTGCATGACGGACGATCTGATCGCTGCGATGGAGGTCCGGGACGGCATGCCGGCTCCGTCGACCGTGCGCTCCACGACGGAGTCGCTTGTGCGGGCTTCGATGAAAGAGGCGCTTGCCCTCGATGTCCTGCGGGCGCGCGATAAGCTGGCCCGACTTCTGGCGGCGAAGCCTTCCGTGACGGAAGCTGGGAGGCAACTCGGATTGAAGCTCGGTGACGCCGTTTGGGGTGTGCAAGAAAGGAGTCGCATTAATTTCACGGCACGGGACGAACATCGTTGCCTCAACTGCAACTCGGCCCAGAGCGGACGGTCAACCTCGCCCTACGCTGTGTGACCGAATCCCTGTAAACCGAGGCTCGAATGGTGCCCGGCGAAGACTTGTCTATGGTATGATGCTCAGCGGACAGCGTTCGACTGTGAAGGAATTCATGGACATCCTGCGCATGCCGAGACAGTCTTCACGGTCACAATAGAGGGGGGAAAGTATGGGTGAAGCAAAGCGGAATGCAGCAGATCTGAAGAAATGGCTTGATGCACTGACGGATGAAGAGCGTGTCGTTTACGAGTGCGCGCGTGCGCTCTTTGACCGCTTCATTCATCCGAGACGTGTCAGTGAGATGTGCTATCATTCGGTATTCTTTCTCTACGAATACATCAAAAAGAGTCACGGCATCATCGTCGAGCCGGTGATCGGGTATATCAACGATGGCACCGATGAGGTGCTAATGTCACATGCGTGGTTGGAGTTCAGCGGAAAGAAGACCGATGTTAGCCTCGCTTTTACCTCACGGCCGGACATCAACCCGCCCGGCCAACTAATCTATCTCGATCACGTCTTTGGTCGGGGGCATGTCTACAGCTACCACCGTGAAATGTCTGAGCCCGGTCGGGCGGCACTTGACGAGTTCCGCAGTGCCGGGGGTGCTGCCATGGTAGATCATAAGGAACGAGAGCACGCTGGAATGCTCGCGTTGGCTGAGGATAAAGGTATGATTCGAACTTATCTGGATTCCGCACCCAGTGGTATGACCTATGAAGAGATAGTGGCAGGAATTAGTAGTTGAAGCCCTTATCGGGACGTTTCAGTGCGCGAGATTTGTTGGAGATTGATACGATCCATGGTCGTCATTCCGCCTTTCGTTAGCCTGCGTGGCGGCATGACGGAAAGTGGCAATCTGATGGGTGGACTTGCACTCATTTGTTTCCGATCATATGCTCATCTTATGCAACCCTCTGTTCATGGCCCCATTAAGATGGGGTGCCTGCCAAGTATCATTTTGAATGGAGTGGGCCGATGTTTCGGTCGTTCATCATTAACAAATTGTGTGGATGTCTGAGGGCCGCAAGATTGCTTGGTTGGAACAATGCAATGGAGAAATTCATGCCAGAAAATAGATCTAAACTTGTTCGTCTGAATATAAAAAACATTGGCTGCATTGGCCCGGAAGGCCTAACGGTCGAAATGGACGATATTGTCTGCATTGTTGGTAAGAACAATGCAGGAAAGTCAACTGTGTTGCGCTCATATGAGCTCGCTCAAGGTTCAGAAAAATTCGACTGGTCCCGCGATCGTTACGCTCAAGCAAGCGAAGATCAGCCTTCTGAAGTTGTCTTAGAGATTCATATCCCAGACGGTCTGGGCAATGTTGGGGCCGAGTGGAAGCGAACGGAGGGTGATTTTCGTATCCTGACTAGCCGCTGGCAGTGGTGGCAGCAACATCTTGGTGATTCGAAAAACTTTCCGATACGACAGACGCTCATGCCTGGGCAACCGATTGAGGAAAATGAAGGATATGCCCAGGATGGTAAGGCTGGTGGGGCAGATAATGTATTCAAATCACGGCTGCCTCAACCTGTTCGAATCGGCTCCAGAAATGATCCTGCCGAAGCGGAGAAGGCACTACTAAAGCTTGTTCTGGAGCCCGTGGTCACTGCCTTGGCAACTGCTGCCGCGAGTGATCACACTGCTCTCTTTCAAGCGGTGTCGGCCTTACAGGAAAGCGTTCAAGGCATTGTCGCTGAACAGGCTGCACAATTTGAAGATGCGGTTCAGAGTGTCGAAAAAGGCTTATCGGATGTTTTTCCTGGACTTGCGGTGAAGCTTAACGTTAAATCGGCTCCTCCAAAATTCGACGTATCAAAGTTAGTAGGCGACGGCTCTGGCCTCAGGATTACAGATGGTGGATCTGAAGTTCAACTCTCTCAGCAGGGAGCTGGTGCTCAGCGCGCTCTTTTCTGGACTATGCTGCAGGTTCGAAATCAATTGGAGAGCGATAAAAAGGTACGTGACCAGAGAATTAAAGATCTGGGAGTTCAAATTAAAAAGGTTTCACAAGACCCAGTGAAATCCGCTGAAGTTCAGGCTCAAATGGATGCCATCAGAGCTGGAGGTGTTATTCCCCGTGATGAAGGTGATCCTGCGTTGCCTGGATATATTCTTTTGATAGATGAGCCAGAGAATGCTCTTCACCCTTTGGCTGCACGTGCAGCTCAACGGCAACTGTATCAGTTAGCGCAACAGCCTGAGTGGCAGGTAATGATGACCACGCATTCAACGCTTTTTGTAAATCCCGCTGTAGATCATACCACAATTCTAAGGTTGGAGCGTGAGGAGGCTGGAGCACACTTGTCACCGAGAACCTATAGAACTGATACGGCAGGTTTCACGGAGGACGAGAAGGACGTTCTAAAGGCCATCCAAGAAATGGACCCTACATTCTGCGAAGTATTTTTTGGCAGCTATCCGATAGTTGTAGAGGGAGACACGGAACACGCCGCTTTTATTGCGGCGGTCGTAGAAGTAGGCCATGAGCTCATTGATCATGTAACCATTATCAAGACGCGTGGTAAGCCTCAACTTCGTGCCGTAATGAGAATGTTAATTCACTTCCGCAAAAATTTCGGGGTCATTCATGACTGCGATTGGCCTTATGATGCAAAGCGTAGTTTCAATGCAGATGGTCAAAGAAAAAAATCGGGATCATGGTCGCACAACTTAGAGATTCGCAAGCTGGTTAATTCTGCAAAGTCAAAAGGCGTTTGCGTTTCCCATGAGGTCAGCATACCCGATTTCGAAAGAAGGATTGGCCTGCCGCGTGGAGCGGGCGGGAAACCTTTTGAGGCATATGGTAAAATTAAAGAGAGCGCTGCGCTAAAGAAATATATCCAAGATCTTTTGACAGCGCTTAAATCTCCCCAAGGTTATGCCGAAGACGCTCATCCAGACTGTGACGCCTCAGAATTTGTCGCCGACCTTTTGGTGAAACTTACTGCAGCTGCTACGGAAAGCAATTGGGATGACTCTCATAGAGCTGATGGTACTAGTAATGATAATGTGCTCGCAGGCCAATAGCCTCAGTGTCATTTCTCCGATATTAGAATAATCCAATGGTCCCCGCTCAGCACCTGACTTCCTCGTAAATTCTTGTAGGTTGCAGCTCCTGCAACAGGGGCTGCATTTATTTGGAGACGTGGCTATGAGCTTGCGCTGGTTGGGTGCTCAACTTACGGAGCGCACGGCTTGGCTCAAACTTATAAATCCAGCGCAATCTGCTCGTTTAGGATGAATACACAGTCAAAATAGCGGCGGCCCATACCACAGAGAAATTTTGTGGATTCCTAACAGAAACCATGCCGGACAGCCGCCAAACTGCTTGCCTAACCGCATAGACCGTACACTGAATAGGACGGCATGTCCGTTTCTCCTTACCTCCATGAGTTAGGGGATGAGGGGGGATGGCTGCTTTCCGCCCTCACGACCAATCCAGCAGGGATCCTGCTGCGGCCGGCTTGAACGACTGCTCTGGCAGTGTTTCTGCGATAGCCACGCCGCAGCGCAGTCAGACAGCTCCCCGCCCATCTGCGAACGACATCTGATCAGCATTTGCGTCGATTTTCTTGGCTTCAACGTCTATACTTCTGGAAAGGAGTTCACGATGAGCGACGATTGGTACGATCACACGATCCGGCTTCTGCGAGAATTCCGGAAGGAGATGCGTGAAGACCTGAACAGCAGGCTCGATAGCATTATTCGCATCGGGAGCTCTCTCACGGTGAGCCATGCAGCTCAT
Source organism: Paracoccus sp. IB05 (assembly GCF_016405985.1). Lineage (GTDB taxonomy): Bacteria > Pseudomonadota > Alphaproteobacteria > Rhodobacterales > Rhodobacteraceae > Pseudogemmobacter. The sequence continues at coordinate 11,108 of NZ_JAEFCF010000065.1, forward strand.
CGGCGGGGAAGTATTGCGGCACTTCAGCAGCGGGTTCGTCAGGACGGCTTCAAGCAGCTCCAAGACGAAAAAGCCTTTCTGGATGACTTGTCTGGAAACATCTAGAAATTCATCCTGTAGCCTTGAAGCCCTCAACAATCGGCCAGCAGGCATGGATATTTCCCGGGCGGCACGCAGCCTTCGAGTGTTCACGCCACGGACGCACGATCACGATAGTCCCAACTCCTGAAGCCTCTTCTGCGCCGTCTTCCAATGCACATTATAGGCATTTGCGACGTAATTGATCGAGCGCGTAGAGATCCAAAGCTGGCGAACCTGATCTTCCGGCATATCTGGGATCTTGCGACCTGAGCTCACTTTTGTCCCGGCATCACGAAGCCAGCGTGACAGCGTCGCTTCTCCGACTGAATGACGCTCGCGGAGGTCCGCTAACGTAGCACCTTCTTGAAACTCTTTGCTGATATAGGCGCGGAAGGGAATGCCATAGAGTTCCAGAACCTTCAGAGCCTTTCTTGAGCCAATCCCGTAGTGCCGCATGAAGCTTGCCATCGTGCCGTCGCGCATGAACACCGCGTGAATTTCCTCAGCTGGGACGGGTTCGTCCCTGCGGCGTGATTCCATTGCAAACCTTCGCCCGGTTTCGATGACGTCGCGCCGATACCAGCAGCGCTTCCGCATATCGAAGTCACTTCCAACCACGCGTATCAGCAGCATTCTGCCTGATTTTGACGATACCATAGTTGGCATATTTGGCAGGGCCTTCTCACATTACCTCAGGTTTGCAGGCGGGTTTGGTGAAGAAACGACACGAGCAAACCGCAAGAGAGTTGACGGCACGAATCGCCGCTGAATCTATGTGCCGAGACAGTGGCCCAAGAAGTTTGCCTGAGGTTTTCCATGTCTGTCGATCTGCAACGTCACGAGCTGATAAAGTTTCGCCTGAGATCCGGCGGAAGCTCGTTTGCGCAGGTCGCGAAGTCGGAAGGCGTTCTGCCGTCCAGTGTCACCGTGGTGAGCCAAGGCTATCGGCGCTCTCATCGCATACAAGCAGCAATAGCCAGGGTGATTGGCACAACCCCGCAAGAGCTGTTTCCTGAACGATACCCAGTAAAGGAGGACGACGTGCCCATGTAGCGTCAAAGGCGAAAACCTTCCTGCTGGTAACAGGAAGGCTCACCAAAAGTAGGCGTCGATTGATACCCGACACCTCTTTCATCCCCCGAGACGCAGAAAAAGTCAACCCGCCGGAGTGGTTTCGGCGGGGCCACCCCCTGCATTTCCTGAAAGGAGGCGGAAGCGCTTCTTCCCCCGCGCCGGACGGCAGCGGCCCGGAACACCTGCGCTCCGAACACACTACATGATCCAGAACTTGATTTACCGCGGGCCGGATCCGAGCCGCGCGAGCCGCGACGTCGTGCACCGTTCCAGGGGCAGCCTCCGTGGCAGCATGATCGCCATGCTGCCTGCGTTTCCGCGGCCTCGTGTTATCCAGTTTGAAAGTATGCTGGAATATCGCTTTCTGTGCCTGACACTGGTGCGCGATGATGTTGTCGACATCGTCGAGCAACCGCCCGCACTTGTCTACCAGCGGCAGGATGGCACCCGGGCGCACCATACCTTCGATTTTCTGCTGCGCATGGCGGATGGCGAACGGATTGCAGTGGCGATCAAGCCTGCCGAGCGCGTAATTCGCAGGGATTTTATGACTGAGCTGCGCCATGTCGCCGCCGCGATGCCGAAGCATTTTGCGCATCGCATCAAGCTCGTCACGGATGAACATCTGGACAAACGGGCAGCCGCTGACGCCGCGCGTCAGCTCATGCGGTCCCGCCCGGCGTTGTCGGAGGTGGCGGCATGAACATGCGGCTTCGCCTTTCACATTCCGATCTGCTGAGTCTTGCCGATGTCCCCTATCGGCCGGTGGACGTGCAGGACGATTTTATCATCCTCGAACAGGCCGACAGGCCGGGCACAACCCAAAGCTTCACGCATGAAGAGATTGCTGCGCTTCTCAGGGCACCCGATACGCGCTTTACGCCGGGATATTTCACGGCGGCACGGGCTCGGCTGCGCCAAACATGCCCGGTAGATCTGTTGTCAGAACTGGATAGCGATGTTCGGGCGGTCCTGTTGTGGCAGAAAGCGGCGTGCGATGCATTCCTGCTGCTGGAGCAGCAAGGGAAGATCAAACGAACCTACTGCGCGGTCGATGCCGCGCGCCCTCTCCTTGAGTATGAGACGAAGAGGCTCGACGGACAGCAGATCAAGGACCGCGAGTCCGGCAGAGCGGGAGCGCTGACTGTTTCTCGCAAGTTCCCTTGTGCAAAGTCAATTTTGCGGTGGCTGGCACTATACGAAGAAGGAGGCCACGATGTGCTCGCGCTGCTTCCGCACTGGCACCGCAGCGGCAACCGGGGATTACGCTGGTGCCATGCATCAGAAGCCTTCGCCTATCAGGTCATTGATATCTATGCATCGTCGCAGCGACCAACCAAAGATCAGGCCATTGCCGAGACGTTGAACCGCTTCAAGGCCGAAAACGTGCAGCGGCTTGATGAGGAGTTGCCTCCGCTGACTGTTCCGTCCTCGCGCAGCCTGCACCGTCGCCTGGACGGCGTGGATCGATACTATTTGTGCGCGAAACGCTACGGGGTTGATGCCGCGAACCGCAAGTACCGGCTCATCGAGACGGGTGTCGAGGTCCTGACACCTGGTGAACGGGTCGAAATGGATGAGCATCGCCTTGATGTTATCACCCTTTTGGCCCCCTCGGGCGTTCTGGCACATCTGCCTGTGGATCAGGTGGAACGGCTGAAGGGGCGGCGCTGGCTCTATCTGGCAATAGATTGCGCTACAAAGTGTATTCTGGCGATGCGCCTCGCGGATACCCCGAACGCACAGGACGCAATCCGCACTTTGCGGGACATCTTTGTCGACCGGACGCCCTATGCCCGAGCCGCCGGTTGTGAGAGTGCCTGGGACCAGCGGGGTGGTATCGGCGCACTGGTCACGGATCAGGGATCTGCCTTCATGTCGGCAGATTTCCGTGCCACGGCGACGGCACTTGGCCTGACCATGCACTTTCCGCCCGCCGGCATGCCCCATCTGCGCGGCACCATCGAAACCATGTTCCGGACAATCGGGTTTAAGCTCATGCCCCTTCTTTCGGGGCGGACTTTCTTCGATCCGGTCGACAGGGGCGACTATCCCTCGGAGCAGTTGGCCTGCCTTGATGATGACGACCTGATCCGTGTCCTGCTGACCTTCTTCGTTGATATCTATCACAACGAACCCCATCGGGGGCTGCACGGCGAGACCCCGGCTGATTGCTGGAAACGGCTTTCGAAAGAACAAGGTCTCCTGCCCATTCCAGATGGCCTGACGCTCAGAAAGGTGTTCGGCCGCCCCATGAGCCGGAAAATCCGGGGTGACGGCGTGCTGTTTGCGGGCTTGTCCTACAGCTGTCCGGCACTGCGGGAGATGTTCCTGCATGCCCCAGAGCGCGATGTGGAAATCCGTGCCGATCTTTTCGATCTCGGGTGGATCGCCGTGAAAGTCGGGGATGCCTGGCATTCCGCGATCTGTAATCACCGGGGCTTTGATGGCGTCAGATATACGGACTGGCAGGAAGCTTGTCGCGCCCTCCGGATAAAGCATCAGCGAGCGGCTACGCTTTCGGAAGAAGTGGTGCACCGGGCCATTGCCCGCATCTCCAACACCAATAGAGCTGCTGCGCTGCGGATGCAGCTGACGCCGTTCCACGTCACCGACGCCGAGGTCGCCCGGAATGAAAAGGCGCTGCATTACTCGCTGACCTCTTCGGTGGGGCATGTTGGTGACTGGATGCGCACCGGCGATCCGCTGACCGATGGCATCGATATCATCCCGATCGATTTGCCTGCGCCCCGTGAATCAACCGCAGCTCAGGCTCCAGTGCCACGCCCCTCCGAGCAACCAGCCAGATCCCGAAAATCCTGGACCTTCGACGATGAAGCGGAGCATTGACCATGAATGATATCATCCGTAGCACCGCCCTGAAGATCGCGACGTTGCGTGGACATTATGTCCGGCACGAGAGATTTGACCCCCTGCAGGCCCGCTTCCGGCTGTTGATCGAAAAGCGGCTTGCCGATATCGCGGGCGGGCGCAATGCCGAGGCCCATGGCATTGCCCTCTCGGGCGCATCTGGAACCGGCAAGAGCTGCGCAATCGCGCAACTCATAGCCAGATCCCGCCAGGATCTTGCTCAATCTTCCTTGCCATCTGCCGCAATCATCAGCCTGAGAGTGCCCTCTCCCGCGACCCTTAAGTTCGTCGGCCAAACCATCCTGCGCGCGCTCGGCTATCATCTCTCTTCTGAGAGGCAGGCCTGGTACATCTGGGATCTGGTGCGTCATCAGCTGCGCGAACGCGAAGTTCTGTTCCTTCATCTCGACGAAGCGCAGGATCTCAGCACTCGTGGCACCCGGCACGAACTTGATGCTGTGGCCTCGATGCTGAAGACCCTGATGACGGACGAGGGTTGGCCGGTTGGCATTCTGCTGTCCGGGACGCAGGAGCTGGAGAGCATTCTGAATCATGACCCTCAGCTTGCCCGCCGGATGGACACGGTCCATTTCGGGGCGCTATCGCCGGTCAGCCATGCCCCGGATGTGGCAGGTCTTATCGAGAGTTATGCGCGTCGCGCGGATTTGGGTCTGGCAGAGGACGCATCGGAAATCGCGCTGGCGGAGCGCCTGATCCACGCCGCGGCGTTCCAGTTTGGCCTTGTGATCGAGATCATCATTGGCGCGATAGAGATGGCACTGATGGAAGGCGGCGATCATCTGGAGTGGCGGCATTTCAAACTGGCGTATGAGGTGCGCAGCTCCTGCGCCGACGCATTCAACCCGTTCGTTGTCGATGATTATCACCGCATCGACACTCGCCAGGTTTTCAAGCGGGGGGACGAATGATGTTTTCCGCATTGCAGTCTTTGCCCCTGTCGGTACCGCGCGTCGCAGGGGAAAGTGCGACGTCGCTGGCCGCACGCCTCGCGCGGCGCAATGGTGCGCCCAGGTTGATCACGTTCTGCTCGGACATGGGGCTGGACCATCGCGGCCTGACTAATGGCAGTGATACCGAAGTACTTCGTCTCGCCGCGCTGGCTGGCTGCGCGCCCGAACTGCTGCTCAACTGGACGCCGCGCCTCACTGCCGACAGCTGGTTTCGTCTTGGCCGCGAGCGGATCAAGTTCACGGCCTTTGCCCGAACCAGGATCCGGGCATGCCCCACCTGCCTGGCCGGTGGTAGGACCGCGCATCAGGCAATCTGGCAGCTCAGTTCAATACGCCGCTGCCGCACGCATGGCTGTCTGCTGGTCGAACTGCCTGTCACCCCGGCCAACAAGGAGATCTTCGACTTCGCGTACCACGCCACGCGCGTTCGGTCGGGAAGCTTTGATACGATCACAGCGGATGAAAGCCAGTTGGAAAACTACCTGCTCGCCCGTATTCAGGGTGGCACAGGGAAGGAATGGATCGACAGGCTGCCTTTCCATGTCGCAGCCCAGACCTCTGAAAATCTCGGGGCGTTGATCCTGCTTGGCCCGGATGCACCCCGCGATCTGATTACCGAAGCGGAATGGCATCAGGCGGGCAGTATCGGTCTTTCGATTGTGTTTCGGCGTGCAACTTTCACCCCCTGACGGGGGGCATCGGCGCCCAATTTT
>NZ_JAEFCF010000066.1 GCF_016405985.1 Paracoccus sp. IB05
AGCAGAGGGCCGCCTAACATGAGCACCTGACCGGAACAGAACCGGGACAGGTCCATCGTCGGCTGGGCGCCTGACCGCACAGCACTGCGCCAAAACCACCTGACCAAGCTCAAGGGCATGTACCGCTCCAATCGCTCGGAAATTCTATGGACCGAAGCTGAAATTGAGGCATTCGTGACCGGCGCTCCGCCGCATATCTCGCGCATACTGATAGCCGCCACCGAGACAGGCCTTCGCCCCGGAGATCTGGCTCAGCTAAGCCGGGCCCATATACACCCTACACCAGGAGGCCAGAGGATTGTTATCTGGACCGCCAAACGGAAGAGGCTTGCATCGATCCCCGTCACCCCTCGCATGGCCGGCTTGATCGAGGACACGGCAGAGGGGCAAGCGCACTTCATCGTGAACCAGGGCGGCCAGCCCTACCAGCATGAAAACTATCTCGGAGACGCGATCAGCCAGTGGCGGGACCGACTCGGCATCAGGGCAGAGCTTCGCTCTGTATGACGCACGAGGCACAGCCGCCACTCGACTGCTTTGGGTTGATGCCAGCCTGAAAGAGATCGCGACCTGCATGGGCTGGAGCATCAAGCATGCGGCCGAAGTCATCGGCAGATATGCCGCCCTATCGCCCGAAATGTCAGACGGGATCGCGAAGAACTGGAGGCCGCAAGGAAGGGATCGTGAACAGTTTTGCAAAATGAACTGCAAAACGGACCACCCTGAAATCCGCTAAGTGCTGGTCGGGGCGGAGAGATTCGAACTCCCGACCTACGGTACCCAAAACCGTCGCGCTACCAGACTGCGCTACGCCCCGAACTGGTAGTCAGATAGCGGTTTCCCACCGGCAGGGAAAGCCCAGTTCGCGATAAAAATGCGTTTTGCACCATCTGCTTCGGATCTCTGGCGCAAGAAATGGAACAGGAAGCCGGGCCGCCGCATTTCTTTGCCCTAAAACCGGGCACAGGAAGAGCTGTCTCGAAATGGCGGAAGTCTGTTCATGCGACCGGACGCGAAAACCAGTATTCATCTGGTCATTGGAAGGCGTCGACAGATGGTGGACCTCCAGGCATAAGGCGATACAGGTCACGAGGATCATCGCAAGTGCAGGACGACGGATCGCAGGCCCAGTTTTGAGCTTTCCTCTCCGAAACCGGGGGCTGAAACGAGTAGGCCTGGCGGCACATTGAGAACGCGCGGCCGGCAAACCCGCCCGATCTGGGCCGGGAATACGAGATCCAGCTCCGTGATCTGCAGGACGTCTGCTGCGTGTCCAGGCTCGGGCTGCGCACCTGTAAAGTTGCGGCCCTCGTATCGCGCGAGGATGTGGGTGGCATCTCTCTGCGCCGTTCGATGCGACCGAAGGCCGAGGTGATCAATGACCGCTCCCGAGACATCGCCAACCTCTTCCGCATCCTGCAGCGCCACTATGTCCAGTTCCTCGACGTCCTGAAATTCGGCCTGACCACGCGAGCCGAGTTCGAGCGGCTGGTACGGGTGGATCCCGAAACGCTGACCGACCTCGAACGCGCAGCGCGCTTACTCTGCCTCCAGCGTGCCGCCTTTGGTGGCAAGGTCTCGGGCCGTAACTTTGGTGTGGCGAAGGATCGGCCCGCCCGATTCAATCTCTCGACGCTGGAGCCGATGCTGGAAGACCTGCACAGCCGCCTCGCTGGTGTGGTGATCGAGTGCCTGGATTGGTCTGTCTTCATCCCGCGCTATGACAGGCCGAACACATTATTCTATGTGGATCCGCCCTACTGGGGCTGCGAGGACGACTATGGAAAGCAGATGTTCGAGCGGGTCGACTTCCAGCGTCTAGCGGATCAACTCGCCAGCATGAAAGGCCAGTTCATCCGGTCGCTTAATGATGTGCCAGAGGTGCGGGCGATCTTCGCCGCTTTCCGCATCGACGAGGTGAAAACCACCTGCACGATCAACCAGCGGATCAGCTCCGACGAAAAAGCGCCGGAGCTCCTGATCCCGAACTGTCAGGAAGTCGCTTGATCGAACGACATAACGGCCGATCCTGACACTGCAGGCGCGGGATTTCGGGTCACAGTTCCATCGGAGGCCCGCAGGCTGCCTGTCCCGCCTCGCGGGCCTTATTTTGTTGAGGTTTCACGCGAATACAGGCCAGCGATCAGAAACTGTGACCGGCGGTCACAGTTTGCAGTAACGGAGCATAATAGCCTCAGGACCCTTACCGGCAAACTTGGCCGAAGTACTCATCTGGAAAGCCATTTTGGTTCAGCATGTTAGCCGTTGAGCGGCAATGTCGACCGGATGCAGGGCAAATGTCGGTCAGATGCGCGGTCATCTGCCTTGGATCGCTCATTTCTACCCGGCTGGTTTCATCGCCCTCGCGCGGACCACTACCCCAAAAGTGCCGCATTCTGTCAGGTTTTCAAAGGCTTCTGATGCTCACCGGGCTTCTGTAACCGTCTGCCAATGTTACTACCCCCCTACAGAACCCGAGCCACCAGAGGCCGGGACTGAACAGCGCCCTCATCGCCTGCGCGTCGACGGGCCGCCGCAGACGGCATGGGGGGCGGATCCGGTTCTGCAATACCCCGCCGCCCGGATCGGACTGCTGTCACGCCAATGCCAACAGCGCTATTCCGCGTTTAAGGCAGGCTGCGAAGATCGCGCCGGAATGCCTGAGGGAGCGGACAGGAGGACGGCGCTGAGCCTGCGAAACCGTCAGCGACAGGGCCAGGCGCCGGCGCTGATCAGCGGGTGGCGCATCTCGCTGCCCGGAACGATTCCGGTTTTCTTTGCCAGACCGCCATTGATCTCGAGCACATAGAGAACATTGTCACCGCCCGGGATCGGCGTCTCATCGCCCGGGACCGCGTTTTCATGCACCACCATCACCCGTCCCTGTGCATCTGCAAAAATGATGTCCAGCGGGATCAGCGTGTTCTTCATCCAGAACGCGGCGCGGCGCGGTGTCTCATAGATGAAGAGCATCCCGGCATCGGGCGCGAGGCTTTCGCGATACATCAGGCCCTGAGCGCGGCTTGCGGCCGTATCGGCGATTTCGACGGAAAAGCTCTGGCGTTCCCCCTGCCCTGCTTTCGCGGGCGGGCGCAGGTCGATGCGCGACAGGGAACAGCTCTGCGCAGCCTGGGCCGCGCCGGCAAAAGGCAGGCCCGGCACAGCCAGACCGCTCAGGATCACCCCGGCCAGGACGGCCGCAAGCACGGCACGAGTGATCCGGTGACGCCTGTCACCAGAGGCGTCACATTCCGGCACCACAGCCGAACTGCGCTCCTGATTGTCCAGAGGTTTATGCGCGGATACCGCCAGGACTGACCAGCAGGGCGGCAGCACCGCCACCGCCCCCGCCGTCATTCGGTTTCGCCCGCCTGGGCGACGATTGCACGTTCCCAACTCAGCACCTGCACTGCCATTCTGCCGCGCCGGCCCTCAATCACCTTGAGCGCCACCGCCTCACCTGACATCAGATCCGCAAAGCCCGAGACCCGCAAGACCTCGATATGGATGAATATGTCTTCCGCCCGCCCGAAAGCATTGGCGAAGCCAAATCCTTTGGCCTTGTCGAACCATTTTACACGTGCAGGCTCCATCGGCAGAACGGATAAATCCGCTGCCGAAAGCTCACCCGCCAGTTCCCCCAGGGGCACAACAGGCCCTTCCGGAGGTTCAATCGCAAGAACTTCAACCGCTTGTACACCGCGTGGTGTAGTCTGGATCCGAACTGTGACTCCTGCTCCATCCGCGACTGAACTCTGCCCAAAGTTGCGCAGAACATTCGCGTGCAACAGGATATCGGCATTGGTAATATCGCTGACGATGAAGCCAAAGCCTTTAGCCGGATCAAACCACTTCACCCGGCCCTGCAACACCTGCGTGGCCTTATCTTCTTCAGTCATAACAAGGACTATCTCCCCAGATTAAGCCCTTTTCGGTTGATGAAGGCTTAACCCCGCCTGATCAAGAGGAAATCGTATGATCAGACAGAATTGTTTACCTTTTTCCGCAATTATCAGGGGTTGAGCCTCAGGACTGTCCAATCTCCTGACCCGCTTGCAACCTTTTCGCCGCCCTCTGCATCGCCGCCCCCGATACGGCTCCAGCGGAACCGGTCATGCAGGCGGAAGGCGCCATCTGCCCAGAACTCGATCTCCAGCGGCGTGATGCGAAATCCGCCCCAGAAGGGCGGGCGCGACGGAATCGGCCCTTTCGTCACGGTAACTTTTGCCACTTCGGCCATCAGCGCCTCACGCGAGGACAAGGGCTGTGATTGCCGGCTGGCCCAGGCGCCAAGTCGGCTCGTCAGGCTGCGGCTGCGGTAATAGGCATCGGCCAGCTGGCCCTCTTCGCGCGTGACCGTGCCGCGCACCCGGATCTGCCGGCGCAGGCTTTTCCAGTGCAGAACGAAAGCCGCCTTACCCGATGCCTCGATCTCGCGCCCCTTCACCGAAGTATAATTTGTATAAAAGACAAAGGATTCGGCCGCGATCTCCTTCAGCAGCACCATGCGCACATCCGGGAGCCCCGCCTCGTCGACCGTCGCCAGCGCAATCGCATTTGGATCATTCACTTCTGTCGCCTCGGCCTCGGCCAGCCAGCTGCGCGCGATCGCAAAAGGATCGTCGCCTTTGAAAATTCCGGTCCGTTCCATCGATGCCCGCTCCTGTTCTTACGTCAACGGTAACGGTCTCCCGCCCTTGCGGCAGGCCGCCTTTCCGCCTAAACGTCAACGCTATCAAACCGTAAAGGTGTGCGAGGGACCAGGAATGTCAACCGGACTGATGGCTGGCAAACGCGGGCTGATCATGGGCCTTGCCAATGACAAATCGATTGCCTGGGGCGTAGCCCAGGCACTGGCGGGAGCGGGGGCAGAACTTGCCTTCTCTTACCAGGGTGAAGCGCTTAAAAAACGGGTTGAGCCACTGGCTTCCAGCCTGGGTGAGCCGCTTCTGTTCGAATGTGATGTGGCAAGCGAAGAATCGCTCGATGCTTTGTTCGACGGGCTGAAGGCAAAATGGGGCACGATTGATTTCGTGGTTCATGCCATTGGCTTTTCCGACAAGAATGAATTGCGCGGGCGTTATGCCGATACAAGCCGCGCCAATTTCGCAATGTCGATGGATATTTCGGTCTATAGCTTTACCGCTGTGGCCCGGCGTGCGGGTGCAATGATGGGACGGGGCGGCGCCATGCTGACCCTCACCTATTACGGCGCCGAAAAGGTGATGCCGCATTACAATGTGATGGGCGTGGCCAAAGCGGCGCTGGAGGCATCGGTGAAATATCTGGCCGAAGATTTCGGCCGCGACGGGATCCGCGTCAATGCGATCTCGGCCGGTCCTATCAAGACGCTGGCGGCTTCCGGCATCGGCGATTTCCGCTATATCCTGAAATGGAACGAGCTGAATTCGCCCCTGCGCCGCAATGTGACCCAGGAAGAGGTCGGGAAATCCGCGCTCTATCTGCTGTCGGATCTGGGCAGCGGCACCACGGGCGAGAACCTGCATGTCGATTGCGGCTATCATGTCGTTGGCATGAAGGCGATCGATGCCCCCGATATCGACGTTGTGACCGGCAAAAAGGACTGAGATGGGCCTCAGCGCATTCCTCGCAGCCTATGTCCTGCATCTGATCGCCGCGGCCTCTCCGGGCCCGGCGGTTCTGATGACAGCGAGAACGGCTGTGACCGAGGGCATGCGCACGAGCTTCTTTCTCGCCTGCGGCATCGGCTTCGGGGCGGTGTTCTGGGCATTGGCAGCGCTTTTCGGGCTGGCGGTGCTGTTCAGACTCGCCCCGGCGCTGTTCTGGGGGTTCAGGATCCTGGGCGCGCTGTTCCTGTTGTGGATCGCCTTCAATATGTGGCGCCATGCGCCCGAGCCCCTTGGCGATAACAGTGATCATCCGCCGCGTGGCGCGCTGGCCGCGCTCTGGCTTGGCCTCGCCACCCAGTTCGCCAATCCCAAGGCCGCCGTGTTTTTCGGTGCGATCTTTGTCGGCACCGTGCCGCCGGGCACCACCTGGCCCTGGCTGACCGCGCTTTTGATCGCGGTCTTCCTCAATGAGGTTCTCTTCAATCTTTTGATCGCGCGGCTCTTCTCGCTTGAGCGGACCCGCCGCGCCTATGCCCGGCTGAAAACCGTGATTGACCGGTGTTTCGGTGGCATACTCGCCCTTCTCAGCTTTAAAATCGCCGCTACCTGACCAGAGGACGCCAATGGCCGCTGACCGCCTGCCACATGAGAAAGGGTTCCATATCAGCTGGGACCAGATCCACCGCGATGCGCGCGCTTTGTCCTGGCGGCTGGACGGCAAGGGCCCGGGCGAAGGCGGCCAGTGGCGCGCCGTGGTCGCGATCACGCGCGGCGGGCTGGTGCCTGCCATGATCGTGGCGCGCGAGCTCGATATCCGCGTGATCGATACGATCAGCGTGAAAAGCTACAACCACCAGGCCCAGGCCTCGGCGGTGGTGACCAAATCGCCGCAGCCCGAGCTGATGGAAGATGGCGCCGGGATCCTGATCGTCGACGACCTCGTCGACAGCGGCAAGACACTGGAGCTGGTGCGCAGGCTTTATCCGAAAGCGCATTTCGCCACCGTCTATGCCAAACCGCATGGCAAGCCGCAGGTCGACACCTATGTCACCGAGGTCAGCCAGGACACCTGGATCTTCTTCCCCTGGGATATGGCGCTGCAATATGTGCAGCCCTATCGCGGCACCGACTGACCGGGAACGGGGGCGTTCCGCCCCCTCTTGCGCCAGAAAGGCGCAATTCACCCCCTGAGAGTATTTAGATCAAGAGGAAATCCAGCCTCTTCCTCTTGACACAAATACTCCCGGGGGGGAGGCCCGGAACGGGCCCGGGGGGCAGGCAGCCCCCCGCTCCACATCAGCCATCAGGCACAGGAGCCGGCCATGTCTCTTCCCCTCAATCCAAATCTGGGTGCAACCGAACTGCCACCGGTGATGGAGGCGCGGCGCTGGATCCAGGGCAAGAGCTTTCCCGCGAACCGCCCGCTGATCAATGTAAGCCAGGCCGCGCCACTGGAGATCCCGCCGCTGGAATTGCGCCAGGCCATCGCCGATGCCGCGCTGAATGACCCTGACGCGCATCTCTATGGGCCCGTCCTGGGCATGACGGCCTTGCGCGAAGAGATCGCGGGCCAGTTTTCCCGCGCCTATTCCGGCACGATAGCTGCGGACCAGGTTGCGATCACCCAGGGCTGCAACCAGGCTTTTTGCGCGACCCTCGCCGCGCTTGCCGGCCCGGGCGACGAGGTCATCCTGCCCACGCCATGGTATTTCAATCATAAAATGTGGCTGGATATGAGCGGCGTGACCACCCGCGTGCTGGAAACCGGCGCCTCGCTGATCCCCGACCCGGCAGCAGCGGCGGCGCTGATCGGGCCGAAGACCCGTGCCATCGTGCTGGTCACGCCGAACAATCCCGGCGGCGTCGAATATCCGTCCTCCACGCTCAGGGCCTTTTATGATCTTGCCCGCGCGCATGGCATCGCGCTGGTGATCGACGAGACCTATCGCGATTTCGACAGCCGCCATTCGCCGCAGACCGGAGGACGCCCGCATGATCTTTTCGAAGATCCCGCCTGGGGCGAGACGGTGATCCAGCTTTACAGCTTTTCGAAAGCCTACCGGATGACCGGCCACCGGGTTGGTGCGATTGTCACCTCTGCAGCACTTCTCACGGAAATCGAAAAAGTGCTCGACACCATCGCCATCTGCCCGAACCAGCTGGGCCAGACCGGCGCGCTTTGGGGCATGCGCAACCTTGGCCCCTGGGTCGAGGGCGAGCGTCAGGAGATCCTGAAGCGGCGCGCAGCCATGGTCGAAGGCTTCAGCGCCCTGCCCGACTGGGTGCTGATGGGATGCGGCGCCTATTTCGCCTGGGTGGAACATCCGTTCGACCTCGGCTCGGATGATCTGTGCCGCCGGCTTGTGGATGACTGCGCCATCCTGATGCTGCCCGGCACCTTCTTTACGCCCGAAGGGTCCGAGGCCGGCCGCCGCCAGATCCGCATCGCTTTCGCCAATATCGACTGCGACGGCATTGCCGAAATGTTCCGCCGGCTGCGAGACTTCAGGCCCTGACACGCCCGATTACCGCCTCCCGCGAAAGCGTGACGCCCCTGCCCTTGCCCCACACCCCGCTTGCCCTTAGACAGGCGCAAATGTTCTGACCGGAGCCCGCGACATGGCCAAAAGCCCTGATGATCAGCCGAAGAAGAAGAACAAGGGCACCTCGGCCCTGACCTGGCTGATGACCGGCATGCTGATCCTTGGACTTGGCGGCTTTGGTGTCAGCAATTTCGGCGGCACCATCAATTCCATCGGCTCGGTCGGCAAGATCGACATTCCGGTGCGCGATTACGCCCAGGCCGTGCGCGACGAGGCGGCAAAACTGTCGCAGCAATACGGTACGCAAATCCCGGTGCAGCAGGCGATCACCTTTGGCATTGACCGCCAGGCGCTTGCGGGCCTCGTGACCCGCGCGGCTCTGGACAATGCGGCGCTTTCGGCCGGGCTCTCGGTGGGCGATGCGACTGTCGCGCAGGAAGTCATGAAAGAACGGGCCTTTATCGGCAGTTCCGGCAGCTTTGACCGTAGCGTTTACCGCGAGGCGCTGAGCCGTGCCGGCTGGCGCGAGGCAGACTTCGAGGAAAGCCTGCGCCGTGACGCGGCCCGCGCGCTTTTGTCCGGCGCGGTGACCGGCGGCTTTGCCGCGCCGGAGGCCACCACCGATGCGATCTATAAATGGGTGGCAGAGCGGCGCGGCTTCTCGCTGATCCGGCTGACGGAAACCAGCCTCACCACCCCATTGACTGACCCCGATGAAGCGGCGCTGAAGGCCTGGTATGACGCCAATATCGCCGATTTCACCCGCGGCGAATCAAAGCGGCTGCGCTATGCGGTGCTGCTCCCGGAAACCATCGCCACTGGCCTGTCGGTCGATGAGGCGGCGATCCGCAAGATGTATGATGCACGGATTTCGGAATTTGTGATCCCGCCGCGCCGGCTTGTCGAGCGGCTGGTCTATCCCGATGAGGCGGCGCGCGAAGCGGCCCTGGCGCGGCTGACGTCCGGCGAGGCCACGTTTGAGGATCTCGTCACCGCGCGCGGCCTGTCGATGGATGCGGTCGATATGGGCGATGTCTCGGAGACCGAACTTGGTGCGGCAGGAGCCGAAGTCTTTGCGGCCGCCGAAGGCGCGGTTATTCCGGCAGAAACCTCGCTTGGTCCGGCCCTCTTCCGCATCAACGGCGTGCTGCCGGGCGAAGAGACCACATTTGAAGAAGCGCATGACGATCTCGCCCAGGAAGTGAAGCTGGAAGCGGCACGCCTTGAGATCAACCATAAGATCGACGAGATCGACGACCTCCTTGCCGGCGGCGCCAGCCTTGACGAGCTTTCCACCCAGACCGGGATGGAGCTGGGCCAGATCGACTATGTCGCCACCGGTCCGGGCGCGCAGACCGGCAACAAGCTTGAAGGCTATCAGGCCTTCCGCACGGCGGCCGGCGCCCTGAAACAGGGTGATTTCCCCGAGGCGGTGACGCTGGACGATGGCGGTGTCGTGGCGATGGAATTTGTCGAGACCGTGCCGCCGACGCCGATCCCCTTTGAGGAGGCGCGGTCTGAAGTGCTGGCGGCGCTGCAGCAAAGCAACCTCCGCGCGGCGCTCGATGCGCGCGGGCTGGAACTGAAAACCGCCGCCGAAAGCGGCGCTGATTTCGCGACGCTGGGCACGGTCGAGACCGTGGCCGAGACCTCGCGCGACGGGGCCACGACGGAAAACATCCCGGCCCCGGTGCTGGAAGCCGCCTTCGCGATGAGGGCCGGTGATATCCGGCTGATCGAGGACGGCAGCTTTATCGGCCTGTTGCGGCTGGATCACGTGACCGCTGCTGCGGAAACCGGTGATGAGGCCGAAGCGCTGAAAGCCGCGATCTCGTCGCAGCTGGAACAGGCAGTCGCGCAGGATGCTTTCACCGCCTTCACCACCTCTGTGGCGGATAAAGCAGGCATGACCCTTAATCAAAACGCCATCAACCAAGTGAATTCGGGCCTGCAATGAAACTGGAACCCTCCTTCGACGCCTTCGAGAAAGCCTGGGGAGAGGGGAAAAACCAGCTGATCTGGGCCCGGCTGGCTGCGGATCTGGATACGCCGGTCTCGCTGATGCTCAAGCTGGGTGAGGCGCGCAAAGACACGTTCATGCTGGAATCGGTGACCGGCGGTGAGGTGCGCGGGCGCTATTCGATCATCGGCATGAAGCCTGATCTGATCTGGCGGTGCCGGGGGGAAGCCTCGGAGATCAACCGCTCGGCGCGGTTTGATCCGGATGGGTTCACCGCGCTGGAAGGCCATCCGCTCGACACGCTGCGTGCCCTGATCGCCGAATGCCATATCGACATGCCCGATGATCTGCCGGCGGCCTCGGCCGGGCTCTTTGGTTATCTTGGCTATGACATGATCCGGCTGGTGGAACATCTGCCGGATGTGAACCCGGATCCGCTTGGCCTGCCCGATGCGGTGCTGATGCGGCCTTCGGTGGTGGCGGTGCTGGACGGTGTGCGCGGCGAAGTGATCGTGGTGGCGCCGGCCTGGTATGAAAAGGGAGTCTCGGCGCGCGCGGCCTATGCCCAGGCGGCTGAGCGGGTGATGGATGCGCTGCGCGACCTTGACCGCGCGCCGGCGGTGCAGCGCGAGATCGACGGCGTGGCGATCTCGGGCGAGCTGACCTCGAATTTCAGCCATGACGGCTATAAGGCCGCGGTCGCGAAAGCGAAGGACTATATCCGCGCCGGTGACATCTTCCAGGTCGTGCCCTCGCAGCGCTGGACAATGGACTTCCCGCTGCCGCCTTTCGCGCTTTACCGGTCGTTGCGGCGCACGAACCCGTCGCCCTTCATGTTCTTCTTCAATTTCGGCCCCTATCAGGTGGTCGGTGCCAGCCCCGAGATCCTGGTGCGGCTGAGGGATGGCGAGGTGACGATCCGCCCCATCGCCGGAACCCGCAAGCGCGGCGCGACGGTGGAAGAGGATAATGCGCTGGAGGCCGATCTGCTGGCCGATCAGAAAGAGCTTGCCGAACATCTGATGCTGCTGGATCTGGGGCGCAATGATGTGGGGCGGGTCGCGAAGATGGGAACCGTGCGCCCGACCGAGAAATTCGTGATCGAGCGCTACAGCCACGTCATGCATATCGTCTCGAATGTGGTGGGCCAGATCCGCGAGGGCGAGGGTGCTTTGTCGGCCCTGCTGGCGGGGCTGCCTGCGGGCACGGTCTCGGGCGCGCCGAAAGTGCGGGCGATGGAGATCATCGACGAGCTGGAGCCGGAAAAGCGCGGCGTCTATGGCGGCGGCTGCGGCTATTTCGCGGCGAATGGCGAGATGGATTTCTGTATCGCCCTGCGCACGGCGGTTCTGAAGGATGAGAAGCTTTACATCCAGGCCGGGGGCGGCGTGGTTTATGACAGCGATCCCGAGGCGGAATACCAGGAAACGGTGAACAAATCCAACGCCCTGCGGCGTGCGGCGCAGGATGCGGGGCTGTTCACGCGGCGCGGCAACGGCTGAGCCTGTGGCTGATGGCAGAGGCGGGGGGCCAGCCCCCCGCGCGCGTTCGCGCTCCCCCCGGGATATTTCAGGACAGAAAATGAGGCTCTTCAGCGCGAATAGCGGATGAAGGGCGTGACTTTTGCAATGCGGTCATAGAGCTGGCGGGCGGTGGTGTTGAACTCCTGCGTCAGCCAGTAAACGCCGGGGGCGCCTTTTTCATCGGCGATCCGGTAGACCGCTTCGATCAGCTTGCGCCCGAGGCCGGTGCCGCGCGCCTCGGGGGAGACATAGAGATCCTGCAGATAGCAGACATTCTCGATCTTCCAGCCATGGCGGTGGAAGAGGAAATGCGTGAGCCCCATCGGCCTGCCATCGACCAGCGCGATCAGGCCCGAGAAATCCTGCGGATCATCGCCGAGAAGGCGGTCAAAGCTGGATCGGTACACCTCTTCCGGCACCGAGGTTTCGTAAAAGCTCAGGTAATCGGCCCAGAGGCGGCGCCATTCGGGCTCATCAGAGGCGCGGAGCGGGCGGATTTCGATCTGTGCCATGGGCTGGGTCCTCGCTGGAATTCACCCGCCCACCCTGCCCCTGCCCGCCCTGCGATGGGCAGCGCCAGATTCTGCGTGATGATAGCGCCAGCAGCCGGCGAATCCGCTTGACCACCTATCTTTGCAAATGGATCTTGCGATTTGCAAATACGGAGCCCGATATGGCCACGCAAAAACTCTATGCCGGGGTCAAGCTGCGCGAGATCCGCGGGCGGCTGAGCCTGACGCAAAAGGCCTTTGCCGATAAGCTTGGCGTTTCACTGCCCTATCTGAACCAGATGGAGAACAATCACCGCCCGGTTTCGGCGGCTGTGGTGCTCGCGCTGGCGCAGGAATTCGGGCTTGATGTCACCGAGCTGACGGTGGGCGAGAGCGAGCGGCTGGTTTCCGATATGCGCGAGGCACTGGCCGATCCGGTCTTTACGGCGTCAAATCCCCCGCTGGCGGATCTGCGGCTGGCGGCCTCGAATGCGCCGGCTCTGGCGCGGGCTTTTCTCGACCTGCACCGTGCCTATCGTCAGAGCCATGAGCGGCTGGCCTCGCTGGATGAGGCTTTGGGGCGCGAGGATATAGGCCTGAAACCCAGCCCCTGGGAGGAGGTGCGCGACTTCTTCCATTATTGCGACAATTATATCGATGCGGTCGACCGGGCGGCAGAGATCTTTGCCGGATCGGGAGAGCCAAAGCGCGATGTGGTGCGGCTGGCCCAGGATCTGCTGCGCCAGCGCGGCGTCTCGCTGCATTATGAGACTGGCGTGCCGGTCCGTCATTACAACCCGTCAACGCGGCGGCTGGTGATCTCGGGCCAGGCCCAGGATGCGACGCAGCGGTTTCAGCTTTTGCACCAGCTGGCGCTGATCACCCAGAATGACCTGCTGGAGGCGACGCTGGATCTGGCGCGGTTCTCGACACCCGAGGCGCGCGATATCGCCAAGATCGGGCTCGCGAATTACTTTGCCGGGGCCGCACTTTTGCCCTACCGCGCGTTTTTGCAGGCCGCACGCGAGACCCGCCATGATCTGGAGCGGCTTGCTGATCTCTTTGGCGCCTCGATTGAGCAGGTGGCGCATCGGCTCTCGACCCTGCAGCGGCCAGGCGCCAAGGGCATCCCCTTCTTCTTTGTCCGCGTCGATCAGGCCGGAACCATCACCAAGCGCCATTCCGCGACGCGGCTGCAATTCGCGCGGTTCGGCGGCGCCTGCCCCTTGTGGAACGTACACCAGGCCTTTGAAACGCCAGGGAAATTCCTGCGCCAATTTGTCGAGACGCCCGATGGGGTGCGCTATCTCAACCTCGCGCGCGAAGTTTCGAAACCCGCCGGCGCCTTCCTCGCGCCGGTGCGCCGCTATGCGATTGGCCTCGGCTGCGAGATCCAGCATGCGCCGGATCTGGTCTATTCAGACGGTCTTGACCCGCGCGGGCGGTTCGAGCCGATCGGGATTTCCTGCCGGATCTGCGAGCGGATGAATTGCCACCAGCGCTCGGTGCCGCCGCTGGAACGCCGGCTCAGGGTCGATCCGAATACCCGCGATCTGCTGCCCTATGAGATTGCCGACTAAAGGAGATTGCCGACCAAAGCCCATGCGGCTCAGTTGCCATAAAGCGTCAGCTCGGGCAGGCCGGTCAGCGGCAGGCCAAGCGCCTGATAGGCCGAAAGCGACATTAGCGCGCCGCCACTGCCCGGGCGCAGTTCAACCGCGAGCGTTTTGCCGCCGGGGGCCACGACCCGGCCCTGACCTTTGGTCTGGACCAGCACGCTTTGCACCCAGAGGCCGGTTTCAGCGGGCGGCCCGAGGGCCACCACAGCCTTGCCCAGCTCGCGTTCGCCCGAGGCGACCGGCTTGGCAAGGGCTGCTGCCTTTTCCGCATCTGAGGTCTTGTCCAGCGCCGCAGCGCTGTGACCGCTCGCGCCGAGCGCGGTGGTCGTCACCGCCGGCGCGAATTCGGTCGCAAGACCCGGATTCGCCGCAGGGGCGTCGCCCCCCTTGCCGAACCCTTCGAAAACGGAACATCCCGGCACAGCCAGGGACAGCGACAGGAGGAGAAGGGCGCGTTTCATCATAAGCGCAGAATAGGCGTCTCGCCCCTTGCCTGCAACTCCCCGATTGGCAGGCGACTGCACCCAGATTGCAGCTTGTGGCAAAGGCCCGCCGCCCCTACTTTAGGCACATGAACAACTCGGCCCCGCTCATCGACCCATTCGCGCGCGCCATCCGCTATCTGCGGGTCTCGGTGACGGATCGCTGTGATTTCCGCTGCACCTATTGCATGGCGGAACATATGACCTTCCTGCCCAAGGCCGAGCTTCTGTCACTGGAAGAGCTTGACCGGCTTTGTTCGGGATTTATCAGACTTGGCGTCTCGAAGCTGCGGGTGACAGGCGGCGAGCCGCTGGTCCGTCGCGGCATCATGACCTTTTTCGAAGCGATGGCGCGGCATTTGCAGACCGGCGCACTGGAAGAGCTGACGCTGACCACCAATGGCAGTCAGCTTGCCCGTTTCGCGCGGCCTCTGGCCGATCTGGGGGTGAAGCGGATCAATGTCTCGCTCGACACCCTGGTGCTTGAAAAATTCGCCGCCATCACCCGTTGGGGGCGGCTGGCGCAGGTGCTTGACGGCATCACGGCCGCAAAGGCCGCCGGGATGCGGGTCAAGATCAATACCGTGGCGCTGAAGGGCTTTAACGAGGACGAGCTTTTCCCGCTTTTGGACTGGTGCGCCCGCGAAGACCATGACCTCACCTTCATCGAGGTGATGCCGATGGGCGAGATGGGCGAGGAAAACCGCCTCGATCAATACTGGAGCCTGCGTGCGTTGCGCGCCCGGCTGACGGAACGCTTCACCCTCACCGATCTGCTGGAACGCAGCGGCGGCCCGGCGCGCTATGTCCGGATCAATGAGACCGGGCAGAAGATCGGCTTCATCACCCCGCTCACACATAATTTCTGCGAAAGCTGCAACCGGGTGCGGCTGACCTGCACGGGTGAGCTTTATATGTGCCTCGGCCAGGAGGATATGGCCGATCTGCGCGCGCCCCTGCGGCTGCATCCGGACGATCCGGCCCCGCTGGAGGCCGCGATCCGCGAGGCAATTGCCCGCAAGCCCAAGGGCCATGATTTCGACTATGGCCGGCAGGCAGAGGGTGCCTCCCCGGATGGTGCCGCCCCAAACAGTGCCTCCCCAAGCCGTTCCCGGGGTCTGATCCGGGGCCAGATGAGCCGGCATATGAGCCATACCGGCGGCTGATCCGGGTGGACCTCGGCCAGGTCCCCGCCGATATCCCTTTGCCACATATAAAATTCCCCCGTTCGACAGCACGAGGGAGAGCTGCCGGACGAGGGAAAGTCTGAGGCGGATTCCCCCGCCAGTCAGGACTGGTTGTCAGGACTGGTTGCCCGATCGATGTCTTATCTGCCAAAGCCCCCTGGCTTTGCCCCTGGGGAAAGGGGTTACTTGGTCAGGATCAGCTTGCCCTGGCGGGTGATGCGCAGGGTATAGACCTGGCCATCCAGCACGATCTTAGCCAGCGAGCCACCATCGGTCAGCGTGCGTGCATCATGCACCGGGGTTGCGTCATTTTGCAGCCAGGGAGTCAGAGCGGTCTCGGTATGGGCGTTCATTTCACAGCCCCCACGCGTTCGATCAGAGCTTCCAGTGCCGCCGCCGGGGCCGTTCCGGCCGCTGCCTGGCGCAGCATCTCCGCCAAAGGAAGCCGGTCGCCCGTTGCAGGTCGGGTCATGGTCTTCTCCATCGCCTGTAAGAGAGTTTATGGCTGCGCCCACAAGGAGCCTGGCTGATCTGCGGGCATTCCTGACTGATTTACTTTGGCATGTCAAGCAATGATGCCACCCGGGTTCATCATTCAATTCGTTGCAGCGTGTGTGTAGCGTGACAGCGAAAGTTGCACTGTTTGACACCCAAACCTGCACCAGGTGAGTTTTGAAAAACGGGGGCTGAGCGGCCTGCCCAACCCCAGTTTAAATGGTGCATTAAAGGCTATCGTGGCGGTCCTGATCAATCTGCAGCGACCTTGTTAGCGCCGGGTTAGTTATGCCCCCGCCAGCTCAGGGATCGCCTCATCTCTGGGCATCATCAATCTCTCGAGCTCGACCATGGATCCTTCAACGGGCGGACAGACGACCTTAGGCCCGAAGAACATCACTTCCGAACCCGTCGTAGGTGTCTCGCGCTGTATCCTATGGAGTACTTGAGGACATCAAAGCCATGGTACATCGCTTCGATCTGGGGCACGTTATCGTAAGAAACGATCCACTTTGGACCTGTCCCGGTTCTGTTCCGGTCAGGTGCTCATGTTAGGCGGCCCTCTG
>NZ_JAEFCF010000067.1 GCF_016405985.1 Paracoccus sp. IB05
CTTTGAAGAGAGCATCGCTCTCAGAAGACCGGAACAGAACCGGGACAGGTCCACCGTGTCGTCAAAGGCACCGGCAGAGGCGGCGTTCTGGAGCTTGCGGAGCTGATGCTCGCTGGCGACCGGCAGCGGCCCTTTGTCGTCAGCAATCCACCCGATCACCCGATTGCAGGCGCGGACCTGCGGCCATTGCCCGGGCTGGATGGAGGCGAAGACATAGCTCGGGCACAGCGGGCGCTCCACGATCACAGAGCGCCGCTTTTTCCGGGGCCAGGTGCGGGTGCGATAGGTCAGAGGCACCACCTCGACGCCCAGCGCCTCCAGTTCTTCCCGCGCCTCGGTCTCTTTGCCGGTCAGGCAGCGGATGCCGTACCAGCCGGGCGGTGGAGCCTTGCCGATGGCGCGCAGATCACGGTCAGACGACCAGACATCGAAGGCCAGAATGTCGTCGGCTCCCCCGTCATGCTGCCAGCGCAGCAGATCGGCATGCGTCACGGGGCGCCTGTCTCCGGTCGCCTTGCCGCGATAAACCGGCCGGACAAGGGCCGCTGCCGGGCCGGTGTATTCGCCGCCGTGGTGCTCGTGTTTCGTCCACATTTCAAAGGGTCTCCATCTTGCGGCGTTGCTTGCCCACGGTGGTCGGGCTGACCCCGGCGCGGCGGGCGATTTCGCGGTCTGTCAGTTCGGATTGATGGCGCAGCAGATCGAGGACGGCTGCACGGCGCTGCGTCTCGGTCTGGGGCTGCGGCTGTCCGGTCTGGACACTGGCAGTGAGGGCGGCGAAGTCGGCTTTCAGGGCAGCGAGCACCACCTCATCGCGTTCAGCCCCGCGAGAGAAATCCCGCTTTGCCAGATCCAGCATCCAGTCGATGCGAGCCGCGACACCTTCCGCAGTCGGATCGGCCAGAGTGTCCAGCAGTTGCTCCAGCGCGCCGCGCCAAGCCTCAGACCAGTGCCAGGGTGTCCAATGGTCATCGACCGTGTAGCGGTCGGTTCCGAGTGCCTCCTGAGCCCGGTGCAGAGCCAGCAACTCAGGCAGCGTCGTCGGCACATGAACCGCCGACCGGATCGCTTCCCACATCGCGGGCGTGGGTTCGCTGGCGCGATAGTCCTCATATCCCCACATGCGGTTTGCGGGGTCTTCCAGATGCTTGAGGGCCTCGCGCAAGGCCGCCTCGACCTCGGTATCTTCGAACACCGCCTCCAGGCTGCCGTATTGCGCAGCGAGGGCATCGCAGCGCGCGCGGCGCCTTGCTTCCTTCTCAGCCCGCTCCTTGGCCTGACGGGCCTTGTGGCCGGGGTTCCTGCGCTCTTCCTCATCATCCATCGCGCCGAAGATGTCGGCAAAGGAGGGCGAGGCGGTTCTGACGATCCTGACAGGCTCGTCCAGCTTGGACATGGCTTGCCAAAGTGCGAGACCGGCCCGGGTGGCGAGCGTTTCGGCTTTACGCTTCGCCGCCTGCCGCTCGCCGAGCGTTTTGCCGCCGTCCATCAGCGCCTTCAGCTTTCGCAGCTTGTCGGTGTCCAGTGTGGATGCGTGGGCGTTCATGCTACCCTCGCTTTCAGGTCTGCGATTTTAGCCTCGGCCTCATCCGCGGTGCCCTGCCAGATTTCAGCTTTTCCGGACTCAGGGCTGTGCTCGGCGAGATAGTACCAGCCACCACGAGCGAAGACCTCCACGGTGTGGGTCAGAGTACCGGTTTCGAGATTTACGAGGGGCTTCCCAAAACGCGCCTTCATGCGACGCCTCCCGTATCCGGGCGATTAAAGGGCGCTGAGCTGAGGAAATCCGGCAGGGCGCGAACAACGCTGAAGGCATGACTGAGGCCGGCCCGAAACATCCGGTTGCCGTGATCCAGTTCTTCATCGCCTGATTCAGGAAACTGCAGGGCGTGCTGCTTTCTCTCACCCCGGATGGCCTCAAGCGCCGCCATCTCGCTGATGGCCCGATCTGGGATGGTGCTGACCTGGCCGGTCGCGTCCTTGGTCACCACCGTTTCAGCCTTATTTTGTTGATCGGAAGGGGTGCCGGGAGCCGGTGCTGTCACTACCCCGATTTCAGCGCTTGGCACCACGGACACCGCAGGCTGTTTGCGCGGCGTGGTCAGGGCGACGGACAGAGCCTCGATCAGATCATCGCAGCGCGCGACCTGAACGCTGATGCCGCGCCGGTAGCCGCGTACGGCATAATCGCTGGTGCCGATCTGCCAGACGCTGACGGTGAGATATGGCTTGATCGGCTTCATGCGCGGCCCTCCATCCCGGTGCAGAGGTCGATCACCGGCCCCCATCCTTCGCGCCGGTAGCCCTTGGCCCGATGCAGTGCTTCCCCGTGGGTGTCGCAATCCCAGAGGCACAGCCTCCCGTCGATGTTGACGCTTTCCACGAGGTAGACCCTCCGCCCGATACGCTCAGAAATCTTACGGATGCCGGCGGCGCCCTGAACTTCCTCTGCGGTCACAATGCAGGCGACGATCTCGATATGGTTTCCAGGGAACTGGATGACGTTGGTCATGCGCGGATCTCCTTGAGTTCAGCCCGCAGGACCGCGATCACCATCTGGGCGCGGGTCAGATCCTTGCGGGGCGTGGGTCGAATGAGGGTGAAGTCGGGCCGGGTTTCTTCCCGGGCGTCAGGCTCGGTGATCTGGGCATCCCAGGGCGCGCGGGAGAGCGTGACCTCTTCCAGCGCGCCGGTCGCGCCATTCGCCCGGACAAGGGCCTTGCGGGTCGGGGTCAATCCTGCTGCCCTCCCTCGTGGCGATGGAAGAGGAAGGCGACGCCCAGCGCGGCGGTGAAGTCGGGCATATCGACCCAGTATTTCCCGGCCATATGCTCGATCCAGCTTTTGCCGCGGTGCATGCGCAGCTGGCCCTTGGGGATCGCGTAGTGCTTCCCGTCACAGCGCTCGATGCCGTACTTGGTAACGGCCCACTGGCGGCCCTTGTACATGATCCGGCTGAGGTCGTCGGTCAGCGCCGGGCACTCGGGCGCGGAGTCGATCATCGGCCAGCTCTTCACGTCCGACCCAAACCGGCGCGGCGGGATCTGCATCTGGTCGATTTCAGCGAGGCTGTAGGTTTTGCAGTCGTTGAGCGATGGGGTGTCCATATCTGTCCAGCTTGGTTCAACCGTTAAACAATCTACGCAGGCCGTGACCCGCTACTTCCCCCCGCTACTCCCGGGCCGGTATTGGCCTGAGACAGAGAGAAGCCCGTCGAAGCTCCGTATCCGCGCGATGCCTTTTGTCGGTGGCCAGCCGCTTCCCCCTGAGGCTTTCACTCAGCCCGCGCTGCCGCTCCCGGCCTTGCACGGTCCCCGGTCAACCTCCCCAGAGCCGAAGCATCTGGTTCACCAGCCGGTGGGTTTTAGTGTCGCGCTTCTGTGCCGGACCAGACGGGGTCGCATCGGCACGGGTCGGGTCAAATCCCCGGAGCGAACCCGGTGATGACGCACACCGGTCAGGAAACGGCGATGGGATTTGGTCGCGGTGACCTGGCGATATGCCCGCTCTGACACGGTCTGCTCCCAGGCTTCCAACTCTGCTGCGCCCGGGTCCATCGCACCGAACGCAGCGTCTCAGGTCACGCCAAACGGCGGGCCTTGTCTCGCATGGCGCACGCAATGGTGTCGGCGCGCTCGTTTCCGGGGTTTCCCGCGTGGCCCTTCACCCAGCACCACCGCACCTTATGGCGCTGGCGGGCCGCATCGAGGCGCTGCCAGAGGCCAATATTCTTGACCTCCCCGCCGCCCTGAACCTTCCAGCCCTGGGCTTTCCATTTGTGGATCCAGCGGGTGATCCCGCGAATGACATACTGGCTGTCAGAATGGATTTGGATGCTTGCCGTGGTGGTTATGGCTTCGAGGGCCATGATCGCGGCCATCAGTTCCATCTGATTGTTGGTCGCGCTGAGCGCATGCCCCTGAAACTCGCGCCCGCCTCTGGAGGCCCCGCGCCTGTCTTCGATCACTACCCCCCAGCCGCCGGGACCGGGGTTGCCAGCGCAAGCCCCATCCGTGTGAATAATCACGTCGAAGGATGTCGGTTCTGGCTCAGCAGTTTGAACCTGAGATGCGCGACGGCCCTCACTTCTGGCCGCCCGCCGGGCCTTGACCATTTCGTCAACCCTGGCTTGATGATGGTTGCCGAGACGCATCGCTTTCTCGGCTCCCTTGCCGTTGTAGGTGCATGGAGCGCCGATCTCGGCCCGGCAGTTTGGGCACGCTACACCGCGCACTTCCTCGGTGGTCCAGCTCATACAGCAATCCCCCGCAAATGCAGCGCCACGGCCCGCAATCCTTCAGCCTGGTGCTGATCGTTAAAATCCCCGAGGCAGGGCGGCATCACCCACTGGCAGCCGCTCTGGGCCGCGTAGAATTCGCCGGTGCCTTTGCCGTGCAGGCTCTCGACCGGCTTGTCGTGATCGGCGGCTATGATCGCGCCGGGGATTGCTGCAGCAACCTTTGCGACATTGTGAGCCGAGAAGGCTGAAAGCACGGTCGCTGAGCGGCCAAGCATCCGTAGCGCCGCCCTGACGCTCAGCGCGGTCGCGATGCCCTCGCAGACCCATGTCTCGCGGCCGGTGGCGATCCGGTGGCTGGCGCCGCCCATCACGCCATTGAGGACGTTTTTCTTGCCACCATCCGGGGCAATGAATTGCACTGTGGTCACACGCTGGCCGATGCGGCCCGGCACAATCAGCCAGGGGCCATCACCTTGCGGCATGGCGCGCGTCAGGGCCTCGCCAAGGGGGCCGTGCGGGAAGTGGCGCCAGGGAGCCTCATGGACCAGCCCCAGCTCTTCCGCGAAGCCCTTGCGCGCGAGATACGGGTGCGCGGCCTGTTCTGCGGTGCGGACAATATCGGCACAGACCCGGGCCACCGCCTCGCGCTCTTCACGCTCGCGGCGCTCGGCCTCAGGATCGCGGCGCGGCGCTGAAACCTTGCCATAGCCCTCACCACCGACGCGGAAGGTGTGTTGCTCGCCGGTCGCCCAATTCCAGGCGATACCACCAGTCTCATCGTCAAATATCATCACGCGGCCAGAGGTGTTTGACCGGGCCTTGCCGGTGACCGGGCATTTCACCCACTGGCCGATGATCGTCTTGCGCGGCGGCTCGATGCCTACAGCGCGGCAGCCGTCCAGCATGGCGTCGGAAAGGGTCATGTGGGTCACGATCCCCTCCGCTTGCTGCCCTTACGGAAACGCTTTTGTTCGCGCTCGATCAACGCATAGGCGGCCTGGTCTGCCATCTGCGGCGGTTCAACGCCCCACGATCTGGCAGGCCAGTCGTTCGGGTAAACGCCGTGGAAGATGCCCTTCGCCCACTTGAGAGCGTGATTCCGGCCCTTCGTGCTGTGACTATGGGTATATGCAAGCGCGGCCTCCCAGACCTTGCGGGGCTGGCCGAGGCAATCGGCCCGAAGTCCCGCCCGCGCCTTCATCCCCAGCGCTGCCGCATCGAATTCACGCATCGCACCATCGACCGCGACAATCTCTGAGCGCGCGGGCCGCTCCCAGCCGCAGGCGAGGCAAGCATTGCCGCGAAGCATTCCGCTGCATTCCGGGCAGACTGGCTTTTCTCGCTGGCTCTCTTCCCGTTTGCGGGGGGTGCTGTCGCGCTTCTCGGCATCCGACATTTCGCCAGCGCCATTGTCCCATACGTCCAGCATGTCGACGGCGAAACGTTCGATGTTGCCGGAATGATCCAGCCAGATCGCCTTCTTGTCACCGCCGATGATCGGGCGCATCACGCGGCCAATCTCTTGCAGGTGACTGGACAGGCTCTTGCGATAGGGCTTGCAACTGATGCCGCAGCACACATCTGCGACGTCGAAGCCTTTCGTCAGTACACCGCAAGAGACGAGGCCGTGGATCACGCTGTCAGGCCGGCGGAACTCGGCAATTTTCCCAGCCCGCTCGGCATCGGATTTGTCGAGATAGCTGATCTGTTGGAAATTGAAGCCCGCAGCAGAGAACGCGGCGCAGATCTCGCGCCCATGGTCAACGGTCGGCGAAAACACGATGGTTTTGACCGGGCCGCCGAAGTGCTCGCGGGTCTTCCTGATCCACTCCTAGACCACATCACCGACAATCCGAATACCGGCCTCTGACGCGCTGCTCTCGGAAAACTCGCCATAGCTGTCCAACCCGAGTTCGGCATCATCCGGGGACCGGGCGACATAGATTTTCGGCTCGATCAGGAAGCCTGTCTCGATCAGCTTGCGGGTGGTGGTGACATTGACCAGCCCGGACCAGTGTTGCTCCATGCCCGGGGTGAAGGGCGTGGCGGTCAGGCCGATGGCAACGGCCTCGGGATGGGCCGCGATGAAATCCAGCGAAGATTTATACATCGCGTGCGCTTCGTCATAAATGACCAGCGAGGGCGTTCTGGGCAGGGTGCGCCGCGCCAGCGACTGGATCGAGCAGACCTGAACATTCTCACGCGGCGCCCAGCGGTCGTTGATGCCCTGCACGATCCCGTGCCGGATGCCGTATTCGTCCAGCGTCTCCGAGGTCTGATTGACCAGAGCGACCCGATCCACGAGGAACAGGGCATATGATCCCTTACGATCCGCCTCATTGAGCAGATGCGAAGCGATCACCGTCTTTCCGGCGCCGGTCGGGGCAACCAGTACCTGCCGGCGGCGGGATTGCCGGATGCCTTCGCGCAGCGCCTCAACGGCGGCGGTCTGGTAATCGCGAAGCTGGATTTCCTTCTTCGGGGTCAGCATCAGCATCCCATGACCCTCCTGTATGCGGCAGCCTCGGCGTCATCCCGACTCATGCCCCCGTCAAATTCCATGATCGCGGCGCGCTCTTCCCAGTCGTCAAACTCGGGCCAGATCTCGCGGCACAACTCCCGCCAGCGGTCTTTGACCCACGCGGTCGCGGCAAGCGTCATGCGGCCCGGGCGCAGAGAAATTCGCCACTGATCGCGGATTACTTCGCCGCCATTTGCTCGGATGCGGTCGATGATGCTCATGAGTTAAGAGGAATCCCCATGTTTTCGAGTTCGCCGATGCGCTTCTTGAGGGCATGGATTTGCTTCTGGAGGCGGCCCTGTTCTTCGGTGGCCCGCCAGGCCTTGCCGCGCTCATAATCGGCGGCCTTCTGAAGGCGCCTGATCGCCTCGGCGCTGTCGCCGTCGAAGTCGCGCAGTTTCTCCTTCAACTCGGCGATCTCGGCTTTTGCCGTGCGGGCATCGGCTTTTGCGTCGGCAACATCAGCCCGCAGGCCGATCACGTCATCAATCAGTGCCGCAGGTGTCAGCTTCGCCAGGTCGCGGCGGGCCTTTGCAGTCGCCGGATCCTCTTCGGTTTCTGAGTCCGGATCATCCTTTGAGGCGGGGGGCGCAGTCAGATCCGCCTGAACCTTTGCGGCCTGCTCATCAGGAGGGACCGACTTCAGCGTGTCGAGATATCGCCCGGTGTCCAGCTTGGTGCCGCGCACCGCGTCCAGCGCTTCATCGGAGACCTTCGCGCCGCGCTCTGCGTCTCGCTGGACCGCGCGCTCCGATTGACCGGTTTTGGCTGCGGTGTCGGCAGTGAAGCGGTCCTTGTCGGATCGTGTCGCCAAGTTGGCGACTTGATCGCTCTTCCGGTCCCCGCCGTGCTTCGTCTCCGGGTGCAGTGCCTCATAGGCCTCTTTCCTGCGCCGCGTGAACATGGCGCGCTCTGAGGCCGACAGGACCGGCGCGCACAGGTTTTCGTCGCACTCAGCGATGATCTGGCGCTGTTGATCGAGGTCGAGGATTGTTGCCGGGATCTCATCCCAGCCCAGAGACCGGCAGGCTTCCATGCGGTGCATCCCGGCGATCAGGACAAAGCCGCCATCCCTCGGGCAAACGGTCACCGGGTTCAGAAGCCCGACTTCCAGGATGCTGTCCGCCAGCGCATCGACATGCCTGCGATCCGCCTGGCGGATCCGGTCGAAAGTGCTGATCGCGTCAATTCTGATCAAAGCCGATCACTCCCCGATATTCGTGGCGGAGTGGCGCGGCGGGGTCAGCGCGAGCTGTTCCCAGCCGTGAACCTTGAGCATCGTTTCCAGATCGCGCTGATAAACGAAGATCGGTTCCTTCTGCGCCGTGCCATTAAGCCCGTGGGCCACGCTCAGCGCTTCCTCAATGGTCGGCTTGGTATCGCGCAGGCTCAGGCCGTCACGATGGCGCACATGGATATCAAAGCCGCCGGCCGGGTTCGGATAGACCCGGATATGGCTGATTGCGGGAAACTTCCCGATTGCTGACATGCTCGGTCCTCAAATGATTTGCGCCTGAGGACGGGAGGGGCTATTCTGATTTTGTGAGATAGAACGCCCCGAGGCCCGCCCAGAAATGGAGCGGGTCTCTTTTATGCGGCTGCCTGCGGTGCAGTGCTCGGGCGGGAGGAAAGCCATTCCTGAATTGCGCTTTCCGGCCATGCGACCGCCCGGCCCGTGAGCTTCACCGGGCGTGGAAAGTCGCCCTTGTTCATCAAATCATAGATGGTCGTGCGGCTCAGACTGGTAATCTCTTCGACCGATTTCCGACGTAGATATCTCTCCGCGACGAGCCTACGCATTGTCTCTGCCATTTTTGGTCACCCCATGCTGTTGGCGGAACATGGGGTGAACATGCGAGATCATTTTTGACTTGGGAAGGTGGGCATGTGGGCAGGGGTGTGCAAATGTCCTGCCCAGCTTCTTATGGGTTACTCACATAACGGGCCAGCGCTCTGTTGATCGTTCGTCGAGAAAAACCCAGCTTTTCCTGAACTTCCTCCCAAGTGTCTCCGGTTCCTTCCTTTCCCTCTGGATAAGCCGTGTAGAAACACTCTGCGACATATCTTAGATTGTCGCCGATCACCTTATCCCCTCCATTGGCGGCGGTTCCCTCTCCCGCAGAGCTTCCGTGGCGAAGCATCTCTGATATGCTATCATTCGACGGAAACAGCTTGTCTTCAATTGACAATGAGTACCCGTCGAATCGCGAGAGCATCTTGGCCAAGATGCCGCTTTTAGCAATGGTCTCAGTGAGCCTTCTGCTTGAAGCGCTAAACTTTTCAATTATCCAACTGTTCATAAAAACTGAGGCCGCGTTTGCCTCTATTAAAGCAGATTCCGTGCTGACATACATATATCTGCTATCCAGAAATATCCAATCTCCACCTGAAAAATCCTTTAGGCGAAAAGGACGTCTATTTCTAAGTATCATTTTGTCAATTTGATCTATGCCGCCATCAGGGCCAACCAGAAATAGCGGAATTGAACTCATATAATCTTGAAAAACACGCCACGCCCTGTCTTGCAAAAAAACATCAACATCTCTGTTTCTTGATACGGCATTCACCTCATCTTCTGTTGGCTCAGAGAAGAATTTTGTTTTCCGCGCGCGGGCGTCATCCTGTCGAGCATTCCTTAAAATAGACCTTGCTGCAATATACCTCCAATCATCTGATTCGAATTTGCTCCCTTGTGCCCCCTCGAGGAACTTATCGCGAACTAAATAAACAGGAGAGTAGCCGTTGCGGCGAAACATCACCCGATCCTCCCAATAACTTTCGCAGGCTTCTGATCCAGATAGCCCGCCCATGCTTCCATCATCTTGCGCCGCTTCTCGAACAGATCGGAGCGGGCATAGGCTCTTTCGGTTTCATCCCCGGACAGGTGCGCAAGCGCGGCCTCGGCAACCTCGCGGGGAAAGCTGGTTTTCTCCTGCGCCCATGTCCTGAAACTGGTGCGGAAGCCGTGGATATCGACCGGAAAGCCGTTCTCACGGATCAGCTTCAACAGGGTCGCATCGGATAGCGGCTTGTCTTTGATCGTGCCCGGGAACACGAGGCTCTCATGCAGGCCCTGGGCTTTCCTAAGCGCGACCAACGCGCGCGCAGACAGCGGCACCCGGTGCGGCCGGTCCATCTTCATCCGCTCGGCCGGGATCTCCCAGACCTTCGCTCGAAGGTCGAACTCTGACCAGCGGGCCTCGCGCGCCTCATTGGACCGGACGCAGGTCAGGATCAGCAGTTCAAGGCAGAGCTTGGTCGAAATGCCGGCGCTGGAGGCGGCGATCACATCGAGGCAGGCCGCAACTTCGGGGTAGGCAGGGACTTCCGGTGTTCCTTCTTTGTGGTCTGCTTCGGCAGCCCCTTATCGACTGCATCCACGGGATTATCTTTTCGCCACCCCTTGGCGATACACCACTTCATCACGGTGCCGATCCGCTGCTTGACCCGCCGGGCGGTTTCGGCCTTCTCAAGCCAGATCGGTTGCAGGACTGCCAGCACGTCAGCGGTGGTCACATCGGGCGCCCGCGTGTTCCCGATGATCGGGAAGGCATATGTTGCCAGGGTGTTCAGGAACTGGTCGCCGTGCTTCGGGTTCTTCCAGGTCGGCAAGTTGATCTCGTGAACCTGGCGCGCCGCCTCTTCGAAGGTCATCACCTCCTGTGCGGACCGGCGGGCCGCCAGTGGATCGCCTCCTTCACGGGCCAGCTTCCGATTACCGAAGGCGGCGCCCCTGGCATCGGCTAGCGTGACGAAATCCACGCTGCCCATTCCCAGCTCGCACCGCTTGCCGTTGATCACGATGCGCTGGACCCAGAACTTGCCTCCGGTCGGATCGACCCTAAGATAGAGGCCATGCCCATCGAAGTACTTTCCCGGCTTGGTGACCGTTTGCACCATGCGGGCGGTGAGGCTCTTCGCAGGCTTTCGCACAATCGGTATCCCAACCTTTCATTCCGCCATAGCTTCCCCCACTTGGCGCGGGCTTGCCGTGAACATTAGCGGAACTCGGCGGAACGTAGCAAGCTCGATTAGGCCTGAAAAATAAGGGGGCAGGGCGCTCTACGGAACATCACGGAACTAGCGAAGGCAGACACCTCATCCGCCACATATATCAATTAAGATGTTGTTTTTATTGGAATTAGATGGATGGAGGGGTGATATCCCCACATTGGTTCCCACATTGATAGGCGGAACAGGGGCGATTTCGCGGGAACGTCAAGGAACCATCATTTTTGCGAAGACCGCCTCAGCGTAACAGACATTTCGTCTAAAATACCGTAAGTTCCCAGCTGGCTTTCCACGGTCACCCACCTGGAGTATCGGCGCTCACTCGTGACAAAAGTGACATTTTGTCACGAGCAGGCGAGCAAGACTGATTACATGAGCCAGCAAGCCCGATGCTGCATGGCCGCATCCCTGGAAGCCGGCGCTCGGCTAAGTGTCTGCTTTTCATAGTAGTGCTGCTGGAAAACCGTGCCGCGCCCGCACATGGCAGTGCCATTGACCTGAGCCCAGCCTAGGGTTACCCGGTTCCTGACGAAGGCGATCCTGACTACCCTGCACGAGGCTTGCCACCCGTCTGATCTGCGGAAATCTCCTGCAGGTTTCGTCATCCGGATTGCGAAGCCACGAAAAATCGGGCCTCGCGCGAGCAAGAGCTTCCTGCCGGGGAGCGTCCAACCAGGACGCCGCGCATTCGCTTCTCACGAAGTCGAATGGAGACCCATACAAGGGGATCACGAAGGAGTATCCGCCGAATAAAGATGCTCGCACAGGGTGGTCGCTGCTACAATTGCGGCCTGCCTTTATTGCAACGGCAGAAGGCATCGCAGGAAATGTCTGCTCTCGCCCAAGGCGTTTCCCAGCCATGTCCGCAAGCGCATGGCGGCAGGAAAGTGGTTCACAGCCCAGGTCGGCAGCAGTTTACTGCTGTCCCGGAGTGGTGTCTCCCCTTGAGCGCCCCGACTGGCGGGAGAAGGGGCATGGCGCTTGATTGCGTCGGCCCTGCGTTTGGCAGATAATGCCGGGCTATGGGCGAGCCTTATTCCTTCCGCACGGATCCGGCGGTTCCGGATTTCGACGACAGCGCGCCGCTGGCGGTGATGGACGGCGAATGCGCGATCTGCGGTTGGGGCGCGCGGATGATCCATCGGCTCGACCGCTCCGGGACGGTGAGGATCTGCCCGATCCAGAGCCCGCTCGGCGCCGCACTGCTGCGCCATTACGGGCTGGTGCCGGAAGATCCGGCAAGCTGGCTCTTCATCGACCAGGGCGTCGCGCATGTCGATTTCGAGGCGGTTCTGCATGCCGGAAGCCGGTTTGGCGGGGCGGCGCAGCTGGTCGGTATTCTGCGCATCTTCCCCAAAGCGCTCAGGGATTGGCTCTACCGGAGGCTTGCGCGCAATCGCTATGCGCTTTTCGGCCGCGCCGATCTGTGCGGCCTGCCCGATCCGGGGCTTCAGAAAAGGCTCATGCGGTGAAGGTGCTGATCCTCGGCGGCTATGGCGTCTTCGGCGCGCGCCTGGCCCGGCTGCTGGTCCGTGACGGGCATCAGGTCACCGTGGCAGGGCGCGATGCCGCGAAGGCGCAAAGGCTGGCCGGCGAACTCGGCTGCGCGGCTTTGCCGATGGACCGGCAGCGCGACCTGCATCTGCTGGCCGGCCATCAGGTGGTGGTGGATGCGGCGGGGCCGTTCCATGCCTATGGCGATGATCCCTATCACCTGCCGCGCGCGGCAATTGCCGCCGGGCTGCATTACCTTGATCTCGCCGATAATGCCGCTTTTTGCGCAGGCATCGCGGCGCTGGATGGTGAGGCGCGGGCGGCAGGAGTCTGCGTCCTGTCCGGGCTGTCCTCGGTCCCGGCGCTGTCCAGCGCCGCTGTTCGCGCGCTCGTCGGCGATGAAATGCCGCAGCTGATCGAGACCGCGATCCTGCCCGGCAATCGCAGCCCGCGCGGGATTTCGGTCATGACCTCGATCCTGACCCAGATCGGCCGGCCGATCCAGGTCTGGCGCGGCGGCAGATGGGCCGAAACCACCGGCTGGTCAGAGCCGCGCTGTTACCTTCTGCCCGGCGGGCTGATCCGGCAGGGCTGGCAGATCGAGGTGCCGGATCAGTTGCTGTTCCCGGCGCATTTCGGCGCCGCTTCGGTCCAGTTCCGCGCCGGGCTGGAACTGGCGGTGATGCGTTACGGGCTTGCCGCTTTCGCCGCACTGCGCCGCTGGCTGCCGATTCCGGTCACCCCCTTTGTGGTACGCGGCTTCAAGCTGGCCGCGGATCTGCTGGCGCCCTTCGGCAGCGGGCGCGGCGGCATGTCGGTGATGGTGACCCTGGGCCAGGAGCGCCGGTTCTGGCGGCTGCTGGCCGAGGAGGAGGACGGCCCCTTCATCCCCGCCATCGCCACCCGCGCGCTTTTGCGCCGTGCGGTGCTGCCGGTTGGCGCCCGCCCCGCGCTGGAGGCGATCACGCTTGCGGAGGCCGAGGCCGCCATGTCCGATCTGCGGGTGCGCACGGAACGCGCAAGCGAACCGGCCATGGCGCTGTTCCCCCGCGTGCTCGGCGCCGATTTCGACGCATTGCCCGAGGGGATCCGCGCCACACATCGGACGGTCGATATCTGCCACTGGCGGGGCCGGTCCTCTGTCCAGCGCGGTGGTTCCCGCTGGAGCCGCTTCCTTGCCCGCCTGTTCGGCTTTCCGCCCGAATGCGCTGATATAGAGGTTGAGGTCACCAAGACCGTCACCGCGAAGGGTGAGACCTGGCAGCGGCGCTTCGGAACCCGTCTCTTCCGCTCGCGGCTTGCAGCCTCTGCGCAGGGTATGACCGAGAGCTTCGGCCCCTTCACCTTCCGTCTCGGCCTGAACGTCGAAGCGGGTGCATTGCACTATCCGGTCGTGTCCGGCCGGCTCGGCCCGCTGCCCCTGCCGGGCTGGCTGATGCCAGTGTCGATCGCGTGCGAGCATGTGATCGACGACCGGTTCTGCTTCGATGTGAAGATCCTTGCACCTGCGACAAAGGGCCTGCTCGTGCACTATCGGGGCTGGCTTGCCGAAGCCGGGCCCGACGGTATGGCTGAGGCTGAACGGGCAGAGCTATCGTGACACATGGCGTGGGATCGGTCTGCGGGCAACGCGCCGCAAGGCGGGTTTAGTAAACCTGGCCAAGGTGGGCATCCCGCCTCGCGAGCACGGCGATGTCGGCCCATAGCTGCCTGGCGGTGCCACTCGGCGCTGTGCCGCAGAATTCCCTAAAGCCGCCCCGCGACTGGTGCCGCAGCAAAATCTCGGACAAGATGGTTGCGACGCGAACAGATTTGTCGTTCGCATCTAATGCATGTTGCGCGCCAACTATAATCTGACCATTTTGAGCCGGATTATGCCCGATTTTGACGACGCCCCTATCGAAAATCCTGGGCAGGACCGCTTCGGGTGCGACCCGTTCGCCCATTCCATCGCGCGTTGCTAAAGCGCCCATTGGGCAGCGTAGTGGCAATCCACGGCCCGTGGGGGTCCGGCAAAAGCAGCGTCATCAACTTGGTTCGCCACCACCTCGCTCAGGATGCCAACGCACCCGTTGTCGCAACCATCCAAGCATGGTGGTACCGTAAGGAGGACGCGCTCGCTATAGGCTTCTTTCAGGAACTCTACGCGACGCTCAGTAAGGAACTGCCCAAGGGAGAGAAGGCCAAAGACGCTTTGGCCAGGCTGGGTGGTCATATCGCCGGTGCAGGACAGTTACTTGGGGCTGCGGCCGACCTCGTGACGGGAACGCTGGCCGAAGGCGCGGTGAACGCAGTATCCCCAACTGTCGCTAACTACATTCGCAACGACGAAAATACGGACACACTCCAGCGCCGCGTTGCCGACGCCTTAGCTGCTCAGGACAAGCGCTTTCTGTTTATCGTGGACGATTTAGACTGTCTGTCGCCAGACGAGGCCCTCGTGGTACTAAGGCTGATCAAGTCAGTCGGTCGTTTGCCGAACGTAGCTTATTGCTCTGCCCCCTGAGAACTGGACCGTTTGAAGCTGGAGTTTTCGGCTGGCATTTCCCGGCTTGGAGAGGAGCTGAA
>NZ_JAEFCF010000068.1 GCF_016405985.1 Paracoccus sp. IB05
AGACCCAATCGATTCGCCATAAAGACGCGCATAGCCCGCAGCATCAACATGCGCGACCGCCGAAAATTCCAATGATGGCGCGCGGCTCCCGCGCGGATCGGGCTGGTCTTTCATGGCTTCCTCTCCCCTGGTCTTCTGGCAAACACGACACGTCTGGCAAAAACGGCTGCAACCCCGGAAACGCCGCATCCCGGACCCCGCCCAGATCGCCACGTTTCTCTCCCGGTCACAGTTTAACGCGAGGTGAATTTTTACGTAACCCCTGTTAGCACAATCATTTTTCTGTAAATTTATTCACCAATATTATGTCAATATTGTAAAACACTTCAGGCAGCGCCACAAGTTTGACATTTTCTTTCAACAGCCTGGCCGTTCACAGCCTCGCGAGCGGGCGTGAAGAACCGGCCTTCTCCGGCTGAAACACAGCGACACAGGCCTCCGCCCGGAAAGATCCTTTCCGGATGCAACATTGCCCGCGCAAGAAAATGATTCGCACAGCTGGCCGGCCATTCACCCGCCACAGCGCCCCGCCGCGCATGACAAAAGGGCGGCCCGAAAGCCGCCCTTTCCTGGCAACAAAGTCCGCGTTCAGGTCGGCAGGTCCATCCGCATCGTCACCACGGCACGGCCCTTCACCGCCTCGCCCCACCGCAGCTGAACCTGGTTGCCGCCCGCCCCCTGCCCCGGCAGGGCGATGGGCGAAATATAGCGCTGCACATTCGCAGCATTGGTCACGGCAGTCTCGGGCTGTACCGCCTCGACCATACGGATCCGGCCGCCAAAGGGGATAAAGGCCGAGGCATCCACCGTCCAGGTATCGGCATTGGTGTTCTGCACATGCTGCACCACCACCGGGTTCGAGATCGACTGCGCCACCTGATTATAGGTATTGGCCGAGACCCGCACATCGCGCGAACGGGTGAAATCCAGCGTGGAATGCGTGGTATCGACCCGGTCTACCCGGTCAATCGTGGCGTTGAACACCCGGAACGTGTTATTTTCCATACAGAACCCGTTCAGGAAATGCCCCGGCCCATAGGGTTTCACCACCACCCAGCGGAAGGCCGAAGACACGTCAGAGGCAATGAAAATATTGCCGACGATGTTCAGCCCGCCAAAAGAGAATTCATTGTTGAATTCGGGGGCCGCATCATGCTCATTGCCCCATTCGATAAAGCAATTGTCGATGTAATTGCCGGTCACCACGGTCGCCACATTGGTCTGGGTAAAGACAATCCCGGCCAGCCGAACCCCCGCCGCCATGTCATCCCCCTGGAAAAAATGGTTCGACTGGATCATATGCGACGTGCCGTTCATCACCGCGAAATGCCGGAAACGGACGACGCGGTTGTTCCTCAGCTTGACGTCATTGGCGTTGACGTTCATCGCGATGGTGCTGCGGTTTTGCGCCGGCAGCGATTGCTCGTCTGACAGGAACTGGCAGTAATCGACATGCATGCCCTGGCATCCGGTCCCGGCCGAGGAAATGCCGCGATCTCTGGGGCGGTTGAAGGTACAATTCTCAAACCGGTTGACCGATCCGGCCGCCGCCACCATCACGCCCGAAGCAATCCCGAGGCAGTTGAATTCGACA
This sequence comes from Paracoccus sp. IB05, assembly GCF_016405985.1. Lineage (GTDB taxonomy): Bacteria > Pseudomonadota > Alphaproteobacteria > Rhodobacterales > Rhodobacteraceae > Pseudogemmobacter. The sequence goes on from NZ_JAEFCF010000068.1 coordinate 1,595, forward strand.
TCATGGATCTCAAAGCGATTCAGCAAAGAAAATCCACCAAAATCAAGCATATATTTGAAACGCCGGAAGGTGTAGGTGCGGGTCCCGGCAGCTGCGAACAGCGGCTCAGACAGCTCGATCCAGCCCGCGCCGACGTTTTTCGAGCGCACATAGACCTCACGCCCGACGCCCGCCCCCTCGACCAGCGCACCGATCGGGATATTGGCGACATTGGTCACCGAGGTCAGCCGGGTGTGGTGCGTCGAAGGCGTATAGGTGCCGACCGAGGTGAATGTCTCGGTGTTCCAGGCGGTGGAGCTGACCGCATTCAGCGAGCCGTTCCTGAGCACCCGGCGATTGGCAAAGCTGGTCTGGCCTGACAAGGCCGAGACATCGACCGGCGCGGCGAGATCGACCCGGCGCCCGGACAGGTCAAGGGTGACATGGTCATTGAAGTAGAACAGCGCCTGCAAAGCGCGCCGGAATCCTTCGGTATCGTCCCCGAAGGCACGCGAATAGCTCTCCAGATCGAAATTCCGGGTCAACACCAGCCGGTTCGCCGCCGGCACACTCACCGTGCCGACAAAGCGGATCGGAGAGCTGACCGTCAGATTGCCCTGGATCGGGTAAACCCCTGTCGGCACCAGAAGAGTGCGGCCGCCCGCCGCCGCATCGGCGCGCTGAAACGCCGCCATGTCATTGGTAATGCCATCGCCCAGCGCGCCGTGATCCCTCACATCGACCACATCTGTCAGATCACGCAACCAGAACGAGGTGACATCCTCGATCACGATATCGTCGATCCGCACCGTGCCGCCATTCGGGCCGGTCAGATCAAGGCCGAAATGCGCAAAGACCGGCAGATGCCCCCAGACAAGATCCACACCGGGCCGGTTCCCCGCGCCGATAATCGCCTGGACCGTGACCACCTCGCCATAAGAAGACAGGCCCACCGCCGGGGCGGTCTGGGCAACCGATCCCACATTCGCCCCCGCCGCAGTCCCGGCCCAGGCCGCGATCCTGACGGCCGGCAGGTTCCCCGAGACCGCCTTGATCCGCACCGTCACCCGCAAATACATATCCGGGCGCAGGGGCGTCTGCGCAAAAGCCCGGATCCGCTGCGTGGCCGTGGTCTTCATCAGTTCGAAACAGCCGCCGAAATCCTGGTCATTGCCAACCAGTGCCGCGCCTGCCACCCCGGTATAAGACGCATCCCCCGGCCGCCCATTCGCTGATGACCAGTTCGCCAGCCCCGCTGCAAAGGGCTGCGGCATCAAAGCCAGCCCTTCGGTAATCGCCTTGTTCATTGTCGCACCCCCGCCTGGATCATCACCTGCGCCGGACCAGTCCCGCGCCAGACCCCGAAGGAGTTACAAAAAAAGCGTTAATCCCGGCTCATGCCGCCGCGCGCCGCCCCACCAGCCGGCGCAACAAAAAAGGGAGGCCAAAGCCCCCCTCTTCCTCTTGACTTAAATACTCCCGCCGGAGGCTCAGATCAGCCAACAAGCTCTCCGGCCAGCGCCCTGTCGATCAGCGCAATCGATTCCGACACGCCGTAAAGCGCGACAAAGCCGCCAAAACGCGGGCCCTCGGAGGCACCCAGCAGCACCTCGTAAAGTGCCCTGAACCAGTCGCGCAGCGGCTCAAACCCGTGATCCTTGCCGACCGCGTAAACGATGGTCTGCAGCGCCTCATCCTCGGCCTGACCGTCTTCCGGCCCGGCAAAAGCCTCCAGCCGTCCGCGCAGATCAAGGATCGCGGCGCGCTCCGTGTCAGATGGCAGGCGGAATACCCGGTTCGGCGCGATCTTGTCCTGGAAATAGCGCAGCGCGAACCCCGCCGCCGCATCGAGATCCGGGTTGGCTTCCGGCGAGGCGTCGGGCGCGTAACGGCGGATAAAGCCCCAAAGCCCGGCCGCATCCTTCGCCCCTGCGACGGACGCAAGGTTCAGAAGCATCGCGAACGGCACCACCATGGTGGATTTCGGCGGCCTGCCGTTATGGATATGCCAGACCGGGTTGTTGACCTGCTGCTCAACCGTCTGATCCGGGAAAGCTTTCAGTTGCTGGTGATATTCGTCGACCGCCTTCGGGATCACATCCCACCACAGCCGCTTGGCCGTTTTGGGTTTCTGATACATGAAGTAAGACAGGCTCTCGGCCGAGGCATAGGTCAGCCATTCGTCAATCGTCAGCCCATTGCCCTTCGATTTCGAGATCTTCTGACCTTCGAAGTCCAGGAACAGTTCATAGGTGAAGTGGTTCGGCTTGCGCCCCCCCAGCACCTCGCAGATCCCGTCATAGATCGGCGTATTGGTCGAATGGTCTTTCCCATACATCTCGAAATCGACATCGAGCTCGGCCCAACGCGCACCGAAATCGGGCTTCCATTGCAGCTTCACATTGCCGCCGGTCACTGGCAGCGTCCATTCGCGGCCCTCTTCATCGTCAAAGGTGATGGTGTGGTTCACCTTGTCGATCGACTTCATCGGCACATACAGCACCCGGCCCGTTTCCGGATGGATCGGCAGGAAGCAGCTATAGGTCTGCTGCCGTTCTTCGCGCAAAGAGGCCAGCATGATCGCCATGATCTCATCATAGCGCTCGACGCACAGCTTCAGTGTCGCGTCAAACAGCCCCGCACGGTAGAATTCCGTCGAGGAAATGAACTCATATTCGAACCCGAACGTGTCGAGAAACCGGCGCAACATAGCGTTGTTATGGGCGCCAAAGCTCTCATATTCGCCAAACGGGTCCGGAACGCTCGTCAGCGGCTTCTGGATATTGGCCTTCAGCAGATCCTGCTGCGGCACATTTTCCGGCACTTTGCGCATCCCGTCAAGATCGTCCGAGAAACAGATCAGCCGCGTCGGGATGTCCGAGATCGCTTCAAAAGCGCGACGGATCATCGTGGTCCGTGCCACCTCGCCAAAGGTGCCGATATGAGGCAGGCCGCTCGGGCCGTAGCCGGTCTCGAACAGCACATAGCCCTTTTCCGGCGCCTTCTTCTCATAGCGTTTGAGCAGCGCGCGGGCCTCTTCGAAAGGCCAGGCTTTCGACTTCATCGCCGCATCGCGGAGCTCAGACATGAGAATTTCCTTACCTGTCACCACCGGCGCCAGTGCCGGAGGGAAGCCCCGCTCTATTGCCGCAGGCAGTTTTCGTCAATGTGCCGGGCGGCGCTGCGCGCATCTTTGCCCCCATAAAAAGCGGCTTCGCGGCCCCTTTTCCCTGCAATCCCTTTCAGCTCAATGCGCGTCACCCGCGCGCGGCGCTTTACCGGCAGCAAGATCGCGGGCCTGGATCTCCCATTCATCTTGCGTGACGCGCCCCCTGATCCTTTCAGGATTCTCATCACCCCGGGCGATCTTGGAAGCGGTCCAGGCGGCGATCCGGTCAAAGTGGAAATAGCCAGGCCTGGGGCACAGCGCTTCAGGCACCGGGCCGATGCCCCTGATCAGCTTAAGGTCATCCGCCGCGCCGCCGGCAGAGAAGCGGGTTGACTGGCCTGAGCCGGCGCCGACAGCGGCGCCGCAGCAACCTGTGGACCATCAGCCGGGGCCAAAGCCCGGGCAGTGCAGGCCACCGGATCAACCTCGGCCTGGTGGCTCAGTTTCGCCGCCGAAGCTGCCAGATCGGCGCGGGCCTTGGCCAGCTCAGCCTATGACTGGCGAGGACTGGGTCGAGCGCTGGACCATGCCGAAGGCTATGGCTACCCGGTTCTCGGCGCGAAATATGGCGGTGTCATCTGGGGGAAATACGATGATGGCACCCGGACCGAAGCCGATCCCATGCTGCGCCGGGTTTATGGCGCACATCCGGACAGGCCCTGGACTGCCGAAATGATCGGCAATGACATTTGCTATGCGACCCGGAGCGGTTCTGGGAAACGAAGGAAGTGCCGCAACGCACCAATGCGGCATGGGAATCTTCCGACGCATTTGGCCGTCGCGCGGCGTCACTGTCACTGCCGGCCTGTCCCTATGCAGATCAGGTTCAGCGTCCTACTCTCTCCTGGCTTGAGGATGAACGTCGCTTTCTGAAGCATGTGATCAAGCTGCCTCCCGCTTCGGCCCATGTCGAGCTGATCGACACTGTTGTCTGGACCTCTGCCCATAACGGCTATGACGGTAAGAGCTTCACTGTACACGAGATCCTGGAAGATCCGTTTACCGGCATCCGCCAGCTGTCGATCCGGGAGGTCGATCCGAATGACTGGGTTGTGCCGCCGGATGATCTCCTGCCAACGCCACCCGCGCCGCAGCCTGCGACCCCCGTCCCATCGCGGCCAGAGGGTTTCGAGGTTCTGCCCCTTGTGATCAGAGACGGAGCAGCGGCCCCGCGCCGCTTTGGGATCCGCATCAAATGGGCTCCGGAGCTTGAGGGTTCCGGAATGCGCTGGCAGGCGCGGCTCGCGGGCGGGACAGATATCGCGCTCCATGGCACCACGCAAAACGTCAAGGCGGGTCAGGTCGATATCCTCGCCGGGCCGCTGCCGGCTGTGGATTACGAGCTGCAGATCACGCTGATCGCTGATCGCATTACGGCACCGTCCGGCTGGCTTGCGGTCACGACACCGGATGTCAGGATCGGCACCGACGATCTGGCTGCGGATGTGGTCGAGATCATGGAAGATGCCATCCTCGCCGGTATCCTTGCAGATGCCTCCCGCCAGGCGGCGCAGACGGCTGGCTCTGTGATCACAACCGGCATTCATGTCTCCACTGCCATTTCCACCGGAGGTCTGACGACCCTGACCATGATCCTCGGCCGTCAGGCCGGCGGGCCGGTGACACAGGTGGGCGGCGGCACGAAAGGGGCCGTTACCGCCGCGCTCCGGTTTTCCGTGCAGGCGATCCATGCCGTCGCCGGCGCAAACCTGCAGACCTATGAGATCCTGGTGGGAGTTCTGACTCAGGCCGACCAGGCCGCGCGCTCGGCCTCCGGACCGCAGGATCTGCCAGCGCCGCCGCGACCTCGGCCTCCACCGCTGCGGCGAGCCAGACCGCCGCCCAGAGCGCCCAGACTGCCCAGACCGCCCAGACTGCCGCCGAAACCGCGCGCGGCCAGGCCCATACCTATGCGACCAATGCCGCGACCTCTGCCAGCAATGCCCTGGGCTCTGCCAATGCCGCAGCGACCAGCCAGGGGGCGACCGCCACATCGGCCTCCAATTCGGGCAAGAGCGCAACTGCCGCAACCACCAGCGCAGCGCTGGCGAGCATAAAGGCGACGGCCAGGTATTTACTCGGCCAAGGCACTGCCGCATCGCAACGCGACCGCGCGCCTCACCGGCGGCGGTGTCAGCAAAAACCCGATCTTCAATCTGTGGTCGGGTTCGGCGCCGCAGGACATGCAGGTGATCCTCGGCACCGGCAATGCGATCAGCCGGATCACCAGTGGCATTCGCTGCACATCCGCCCTCCAGGTCTGTTGCGGCGGCACCGCAGACGGGTCGCAGGTCCGACTGAACAAGAAGGTCAAGACCCTCGACTGCTCTCCTTCACCCGCCGGCGTCCTGATCGGTGCCGAGATCGAATATAATGCCGGCAACCTCGCGAACAGCGGCGCCTGCCTGCGCCCGCTCTGGACCGTCACCGCCAGCGAGCCTGCACGGCGACCCAAAAGCGAACAAGGAGGAAGGCTCATGCCGGCATCTCCCCCCGCGGCGCTCCGCAAGATTGAGGCGTTGGCCTTGCCGCGAAAGGCGGCAGCGATTAGTTTTGCCGCAGACAAACTGACCTCGCGCAAAGATCTGCGCAGACTTCGGAGTGAGTGACTTGCAGCAATCCGCCCCCCCTTCGATGTCGGCCCAGGACGCCCTCGTCGCCGTGATGATCGCCTGTTCTGCCTCGGACCAGAATATGCGCACGGCCGAGCTGGTGGCGATTCAGAGCATGGTCAATCTGATGCCGGTTTTCTCGGGCTATGATACCGACAGGATGCGGCGCGTGTCGCAGACGGTCTTTGACCTCTTCGAGGAAGAAGACGGGCTTGACGCGTTTTTCGGCCTGATCCGCGACGCCCTGCCCGAACGGCTGCATGAGACCGCCTATGCGCTGGCCTGTGATGTGGTCACTGCAGACGGGCGCCACAGCCAGGAAGAACTCCGGATGCTCGAAGAGCTGCGCGAGGAGCTTCGGATCGACCGCCTCCATGCCGCCGCGATCGAATGGGCGGCGCGGGTGCGGCATTTGCGGGCCTGAACAGGCGAGACCGCCCGGGTGCCTTCCGGGCGATCTCAGCCCCCGAACGGATCCGTCGGATAGCCAACCCCAGTCAGATAAAGCCCCTCGGGCGGGCAGACCGGGCCACAGGCGGCGCGGTCTTTCGCCTCCAGGGCCTCTTTCACGCGGGCCGGCGGCCAGCCGCCGGCCCCCACCCGCTCCAGCGTGCCAACGACCGAACGGACCTGATTGTGCAGGAAACTGCGGGCGCGCAGGTAAAAGCGGAATTCCTGCCCCCCCGCGCAGGGGATTTCCTCGATCGAGATTTCATCGAGCGTCTTCACCGGGCTTTGCGCCTGGCACATGGTCGACCGGAAGGTGGTGAAGTCATGAAGCCCGATCAGATGCGCGGCCCCTGCCCGCATCGCCCCGAGATCCAGCGCGCCCCGCACCTGCCACACGAGCCCCGCCTCCAGCACCGCCGGCGCGCGCCGGGCCATCAGGCGGAACATATAGCGCCGCTCCAGCGCCGAAAACCTGGCATGGAAATCGGGCCCCACCCGCGCGCAGGCGGTGATCGCCACCGGCTGTGGTCTCAGATGCCAGTTGAGCGCCTCGCACAGGCGAAACGGCTCCCAGTCTTTCACAAGATCGGCATGGGCCACCTGCCCCGTCGCGTGAACGCCCGCATCGGTCCGGCCGGCGGCGGCGATGCGATGCTCACCCGGTTCCAGCTTCGCCAGGGCCTCTTCAATCGCCTGCTGCACCGAAGGCTGCCCCCCCGCCTGGCGCTGCCAGCCGTTGAACGGAGCCCCGTTATACTCGATCCTGAATGCAAAGCGTGCCATTCCCGCCGCTTAGCCCAGAAGCCCCCCTTCGTCCACCTTCCCAAGCCGCAAGGCGCGCCCTATCTTCCGCCCGACAGAACAGGGGGCGGGTTTGGCACTTTTCGGCATCACCGACGGCATCGCGCGCGGGATCGATCAGACCCAGGCCGGGATCTCCGGCCTCTTGTTTGAACCCGTGCTGCGGCTGGGCGTCACCGGCCTGTCGCGGGCCGGGAAGACCGTCTTCATCACCTCGCTGATCGCCAATCTTTTGCACCGCGGTCGGATGCTGCAACTGAGCGCCGCGCGCGAGGGGCGGATCGAGACCGTCCATCTGCAGCCGCAACCCGACCTGACCCTGCCGCGTTTCGATTACGAGACCCATCTTGCGGCGCTGACCGGCGATGATCCGCGCTGGCCGGCCTCGACCCGCTCGATCTCCGAACTGCGGCTGTCGTTTCGCACCCGTCCCTCGGGCTGGTTCGCGGGGTTTCGGGGGCCACAGATCCTGCATCTGGATATTGTGGATTATCCGGGCGAATGGCTGCTGGATCTGGCGCTGATGGAAAAAACCTTCGCCAGCTGGTCCGAAGACACCCTTGCACTGGTGGCGAAACGGGCGCCCCGCCTGCCCGAGGCGCGCGAGTTTCTGGCGCTGGCCCGGGCCGAAGATGGCGCGCTGCCGCTGGATGAGGCCCGGTTGCAACTGCTGGCGGCAGGCTTCACGCGTTACCTGACCGCCGCCCGTGCCGCCGGCTGGTCGGATTGCACGCCCGGCCGGTTCTTGCTGCCCGGGGATCTCGCCGGCTCGCCCGTCCTGACCTTTGCCCCGATCCCGGAGCCGTCAGAGGCCGGGCGCGGATCGCTCTGGCGCGAGATGGTGCGACGCTTCGAGGGCTATAAGGCAAAGGTGGTGACGCCGTTTTTCCGCGACCATTTTTCCCGCGTTGATCGCCAGATCGTGCTGATGGATGTGCTGGGCGCGATCCATAAGGGGCCACAGGCGGTCGAGGATCTGAGGAAGGTCATGGCAGAGGTGCTGACAGCCTTTCGCGTCGGGCGCGCCTCCTGGCTGTCATCGCTGATCGGGGCCAGGCGGGTGGCCAGGATCCTTTTCGCGGCGACCCGAGCCGACCATCTGCACCATGAACAGCACCCGGCCCTGACCGCCATCACCGAGGCACTGGTCGCCGATGCGAAAGGGCGCGCAGAATTTGCCGGTGCCGAGGTGGCGGCTTTGTCGCTTGCCAGCCTGCGCGCCACGGTTGAGGAGACCGTGGAACGTGGCGGCGTCCCGCTCCCCGCCGTGCGTGGGCGGCTTCTGACCAGCGGAAAACAGGCAGTGATGTATCCCGGCGCGCTGCCCGCAGATCCGGCGCGGATCCTGTCGCCGGCGCGCGAGGGTGCATCAGACTGGCTCGACGCGGAATTCGGCATGATGGAATTCGCGCCCGCGCGGCTTTCGCTGAAACCGGGCGACGGGCCGCCGCATATCCGCCTCGACCGCGCCGTCGAATTTCTGATCGGAGACCGGCTGTGACCCAATCCCCCCACCGCCCCTTTGTCGAGGAAATCCATGCGGATGACATCCCCGAGGCCGATCCTGGCGCCGCACCTCCGATCAGTGATCTGCCCGGGGCGGATCTCATGCTCGGGCAGCTGGCGCGCGCTGCCGGGGCGCGGCGCTCGGGCCTGACGCGCGCCGCGATCTGGGTGTTTTCGACGCTTTTCACCTTTGTTCTCGGCGTGGCGGCCTGGGATTTCACCGCCACGCTTTTCGCCCGCAACGCGGCACTGGGCTGGATCGCCTTTGTGCTGATCGCGCTGGCGGTTCTGATCGCGCTGATCATGGCCGCGCGCGAGGCGATGGGCTTTGCCCGGATCGCGCGGCTTGACCACCTGCGCGCCCGCGCGGTTTCCGCGCATGAGAATGCCGATCTGAAGGCCGCGCGCAGCGTGACCGGAAGCATCACCGACCTTTACAGCGCGCGGGCCGAGGCCGCCTGGGGGCTGAAACGGTTTGAGGACCATCAGGCCGAGGTGCTGGATGCCGATGCGGTGCTTTCCCTGGCCGAGACCGAGATCCTCGCGCCGCTCGATGCCGCCGCACGGGCCGAAATCGAGGCCGCTGCGCGGCGCGTCGCTCTGGTGACGGCGCTTGTGCCGCTGGCTTTGGCAGATGTGGCGGCGGTTCTCTATTCCAATCTCGCGATGATCCGGCGGATTGCGATGATCTATGGCGGCCGGTCGGGCACTCTGGGCAGCTGGAGCCTATTGCGCCGGGTGTTTTCCTCGCTGCTGGCGGCGGGGGCGGTGTCGCTGGCGGATGATCTTCTGGGATCGGTTGCGGGCGGCGGCGTGATCTCGAAGCTGTCGCGGCGGTTCGGCGAAGGGGTGGTGAACGGGGCGCTGACGGCGCGGATCGGGGTCGCCGCGATGGAGCAATGCCGGCCGCTGCCGTTTCATGCGGTGGCGCGTCCGGGTGTTTCGGGGCTTGTGTCGCGGGCGCTGTCGGGGCTGATCCCGCGCGGCAAGGCGGAGGCACGGGAGGGCTGATGGCGCGTGGGGGCGCTGCCCCCGTCTGCGCCTTGCGCAGACTCCCCCGGGATATTTAAAGACAGAAAATGAATAAGAAAAAGGCCCCGGAAGGCATTATCCGGGGCCTTTTCTGTTGTCAGGCTTTCAGGTCGAAACGGTCGCCGTTCATCACCTTGACCCAGGCTTTGACAAAGTCCCGGACCAGTTTTTCGCGGTTGTCATCCTGAGCATAGACTTCTGCAATCGCGCGCAGGATCGAGTTCGAGCCGAAGACGAGATCGACGCGGGTGGCGGTGAACTTCGCAGCCCCGGTCTTGCGGTCGCGGATCTCATAGGTCGATTTCGAGACCGGCACCCAATTATAGGCCATATCGGTCAGCGTGGTGAAGAAGTCGTTCGTGAGCGCGCCCGGGGTCTGCGTGAAGACACCATGCGCGGAACCTGCATGGTTCGCGCCGATCACCCGCAGCCCGCCCAGAAGGACGGTCATTTCCGGCGCGCTCAGGCCCATGAGCTGGGCCCGGTCAAGCAAAAGCTCCTCGGGAGTGACGGTGTAATCGGCTTTGACCCAGTTGCGGAAGCCGTCATGGATCGGCTCCAGCGGCCCGAAGCTTTCCGCATCGGTCTGGGCGTCGGTTGCATCGCCACGGCCCGGTGCGAAGGGGACCTCGATGGTGAAGCCAGCCGCTTTCGCCGCCTGTTCCACGCCGACACCGCCCGCCAGCACGATCACATCGGCGAGGCTTGCGCCTGCAGCCTGCGCGATCGGGCCAAGCACCGAGAGGACGCGCGCCAGACGCGCGGGCTCATTGCCGGCCCAGTCTTTTTGCGGTGCCAGACGGATGCGGGCCCCGTTCGCGCCGCCACGATTGTCGGAATGGCGGAAGGTGCGTGCGGAATCCCAGGCGGTGGCCACCAGATCCTGAACCGAAAGGCCGGAAGCCGCGATCCTGGCCTTCAGCCCGGCCACATCATAGCCGGTCGGTCCGGTCGGGACCGGGTCCTGCCAGATCAGATCTTCCGCCGGCACATCCGGGCCGAGATAGCGCGATTTCGGGCCGAGGTCGCGATGGGTCAGCTTGAACCAGGCGCGGGCGAAGACTTCGGAAAAATAGGCCTGATCCTCTTTGAACCTGAGCGAGATCTCGCGATAGCCCGGGTCGACCCGCAGCGCCATATCGGCATCGGTCATCATCGGCATGACGCGGATCGACTTGTCTTCCACATCGACCGGCTTGTCTTCTTCGAGGATCGAGACCGGCTCCCACTGATGCGCACCGGCGGGCGTCGTCACGATATGCCATTCATGTTTGAAGAGCATGTCGAAGAAGCCAGTGTCCCATTGGGTCGGATGGGTGGTCCAGGCGCCTTCCAGCCCCGACACGACCGTGTCGCGCCCCACGCCGCGCCCATTGGTGTTGATCCAGCCAAGCCCCTGGAATTCCGGGCCGGCAGCTTCGGGATCGGGCGAAAGATTGGCCGCCGAACCATTGCCGTGGCATTTGCCAATCGTATGACCACCCGCCGTCAGCGCCACGGTTTCCTCGTCATTCATCGCCATGCGCGAGAAGGTCTCGCGCATCTGCGCCGCCGTTTTCAGCGGGTCCGAGACACCGTTGACCCCTTCCGGGTTCACATAGATCAGGCCCATCTGCACCGCCGCCAGCGGGTTTTCCAGCGTGGCCGGGGTGGCAACATCGCCATAGCGGCCATCCGAGGGCGCGAGCCACTCTTTTTCTGACCCCCAGTAGGTGTCCTTCTCGGGATGCCAGATGTCTTCGCGGCCAAAGGCGAAGCCGAAGGTCTTCAGACCTGCAACCTCATAGGCAATCGTGCCGGCCAGCAGGATCAGGTCGGCCCAGGAGACCGCATTGCCGTATTTCTTCTTGATCGGCCACAGCAGACGCCGGCCCTTGTCGGTATTGACGTTGTCGGGCCAGGAATTCAGCGGTGCAAAGCGCTGGTTGCCGGTATTGCCGCCGCCGCGCCCGTCGGTCACACGGTAGGATCCCGCCATATGCCAGGCGGTGCGGGCGAACATGCCGACATAAGAGCCGTAATCCGCCGGCCACCAGTCCTGGCTGTCATTCATCAAAGCGCGCAGATCGGCCTTCAGGCCTTCTACATCAAGGGTTTTCAGCGCCTCGCGATAGCTGAAATTCTGGCCCAGCGGATTGGTTTTGGTATCCTGCTGGCTGAGAATGTCGAGGTTCAGCGCCTTCGGCCACCAGGCCATCACGCTTTGGCCCAGCTCGGTATTCGCCCCATGGGTAACCGGGCATTTGCCACCCGGTTTCACATCATTTCCGTCCATTTTTTCCTCCGACTGGCTGCGGTTTCTCGCGTAGCGCGCATGTCCTGGACGGGCGCGGCCCGGCCTGATGCCGAATCCGCCGCCTGCCTGGCTGTCCTCAGGTCTAGCCCGGTTTTGGAATAATTCAAAATTGCAAAAACTTACTTCTGCGATAAGGTGTTCTTATGAATGCCCTGTCGATGAAACATCTGCGCTATTTCGAAGCGCTCTCGCGGATCGGCCATTTCGGGCGCGCCGCCGAGGCCTGTGCGATCTCACAGCCGGCGCTGTCGATGCAGATCCGCGAGCTGGAGGCGCTGATCGGCGCGCCGCTGGTGGAACGCGCCGCGCGCCGGGTCCGTCTGACCGCTCTGGGCGAGGAATTTGCCACCCGTGCCCGTGATATCCTGCGCCGCGTCGACCAGCTTGGCGATCTGGTGCGGGCTGCGGGGGACGAGCCCGGCGGCATTTTGCGGATCGGTGTCATTCCGACGGTCGCGCCCTATCTCCTCCCCGGTCTGATCCAGCATCTGACCCGGCGCTGGCCCGCGCTTGATCTGCGCCCGCGCGAGGCGGTGACGCGCACCCTTTTGACCGATCTGACCGAGGGGCGGCTTGACCTTGCCATCCTTGCCCTGCCGGTCTCGGAACCCACGCTTGAGGAGGTGCCGCTGATCGAGGAGGAATTCCTGCTGGTCCGTCCGCGCTCGGATGCCGGACGCCCGGTGCCGGATGCGGCGCGGCTGGCCGAGATGAAGCTCCTTTTGCTGGAAGAGGGCCATTGCTTCCGCGATCAGGCGCTGTCCTTTTGCAAGATCCCGGCCTCCCGCGCGCCGCGCGATCTGATGGAGGGCAGCTCGCTTTCGACGCTGGTGCAGATGGTCGGTGCGGGAATCGGGGTGACGCTGATTCCCGAAATGGCGCTGCCGATCGAGACGAAATCGGCCCAGGTTGCTGTCGACCGGCTTGCCGCACCGCATCCGAAACGGGTGATCGGCATGGTCTGGCGGCGGTCAAACCCGCTTGGCCCCCAGCTTATTCGGATTGCTGCACTGCTGAACCAGTGCCTGCCCGTCATGCTGCCAGCGCAAAGCCCACCGTATGGCGGCCCGCATCAGCCCTGATTTTACGCGCCTTTCCTGCGCTTGCCGCCGGCGCCCGCCGTGCTGCTCTGCAGCGACTGCACGGAAATCCGGCAGTCGCCGGAAAATGCGCCAACAGCTTTCCTTATATTCAACTTTATTTCTTGTGTGTTTGTTTGTCTGGTTGTTAGGATTGGTTTGCGC
>NZ_JAEFCF010000069.1 GCF_016405985.1 Paracoccus sp. IB05
CCGGCCTGCGCGACAATATCGCGGTCGCGATCGAATATCTGGCGCAATGGCTGCAGGGCCGTGGCGCGGTGGCGATCAATGGGATGCTGGAAGATGCCGCCACGGCCGAGATTGCGCGGATGCAGCTCTGGCAATGGCTGCGGCACGGGGCCGAGGTGACGCTGACAGATGGTGACCACACGAAGCTGACCGCCGAATGGCTCGCCGCGCTGATCCAGGAAGAGATCGTCACGATCCTTGGCCGCCTTGGGCCGACCGGCTTCCACCGGGGCCATTACGCCTCGGCCTCGCGGATCGTGCATGAGGCGATCCTCGCCGCGACGCCTCCCGATTTCATCACATTGCCGGCCTATGACGTGCTGAACGCGCTCGACTGATGGACCGGCTGACCACGCTTTCCCCCTTTGGCGGGCCTGTGCCTGCCAGCCTTCTCTTCTCCATGAAAGGATCTCCGATGCCCCGCAAGACCTATGCAGAACTGCGCCGCGAGGTTGCGCAGCGTTACCCGACCGGCCAGACGGCGGGTGGGGTTTCGGTCGAGGATATCGTGCAGCTGCGGCTGCAAAACTCCTGGGAGAGCCATCTCGAAATCGCCCGCGAAATGTCGGTGGTGATGCGAGCCGATATGGCGGCTTATGACCAGGACCCGTCGAAATTCACGCAATCCCTGGGCTGCTGGTCAGGCTTTCATGCCCAGCAGATGATCAAAGCGGTCAAGCGGATGCGCGGCACCGCGAAAGGCACTTACGTCTATCTTTCCGGCTGGATGGTTGCCGGGCTGCGCAATCGCTGGGGCCATCTGCCCGACCAGTCGATGCACGAAAAAACCGCCGTCGCCGATCTGATCCAGGAGATTTACACCTCGCTGCGCCAGGCCGATGAGGTGGCGCTGAACGATCTGTTCCGCGCGCTGAAATCCGCCCAGACCGAAGAGGCGCGCGACGCCGCCATTGCCGCGATCGACGGGTTCGAGACCCATGTCGTGCCGATCATCGCCGATATCGATGCCGGTTTCGGCAATGAACATGCCACCTATTTGCTGGCGAAAGAGCTGATCAGGGCGGGGGCCTGCTGCCTCCAGATCGAAAACCAGGTGTCAGATGCCAAGCAATGTGGCCATCAGGACGGCAAGGTCACTGTCCCGCGCGAGGATTTCATCGAGAAACTCCGCGCCTGCCGCCTCGCATTCGAGGAACTCGGCGTCGATCAGGGGGTGATCATCGCGCGCACCGACAGTCTCGGTGCGGGTCTCACGCAAAAAGTGCCGGTGTCCGCCCGCCCGGGCGACCTTGCCAGCCACTATAACAAATGGCTGAAGGTAGAGCCGGTCTCTGACGCCAACCCGATCCGGGAAGGCGAGCTGGCGCTTTACCAGGGGGGCGAATTCGTGCGGCCGCTGCGCCTGCCGAACGGTCTCTTCCCGTTCAAAGAAGGCACCGGACGCGCCCGGGTGATCGAGGATTGCATCGCGAACCTGATCGAGGGCGGCGCCGATCTTCTCTGGATCGAGACTGACACGCCGAATGTCGATGAGATCGCGGGCATGGTCGCCGAGATCCGCAAGGCGGTGCCGAATGCGAAACTGACCTATAACAACTCACCGAGCTTCAACTGGACGCTGAATCTCAGGAAACAGGTGCGCGAGGAATGGCTGGCAGCAGGCCGGATCAAAGCCACCGACTACCCGGACGGCAATGAGCTGATGAAAGCCGATTTCGACGCGACCGATCTGGGCCGTGAGGCGGATCAGCGACTTCAGCGTTTCCAGACCGATATCTCGGCCCGGGCGGGGGTGTTCCACAACCTGATCACCCTGCCGACCTTCCACCTCACCGCGAAATCCGTCGACGAGCTGTCGCGCGGCTATTTCGGCGAGGAGAAGATGCTGGCCTATGTCAAAACTGTGCAGCGCGAAGAAATCCGTCGCGGTGTCTCGGCGGTCAGGCACCAGCATGAGGTCGGCTCGGATCTTGGCGACACTTTCAAGGAAATGGTCTCGGGCGAACGTGCGCTGAAAGCCGGCGGGCACGCCAATACCATGAACCAGTTCGCGGCGGAGTAATTTCGCCTCGCCATACCGGCTTCCGGTGTCGCCCTGTCAAAGGGCGGCGTCGCTTCGCATCAGGGGGCGCTATGGTCGTGATCAGACGCCCGCCGACGATGAGCCGCTGCGACGATTTCCAAAGGTCACCGCCAGCGCGGAGGCCATCATACGGGGCCGCTGGCGGCGAAGAGGTCGCAATGTCCCTTACCGGGAGGAGGATTGAATGAGCAGCAATCGCGGTGTGGTTTACATTGGCCCTGGCAAGGTCGAGGTGCAGAATATCGAGGATGCGAAACTCGCGGCCCCGGATGGCCGCAGGATCGAACATGGGGTGATCCTCAAGGTGATCTCGACCAATATCTGCGGCTCGGATCAGCATATGGTGCGCGGCCGCACCACTGCCGAGCCGGGGCTGATCCTCGGCCATGAGATCACCGGCGAGGTGATCGAGAAGGGCAAAGATGTCGAGATGTTGCAGATCGGCGATATCGTCTCGGTGCCGTTCAACGTGGCCTGCGGGCGCTGCCGTTGCTGCCGCGAAGGGGATACCGGCGTCTGTCTGACGGTGAACCCGGCGCGCGCGGGCGGCGCGTACGGATATGTCGATATGGGCGGCTGGATCGGCGGCCAGGCGCGCTATGTCACCATCCCCTATGCGGATTTCAACCTGCTGAAATTCCCGGACCGCGACCGGGCAATGGCGAAGATCCGCGATCTGACCATGCTGTCCGACATCCTGCCGACCGGCTTTCACGGCGCGGTCAAAGCGGGCTGTGGCGTGGGTTCGGTCGTCTATGTCGCGGGCGCGGGCCCGGTGGGCCTCGCAGCAGCGGCTTCGGCGCGCATCCTTGGCGCGGCAGTGGTGATGGTCGGTGATTTCAACAAAGAGCGCCTCGCCCATGCCGCGAAAGTCGGCTTTGAGCCGGTGGATCTTTCCGCGAGCGACCGGCTTGGCGATATGATCGAGCAAATTACGGGCCTGCCAGAGGTCGATGCCGCAATTGACGCGGTAGGCTTCGAGGCGCGTAGTCATTCCGGTGGTGAGCAGCCCGCCATCGTGCTGAACCAGATGATGGAAATCACCCGGCCCGCCGGCTCGATCGGTATCCCCGGTCTCTATGTCACCGCCGATCCGGGCGCGGTGGACAAGGCCGCGAAAGAGGGCAGCCTGTCCCTGCGGTTCGGCCTTGGCTGGGCCAAAGCGCAAAGCTTCCACACCGGCCAGACCCCGGTTCTGCAATATAACCGCCAGCTGATGCAGGCGATCTTGCATGACCGGCTGCCGATTGCGGACGTGGTGAATGCGACAATCATTCCGCTCGATGAGGCCGTCCAGGGCTATGAGAGCTTTGACCAGGGCGTGGCGCGGAAATACGTGCTCGACCCGCATGGCGGGCTGGCCGCCTGACCTCGATGAGGTGCCGCCCCGCCATGGGCGGCGTCTTTTCAGCCCTACTTTGGCAGCACGGACAGCGCGATGCTGCGGTCAAGCGCCTCAAACACGTTGAGGCCGATCACATCGTAAAGCTCGGCCCGCGTCTGCATCTCCGGAAGCATCGCGGTCGTCGCGCCGTCGCGGGCGAGGGTCGCATAAAGCCGCGCCTGCGCCTTGTTGGCTATCCGCAGCGATGAGACCGGCCAGATCACCATATCATACCCGAGCGCCTCGAATTCCTGCGCGGTCAGAGCGGGCGTGCGACCGAATTCGGTCATGTTGGCAAGGAGCTTCACGCCCGGCAGAGCCGCCCGCATCTCACGAAACATCTCTACGCTGGTCAGAGCCTCGGGGAAGATCGCATCCGCCCCCGCCTCGACATAAAGCCGCGCCCGCGCAATCGCGCCTTCCAGCCCCTCCGAGGCGGCCGCATCGGTGCGGGCGATCACCACCAGATGGCGCGCGGCACGGGCGGCGGCGGCGACTTTGGCGGCCATGTCTGCGGCTGGGGCCAGTTTCTTGTCGTTCAGATGGCCGCATTTCTTGGGCAGAAGCTGGTCTTCCAGATGAACGGCCCCCGCGCCCGCCTCTTCAAAGACCCGCACCATATGCATCACATTGAGGGCCTCACCATAGCCGGTATCGCCGTCGACCAGTAGCGGCAGGCCGCTGGCCCGCGTGATCTGACGGATAAAAAACGCCACCTCATCGACGGTGATGATGCCCAGATCCGGCAACCCCATCGAGGCGGTCATCGCGGCGCCAGAAAGGTAAAGCGCATCGAACCCCGCCGCCTTGGCCTGCAAAGCCGCCTGGCCATTATGCGCGCCGGGCAGCCGCAGGATACCCGGTCGTGCCAGGCTTGCGCGAAAACGCGCGCCCGCAGGCGCATCGGGCAGATCATCAGCGATCAGATAGGGCATGTTCACGCCTCCGGCGCAGCAAGGAAACCGCCACGCTGTTCCAGTTTCTGGAAGCTGCGATTGTCCGGCCCGATGTAATTGGCCGAAGGGCGGATGATTTTATTGTCAATCCGCTGCTCGATCACATGCGCGCCCCAGCCGGCAGATCGCGAAATGACAAAGATCGGCGTGAACAGCGCGGTTGGCACGCCGAGCAGGTGGTAGGAGACCGCCGAATACCAGTCGAGATTGGGGAACATCTGCTTCTCGCTCCACATCACCGTCTCGATCCGCTCGGCGATATCGAACATCCGGTTCGCGCCGGCGGCCTCTGACAGATCGCGGGCCACGCGTTTGATCACCACATTGCGGGGATCAGAGAGGGTATAGACCGGATGGCCAAAGCCGATAATCACCTCTTTGGTGCCCAGCCGCGCGCGGATATCGGCCTCGGCCTCATCGGCACTGGCATAGCGTTTCTGTATCTCGAAAGCCGCCTCATTCGCGCCGCCATGTTTCGGGCCGCGCAGCGCACCGATGGCGCCCGCAATCGCGGAATAGATATCCGAGCCGGTACCTGCGATGGTCCGCGCGGTAAAGGTGGAGGCGTTGAATTCATGTTCGGCATAGAGGTTGAGCGTGGTGTGCAGCGCCCTGACCTCTGTCTCGCGCGGCGCGCGGCCATGCAGCAGATGCAGGAAATGGCCCGCGATGGTGTCGTCGTCAGTCTCGACCTCAATCCGCCTCCCGTTCAGCGCAAAATGATACCAGTAAAGCAGGATCGATCCCTGCACCGCGATCAGCCGGTCGGCAATATCGCGGGCGCCGGGCGGGTTATGGTCATGCGCCTCTGGCAACACGCAGCCAAGCGACGAGACGCCCGACCGCAGCACATCCATCGGATGGGCCGCGGCAGGGATCGCCTCCAGCGTCTGCCGCAAAGCGAGAGGAAGCCCGCGCAGCGCCTTCAGCTTTGCCTTGTAAGCGATGAGTTCCGAGATGGTCGGCAAAGTGCCGTGGATCAGCAGATAGGCCACCTCTTCAAACTCGCAGGCCAGGGCGAGATCGAGAATGTCAAAGCCCCGGTAATACAGGTCATTGCCGGTTTGGCCCACGCTGCAAAGCGCGGTATTGCCGGCCACAACCCCCGACAGGGCCACGGATTTCTTCGGCTTCCTGAAGGTGCCACTCATCGCTTGTCGCTCCTTATGACCAGTCAAAGATGCCATGCGGGTGGGGACTTCCCAGCCGGTCCGCGCCAGTGGTGAAATTCAGCTGGCAAAGGTCGCCCGGCTTCAGATCTGCCAGCGCCTCAGCCGCATCGAGAAAGCGCTGCTGTTCCGCCGTCGCGATGACCCCGTCGGAAAGGGTGAGGAATTTTCGCACATAGTTTTCGCGCAGGAAGGGGCGCGCACCGTCGGGATGGGCATCGGCCAGTGCAAGACTGTCTTCGACGATGCGACCGTCCTTCAGGGTGATCACGACCCGCCCGCCAAAGGCCTTTTCCTTCGGATCACGCGCATGATAGCGCCGCGTCCACTCCGTATCTTCCATGGTCGATATCTTCTGCCAGAGTGCCACGGTCGCCAGGCGGCCTGCCCGTTCCGGCGAATAGGATTTTTCGTGATGCCAGCCGCCATCTTCCAGCGCGACCGCGAAAATAAACATGATGGAATGGTCCAGCGTCTCACGCGAGGCTTTCGGGTCCATTTTTTGCGGGTCATTGGCGCCGGTGCCGATCACGTAATGGGTGTGATGGCTCGTGTGGATCACGATGCTGGAAATCTGGCTCAGATCACCAACCGTCGGCCCCATGCGTCGGGCCAGGTCGATCAGCGCCTGGCTCTGATATTCGGCGGAATGCTCTTTGGTATAGGTGTCGAGAATGGCGCGCTTCGGCTCGCCCTTGCCCGGCAGCGGCACCTGATAGCGGGCTTCCGGCCCTGACAGAAGCCAGGCAATGAAACCATCCTCGCCCTCCCAGGCCGGGGACGGCGCGCCTTCGCCGCGCATCACCCGGTCGACCGCCTCGACCGCCATTTTGCCCGCAAAGGCAGGCGCAAAAGCCTTCCAGCTGGAAATCTCGCCCTTGCGGCTCTGGCGCGTGGTGGTGGTGACATGCAGCGCCTGCTGCACCGCCTGGTAAATGGTTTCCACCGGCAGGTTAAGCAGCGTGCCGATCCCGGCGGCGGCGGACGGCCCGAGATGGGCGATATGGTCGATCTTATGCTCGTGCAGGCAGATGCCGCGCACGAGATTGATCTGGATCTCATAGCCGGTGGCCAGACCCCGGATCAGATCCGCGCCGGAGCGGCCCGTATGCTGCGCTACGGCAAGGACCGGCGGGATATTGTCGCCGGGATGCGAGTAGTCGGCGGCCAGAAAGGTGTCGTGAAAGTCGAGTTCACGCACCGCCGTGCCATTTGCCCAGGCCGCCCATTCCGGCGAGACACGGGTCTGGGGCGAGAGGCCGAAGACAGTGGCGCCCGGTTCCATCGGGTGGCACAGCGCCTGGGCACGGGCTGAGGCGACCGGCCGACGCGCGACCGAAGCCGCCGCGACAGAGGCATTGTCGATCACGCGGTTGATGATCATCGCCGTCACCTCGGGCGTGACCGCCACCGCATCGGCGGCGACCTCAGCAATCTTCCAGGCCAGCTGACCCTCACGCGGCAGGGTTTCGGCGGATTTCCAGCTCCGCAGCTCATGGGTTATCATCGTCTTGTCCTTTCACGAAACCTCGCGGGCGACCGGCACCGGCCTGCCCTTTTCATCTACCGCCACCATCTCAAACCGCCCCGACAGAGCAGGCCGAGCACGCGCACCACCGATGGACCGCGCCTCTGCCATAACCTCGACCGACATCGACGAGCGCCCGGTGCGGCTGACACGCGCCACCAGTTCCAGCATCTCGCCGACCTGGATCGGCGTGGTGAAATCCACCCGGTCAGAGCGCGCCATCACGACCTTCGCCCCCGCATGCCGGGTTGCAGCGAGGAATGCGGCCTTGGCCATCATGGCCAGTGCGTTGCCGCCAAACAGCGTCCCGTAATGGTTCGCCTGTTCGGGAAAGATCATCTCGATGGTGCGGATCTCGGTCTCAGTCGTCATAGCGGCCCTGCCTTCGCAAGATTAGCAAAACTGTCTTTTCACATTCGGGATGTGCAGATAAACTACTGAAAAGGCATTATTTTGTTAACGAATGCCTTACAAATTGCGAAGGTTGCGAAGATGAGCAAAACCTATATGGGCGTCCGGCTGCGGCGCCTGCGCGAGGAACGGGGCCTGACCCAGGCGGCGCTGGCGCGCACGCTGGAGATCAGCCCGAGCTATCTGAACCAGATAGAGCAGAATATCCGCCCGCTGACGGTGCCGGTTCTCTTGCGGCTCAACGCCTGTTTCGGCCTCGATGTACAGCTTTTCTCGGATGCCGATGAGGCGCGGCTGATCACCGATCTTCGTGCTGCACTCGCCGATCAGGGCACCCCCGCGAGCGTGGCAGAGGTGCGCGAACTGGCCAGCAATATGCCCGAGGTCGCCCGCACCATCATCGCCATGCAGCGCCGCCTGCGCGAAACATCCGGGCGCGCCGAATTGCTGGCCGGACGGCTGAGCGCCAGCGGCACGGGGTCCAGCCCGGCCGCATTCGAGGCGGTGCGCGACTGGTTCTATGAGCGGCGCAATCACGTGACTGAACTTGACGAGGCGGCGGAGGCCGTGGGCGAGGCGCTGCCTGCCGGGCGGATGCTCTCTGGTCTGGCAAGGCGTCTCGCGGATCTTCATGGCCTGCATGTGACTGAGCAGCCCGGCCAGGTCCTGCGCCGCTATGACCCGGATGGCGGCGTGATCACCCTTGCCACCCATCTGAGCCAGGGTCAGCGCGCCTTCCAGCTGGCGACACAACTGGCGTTTCTGGAAGAAAACGACGTGATCTCAAAGATTTCCGCAGCCGAGGATGTGCCGCCCGAAGCGCGCGACCTGCTGAAGATCGGCCTTGCGAATTATTATGCCGGGGCGCTGATCATGCCCTATCGCCGTTTCCTCGCCAGCGCAGAGGAGCTGCATTACGACATCGAACTGATCGGCACCCGCTTTGGCGTCGGGTTCGAGACCACCTGCCACCGGCTCTCGACCCTGCAACGCCCCGGCGCGCGCGGTGTGCCGTTTTTCTTCATCCGGGTCGATCGCGCGGGGAACATCTCTAAACGGCAATCGGCTACCGATTTTCATTTCTCGCGGATCGGCGGCAGCTGCCCCTTATGGAACGTCTATGACGCCTTCGCCCGCCCGGGCGAGGTGCTGCGCCAGGTGGCGCAGATGCCGGATGGGCGCAGCTATCTCTGGATCGCGCGCGAGGTGAGCCAGGGGTCAGGGGGCTGGGGGGCGCCGCAAAAGACCTTCGCTGTGGCGCTTGGCTGCGATCTCGCCCATGCGGACCGGCTTGTCTATGCCCGTGGGCTTGATCTGCGAAACCCCGATATCGCAACCCTGATCGGTCCCGGATGCAAAGTATGCGAACGCCCCGGTTGCCCGCAGCGCGCCTTCCCGACACTGGGGGTGCCGCTGAGCGCGACCCCATTAATGACCCGCTTCGCTCCTTACTCGGGGGAGGCGGGTCGAAACATCTCTCAGCTATGATCCGCTGGCCCAAACGACACGGCAAATGCATCAACGTGATCCATGCGCATGGGTAAAACTTAGGTTTGGGATGGCTTTTCGAAGTATAGAAGAAGTCGCCGACCGGCGACAATGAGCTCCGCGAAGTATGCTACGGCCCAGCAACCTACAGATTTCACCATGCTAAGCTGTCCTTGGCCACTCCCGGATAGCGGCCCTTTGCCATTACTCAGTTTCCGAGGATACTGCATTGCCGCACTCTCCAAAGCCGCCATTCGAGGAGTGACGCAGCGAAGCTCACTGAGGGTCGGTAGTGATGCGCGACAAAACCGACCTGCATCTGCGATAAGCCGCGTTCAGCGCGACGTGATCCAAACCCCCAGCATCGTGACCGCAAGCCCAAAGAACATGACCACTGTCAGCGGTTCCGAGAACAGCGCCCACGCCCAGATCATGGTAACCGGCGGGCTCAGGTAAATCGCGGCGCTGACCTTTGCTGCGGGAAACATCCGCAGCGCGGTATAATAGACCGAATAGGTCGCAAAGGTCGCGATCAGGACCAGCCAGGCCATGCCGATCACGAACTGCTGCGTCAGTGGCGGGGCCAGCCCTTCGCCTGCAATCAGAGCGCAGACTCCGAACAGAACAGAACTCGTCAGGGTCTGGATGCAAAGGCTCTGACAGACCGGGATGCGCAGGACCGGCTGCCTGCGATGCAGGATGGAGGCCAGCGCGAAGACCAGCATCGAGGCCACTGTCAGCCCATAGGCCCACAGAGGCGCGGTGCCAAAGCTCAGACTGTCGAAGCTCACCAGCAAGACCCCGGCCAGAGCAATTGCGGTACCCAGCCATTGCCGCGACGACAGGCGCTCGCCCAGCAGGGGCTGCGACATGGCGGCGATGGCCAGCGGTAAAAGGTCTGAGATCAGCGCGACCAACCCGGTCGGGACCCGCTGGCCAATCGCCAGCGCGAACCCTCCGAGATAGAGAAACACCGCCATCACACCAAAGCCCATCTGCGCCAGCACCGCCCTGAGCGAAAGCCGGGGACCGAAGGCGATTGCGAAGGGCAGCAGAATGAGGCCCGAGATCAGTGTACGCCAAAAGAGCAGGACAGCGATCCCCGCCTCTTCATTCGCATAGCGGATGCCGATGAAGCCAGAGCTCCAGCCGACAATCAGCATAAGGGCCATGGCCGGCCAGAGCAGAGGATGCTGCTGGCGGATCGAAAGAGCGGGTGCGAGGTCTGACATTCGGCATCTCGGATTGGATCGGACGGCCAATGGCTAGGGCCTTCCATCGACCGCTGCACATGATAAATTTCGATCCATTCATGACATTCATGTCACTTGTGTAATGAATGATTGCCAGGTGCCGGAACAGATACCATAGTTCAGACATAAATCTGCGAGATGCCTCATGACCGACCTCTCCTCCCGCCGCCTGGATATCGACGCGTTGCGCGCGGTGAGGGCAATCCGCCAGCACGGCGGCGTCACCCGCGCGGCCGAGGCGCTCGGGCTGACGCAATCGGCCGTCAGCCATAAGATCAAACGGCTGGAGAGCAGCCTTGATTGCGAGATCCTGGCGCGTAAGGCGGGTGCTGCGCTTTTCACGCAGCAGGGCGAAGAGCTTTTGTCTTATGCCGACCGGATCCTCAGCCTGCATGATGAAGCTCTGCTGAGCCTGACCAAGACCGACCTCAGCGGGCGGATCCTGCTTGGCCTGACCGAGGACACGACCTGTTCGGACCTGTCGCGCATTCTCGGGCGGTTTCACCGGCTGCATCCCCAGGTTTCCGTGCGCACCCGGGTCCGCATGAGCCTTGTACTGCGCGCCATGCTGGAACGGGGCGAACTGGATGCTGCCATCATACAGGTCTTTGCCCATGAGATCCGGCCCGCCGATGTCGTCCTGTTCCGCGAAGGCCTGCATTGGGTGAAATCGCGCGAACTGGAGCTGCCGTCCGGCGGATCGGTGCCGTTTCTGTCCTTTGATGACGATTGCTTCTATCGCCAATGGGCGCTGGATATCGGCCAGGATGGCGGTGCGATGCTGGAGACAGTGTTTGAATGCGCGAGCGCGGCGGGGATCACGGCGGCGGTCACGGCCGGGCTGGGCGTGGCGCTGCTGAGCGACCGCTACCTGCGCCCCGAGATGGTGGTGATCGCCGGGCGTATGCCCGAACCCCCAACGCTGGCCTATGTCATCCGCCGCGCCCGCAAGGCAAGAAACCCGGCGTTGGACAGTCTGATCACCGAAGTGATCTCCGAAATCAGCCGCAACGGCGGGCTGTCACTCGCAGCCTGAGCGCTACACGCGAAACTCGACCGGCGGCTGAGGCCCCGAACAACATGCTGCGGCACAGCAACGGGCAGGTTGGGCCCTCATGAACCTTGCGCTAAGGAGACCTGACACTCCAATCACGAGGGATGACCTAATGGAGATCCGCATAGCCGCCGCAGTTATCCTTCGCGAAGATGGAGCAACCCTGCTTGTCCGAAAGCGTGGCACTTCCGCCTTCATGCAGCCCGGAGGGAAAATTGATGGCGATGAAACGCCTGTAGCTGCTCTTCGTCGTGAACTTTTTGAGGAGCTTGCGCTGGACCTGGACCCTGAGGATACAGAATATCTCGGCCGGTTTTCCGCTCCCGCCGCTAACGAACCCAGCTGTCTCGTCGCTGCAGAGATGTTTCGCATTCACCTTAAGGATGACGTTCAAGCACAAGCTGAGATCGAAGAGGTTCGTTGGGTGTATCCCGGCTCACAAGGGCGAATTAATCTCGCTCCCCTGACGCGGGACATAGTTCTTCCCGCGATCTGGCCCTGATCCCGAACGTCCGCCAAGAGATACGAGCAACATGCTGCGGCGCAGCAAATGGCTGGTTGGGCGCCCTCTGGTCTTGCCCCTATTTCACCGGACACTCAGGCGAGCGCGGCCCATTGCCGCCGATCGAGCTCGCCGATGCTGCGCGGCGCATTCCCCAAACCGGCCATTGGGCAAGGAGCGCAGCATTTCGAGCTGCGGAGCGTCTGCGATGAAGGACGAAGCCGTCATTCCGCTTTCAGGTGATCCAGGACGAAAGCAACACGCTCCTCGACTGTCACCCTGGGAAGCTCAACAAGTTGGTAGCCGAAGCGGGCATAAGTATCAGCCATGACCCGGTTGGTTGCCTCGGCTTCCTCGTGATCCTGCTTTCTTTCGGCGTCCTGCCCGAAAATGGCCTCCCAATATGGGGCGAGAAAGACCATCCTGTTGTAGCGATATGTCTTCGCGGCAGCCTCCACATGGGCGGGAACCCGAAGGCCAGACAGCGTCAGATAGCCGACGACATCGGGGACTCCTCTGTCCATAAGCACCGGCTTTTCCAAAGCCGAAGCTTCATGCCACGACCGCAGCTCCCATCCGAGCATGAGTTCGGCAAACATGGCCTTGTCTGCCCATGGCAAAGCGGTGCCGCCAATCTGAACCTGATCGCGAATGATCGCCCGCCCGGCCTCTGGCATCGAGGCAAATCCCCTGTCGTGCAGGGCGTCGATCAAAGTGCTCTTGCCGGAACCGGGGCCACCAGTCACGACAAACATATGGTCACACATGTGCCATCCTTGCTTTCCAATGGGGGGAGCGCGCTGATGTTCGATCCTGTAGGTCGATTTTTATGCGCGTCACTACAGGCTAGCGTCATCAGCGAAGTTCAGCAATGGCCTCTTCGCGTCGATCCGACCGCCCGACCGCCCCAGCGGCGCTGGACCGGGCCAGCTTTGGCGGCTATGCGGGACAAAGCGGACGCTCGGATCAGCGTAGCCCAACATGAAGTTTCACGCTAATCTGCCCCGATGACAGCGACCAAAGTATTCACGACTCTTGCCTCAAGCATGGCGGGCCTCTCGATAAACCATGTCTGGCGGGGGCACGGGTCGGCAGTATTTCTGGAAATCGGCGCGCTTACTCCGACCCTCCGCCGCGATGGTTCAGCAGGAAATCCTGAGGGGCAGATCGGACTCACTTTGGAGTCGAGTTGGCGCATCGAGGATAACTATTCAATCATCTGCGGTAGTTGGAGTGACGACTCTCTCTGGCAACCTTCGTTCGATAGGCTCAAGATCGGTCGTATTGTGAACTGTGATCTCTTTGGGGCGCTGCCTGAGGTAGCTATTACGACCGATGGCGGTGTGCGGTTTGTCAGCTTCTCCACCACGGACGGGCAGCCGCAATGGTCGTTGGTCGATAGACGCAACAAGCCAGATCGCTGGCTCAGTATCCGCGGTGGGCGGCTGCATCTTGGTAACGGTGGCGACTGACTGCAATGGGCTCTCAGTTTCGATCCTGACGGTCTGGCGCCACCACCAGCGTAGGAACGGGGCACCCAGTGTAGCGATGCGGGACGATGCGGTCGTTTGACCTGCCCTTTTTCTTCACGTGCGGCCGCTATAAGCTGCGCACCACGCTTCATTCAGGGTTATGTTAACACATGCAAACACTAACCGATTTCGAATGGTCGCCGTTGATCCCCGAACTCGCATGTGTCGATTTGGCAGCAAGTCTACATTTCTACGTGGCTTTGTTGCGCTATTCAGATTGCGTCCGCAGATACCCCTCGCCCGATTATCTT
>NZ_JAEFCF010000006.1 GCF_016405985.1 Paracoccus sp. IB05
CCTCCCGCTCCAGCCGCCGGCCGGACGGGATCCGGGACGGCCAGTCCGCGCAGCGGCGTGGGGATGGAAGCCGGGCGCTGCCCGATCGGGGTCATCGACAAAAATACCGTCGATACGGGCCAGGTTATCTTCTGCGACCCAGTCAGCCAGCCGGTCAGGGAAAAATATGTCTGATCCCGGCGAACACCCCCGATGAAACCCGCCATGCCAGGCCTCCCAACCCTATGAAAGGATCACAGATTGCAGCCTTTACACAGGCGCGGCGGTGAGCGGTCTGAAGGCAGTGCGGCGTGGCAGTCGCGGCAAACCTGGACCAGCAGCCGTTCCTGCGCACCGCAGACCGGGATCCTCAGCGTTGCCATAAAGGAGGAAAAGCCACCTGAAAACAGCACGCAGCAGCCCTCCAATGCGGCCTTTCACGCAGGCTGCGGCTGCAGAGCAGCTTCAACCCCCGGTGGGTGACGTGCTGACATATGAGGCTGCAGTGCGTCTGGATTAGCCCTTCGTGCAGCGCGATGTCTGTCCGGAGCCTGCAAGCGTGCAGATCCAGCTGGCATTGGCCCGGGCCATGTCCAATATCGTCAGCACCGGGTCCGGCGCGCCGGGCTTTGGCCGGGGCCATGTATCGGCGGCATTTGCCAGCCAGTCGAAATCCGCAGCCCCTACGGCTGTCTGTTCGGCATGGGCGGGGGTGGTCAGCGGCAGCAGGAAAGCAAGAAGCAGAGGTCGCAAGGGGTCGTTCACCTTTTCAGAAATCGCCAGGAGCGGGCATTCCGGCACCCGCCGTCGCAGCGGGGCGGTCGCGCACCGGCAAGCCATGCCGTGCATTGGGGCAGCCGGAACAGTGGGCAGACCGGAATTTGCGGCCCGCGCCATCCCGAGATACGTCAGACGGGCCGGGCCGACAGTCCAGCGGGACAGCTGCCATATCGGGTTGCGCATCACTACGCGGGATACCACCGTTTGTGCAATCTGCCGTTTCGGCCGCAGGCGGGCGAGTGGCGGAAATCCGCAGGCGCGGTCCTTTCACAGCGGCCTGACAGGGGCCTTGGCAGAATCACCGCTTTCTACGATCCTGAAATCCGGCCTGACATTTTCTTGATGAGAGGAAAATGATGATGCGTCGCGATTCCATCTTCCGTTCTGTTCGTCTGCTGCTGCTGGCCCTGTTCGCGGACACGGCCTTGCCGGCCGGCCTGATGGCCGAGACGCCACCTGCCGCCGATGATCTGATCCGGCAGGGGCTGGCGCTTGCCTACAGCACCCCCGTGGCGGGCGAAGATACCCGGCGCGGCATCGCGCTGCTGGAAAAATCCGCCGCCACAGGCAGCGCCAGGGCAGAGGTCGAACTGGGCAGCCTGTATCTTTACGGCGACGTTGTCCCCCGCGACTTGCGTCGTGCGCGCGGGTATTTTGAAACCGCCGCCGCAGCGGGCGACTGGTCCGGTCTTGCACAATTTGGGGCAATGCTGATGTGGCGCGAACAGGATTGGCAGGAAGGCCAGCGGCTACTGGAACAGGCGGCGGAACAAGGGATGGCCTCGGCCTGGGTCACCTTGGCCAGGGGCGCGATGTATGGCTATCTTGGCGGTGGCAGCACATCCCGGGCGAAATACCGCGCCTATGCCGACAAGGCCGAAGCCGCCGGCGCACCGGGGATGGCCGTGCTGGAGGCTGAGCGTCTGCAATGGGGCATTTCGGTCCGGGCGGATGGCACCGAGGCGGTCAAGGTGTTGCGCCGGGCCGCCGATGCGGGTGATGCCGATGCGGCACGCGCGCTGATCATCCTGCTGCGCGATGGCAATGGTCTGAACATCGGCAAGGACCGCGACGCAGCGCGGGCGGCCCTGTCAGCCTATGCTCCTCTGCTGACCGAGCCGGATCGGTGGCAGCTCGACATCAGCATTCAGGCCGCCGAGGCCCGGGGTACGGCGGATTACGCAGCGCTGGCCAGCGCAGTCGCCACGCATCATGATTGGGTGACGAAGGATCTGGGCAACCAATTGGCGCGCGCAAACCCAAATGCGCTGATCTATCTGCTGCAAACGC
Organism: Paracoccus sp. IB05; assembly: GCF_016405985.1. GTDB lineage: Bacteria > Pseudomonadota > Alphaproteobacteria > Rhodobacterales > Rhodobacteraceae > Pseudogemmobacter. The sequence goes on from NZ_JAEFCF010000006.1 coordinate 2,050, forward strand.
GGCTGGTCACGGCGGGACACGCGCCGGGCAGGCCTGACGGCTTTGCCGGTCACAAGACACTGGCGGCAATGAATGACGCATGTCCAAAGGTGGCAGCCGCCGCTCTGTGCCGTGACAGCGTGCTGCGCCCCGATGTGATGGCCGCATTGCTGACCCTCCACTAGCCGCTGATGCCGATTTAGAATTGCCCAGGCGGCCCGGTCGATCCTTCGGCCGGGCCGCTGTCATTTCCCATCGCGAAGCTTCCGAGCCGAATCGGCCAGGTTTTTTTCATTTGAAAAAAGGCAAGCAAATTCACCCGTGGGTTGCAATTCTCGCGGCAAGATCCCGAAGATGCACCGAATAGCTGCGGCGAATGGCATATTGTGCCCAAACGAAGGCAAAATGTGACGATTTCTTGACATTTCGGGGGCGCAGCGCGATCCTGGCGACATACGTTGTATCGAGAGCATTTTGCCTGATCGCGACACGGACCTTTCCTGCCACGCCCAGGCGCAGAAGCTCCTCCACCTTAGAAGCAAGCACCAGCAATGATCACAGCGGATGATGCAGCGGCATCATCCCATCGGGATATAAGCCAATGCAGCCTTTTGATTACAGGTCGGCAGCCCCTTCGGGTTTGCCCGGCAGCGGAAAAGTTGTGCTTGTCGCAGGCGGAGCCGGATTCCTCGGATCGGCGCTGTGTGGGCGTCTTCTGGATGAAGGAAACAGGGTCATCTGCGTCGACAACCTGCTGTCGGGCGATCTGTCCAATATCGCCGATTACATGCAGCATCCGCGGATCTGCTTTGTCTTGCAGGACATCATCAACCCGCTGACCATCGCTGGTCCGGTGGATGAAATCTACAACATGGCCTGCCCGGCCTCGCCGCCGCGGTATCAGCGCGATCCCATTCATACGATCCGCACCTGCTTTGAGGGGTCGATGACTCTTCTGCGCCTGGCGGCGGAGAAGGGCGCGCGGATCCTGCTGTCTTCGACCTCGGAAATCTATGGCGATCCCGAGATCACCCTGCAGCATGAGCGCTATCGGGGCAATGTGAACACGGTCGGCCCCCGCGCCTGTTATGACGAAGGCAAGCGGGCGGCGGAAACCCTGTTCTGGGAATACGGTGCCCATCTGGGGGCAGAAACCCGCATCGCGCGCATCTTCAACACCTATGGTCCGCGCATGCATCCCGATGATGGCCGGGTGGTGTCGAATTTCGTGGTGCAGGCGCTGCGGGGACAGCCGCTGACAATTTATGGTGACGGGGCGCAGACCCGCAGCTTCTGCTATGTCGATGACATGGTCGACGGGCTGATGCGACTGATGGCCAGCGATGAGAAGATGCCCGTCAATCTGGGCAACCCGGGCGAATTCACGATGCTGGAACTGGCGCAAACCGTGCGCGATGCCCTTGGAAAGCCCGTTGAAATCACCTTCCGACCGCTGCCGCAGGATGATCCGCGCCAGCGTTGCCCGGATATTGCGCGCGCGCGCGATCTGCTGGGCTGGGCGCCGAAAATGTCGCTGGCACAGGGGCTGAAGCCGACAATCGGCTGGTTCACCGCCCGGGTGCAGGCCGAGCTGCGCGAAACGACCATGGTGTGCTGACATGGAACGCGCGATCCTTGTAACCGGCGGGGGCGGATTTATCGGCTCGCATGCCTGCAAGGCCCTGAAGGCAGCTGGGTATCTGCCGGTGACGCTGGACAACCTGTCCACCGGCCATGCCGATGCGGTAAAATTCGGGCCGCTGGTCAGGGGCGACGTGCGGGATGCCGATCTGGTGGCGCGCACACTGACCGCCCATCGCTGCAGCGCTGTGATCCATTTCGCCGCCTCGGCCTATGTCGGGGAAAGCATGTCCGATCCCGGGCGCTATTACGACAATAACATTGGCGGGATGACCGGTGTGCTGCAGGGCTGTGCGCAGGCGGGCCTTGACCGGATCGTATTTTCCTCAAGCTGTGCGACCTATGGCATCCCCGACCGGTTGCCGATCCGCGAAGATCTGCCACAGCACCCGATCAACCCCTATGGCCGCACCAAGCTGATCTGCGAATGGATGCTGGCCGACCACGCCGCCGCCCACCGGCTGCGCTTTGTGGCGCTGCGCTATTTCAACGCCGCCGGGGCCGATCCCGAGGGGGCCCTGGGCGAAAGGCACGACCCCGAAACCCATCTGATCCCGCTGGCCCTGCGCGCGGCCTCGGGTCAGGGCGGGTCGCTGCGGGTGTTCGGCAGCGATTATCCAACGCCCGACGGCACCTGCATCCGCGATTACATCCATGTGCAGGATCTGGCGGCGGCGCATGTGCTGGCGCTTGGTCATCTGTTGCAGGGCGGCGCAAGCATGGTGCTGAACCTTGGCACCGGACGCGGGCTTTCGGTGCGCGACATTCTGACCGGGATCGCCTGGCTGACCGGCAGGCCGGTGCCGGTGATCTGGGATGCCCGCCGCCCCGGCGATCCGGCCGAACTGGTGGCCGACCCGGCCGAGGCCGCGCGCCGGCTGGGCTTTCGCGCGCAGCGGTCGGATCTGGCGACGCTGCTCGCCGATGCGGCGCCGTGGTTCGGGCTGATCCCGGCGGGGGTGCGGCCATGACCGACCGCCCGGCACGTCCGCCCTATGTCTCGCCCCGCCGTGACCGCGCGCCTGTGACAGTGCCGCAGGGGCGCAACGGGTTTGCCGTTTCCCTGTTCTCGCGGCGGCAGCGGGTGATCTATCTCACGCTTTGCCTGCTATGGGCGCTGGCGGTGGCCTGGTTCTGGATCTGGTGGCTGGACCCGGCGCATTTCGTGGGCTGGGTGCCCTTCCTGTTTGCCACCATTCCGCTGCTGTGGATCCAGTGGTTGCAGGTGTTTTTCGTGGTGGTCTTGCTGATGGCGGCGCGCTCTGCCGCGCCGGACCCGCAGCCCGGACAGTGGCGGGTGGCGATGATCGTGACCAAGACCCCGTCCGAACCCTTCTGCATCCTGCGCCGGACGCTGGAGGCCATGCTGGCGCAGGATTACCCGCATCACACCTGGCTGGCGGATGAAGACCCCTCGCCCGAAACCCGCGCCTGGTGTGCGGCGCATGGCGTCCACATCTCGACCCGAAAGGGGTTTCCTGCCTATCATCAACCCGTCTGGCCGCGCCGCACCCGCTGCAAAGAGGGCAACCTGGCGTTTTTCTACGACCATTGGGGCTATGACAACTACGATATCGTGGCGCAGCTCGATGCCGATCATGTGCCGCAGCCCGGCTATTTGCGCGAAATGGTCCGCCCCTTTGCCGATCCGCAGGTGGGCTATGTCAGTGCGCCGTCGATCTGTGCGGCCAATGCCACCGAAAGCTGGGCCGCGCGAACCCGCCTGCATACCGAGGCGGCGTTTCACGGGCTGTTCCAGATGGGCTATACCCGCCTGTTCACGCCGATGTGCATCGGATCACATTACGCGGTGCGCACCCGGGCGCTCCGGCAGGTCGGTGGTCTGGGCCCCGAACTGGCCGAAGATCATTCAACCACCATGCTGCTGAGCGCGGGCGGCTGGCGCGGGGTGCATGCCATCGACGCTATCGCCATCGGCGATGGTCCGGCCAGCGTGACCGATCTGGTCACGCAGGAGTTCCAGTGGTCGCGCAGCCTGCTGTCGCTGCTGCTGCAACATAGCGGGCGATACCTGCCGAAACTGTCGCCGCGGCTGCGCTTTCTGTTCGTGTTCTGCCAGCTCTGGTATCCGCTGTTCGCGCTGACCGCGCTGATGATGTATCTGGCCCCGATGGTCGCGCTGGCCTTTGACATGCGCTTTGCCAATGTGACCTATCCCGGCTTTCTGCTGCATGCGGTTCCGCCGGTCATTGTGCTGTTGCTGATCGCTCTCCGCATCCGCCATGACGGGTTCTTCCGTCCGGTCGATGCGCCCGTGATCAGCTGGGAGAAGGCACTGTTCCTTGCGATGCAGTGGCCCTGGGCATTGTGGGGCTGCGCCATGGCGGTCCGCGACCGGCTGACCGGCAGTTTCGTCGATTTCCGCATCACGCCGAAGGGGGAGGCCGCGGCGCGGACTCTGCCCCTGAAGGTGCTGGCGGTCTATACGCTGCTCGCGCTTGGGGCCACGCTGCCGGTGTTGTTCAGCGCCGAGCTGGCCAATGCGCGCGGCTTTCTGCTGCTCGCGCTGCTGAACGCGGCGCTTTACACCGCATTGGTCGTGGTCATCGTCTGGCACCATCTGCGCGAGACGGGCGCGATCCGCCATCAATCCGGCCTGTCCACGCTGGGCCAGACCGCCGCTGCAGGCGTCGTGCTGGCCACAGTTGCCCTTGGGTTCAGCTGGCGCGGCGTGGAAAGCATGCATGCGCTGGCCTTCGGATTGGAACCGCTGCGTCTGGTTCGCGCCGAATACGGCATCGCGGGCGCCGGCTATGGTGCCAATGACCGTATCTACTTCATCTGGGATCCCGGCTGGATCACCCGATGAAAATCAAGGGGAAAGGAGAAAGACCCATGTCACTGATCCGCACATACGCCCCTCGCGCCGCCCTCATGGCCTCGGCCCTGTTCGTGGCTCCGGTGGCCTTTGCCGCGCCACCGGGCACATTGCCCTTCGGCGCCTATGACCCCGAGGGCTATTTCGCCTCGGACAGCGAACTCACGGTCGAGCATGTCTTCATGCCATGGGAAGACGTCAACCTCGCCTCCCTGCTGGAGGCGGATGCCTATGCGCTGGAACGCAAGCGCGCGCTGATGATCACGGTCGAGCCATGGACCTGGACCCGCGATGAACGCAATACCGCCGACTTCCTGCTGAATGGCATTCGGCAGGGCTATTACGATGCGAATATGAAGGCGGTCTGCGGCGTGATCGGTCAGCTGCAAAGCCCGGTCTCGGTCCGCTGGGCGCATGAGATGGAAACCGATGACGGACAGTTCATCTGGTCGGCCTGGCGACCCGAGGATTACATCGCTTCGTTCCGGCGGATGACCGAGATCTGCCGGGCGGAGGCCCCCAGGATCAACATGGTCTGGTCGCCGGTCGGGCTGCTGAATGCCAGCGACTACTATCCGGGCGATGATGTCGTCGATCTGATCGGATTGTCGATCTTTGGTTACGAGCCCTGGGACCGGGCGATCCTGGGCCGGGCGCAGGACTACCCGAGCCTGCTGACCGAACGCTATAATGAGGTAAAGGGGTTCAACAAGCCCGTGGTGGTCGCCGAGGTCGGCTATTCCGGCAGCGAAACCTATGTCGCCGCCTGGGAGGAAAAGGTGCGCGAAGCACGGCCTGATCTGCCGCTGCTGGTGGGTGCGCTGTATTTCAACCAGAAAGAGGTCTATCCGTGGCCCGATGGCTTTGGGATGCCTGACTGGAGGGTCGAACACCGTATCCTGCCCTCGAATTGACCGCATGACAGGGCATTGCCCCGGAATGACCTTATTCCTTGCGGAATCTCGCCGGATTAAGCGCGGCTAACTCGCTTTTTACGATCTGGACCTATCCAGAATTCGAAAACAGCGGGTTTACGCATCATGACGACGCGATATGCGGCCCTTGTCGCCGTAACAGTCATCCTCTGCCCGCCGGGTATGGCGGATGCAACGCAGATCGATGATCCCAGGCCGGCAACCGGTTTCAGCTGGATGGTGAACGGCGCACAGGCCGGGTCGGCCGAGATCCGGCAGCAGCGCGCGAAAGAGGCGCTGATCCGCGCCAAGGCGCTGAACAGCGGGGCCAGCTGGGTCTGCTCGCCCGCAGGCTTTGGCAAGGCCTCGCGTTGCCATCGCGGGTGACTTCGGCGCCAGACGAACGGCAGCTTTGGGGTATGCGGTCATGCAGCCTGCCGGGGAACTGAGCTGCGGCTATGGGCCGCGTTTTCCGTTGCATAAGCGATCGCCTCACCTTGTTGCGGCCAGCCTGAGTGCCCTGCAATGGGCCTGAAGTGTCGCGCGGGACAGCTGGCCCTGCCAGCGGCGTTCGACAGGGCCGAATGTGGCGGCCACGAGGACAAAGCTGCCCTTCGCTTCACCGGCGCCCCCGCCGTGGCCTGAGATTCGATCAGTCAAACGGGCCGCTGACGGGCCCCAGCTCTGCCCCCGCCAGGGTGGAGAAGTCATAGCCATCCACATGGTCGCGAAATGCCAATTGGGCGCGGGAGGGGTTTTCGCGGCTGGGGAAAATCATGGACATTTCATAGGGTGTCGGGAGCCAGTCGGGTAACAGTTGGACCAATGCACCGGAGGCAAGCGCGGACTGGCAGATATAGGCGGGCAGCAATGCGATGCCGCTGCCCTGAAGGCAGGCCCGAAGCAGAAAGCCCATGGAATCCGAGGACAAGGAGACGGTCGGCCGCAGATCCGGGGTCTCTGTCCCGGCAAAGGTCCAGTGCGGATGCGTATCATAGATGAGGCAGCGGTGCTGCGTCAGATCAGCGGGGCACAGGGGCGGCAAGCTGGTCTCGAGATATTCCGGGGCCGCCACGACCACCCGACGGATTGCCGAGATGCGACGCAAGATCATGTCCTGGCCCTGCGGTGCTCCAACCCGGAAGGCAAAGTCGATCCTGTCCTGCAGCAAATCCAGCGGGCGATTGATCGCGATCAGCTGCACCGAGATGGCCGGATTGGCCTGTGCAAAGGCATGCAGGAAGCCAGGCATGAAATGGACTGCGGTGATCTCGGGACAGGTGATCCGCAGCTGGCCCTCCGGCCTTGTCTTCAGGTGCCCCATCACCACAGCTGCCTCGCGGGCCTCATCCCGGACACGCCTGCAATGCTGCAGATAGACCTCCCCCGCCGATGTTGGCGTGACCTGCCGGGTCGATCGGTTCAGCAACCGCAGGCCCAGCCGCGCCTCCAGCCGCGCAATGCGCTGGCTGGCCGTGGATTTCGGCAGGCCGATGCGTTGGCCCCCCCTGGTGAAGCTGCCTGCTTCGGCGACCTCAAGCAGCAGGAGCATGTCGTCGAGGCTGTCCATACCCTTCACCTGCATTGTCCGGCTGTCTGCACAACAGACCGCCTGCCCATGACGGCAACCGGCGCGGGGATCAGACCCGCACCAGCTGCTTGCCGAAATTCTCACCCTTCAGCATGCGGATCAGAGCAAGGGGGGCCGCCTCGATCCCTTCGGCCACATCCTCGCGGGTCTCAAGCAGGCCCTGCTGATACCATTCTGTCAGCTGTTGGCGTGCTTCGCCATATTGCGCTTCGAAATCATCCAGCAGGAAGCCTTCGATCCGGGCGCGGGTCACGAGGATCCGGCGCAGGAAGCGGGGGCCGATATCCGGCTGATCGAACCTGTCGGCACGGGCGACGGTGCCGACCACGACGATGCGACCAAAAGTGTTAAGGTTAAGAAGCGCCGCGTCATGGATCGGACCGGCAGTGTTGTCCAGAAAGACATCGACGCCTGACGGGCAGGCCCTGGCAATTGCCCCGGTCAGATCACCGGTGGTGCGGTGGTTTATTCCGGTGCGATAACCGATGCTTTTGCACCAGTCGAGCTTTGCATCCGACCCGGCAATCGCCACCGGATCAAGGCCCCTGATGCGGGCAATCTGGCCGGCGATCTGACCAAGTGCCCCGGAGGCAGCCGGGATCAGCACTGTCTCACCCTGCTTTGGCCGCCCAACATGCAGCAACGAAAAGTAAGCGCTGAGGCCTGGCATGCCCAGGCATCCGAGCGAAGTCTGCACCGGCGCTGCGGCGGGATCGAGCCGGAGGGCGGTCTTCGCGGAAACGGTCGTCAGCGGCTGCCAGCCGAAATCATCAGCCTGGATAATGTCGCCGGGCTGGAACAGGGGGGATTCCGAGACGACAACTTCGCCCACCCCGCCGCCCACCATCATCTCGCCAATCTTATGGCCCGCCGCATAATTCTTTGCCGGACTCAGCCGTCCACGCATGTAGGGATCGACCGACAGCCACAACGTACGAACCAGCAGTTCCCCGCGCTGCGCGACCGGGGCGTCCCGATCCTCAAGGCCGAAGTCATCTGGTGAAAGCATGCCGGTCGGAAAGCGCTTCAGGACCCAGGTGGGATTTGATGTCATGGCACGGCCTCTGCTGCGTGAAAGCTGGACAAAAATTAGCCGCAATGCAGAGCGGGCAAAAGCGCCTCAACCCGAACTCAGTGTTTGATATGGCGAACGGTGGTGCTCCTGCCTGCCGTGCCACGCTTTCGCGAAATGCTCTCGCACCCCTCCGCCCCCAGGCAATCTCCCCAACCCGTGCTGCTCAGAACATACTGAAACCCAAGGACTGAGCGGCATCTTCGTGCTCTGTGCGCCGATCTGGCCGCGCGCTTCCTGCCAGCGGCGCCAGACAGGGCCAACCATGGCCGCTATGCGGACGAAGCTGCCGGTCGCGATTCACATCCGCGCAACTAACCCAGACGAATAAGTCGGCATTTTTTCGCTTTGAACACCCGCCCTTACCCTGCTTTTGAAGGGCGGCGACCACATTTCCTTTTAGAAACACAGATCCGAAAAGCGTTCGGGCTACCCATATTTCGGAACCATCAAGAGCTGTCTCCAGAACGGCTATGTCATCATCCTTCAGGTCCCAGGGCATCTTCCATTCGTTAGGGTTTGGAATTTCTTGAAGGAACTGCTTCTGATGTCTTTACTGAGTTCTGATATGAAGCTGCCGTCCTTGCGGTCAAATGGGCCATATACGCAGTAGCTCTTGTCGACGGGCGTCGTCCTGTCATGACGACAGAGAAGAACAGGCGCGGGAAACCCGTTACCCAGGCTGAATTGCATCAGTAATTTTGCGACCGGCCCGGAAAACCTGAGACTGCCATCGCCAGAGAATGCCGGCGGCAGGTCATTCAGCGCGTCACCCTTGTATGATGCGGAGAGATTCAGCGGCACATCCTCCGGGGGAGGCGCATGCGTCTCGAACGTGATGTTCCATCCTGGCTCGCTGCGATCTACATCGGTTCCGCGGACAATGGTGCTGTCCGTGGAGATGCTGCTGATCCAGACTTCGTCTGCTTTCGTTTATACCTTCACCTTCACCAGCAGTTGCCCTGCGAACGGCGATGCGATGAACCTGTGACGATTTTTGGACGAGGAGGGCCGCCTGGGGGGATACGGCCGCAGCTCGTAATGATTGCTACGGGGCGGACGAACGCCCGCCAATGGGATATGCCGGCTGCTTCCCCGACCGTTGGGTTATCCTGAACCGGGATCAACCGCGCCACAAGGAGAAGCCGCCATGTTTGACAGGAGGCAGGGAAAGATCGAAGGCCTTCCCGGTGTCGGTGTCGGTGTCGGTGTCGGTGTCGGCAAGGATGGGTTTCATCTGGTCGGCTTTGACCGCTCCGGTCAGGTTGTTTTACGACAGAAGATCAGGCGGTTCGCGCTGCAGGAGGTTTTCGCTGGCTTTGCGCGAGGCATAGTCGGAATGGAGGCGTGTCTCAGCGCCCACAATGTCAGTCTTACGTTGCGCGGCCTGGGCTTCGAGCCCCGGATTATCCCGGCGATCTATGTGAAGCCCTTCAATAAGGGCCAGAAGAACCTTTGCAATGATGCAGAGGCCATCGCCGAAGCCGCTCTGCGTCCGAACCTGCTGTCTGTCCCCGAGAAAACCCAGAACCAGCTCGATCCTGAGGCACTGCACCGGGTGCGCTTGCGTCTGGTGTCGCGGCGGACTGCCAGGATCAACCAGATCAGAGCCTTCCTCATTGAACAGGGGATCCCTGTTCGTCCCGGCCTCCGGGCCTCCGGGCGCTGGACACTTCGTTCGATGCGATCCTTGAGAGCCGTCAGGGCGAGACATCGACCCGAATGCGCAGCGGACTGACTGGCCTTCGCGACGATTGGCGGCGGCTGGATCAGCGCATTGAACATGTTTCCGATGAGATCAGGGACGTCAGCCGAAGCGACGAGACCTGTAGGCGCATCATGTCGATCCCTGGTATCGGACCAATGATTTCGACAGCGATGGTGGCTGCTGTCGGATCGGGAGAGCCCTTCGACTGCGATCGGGATTTTGCCGCGCGGGGCGCGGGCTGGTGCCGCAGCAGTTCAGCACTGGCGGCCGCATCATCCCTGGCCGGATCACCAAATGCGGCAGCCGTTATTTGCGGATGCTCCTGGTCGAGGCGGCACGGATCATCATGATGCGTCCCCATCTCTGGCCGAACTATAGCTTTGGAAGCTGGCTGGCCGGAGCGGTGACACGCATGCCCGGCAACAAGGCGGCCATAGCCTTGGCCAGCAAACTGGCCCGGATCGCCCGGAGCCTCCTGCGCCACGGCACCAGTTTCGACACAGCAGAAAACAGAGACATGGCGACGCGCGCGATCTGCCGTCCCACCGCCATCATCGAGTTCGCGAGAGAGAAAACAGCATGGAACGGATTGATTCCACCCCAGAGTCTGAGAGCCCATTGGGTCTTCGTCGACCTGTCCGCTGCTGAGTCCAAGGCGCGTGCGTAACCCCGTCATGGCCACGGCCCTCGCGCCGATCAGACTGGCCGGATACCTATGAGCGACTTCCGCAGCCACGCAAGATTCCCGATTGCGAACAGCAGCCGGCACATAGAAAAGGGCTCTTCGTGTCACCCCATTCATTCGGCCGCGTGATGTGCCGCCGTTTCAGCGGTGCGCCGTCCGCACGTTTGCCGAACCATCTTTTGCGACCGGGAGGCTTTTTTCCGGCAGGTTCGCAGCGCGATCTTTGCTTTCCGGCGGGCGGCATGTTCGGCGCTGCGGCTTGCTGTAACGCCATGGCACAGGACAGAACCTCGCCCAGACGCTCGTTCCCGGTGATTGCGGCATGGGTCACGCGCTGCTGGTCCTTGTCGAAAAGCGACCCGATCCGCGCGGTGATCACCCTGGGGCCGACGAAGCCCCCATGCAGAAAGCTGGCGGCGGAGGCACCATGGGCGGCGGCGAAAAACGCGCCGCCCGAAACACAACACGGGTGACAACTCCTCTGGCAAATGCCGCGATCTGTGCCCTGTGTTGTCAACATTCTGAGAACGCGCAGCTTCTCTTCCGGCAATCTTCTACCCGCTTCTGGCCTGAACGGCATGAACCGCGCGATGACCCCGGGATTGCTCCGGTCGGTCTTTGCCCGCATGCCTCAGAAAAGGGCATAGGCTTTGATCTGTGCCGGCTGTGATAAGGCCCGGAGCTGCACAAGTTGGGCATGGCCGGCCACGGTATCAGGAAGGCGATGATGCCACCCGCTCGACACACAAAAGCCCTCGGGCCAATCGCGGGAACCATCTGTGCCGATCACGGCGGCGGCTGGTATCATACGCGACCCATCGTCAAAGCCCGACCAAAGCATAGGCCGTGCCGCAGAGGAGGGCGGAAGGCACGGATCTAAAAGCGATCAATCCCGCACGCGCCATCTGGTGCACATTTCTGTAACATTGCGAGCACTCGTCACAGGCAGGTTATAAGGAATTTCAGTTCATTTTGGCGCCAGCGGAAATGGCTTTGATGGGGATATTCAGGGACAGAGAATGACAAAGCCCGCAGACTTCATTTTCTGTCCTCAAATATCCCGGGGGTGCGGGGGCAGCGCCCCCGCTCTTTTTTACGACGGCCAGCCGCCTTTGCCGCGGCAGCCATGCGGCGGCAGGGTTTTATCTCCGAATTCGGCAAAGAGTTGGGCGCAGCCCCAGTCCTGAACGAAGCCCGGCATATATTTGTGCAGGTCGATCCCGACCTCGTCGAAAGGCGTATCCGCGCTGGTCCAGTTCATGACCCAGGACACATATCTATAGCCGACCATTGCGACAGCCGCGAAAACTGCCACGACCAGGATCGTCAAAAACCGTTTCACTTGTAATCACCTCTCTCATTCCTGCGGCATCCGCCGCCGCAGGCAGCTTTGCCATATGACTGAGAGAGGCTCCAGAGACCGCAGCGACAGAAAGCAAAATCCGGCACCTGCGGCCCCGACCGCGTCAGCCTTTGCGGGTCACGAAACGGGTTTCGAGATAGGCCTCAATCGCCTCTGATCCGCCCTCGGTGCCGTAGCCGCTGTCTTTCATGCCGCCAAAGGGCGTTTCCGGCAGCGCGAGGCCGAGATGGTTGATCGTCAGCATCCCCGCCTCGATCTCATTCCCGAGCCGGGTCGCGGTGGCGGTGTCAGAGGTATAGGCGTAGGAGGCAAGGCCGAAGGGCAGCCGGTTCGCCTCGGCAATGGCCTCGTCGATGGTCGAGAAACGGTTGATCACCGCCACCGGGCCGAAGGGTTCTTCGTTCATGATCCGGGCCGACAGGGGGGCATCGGCCAGCACGGTCGGCTCGAAAAACCAGCCCTCATTGCCGATCCGGCGCCCGCCGGTGGTCAGACGTGCGCCCTTTTCCACCGCGTCATTGATCAGCGCCTCCAGCGCAGGAATGCGGCGTTCATTCGACAAGGGCCCCATTTCGGTGGCCGGATCCATGCCGTCGCCCACCTTCAGCTTTGCCGCATAATCGGTGAATTTTTCGGTAAAGGCCGCGTGGAGGTCATCATGCACGAGGAAGCGGGTCGGCGAGACGCAGACCTGTCCTGCATTCCTGAACTTATGCATCGCGATCTGCGACACGGCGAGGTCGAGATCGGCATCGCCCGCGACGATCACCGGCGCATGGCCGCCAAGCTCCATCGTCGCCCGTTTCATATGCAGCCCGGCCAGGGCCGCCAGCTGCTTGCCGATCGGGGTCGAGCCGGTGAAGCTGATTTTCCGGATCACCGGATGCGGGATCAGATATTCGGAAATCTCAGCCGGAATACCGAAAACGAGGTTCACCACCCCCGCCGGCACACCGGCATCCTGGAAGGCCCGGATCAGTTCCGCCGGCGAGGCCGGGGTTTCCTCGGGCGCCTTCACAATGATCGAGCAGCCCGCCGCAAGCGCGGCCGAAAGCTTGCGCACCACCTGGTTGAGCGGGAAATTCCACGGCGTGAAAGCCGCGACAGGGCCGACCGGCTGTTTCACCGTGAATTGCAGCACATCGGGGGCGCGCGACGGAATCACCTGGCCATAGCTGCGCTGGCCCTCGCCCGCGAACCAGTCGATGACATCGGCGGCACCGGCGATCTCGACCTTTGACTGCGCCAGCGGCTTGCCGTTTTCCAGCGTCATCAGCACGGCGATAGCATCGGCGCGGTCGCGCAGAAGGTTTGCCGCCTTGCGCATGATCTTGCCGCGTTCAAAGGCGGAGGTGTTTTTCCAGATCCGGAACCCGCGCTCTGCCGCGGCCAGCGCCGCGTCAAGATCTTCGCGCGCGGCATGGGCCACGGTGCCGATCTGGCGACCGGTTGCCGGGTTGATCACGGGAATCACCCGCCCCCCGGTTCCGGCGCGCCACTGGCCGTCGATGAAAAGGAGCGTTTCGGTATTGCGCGTCATGGCGACATCCTTCGGATCTGATCATCCCGCCCGGTCCGGGAGCATGGCCCGGCCGCGGCGCGGTTTCCTCCCGGCAGCAGCCGGTGGGCCCGAGGCAAGAAATAGCGCCGTGACCGCCCGCCGTCGACCGGACAATGCCGATATTCGCAGGATATCTTTGCGCCCAGCCCCGATCTGCCGCCTGTGCCGGCACAAAAGCGGCGGATCAGGGCGGCGATACGCCCCCCGCCAAGTCGAGTTCGGAAATCATCCAGCCATTTTCGGCCAGCAGATTCAGCACACCTTCCTCGCCCGAGAGGTGCAGCGCGCCAAAGGCCACGACCAGCGGCCCCTTTGCCGCCGCCGCCTCGATCACCGGGATCCAGGCGCGGTTGCGGCGGATCATCATCACATCCTCCATCACCGCCATCTCGGCATCGACCTGGTCTTTGGTATAGCCGGGCTGCTTATAGGCGAAGAGCCGGTTCAGCTCCCAGATCATCCGCGAATCTGCCTCGAAATAGAGATCTGCCATCGTCACCGCCATATCCTCAGACTGCCCCTCCATCGCCAGCGAGGCCTCGACCATGGCAATCGACTGTTCCTCGCTCAGGGCGCCGAACATCGTGAACAGAGTGTCATAGGGCTCCAGCGCCCGGACCGGCACATCGGCCGCGCCGGCCGCCTCGATCAGCTGCGCGTCGAGCCCGTTTTTCAGATCGGGCTCGGCGATCATGCAGGACGGAATCGCCAGCACCACCGTGGCATACCAGGGCTGAAACTTGGCCGCGAAAACCCCCGGTATGCCGCGCGCCTCCAGCGCCTCGGAAAGCCGCCGCCAGGTATCGCGCGGCAGGCGTTCCAGCAGGCTCGGTCCTTCGGTGATGAACATGAGCGACGGGTTTTTATCCATCGCCTGCATCAGCGCATCTTCCTCTTCGGGGCCGGCCTCGACCAAGAGCTCGGTGGCCGCGGCGATACGCCCGCTCAGCGCGGCCATGACCGACATATGACGAGGATCATCAATATGATAAGTGCCCACGATGGTCATCGCATGACCTTCTTTTTCAGCCGTCCAGAAATTGCCGCGTGCAAAGGGGACCGCATCGGCGCGGGCGCGAATCTCTTTCAGATCGCCGGGCAGCATCTGGTCGACCAGATTGGTCCCGGCACAATAGGCCGCAGCCTGCGCGACAAGCCCGAAAAGCACAAAGGCTGCGACGGCGAGATGTTTCATGACGGGCTCCGGCAAAATGGGCGGCAAAACGGGCACAGGCCGCGCGGCGCGGCACTGTTCCCTGGCCAGACTGACATTTCAGCGCGGCAAGACCAAGGCAAGACGCAGGCCGCCCATGCATGTCTCGGCTGACGTCTCCGCGATTGCTTTCCAGGGCCACCAGATCAGACGCCGGAACTGGCGGCGATAATGCGGATAAAAAGCCGGAAGAAGCGGTTGACAGGCCAGAGGGGTTTACCTACCTGTTGTCCCGTTAGCACTCCTCCAGGGTGAGTGCTGATCACATTCAACCTGGAACCTTAAGGGAGTGTTACCAGATGGCTTTCAAACCGCTGCATGACCGTGTGCTGGTCCGCCGCGTCCAGTCCGAGGAAAAAACCAAGGGCGGGCTGATCATCCCGGACACCGCGAAAGAAAAGCCCGCTGAGGGCGAAATCGTTTCGACCGGTGAAGGCGCGCGCAAAGATTCGGGCGAGCTGATCGCTCCGAGCGTCAAGGCTGGCGACCGCGTGCTGTTCGGCAAATGGTCGGGCACCGAAGTCACCGTCGAAGGTGAAGAACTGCTCATCATGAAAGAAAGCGACATCCTCGGCATCATCTCGTGATGACGGGCTGGCTCCGGCTTTTGCCGTGAGCCGCGCTTTCTTTTTCCTGAAACTTACATCCAAGGAGACAGCATAATGGCTGCCAAGGACGTTAAATTCACCACCGACGCTCGTGACCGCATGCTGCGCGGCGTCAATGTTCTCGCTGACGCGGTCAAAGTGACGCTGGGCCCGAAAGGCCGTAACGTCGTGATCGAAAAGTCGTTCGGTGCTCCGCGCATCACCAAGGACGGCGTGTCGGTTGCCAAAGAGATCGAACTTTCGGACAAGTTCGAAAACATGGGCGCTCAGCTCGTCAAGGAAGTCGCTCAGCGCACCAATGACGAAGCAGGCGACGGCACCACCACCGCTACCGTTCTGGCCCAGGCCATCATCAAGGAAGGCCTGCGTTCGGTCGCAGCCGGCCTGAACCCGATGGATCTGAAGCGCGGCATCGACCTCGCGACCACCAAAGTCGTCGAAGCGATCCGCGCGGCGTCGCGCCCGGTCAAAGACTCGGACGAAGTTGCACAGGTCGGCACCATCTCGGCCAATGGCGAAGCCACCATCGGCCGCTTCATCGCTGACGCGATGCAGAAAGTCGGCAACGAAGGCGTGATCACCGTCGAAGAGAACAAGGGCCTGGAGACCTCGGTTGAGGTTGTCGAAGGCATGCAGTTCGACCGCGGCTACCTCTCGCCCTACTTCGTCACCAATGCTGACAAGATGATTGCGGATCTCGAAGACGCATACATCCTGCTGCACGAGAAAAAACTCTCGTCGCTGCAGCCGATGGTCCCGCTGCTGGAGGCTGTGATCCAGTCGCAAAAGCCGCTGATCATCATCGCGGAAGATGTCGAAGGCGAAGCGCTGGCGACCCTCGTCGTCAACAAACTGCGCGGCGGCCTGAAAATTGCTGCTGTCAAAGCTCCGGGCTTCGGCGATCGTCGCAAGGCGATGCTGCAGGACATCGCGATCCTGACCGGTGGCCAGGTGATCTCGGACGATCTGGGCATGAAGCTGGAAAATGTCGGCATCGACATGCTCGGCCGCGCCAAGAAAGTCTCGATCAACAAAGACAACACCACCATCGTTGACGGTGCTGGCGAGAAAGCCGAGATCGAAGCCCGCGTGGCCCAGATCCGCACCCAGATCGAGGAAACCACCTCGGATTACGACAAAGAAAAGCTGCAAGAGCGCGTGGCCAAACTGGCTGGCGGCGTTGCAGTGATCCGCGTCGGCGGCATGACCGAAGTCGAAGTCAAAGAGCGCAAAGACCGCGTTGATGACGCTCTGAACGCAACCCGCGCTGCGGTGCAGGAAGGCGTGATCGTCGGCGGTGGCGTGGCTCTGGTTCAGGCCGGCAAGGTTCTTGAAGGCCTCAAGGGCGGCAATTCCGACCAGGACGTTGGCATCCAGATCATCCGCCGCGCGCTGGAAGCGCCGCTGCGTCAGATCTCGGAAAACTCGGGCGTTGACGGTGCGGTTGTTGCCGGCAAGATCCGCGAATCCTCCTCGACCTCGTTCGGCTTCAACGCTCAGACCGAAGAATATGGCGACATGTTCTCGTTCGGCGTGATCGACCCGGCGAAAGTGACCCGTACCGCTCTGGAGAATGCAGCCTCGGTCGCATCGCTCCTGATCACCACGGAAGCCATGATCGCGGACAAGCCGGCCGACAAAGGTGCTGCTCCGGCAATGCCGGGCGGCGGCATGGGCGGTATGGATTTCTGATCCATCCCTCATGGGACATTTGGAAAGGGCGGCTCATCAGAGCCGCCCTTTTTCTTTGCCGCTGTCGCGGCAAGCGCCTCCGGCGGGAGAGTATTTACGTCAAGAGGAAGTCAGGGCGCGGCCGGGCGGCGGATTGCCAGGATTTCAAGGGTCAGATCGCCTGCGGGGCGTTTCCAGGTCACCTCATCGCCGGGCCGCGCGCCGATCAGCGCGCGGGCAAGCGGGGAATGTGGTGCGATACGGCCCTGGCCCGGATCCGCCTCATCTTCGCCGGTGATCTCATAAAGCGTCTCAGTGCCGTTTTCATCCGCCACCAGCGCCTGGAGGCCGAAGGCCATCTCTTCGGTGCCTTGGGCGGCGGGATCGACCGGGATCGCCGAAGCGAGCCGCGCCTCGAGCCAGCGGATATCGCGTTCTGCCGCCGCTTCGGGCAGCTTGTCGAGCCGATCTGCCCGCGCCCGCAAGGCCGCAAGGTCGCGCAGCCGCGCCGTCAGCCGCGCCTCCAGATCCGCCAGCCCGCGCAGGGTGACATAATTCGGATGCTTTGAGAGCGGCAGCTCCGGCAGATCGGGCCGGTCCGCTCCGGCGTCTTCATTTACAAATGCCCGGCTCATACTGCCCCCTCACCAACCGGGCAAGGCTCGTCCGGAATACGCATCTTGTCCAGAGCCGTCCTCTGCCCCAGATTGACGCGATCACCAGTTGCCCGGGGATTGATCGTCATGAGCTATGCCACCGTCGCCCGAAGCTGCGCCCGGACCTGTGGTCGCCCCGCCACGCTGCTGATGGCCGCGGGTTTCGTGCTGACCTGGGGCATCACCGGGCCGTTTTTCGGCTGGTCAGACACCTGGCAACTGGTCGCCAATACCACCACCAGCATCATCACCTTCCTGATGGTCTTCCTGATCCAGAACAGCCAGGACCATGACACAGCCGCCATCCAGCTGAAGCTGGACGAGCTGATCCGGGCAACCCAGGGCGCCCATAATGCGCTGATGGATCTGGAAGAGCTGGACGAGCGCGAGATCGCCGAATTCCGCCGCCGCTTTATCGCGCTTGCCCGCGCGGCGCGCGAGGGCCAGGCGCGGGGCGAGGGCGATACGGGGTCGCCTGAATGCTGAGGCAAAGCAGCCTCTCCCGGCCCGCTTTGCGGCCTGCCCCCGGCCGCGCCCGCCATGAGACCGTGGCCCTGATCCATGGCCTTGCCCGCTCTCAGCGCTCGCTGCTGCCCATTGCGCTGCGGCTGAAGGCCGCCGGGTATGAGGTGGTGAATATCGCTTATCCCTCGACCAGAATGGCGGTTGCCGCGCTGCCCGCGCTTCTGGACCGCCAGCTGGGCGCGGCGCTGGAGATGGGGCGGCCGCTTCATGCCGTGACCCATTCGATGGGGGGGATCCTGCTGCGCGACTGGCTCAGCCGCAACGCGCTGCCGCCGCCCGGCCGCGTCGTGATGCTGGCGCCGCCCAATCACGGATCGGAAATCGTTGACCGGCTCGGCGCGCTCGCTCCGTTTCGCTGGGTGAACGGGCCGGCGGGGCTTTCGCTCGGCACCGCCCCGGACAGCTGGCCGAACCGTCTGCCGCCTGCCGATTTCCCGCTCGGGATCATCGCCGGAAGCCGCTCCGTCAGCCCCTGGTTCTCATCGCTGATCCCGGGCGAGGATGACGGCAAGGTCAGCGTCGCCAGCACCAGGCTCGAGGGCATGAGCGACCATATCACCCTCCCCGTCAGCCATACCTGGATGATGTTCGCGCCCGGCGTCATCCGCCAGACCCTGCATTTCCTCGCCCATGGCCGGTTCGCCCGCGAAACGGATGCTGCTTCCTCTTGACTTAAATACTCCCGCCGGAGGCTCCCGCTCAGCCAGAGACGCCCCGGTCAGCCCTTCACGACCCGGTTCACATGGCCCATCTTGCGCCCCGCGCGCCAGGCGCCCTTGCCGTAAAGATGCACCGCCACGCCGCTTTCGCGCAAAAGCTCCGGCACGCGTTCGACATCGGCGCCGATCAGGTTCTCCATCACCACATCGCTGTAGCGGGTGCCATCCCCGAGGGGGAGCCCGGCCACCGCGCGGATATGCTGTTCGAACTGGTCCACCACACAGCCCTGCTGCGTCCAGTGGCCGGAATTATGCACCCTGGGCGCGATCTCGTTCACCAGCAGCCCCTCGCGGGTGACAAACAGCTCCACCCCCATCACGCCGACATAATCCAGCGCGTTGAGGATCCGCGCCGCGATCAGCACCGCATCGCTGCGCAGGGCCGGAGAGATCCGGGCCGGAACCGTCGTGGTCCGCAAAATACCTTCGCTGTGCACATTCTCGCCCGGGTCAAAGGCCGCGACCTGACCATCCGCGCCCCTGGCCGCGATCACCGAAATCTCGCGCTCGAAGGATACGAAGCCCTCCAGCACCGAAGGCGCCCCCGCCATGCCCGCCCAGGCGGCGGCGAGGTCGGTCTCCGGCGCCAGCCGCAGCTGACCCTTGCCGTCATAGCCGAAGCGTGTGGTCTTGAGGATCGAAGGCACCCCAAGGCGCGCGACGGCCCCGACCAGATCGGCATGGCTGTCGACCTGCGCGAAAGGCGCGGTTTTCAGGCCAAGACCGGTCAGAAACTGCTTTTCGGTGATCCGGTCCTGGCTGATCGCCAGCGTCCGGCGATTGGGGCGGATCGGGCGCACCTCTTCGATCGCATCCAGCGCGGCGGTCGGCACATTCTCGAATTCATAGGTGACGACATCGACGCTTTCGGCGAAAGCCCGCAGCGCATCGAGATCTTCATAGGGCGCCGTGGTGACGCGGGCCGCCACATGCCCCGCCGGCGCCGCGCCCGGCTCAAAGATATGGGTGACATAGCCCAGCCGGCTCGCCGCAACCGAAAGCATCCGCCCGAGCTGGCCACCGCCCAGAATGCCGATCACTGCGCCAGGCTCCAGCGGCTTCATCGCGTCACTCATCTTTCGGCTCCTCAGGGATAGAGGCGGAAAGCTCCGCCCGCCAGGCATCAAGCCGCGCCGCAAGGCCCGTATCTGACACGGCAAG
This sequence comes from Paracoccus sp. IB05, assembly GCF_016405985.1. GTDB lineage: Bacteria > Pseudomonadota > Alphaproteobacteria > Rhodobacterales > Rhodobacteraceae > Pseudogemmobacter. The sequence goes on from NZ_JAEFCF010000006.1 coordinate 21,956, forward strand.
GATCCCCGCCGCCATCAGCCCCGCATTGGCCGCGCCTGCTGCACCTATTGCCATGGTCGCGACCGGAAAGCCCTTCGGCATCTGAAGGATCGAATAAAGACTGTCGACCCCCGAAAGCGCTTTCGTCTGCACCGGCACGCCGATCACCGGCACCCGCGTCTTGGACGCCATCATGCCCGGCAGATGCGCCGCACCACCCGCGCCCGCGATGATCACTTTCAGCCCGCGCGCCACCGCCGTCTTGCCATACTCCCAGAGCCGGTCCGGCGTGCGATGGGCCGAGACGATCTTCGCCTCATAGGGGACCCCCAGTTCATCAAGGATCAGCGCGGCCTCTTTCATCGTGGCCCAGTCGGACTGAGACCCCATGATGATGCCGACAGTTACGGTATCTTCCGGCATGACGCCCCCGTTTCAGCCCTGTGGGATCCGGCCCTGTGGGTGCCGGCCCAGTGGTAACCAGTGGTAACCGGACCTTTGCCGGTGTCTTTCGGTCCTATAGCGCATGTTCCGACAGGAGCAAGCGTAAGCCGCCCCCCTGGCCCTGCAACCATGCCCCGGACCGCACTATGGGCTTTACTATGGGCTTTACTGTGGCCTTTGCCATTCCGGTCTGGCTCGCCTATGCCTTAACCTGCCTGCTGAAAGGAAGCGCCCCATGTCTCTGCCGCCCCGGACCACCCTGATCCCGTCCCTTGCCGAGATAAGCGGCACATACGACGCGCTGTTCTGCGATCTCTGGGGCTGTGTCCATAATGGCGAAGAGGCCTTCCCGGCCGCAGTCGCAGCTTTGCAGGCCGCGCGGGCCAGTGGGGTGACGGTGCTGCTTTTGACCAATTCGCCGCGCCCGAAAGAGGCGGTGATCGCGCAGCTCGACCGGATCGGCGTGCCGCGCGATGCCTGGGACGAGATTGCCACCTCGGGCGATGCGGCGCAGTTCGGGCTCCTGACCGGGGCGGTCGGGCGGCGCGTGTTCCATATTGGCGCGGAAAAGGACATGTCCTTCTTCACCACCTTTGCCGCCGATCTCGCCGGTCTGGCAGCGGCCGAAGCACCGGTTACCCTCGTGTCGCTGGCCGAGGCCGAGGGCATCGTCTGCACCGGTCTCAGGGATGACCTGACCGAGACCCCGGCCGATTACCGGGCCGAGCTGCTGCTTGCGAAAACCAACGGGCTGAAAATGCTCTGCGCCAATCCCGATATCATTGTCGACTGGGGGGACCGGCGGATCTATTGCGCCGGTGCGCTGGCCCAGACCTATGAAGAAATGGGCGGCGAGACGCTGTATTTCGGCAAGCCGCATCCGCCGATCTATGACCTGGCGCGCCGCCGGCTGGCCGCGCTGACCGGGCGCGATGACATGCGCATTCTCTGCATCGGCGACGGCCTGCCGACCGATATCCGGGGCGCCGGGGCCGAGGATCTGGATGCTCTGTTCATCACCGGCGGCATTCATGCCGAAGAATTCGGCACAGATGCGCAGCATCCCGACCCGGCGCGGCTGAACGCCTGGCTCGCGGCGCAGCAGCAGGCGCCGCTTTTTGCGATTCCCGCTTTGGCCTGAGGCAGTGCGAGGATCTGGTGTGGTAATTTAATTCCGATTATGGGCACACAATCGCAAATTACTTGCGCCACGGATTGCTCTGCACCGCAGCATCTGGTAAACCTGTGGCTGACGGAAAGGATTCGTCCCCACAGGATCAGCCATGATGTTCGACCACAGCCATAATCAGCCGCGCGGCACGATCTGTATCGAGGATCTCGAAATCGGGATGCGCCGCAGCCTGACGAAACAGATCACCGACCGCGATATCGAACTGTTTGCCGAGGTCTCGACCGACCGCAACCCGGTGCATCTGGATGATTCTTATGCCCAGGACACGATTTTCCAGGGCCGTATCGCGCATGGCATGCTGACGGCGGGGCTCATCTCGGCGGTGATCGGCGAACAGCTTCCCGGCCATGGCACCGTCTATCTGGGTCAGAGCCTGAAGTTCATGGCCCCTGTCCGCCCCGGCGATATGGTGACCGCAGAAGTGACGGTCCTTGCGATTGATCACGCGAAACGGCGGGTTACCCTTGAAACCACCGCGTCTGTCGGTAAAACAACGGTCCTGAAGGGTGAGGCTGTCGTTCTGGCACCAAGCCGCAAATTCGACTGACCGGGCCTGACGCAGGACAATCTGAGGCCAGATGATCTGCGCCGTGGCCGAAACGCCTGCGGGGAAGAATGCAGATTCATCAGGACTGGCACTGGCTTGACGCTGCGGGCCGTGGAACCTCCTGCGCCCTTGGCAATTTCGATGGCGTGCATCTTGGGCATCAGGCGGTGATCGACCTGGCCCGGGGGCCGGCGCCACTGGGGATCGTGACCTTCGAGCCGCATCCCCGCCAGTTCTTCCAGCGCGATGCGGGCCCGTTCCGGCTGATGAATGCCGAGGCGCGGGCGAACCGGCTCGCAAAGCTCGGGGTCGAACATCTGTTCCAGTTGCCGTTCAATGCGGGTCTCGCGGCACTGACGCCCGAAGAATTCGCGCGCAAGGTTCTGGCCGAGGGCCTTGGCATCAGCCATGTGGTGATCGGCGAGGATTTCTGTTTCGGCAAGGGTCGCGCAGGCCGCGCCGAAGACATGAAGCGGCTGGGCGAGAAATATGGCTTTACCACCACCATCGCGCCTTTGCTGAAACAAGGCGGGATCGGCATTTCCTCGACCGCGATCCGCGATGCGCTGAGTGAGGGGCGACCCGGCGATGCGGCGGCGATGCTGGGGCACCTGCACCGGATCGAAGGCGCGGTGATCCATGGCGAGAAACGCGGCCGCGAGCTGGGCTTCCCGACCGCGAATATGGATCTGACCGGGCTGCATCTGCCACGTTTCGGGGTCTATGCGGTCAGGGTCGATGTGCTTTCGGGCCCACAGGAAGGCAGCTATATGGGGGCCGCGAGCCTTGGTGTGCGGCCGATGTTCAACGGCGTGGCGCCGAATCTTGAAACCTATCTGCTGGATTTCAAGGGGGATCTCTATGGCCGCCACCTTTCGGTGGCGCTCGTGGAATTCCTGCGGCCAGAGCTGAAATTCGACGGTTTGCCGGCCCTGATCACCCAGATGAACGAGGACTGCGATCAGGCGCGGGCGGTGCTCGCTGCAGGCTGACGCCGCGGTTTCTGTACAGAAACCGGCCCAAAAATCTGCAAAGATTTTTGCGCCCCCCTTTCCATTCGCGATGCGCGGGATCAAATAGCGCCTATGTCCAGCCTGCGCCCCCGTTTCTGGGAAACCGTCCCGCTCAAAAAGATGACTCCTGCCGAATGGGAGGCGCTTTGTGATGGCTGCGGCAAATGCTGCCTGAACAAGCTGGAATTCGAGGATACGGGCGAGCTGGTCTTCACCCGCGTCGCCTGCCGCCTGTTCGACAATGCGACCTGTCTGTGTTCGGATTACCCCAACCGCAAGAAACATGTGCCGGAATGCGTATTCCTGACGCCGAAAACGCTGGCGAAATCCGCGTATTGGATGCCCGAAACCTGCGCCTATAAGCGCCTTTACTACAACGAGCCGCTCCCCGACTGGCATCCGCTGCTCACCGGCGATCCGGACAGCACCCATAGGCTCGGCCCGACGATCCGGGGCCAGACCGTGTCCGAACTGACGGTTCCCGAGGAAGACTGGGAAGACTACCTGCTCGGTGAGGAAGAGTGATGCATTTCGCCTCTGACAATTGCTCCGGCGTGGCGCCGCAGATCATGGCGGCGCTGGTGCGCGCCAATGAGGGCCAGGCGCCCGGCTATGGGACGGACCCGCTGACATTGCGTCTGACCGCGCAGATCCGTGAGATTTTCGACGCGCCCGAGGCCGAAATTGCCCTGGTCCCGACCGGCACTGCCGCCAATGCGCTGTCACTGGCGGTGCTCGCCGCGCCCTGGAGCGCGATTTTCGCGCATGAGCTGGCCCATATCACCCGGGACGAATGCGGCGCGCCCGAGTTTTTCACCCATGGCGCCAAGCTGGTGTCGGTGCCGGGGTCGCATGGCCGCATGTCACCCGAGGCGCTGCGCGCGGTGATCACGGCCCGTGGCACCGGCGGCGTTCATTCCGTTCAGCGCGGCGCCGTCTCTCTGACCAATGTGACCGAGGCCGGCACGGTTTATACTGCTGTCGAGACCGCGGCGCTTTGTGCGGTGGCGCGTGACTTCGGGCTGCCGGTGCATCTCGATGGCGCGCGCTTTGCCAATGCGGTGGTGGCGACCGGCACCTCTCCGGCCGATCTGAGCTGGCGCGCGGGCATCGATATCCTTTCGCTCGGCGGCACCAAGAACGGCTGTATGGGGGTCGAGGCGGTGGTGTTGTTCGATCCGTCGCGTGCCTGGGAATTCCAGCTCAGGCGCAAGCGCGGCGGGCATCTGGTGTCGAAACACCGCTTTCTGGCGGCCCAGATGTCGGCCTGGCTGGAGAATGGGCTCTGGCTCGACCTTGCAGCCCATGCCAACCGCATGGCGGCGCGGCTGGCCGCAGGGCTTATTGCAAAGCCCGGCGTCTCGCTGCGGGGCCCTGTCGAGGCCAATCTGATGTTCACGACCTGGGAGAGCGGTCTGCACAGCCGGCTCCGCGCTGGTGGGGCGAGCTATTACCCTGAGGATGGCGCTGGTTTTGAAGGTGCGCGGCTCGTCACCGGCTGGTCCACCACGCCTGGTGACGTGGACCGGTTTCTCGCCCTGATCTGAAACGCCGGGCGGCCCTCAGCCGCCGGCCAGCAGCTCTTGCATTGCGCGCGCGATCGGCTCTGGATGGGTCAGCGGCAGCATATGGCCGGCCCCCTCGACCCGGATGCGCCGCGCGCCCGGGATACGCACCGCCAGCGTATCGAGGATTGCCGGCACGATGGCCGGGCTCTCACTGCCCTCGGCCAGCAGGACCGGGACCTGCAGGGCCTCGAGCCGGCCCGGCGCGAGCATCCCCGCCGCATCCTCCATCAGGACCGGGTTCAGATTGAACACCAGATGCATCCGGTCTGCCATATAGCGGCGCTGACGTTCGGGCAGCGCGGCAAAGGGGATGCCGCCGCCCCAGGCCCTGTGAAACAGCGCAGCCGCCGCTTCGATGTCCTGCGCGGCGAGATCAGCCACCCGCTCATGTGCGGCAAAGTTCTCGGCAAAAACCTGTGTCCCCATGGCCGCGGCAAAGAGCACCGGCTCGGCGAGGGTCAGGCTGCGCACAAGCTCAGGCCGCTCCAGCGTGAGACGCAGCGCGACAGTGCCCCCGAAACTATGGCCGATCAGATCGACCGGCGCCCCGCCCCCGATCTCAGCCGCAAGCCCAGCCGCGATCGCGGTTGCGAGCCCATGCAGATCCGCAGCGGGCGGCGCGCTTTGCCCATGCCCCGGCAGGTCGGGCGCGGTGACCGTCGCCTCGGGCAAAAGCTGTGCCAGCCCCGCCCATGCCCCGCCATGCGCGAGGCTGCAATGCAGCGCCAGGAGCGGGCCTGCGCCAGATCCAAACCGCCGCACCGCCGTTTCATGGCCAGCGATTCTGTGCAGGATGGGGTCGGCGCGCCGGTCAGACAGGGTCATGGGGTCCTCATTGCGGTCTCAGATAGGCCATTCGCAGTTGCGAACATGCGTCATTTGGCATTTTCGTGACGGCATGGCCATATGCAGCCCCGGATTGCACGCCGCGCCCCTTTGCCCGGCCTTCCCTCGGTGCTATCCCGCCCGCATCCGATTCCGCTGCCCACACGGAGCCCAGATCATGGCCGCCATCAACGAGCCGAAACTTATTTCCGGTAATGCCAACCTTCCGCTCGCGAAATCCATCGCGCGCCGCATGTCTATGCATCGCGGCATGTCGATCAGCCTGGTGGATGCCAGGGTCGAGCGCTTCAATGACCAGGAGATCTTTGTCGAGGTGTTCGACAATGTGCGCGGCGAGGATATGTATGTTATCCAGCCGACCTCGAACCCGGCGAATGACAACCTGATGGAACTTCTGATCATGGTTGATGCGCTGCGCCGGTCCTCGGCGGCGCGCATCACCGCCGTGATCCCCTATTTCGGCTATGCCCGCCAGGACCGTCGCACCAAGGCGCGCACGCCGATCTCGGCCAAGCTGGTCTCGAACCTGATCCAGACCGCCGGCGTCGATCGCGTGCTGACGCTGGATCTGCATGCCGCCCAGATCCAGGGCTTTTTCGACATCCCCGTCGACAATCTCTATGCCAGCCCGATCTTCTCGCTCGATATCGAGCATCATTTCAAAGGCCAGCTGGATGATGTGATGATCATCTCGCCCGATGTCGGCGGCGTGGCCCGCGCGCGTGAGATCGCAAAGCGCATCAATGCGCCCCTCGCCATTGTCGACAAGCGCCGGGAAAAGGCCGGTGAAGTCGCCGAAATGACGGTGATCGGCAATGTCAGCGGCAAGAAATGTATCATCGTCGATGACATCTGCGACACCGCCGGCACCCTGTGCAAAGCGGCCGAGACGCTGATCAATGCCGGGGCGACCGAGGTCCATGCCTATATCACCCATGGCGTTCTCTCGGGCCCGGCGGTCGAACGGGTGACCAAATCGGTGATGAAATCGCTGGTGATCACCGATTCCATCGCACCGACCGATGCGGTGCTGAACTGCCCCAATATCCGCATCGTGCCGACCGCGCCGATGTTTGCCCAGGCCGTGCTGAACATCTGGGGCGGCATGTCGGTCTCGTCCTTGTTCGAGACCGAGACCCTGGTTCCGATCTATGAGGGTCTCTACCCGCGCAGCTGAGAGCTGCGAGCGACCCTCGGGTCCTGAAAGTCAAGGGCGGAAACGGCTTACCCCGTTTTCGCCCTTTTCGCGACATAATGGCGTGTGAGGTACTCGATTGTTCTCTTCACGACGGGCCTGTTATGCAACATACAAGAATTTATTCTGAAGGAAAATTCGCCCCGCTGGTTTTGCCGACCCTGCGCGAACATGGGCTGCTGATCGCCCTTGTGGGGATATATGCCGCAATCGCGCTCGGTCTGTCCGAAATCTATGCGCCAAAACTGGACACCCAGGTTGGCCTGACCCTGTTCTGGAAATTTCTCGGCCAGGTGCCAGGTATGATCTATCTGGTGCTGATGTGGCGCTTTCTGCATATGCGCTATGTTGTCCGGCCCGCCGGTCAGATGGCCTGGTTCAAAGCCGATATCCGGCAGGCGATCTCAGATCCGCAGCGGATCGTGACCGCGGGGATCGGTCTTACCCTCGCCATCGCCATCATGGCGTCCTTCGCGCAGCTGAAGAAGATCATCCCGATCCTCAATCCCTTTTCCTGGGATCCGTCTCTCGCTGATCTCGACCGTTTCCTGCATTTCGGCATGGATCCGGGCGTCGCGCTGCATGCGGTATTCGGGCATCCCTGGGTCGTGACGCTGTTCACCGGCGCCTATAATTACTGGATGTTCCTGCTGTATTTCAGCCTGATTTTCACCTGTTTCAGCCTGGCAAAACCCCGCGAGCGGATCCGCTATTTCATCGCCTTCATGTTCTGCTGGGGCTTTGGCGGTAATCTGGTCGCCACGCTCTTCTCCTCGGTCGGCCCCGTCTATTACGAGCGGTTCGGCTTTGGCGATGATTTCGTGCCGCTGATGCAGCTTTTGGCTGAGCATGCCAGAACGCAACCGATCTCGGTTCTCGAGTCGCAGGACGCGCTTTGGTGGTACTATAGCGGGCCGGTTGGTCTGAACGGGATCTCGGCCTTCCCCTCGATGCATGTGGCCTCGACCGTGCTGATGACGCTATATGCCTATCAGTACAGCCGTCTGCTGGGGCGCATCATGACCGGGTTCTCGGTGGTGATCATGATCGGCTCGGTGCTGCTGGCCTGGCATTATGCCGTGGATGGCTATGCGGGGGCTGCAATCGCAATCGCCTCCTGGTGGGCGGCCGGCGCGCTGATGCGCCGCTTCCCCCGCTGGGTGCCGCAGGAACAGCGCTGAGCGCGCTATTCCACGTCCCATTGCTCGTCATCGCGGATCTGGCCCATCGCGGTCCAGTCCGCCCTGACGCGGGCGATGCGGCTGTCTCCCCAGGTGCGGAACACGATCTGGAACCCGGTCCCGGTAATATGCGCCGCCGAGAGATCGCAGCGCAGGTTGGTGCGGTTGTCCATATCCCACATCGACAGCCCGACCATCACCATCGGCACCGCCAGATAGGGATGGGCAAAGGTGATCTGTTGGCGGGTCTCCCGCTCGCCCTCGCCGACCCACATCTGTCCGCCATCGGCAAAATCCGAGAACAGGATCTTTGATCCCTGCTGAACGCCAATCGGTGTGTTGAATCGCTGCATAATCTGCTGACCGTACAATTCCGTGCCCCGATTATAAGCGAAACCCCGGAGAAAAAGAAAAGGCTCCTTCCGCAGAAGGAGCCTTTTCCTGTCTTTTTCCACTGTCCCGGGACAGCAGGGTCTCAGTGCTTTTGCACCGCATCGCGCAAGGCTGCCACATCCGAGACGTTCTTCTCGGCCTGGGCCTTGTCTTCGGGCAGCGCGGCATCGGCCAGCGAACGGGCCTCGGCGAGGATCTCGTCGAGGATCGTGCTGCTGGCTTCTTCCGCCGGGATTGCCCGCTCGGCCAGCACGGTCACGCCCGAGGGCGAGATATCCGCAAAGCCGCCGGTGACGATGTAGGACTTCACGCCCTCCGAGGTCACTGCGCGCAGGATGCCGGGGCGCAAAGTGGTGATGGTGGGGCTGTGCCCCTCCATCGCCGTCATGTCGCCATCAGCGCCGGGGATCTGCACTTCGGTAGCAGAGACCGAAGCGAGACGCCGCTCGGGGCTGACGAGGTCGAATTGCAGAGTGCCTGCCATGATGCCCCCTTACGCCGCAGCTGCCGCGAGTTTGGCAGCCTTGGCTTTCACTTCTTCAATGCCACCGACCATATAGAAGGCAGCTTCCGGCAGGTGATCATATTCACCAGCCACAACCGCTTTGAACGAAGCGATGGTGTCTGCCAGCGGAACCTGCTTGCCGTCTGCGCCGGTGAAGACCTTTGCCACGTCGAAGGGCTGCGACAGGAAACGCTCGATCTTACGGGCGCGGGCCACCGTCAGCTTGTCGTCTTCCGACAGTTCGTCCATGCCGAGGATGGCGATGATGTCCTGCAGCGACTTGTATTTCTGCAGAACGCGCTGGACGCTCGTTGCGACGTTGTAATGCTCTTCGCCGATGACCAGCGGATCGAGCAGACGCGAGGTGGAACCCAGCGGGTCCACAGCCGGGTAGATGCCTTTTTCCGAGATCGAACGGTCAAGAACCGTGGTCGCGTCAAGGTGGGCGAACGAGGTTGCAGGTGCCGGGTCGGTAAGGTCATCGGCCGGAACGTAAACGGCCTGCACCGAGGTGATCGAGCCGTTCTTGGTCGAGGTGATGCGTTCCTGCATCGCGCCCATGTCGGTCGCCAGCGTCGGCTGGTAGCCCACGGCCGACGGGATACGGCCGAGAAGTGCGGACACTTCCGAACCAGCCTGCGTGAAGCGGAAGATGTTGTCGACGAAGAACAGAACGTCTGCGCCGGTCTCGTCACGGAACTGTTCCGCGATGGTCAGACCCGACAGAGCGATCCGCATACGTGCGCCCGGAGGCTCGTTCATCTGGCCGTAAACAAGGGCAATTTTCGACTTTTCCAGATCGTCCGGAACGATAACACCGGATTCGATCATCTCGTGATAAAGGTCGTTGCCTTCACGGGTCCGCTCACCAACGCCTGCGAACACGGACACACCCGAGTGCACTTTCGCGATGTTGTTGATCAGTTCCATGATCAGAACGGTCTTGCCCACGCCGGCGCCGCCGAAGAGGCCGATCTTGCCGCCTTTGGTGTAAGGCGCCAGCAGGTCGATGACCTTGATGCCGGTCACGAGGATCTCGGTCGCGGTCGATTGCTGTGCAAAATCCGGGGCCGGGGCGTGGATCGCGCGGCGGGTCTCGGTATTGACCGGGCCTTTTTCGTCGACCGGCTCGCCGATGACGTTCAGGATACGGCCCAGCGTCGCGGTACCAACCGGAACCGAGATCGGCGCGCCGAGGTCTTTCACCGGGGCGCCACGAACCAGACCTTCGGTCGCGTCCATAGCCACCGCGCGAACGGTGTTCTCGCCAAGGTGCTGAGCCACTTCGAGAACCAGGGGCTTGCCGTTATTCTCGGTCTCAATCGCGTTCAGAATGGCGGGCAGAGCGCCCTCGAACTGAACGTCCACAACTGCGCCGATGACCTGGGTAACCTTACCCGTGGCGGCAGCTTTCGGTGCTTTAGCCATTGTTCAAATACTCCGGGTTCGTCAGAGCGCCTCAGCGCCCGAGATGATTTCGATGAGTTCCTTGGTGATCGCTGCCTGACGGCTCCGGTTGAACTGGATGGTCAGCTTGTTGATCATGTCGCCGGCGTTGCGGGTCGCGTTGTCCATTGCGGACATCCGCGCGCCCTGCTCGGAGGCGCCGTTTTCAAGGAGAGCGGTGAAGATCTGGGTCGCGATGTTGCGCGGCAGCAGGTCGGCGAGAATGGTCTCTTCCGAAGGCTCGTAATCATAGAGCGACGATGCCGCCCCTGCTTCCGCCTCGAACTTCGCCGGGATGATCTGCTGCGCGGTCGGGATCTGGCTGATCACCGACTGGAAGCGCGAGAAGAACACCGTGACCACATCGGCTTCGCCATTGTCGAAGTAAGCCGTCGCCTGACGCGCGATATCCGCCGCATTGGCATAGCCCACGCGTTTGACATCAGACAGGTCGATATGGCCGACAAAGGCATTGGCCCAGTCGCGCTTGAGCTGTTCGCGGCCCTTTTTGCCGACGGTGAGGATCTTCACCGTCTTGCCCTGAGCGGTCAGCTCCTGGGCATGGGTCCGCGCCAGTTTGGCGATGGACGAGTTGAACCCGCCGCACAGCCCGCGCTCTGCCGTCATCACCACCAGAAGGTGGGTCTGGTCTTTACCAGAGCCGGCCAGAAGGCGCGGTGCGCCTTCCGATCCGGCCACGCCGCCGGCGAGCGAGGTCATGACCGCGTTCATCCGTTCGGCATAGGGGCGACCGGCTTCCGCTGCCTCCTGCGCACGGCGCAGTTTGGCAGCGGCAACCATTTGCATCGCCTTGGTGATCTTCCGCGTGTTCTTAACGCTTGTGATCCGGCTTTTCAGGTCCTTAAGGCTGGGCATCTGCCTTCTCCTTCAGGGCTCTTATGCGAAGTCTTTGGCGAATGCCGCGATAGCGTCTTTCAGCTTGGTCTCATCAGCGCCTTTGATCTTCGGGTCAGCCGAGGTCAGCCAGTCGAGGATCTCTTTCTTCGGGCCGCGCAGGTAAGCGAGCAGACCAGCTTCGAAACGACCGACGTCTTTCACGGCGACCTTGTCGAGGAAACCGGCGGTGCCCGCATAGATCACGGCGACGATTTCAGCATTGGTCAGCGGCGAATATTGCGGCTGCTTCATCAGCTCGGTCAGGCGCGCACCGCGGGCCAGCAGCTGCTGGGTCGAAGCGTCGAGGTCAGAGCCGAACTGCGCGAAAGCCGCCATCTCGCGATACTGGGCGAGCGACAGTTTCACCGGGCCGGCCACGGTTTTCATCGAATTGGTCTGAGCCGAGGAGCCCACACGCGACACCGACAGACCGGTGTTCACAGCCGGGCGGATGCCCTGGTAGAACAGTTCGGTCTCAAGGAAGATCTGACCGTCGGTGATCGAGATCACGTTCGTCGGGATAAAGGCCGAGACGTCGCCGCCCTGGGTCTCGATCACCGGCAGCGCGGTCAGCGAGCCCGAACCGAAATCCTCGTTCAGCTTCGACGAACGCTCGAGCAGGCGGGAGTGCAGGTAGAACACGTCGCCCGGATACGCTTCGCGGCCCGGCGGGCGGCGGAGCAGCAGCGACATCTGACGGTAAGCCACAGCCTGTTTGGAAAGGTCATCATAAATGATGAGGGCATGACGGCCATTGTCGCGGAAGAATTCTGCCATAGCGGTCGCCGAGTAAGGCGCCAGGTATTGCAGCGGTGCCGGGTCCGAAGCGGTCGCAGCCACAACGATGGTGTAAGCCAGCGCGCCGGTCTCTTCGAGTTTTTTCACCAGCTGAGCCACGGTCGAGCGCTTTTGCCCGATAGCGACATAGATACAGTAGAGCTTCTTCGACTCGTCGTCGCCAGCAGCCTCGTTATAGGACTTCTGGTTCAGGATGGTGTCGAGCGCCACAGCGGTCTTGCCGGTCTGACGGTCGCCGATGATCAGCTCGCGCTGGCCACGGCCAACCGGGATCATGGCGTCGATGGCCTTGAGGCCGGTCGCCATCGGCTCATGCACCGATTTACGCGGAATGATGCCCGGGGCTTTGACGTCGGCGACGCGGCGCTCGGTTGCTGCGATCGGGCCTTTGCCGTCGATCGGGTTGCCAAGGCCGTCAACGACGCGGCCCAGCAGAGCGTTACCGGCCGGCACGTCCACGATGGACTTGGTGCGCTTGACGGTATCGCCTTCTTTGATGTCCTGGTCCGAACCGAAGATAACGACACCAACGTTGTCGACTTCAAGGTTCAGCGCCATGCCACGGATGCCACCGGGGAATTCGACCATCTCGCCGGCCTGGATATTGTCCAGCCCGTGAACGCGCGCAATACCGTCACCGACGGACAGCACGCGACCGATTTCGGTCACTTCAGCGTCTTTGCCGAAGTTCTTGATCTGCTCTTTCAGGATCGCAGAGATCTCAGCAGCCTGAATTCCCATCACCCAACCTCTTTCATAGCATTCTGCAGGGAAGCGAGCTTCGACTTGACCGACGTGTCGATCATGGTCGAGCCCAGCTTGACGATAAGACCGCCGATGAGGCTTTCATCGACGGTTGCGTTCAGTTTGACGGTCTTGCCGACCTTGGCTTTCAGCGTGGCGGTCAGCTTTGTGACCTGCTCGGTGGTCAGAGCCACGGCCGAGGTCACCTCGGCGGTCACTTCGCCTTTTTCTTTCGCGATCTGAGCGCGCAGCACCGTCAGGAATTGCGGCAGCACGAAGAGACGGCGCTTGTCGGCCATCAGGCCCAGCGTGTTCGCGGTCAGCGCGTCGAGTTTCATCGCCTTTGCCACTGCGGCAATGGCGTTGGCCTGCTCTTCGCGCGACACAACCGGCGAGGCGATCATGGCGCCCAGATCGGGCGACACGGCAAGGGCGTCGGTCAGCGCTGCGGCATCGGCCTCAACGGCTTTCAGCGCGCCCCCTTCTTTCGCCAGATCGAAAAGCGCGGTGGCATATCGCGCGGCAATGCCCTGAGAGATCGAAGCTGATTCCGCCACGGTCGTCCTTCCCATCTATCCGGTCTCACCCTGCCCGACCACCGGCGTCGCCATCGTGCGTGCGCCATGGACAAAGGGAGACCTTTGTATCCGCTGTCGCGGGCGTCATTAACAGAGCGTGACCAACCCCGCAACCTTGTCAGTCGCGCTTTCGTGAGGGTTTCGGCCCCGATATTGCGCCTGCCGGGCGCGGGGCGCGGGGCTGCGACTCTTTGTAGCGGGTCACTGCGCCTGATTGACGCGCCCTGCCCATTCGCCCACCCGTTCGGGCAGAATCACATCAGCGCCCGACAGTGGCCTCAGGTGGGGCCTCAGGTGGGACGTCAGGTGGCTGGCAGAGCATTCAGCCGCAGTGCCAAATTCAGTCGCGGCAAGACGGCGTCACGCCGGTCGCAGCGGTCGAAGCAGCCGGGGACCTGCCGGTCTTTATCCTGCCGGTTGTGATCCTGCCGGTGGTGATATTGTTCAGCGCAGGTTCCGGCGGCGGGCCGCCCCGCACCCCTTCCAGCACCTTCAGGGGCCGCGTCACCACGGCCTTCAGCCCGCCCCGCGTCGGCGCATAGACCTGCTTGGTCGCCTCGACGATCAGGATCCCCCCGGACAGCCAGGGCAGGCGGCGGCCCATCCGTTCCCACAGATCAGCGGTCCTGAGCCAGAAGGGCGCCTGGCTTGGCGGCGCATGCAGCACGGTCGCGCTGCGTTCCGGCGTGAAGCCATGTAACCGCAGCTGCGCCTCGAGCTGAGCGCCGGAATAGGGACGGCCATAGCCAAAGGGTGTCCCGTCGCGCCGCGCCCAGAGGCCCGAGCGGTTCGGCACCACAAACACCGCCCGCCCGCCGGGGCCGAGCACGCGATGCGCCTCTTCCAGCACCGATGGCGGCTGGTCCGAGGTCTCCAGCCCATGCATCAGCACCAGCCGGTCGACAAACCCGGTCGAGACCGGCCAGGCGGATTCCTCGCACAGGACCGAGACATTGGGCATTCCCGAAGGCCAGGGCATCACGCCCTGCTGGCCCGGCATCAGCCCGATCACCCGGCGCGCCTCCTCCAGCCAGGGGCGCAACAGCGGCACCGCAAAGCCGAAGCCCGCAACCGTCTGTCCCGCCATCTGCCCGGCGCCCGCCGGCCACATCCGGATCAGCTGATCACGGATCGCACGCTGCGCCACCCGGCCAAGCTGGGTGCGGTAGTAGAAATCTCTCAGATCCTGCACGTCGAGGTGCATTGCGGTTGCTGGCTCCCTCTGGTGAACTGCGACGGATAAAGGTGAACTGAAGCGGATATTGGCCCCGGCGGCGGTACAGACCGCCCATCTTAGCGGCAGGAAAAGGAAAAGCTATGGCTCTCGAACTGGTAACGATCCCCTGCCTCAAGGACAATTTCGCCTTCCTGCTGCATGATGCCGCCAGCGGAGACACCGCCCTGATCGACGCGCCGGAACCCGGCCCCGTTCTGGCCGCGCTGGCGGAACGCGGCTGGACCCTTGGCCAGATCCTTCTCACCCATCATGACTGGGACCATATTGACGGCGTGCCCGGCATTGTCGCAGCCACCGGCGCAAAGGTGCTGGGCGCGGCAAAGGATGTGCATCGCCTGCCGCCGCTCGACCGCGCCCTGACCGAAGGCGACCATATCCGCGTGGGCGGCGAAGAGGCGGTCGTGATCGAAACCCCCGGCCATACTTTAGGCCATGTCAGCTATCATTTCCCGGTTTCGGGATTTGTTTTCACCGCCGACACGCTGATGGCCGCGGGCTGCGGCCGCATTTTCGAGGGCACCGCGCCCATGATGTGGCAGAGCCTGTCGAAACTTGCCGCTTTGCCGCCAGAGACACTGGTGGGATCGGGACATGATTATCTTGACAGCAATCTGCGCTTTGCCCTGACCCTTGAACCAGAGAATTCCGCACTTATCTCCCGTATCGAAGCTCTGGCCGGGCTGCGCCGCGAAGGCCGCCTGCCGATGCCCTCCACCCTTTCCGACGAGCTGGCCACCAATCCGTTTCTGCGCGCGCATCTGCCGCAGCTGAAACAGGCGGTGGGCCTGCCCGATGCCCCCGATGACGTGGTTTTCGCCGAAATCCGGGCGCGTAAGGACAGGTTCTGATCCGATTGCAGCGGGAAGTATCACATTCCTGCAATCCAAAGACAGAATTCGCGGGGGGGATCAGATTGCGCTTGAAGTACGCTGAATAAAACCGATCTTTAACTATATGAGGCCACGGTCGGAGTGGGACTGCTAATCCCCCCGCCCCCGAGGAACAGGAGCAGGCAAGTGCCGTCATTCTCGTCCACGCTCGAACAAGCCATTCATGGTGCGCTGGCTCTGGCCAATGCCCGCCGTCATGAACTGGCAACCCTTGAACATCTTTTGCTGGCCCTGATTGATGAACCCGACGCCGCGCGGGTGATGAAAGCCTGCTCGGTCGATCTGGATGAATTGCGCAAGACGCTGACCGATTTCGTCGATGAGGATCTTTCGACGCTGGTCACCAGTGTCGAAGGGTCGGAAGCCGTGCCGACCGCCGCCTTCCAGCGCGTGATCCAGCGCGCGGCGATCCATGTGCAGTCTTCGGGCCGCACCGAGGTGACCGGCGCCAATGTGCTGGTCGCGATCTTTGCCGAACGTGAATCGAACGCGGCCTATTTCCTGCAGGAACAGGATATGACCCGCTATGATGCGGTGAATTTCATCGCGCATGGCGTGGCCAAAAACCCCGCCTTTGGCGAGGCCCGTCCGATCCAGGGCGCAGACGAGCCGCAGGAAACCCCGAAAGCCGAGGCTGGTGAGGCGAAAGAATCGGCGCTGTCGAAATATTGCGTCGATCTGAACGTCAAAGCGCGCAAGGGCGAGGTCGATCCGCTGATCGGCCGTGAAGCCGAGGTCGAGCGCGCGATCCAGGTCCTGTGCCGCCGCCGCAAGAACAACCCGCTGCTGGTGGGTGACCCGGGCGTGGGCAAGACCGCGATTGCCGAAGGCCTCGCCTGGAAGATCGTGCGCGGTGAAGTTCCCGAGGTGCTCTCGGGCGCCACCATCTTCTCGCTCGATATGGGGGCGTTGCTGGCTGGAACCCGCTATCGCGGCGATTTCGAGGAACGTCTGAAGGCGGTCGTCAAAGAGATGGAGGACCATCCCGACGGGATCCTTTTCATCGACGAGATCCATACGGTGATCGGTGCCGGCGCGACCTCGGGCGGCGCGATGGATGCCTCGAACCTGCTGAAACCTGCTTTGCAGGGCGGCAAGCTGCGCACCATGGGCTCCACCACCTATAAGGAGTTCCGTCAGCATTTCGAGAAAGACCGCGCGCTGAGCCGGCGCTTTCAGAAGATCGACGTGAACGAGCCCTCGGTGCCCGACACGATCAAGATCCTGATGGGGCTGAAGCCGCATTTCGAAGAGCATCACGACCTGCGCTATACCAATGACGCGATCAAAACCGCTGTCGAGCTGGCGCATCGCTATATCAACGACCGCAAACTGCCGGATTCGGCGATCGACGTGATCGATGAGGCCGGGGCGGCGCAGCATCTCGTGTCGGAATCGAAACGCCGCAAGCAGATCGGGACGAAAGAGATCGAAGCCGTGGTGGCCAAGATCGCCCGTATCCCGCCGAAGAACGTCTCGAAAGACGATGCAGAAGTGCTGCGCGATATGGAAAAGACGCTGAAGCGGCTGGTCTTCGGCCAGGACAAGGCGATCGAGGCCCTGTCGGCGTCGATCAAACTCGCCCGCGCCGGTCTGCGCGAGCCTGAAAAGCCCATCGGCAATTACCTCTTCACCGGTCCGACCGGCGTCGGCAAAACCGAGGTGGCAAAGCAGCTGGCGAATACGCTGGGGGTCGAACTCCTGCGCTTCGACATGTCGGAATATATGGAGAAACACGCGGTCTCCCGTCTGATCGGCGCGCCTCCCGGCTATGTCGGCTTTGACCAGGGCGGCATGCTGACCGATGGCGTCGACCAGCACCCGCATTGTGTGCTGCTGCTTGATGAGATCGAAAAGGCGCATCCGGATGTCTTCAACATCCTGTTGCAGGTGATGGATCACGGAAAGCTGACCGACCATAACGGGCGGGCGGTGGATTTCCGCAATGTGATCCTGATCATGACCTCGAATGCCGGCGCCTCCGACATGGCAAAGGCCGCTATCGGCTTTGGCCGCGAAAAGCGGACCGGCGAAGATACGGCAGCGGTGGAGCGCACCTTCACCCCCGAATTCCGCAACCGTCTCGATGCGGTCGTGGCCTTCGGTGCGCTGCCGAAAGAGGTGATCCTGCAGGTGGTCGAGAAGTTCGTCCTCCAGCTGGAAGCGCAGCTGATCGACCGCGGCGTCCATATCGAACTGTCCTCCGAGGCTGCCGCATGGCTTGCCGAAAAGGGCTATGACGACAAGATGGGCGCCCGCCCGCTGGGCCGCGTGATCCAGGAGCATATCAAGAAGCCGCTGGCGGAAGAGCTGCTGTTTGGTGATCTGCAAAAAGGCGGTGTGGTGAAAGTGGTGGTGAAAGACGGCGCCATTGAGCTGCAGATCCAGGAGCCGGTCAAACCCCGGATCACCGGATCGAAACCGCCGCTCCTGACGGCTGAATAAAGCAAAACCCCCGCCACTGGCGGGGGTTTTCTTCCGGAGGCCCGGCCCTGCCGCACGCGTCGCGAAACTGTGTGCGCCGCGCCTTCGGGATCCCTGCAGATCTGTTCTCTCACCCGCAGTTTTCACCACAAGCGGCGCTCTCCGATCGGCCTGATGACGTGAAACGCTTCCTGTGGAGCGGGCAAGTGTTATTGATGCGAGAGAACCTGCCACCCGATGCAGGACTGCCATCTGCATCCTGACCACGCAATATCTGCACCACGCGGCGCCTTTCCCCCCGTCGCCGGAACCCCGAACAAACCACCTTGCAGGTCCGCCGCAGTCGGGACGAAGCCCTGACCAGGATGTTCCGGTACATCTGGCGTCTCTGCCATCTCCGTCGCGGCATTTCAGAACCCGGCCAGAGGCCCGCACCAAGCGCGTACGGTTCCGGATCCACAAAACCGGCAGCAGCTCTGGTCCCGTCATTATTGACAGCGCGGGGCGGGCGGTCAGCTGGTGACGCCGAGAAAAACCTGCATTGACCCTGCTTTGATTGCTGTCGGTTTTTTCTGAATTTTCGCAGGGTTTGACCGTGAAGCACCTGGAGCCGGATCTGCCGGACAGCCGAAACCATGGTATTGGAACCAGCTTGCAGCGCCCGCATACAGGTTCTTTTTGCGCTCCGATGGCTCAGCATCCGTAACCAGGGCAGGCTTTTCAGCGTCATGGCCTGTGGAAGTCCCGTACCATGAGACCAGTGAAGCGCGGCGCGGGAATGGCCGTTTGCGCTGGCGGACAGGGGGTCGTGCAGGCGGGCGTGGGGGGAGATGACCGCGATTGAGGGGCATGGATCGTGTTGATGCCCGGTCCGACGCGGCGATCTGTCAGAGAGCTTTACGCGCCCTCCCAGTGGCGACGGATGCAGGCGCGCTGCTCGGCCCAGGGCAGGATCAGGCAAATATCCGGGGGCGCGGCGGCTCAGCCAGAGGTGCCAGTCTGTGATCAGCGGGGCACCGCCTGCGCCCGGAGCTCGCGCATGATCAGGCGGTCGGATCGTTTGAACCCGAGCACTATCCTGATCGACAAGCGCAACCAGATGACAGGCTCCCGAGCACACCGGCCCGGCAAAAGCCCTGGGCCCTGACGGTAAAGTGACAGCCGACCGGCATATCCGGAGACGGCGACATGGGCGAGCGTGCCTTCGGCCCACACTCCCCTCCCGATCAGCCAGCCTGCCCTGCCGGCCTGAAGGGGGCGATCCTCGCAACGGTGACAGGCATAGCGCGGGCGGACGTGACGGTGGTGAAAGCGGGCGGGAACGACATCAGGCCGCTCGGCGCCGTTCCTGCGGGTCTTCCCCATATCGGGGCCGCCACAGGTCAGGTTGTCAGCCCGGGCTCGTTCACATGGCAGGTCTGCGACAGGTGGTCGGCCAGATGGCCATAAAGCGCTTGGTACAAACCGGCGATCCGACTTTCCTGACATTCGGTCTGCTCCTCCTGCTCCGCCCCGCCCCCCCAGCCACAAAATCACGCCAAAGCTGCGGGTGTTCACGGATGTCACGGCCGAGTGTCTCCGCCCCGGGCCCCCATAGGAGCGGGGCGTTCAGACCAGGGCCGTGGGTCACCTCCCCGTTCAGCGCCCCGATCTGCACGCCGTTCAACTCTCCGTCAGTTTCAGCTCGATACGGCGGTTTTGCGCCCGCGCCTGTTCGCTGTCGCCGGGATCCACCGGGCGGAATTCGCCAAAACCGGCCGCGGCCAGATGGTCGGGCGGGAAGCCGAGATCGGTCTGCATGAACCGCACCACCGACAGCGCGCGCGCCTGGCTGAGCTCCCAGTTATCGCGAAACGCGCCGCCGCCCGAAAGCGGCACATTGTCGGTATGGCCGTCGACGCGGATGATCCAGTCGATCCCATCGGGGATCTGCTGGCGGATCTCGTTCAGGATCGCGACCACGCCGGCGATCTGGCTGCGGCCTTCCGGAGACAGATCGGCCGAGCCGGGGCGGAACAGCACTTCGGATGAGAACACAAAGCGGTCCCCGACCACCCGGACGCCCTCGCGGTCCGAGAGCAGCGTGGAAAGCTGGCCGAAGAATTCCGAGCGGAAGCGCTCCAGGTCCTGGTTTGCCGCTTCGAGCCGGAGGCGCTCTGCCGCTTCCAGCTCGGCCCGGGCGCGCTGCTCGACCGCGACCTGGGCCAGCGCCGCATTCAGATCCTGGCCAAGCGATTCCAGCTGCAGCTGTGACGCCTCGCGCGCGGTTTCGGCATCATCCAACACCGCCCGAAGCGCGCCGAGCTGGCTGCGCAACTCTGCAAGCTGCTGGTTTAACAGCTCCATTTCCTGCGCGGCCTTCAGAACCTTTTCCTGTTCCGCCAGCAAAGCCGTCTGCGCCGCCGACAGAACCGCCTCTTGTTCGCTTTGCGCCGCCGCACCGCTGGCAGCCGCAGTCCGGGCGGCGGCGAGCAGGGTCAGCGTCTCTTCCGCCCGCTTGCGTTCCGCTTCCAGCGCCAGCGTCATCGCGGTGAGTTCCGTCTGCGATCCTTCCAGCCGCTTGCGCAGGGCCGCAAGCGCCGCCGCATCGGCCAGCGCCGCCGCTTCCTTCGCGTCAAGTTCGAGCTTTGCGGCGTCCAGCGCAGCCTTATCCGCCGTATCCGACGCCTTCATCTCGGCCAGAAGCGCCTCCAGCGCCTCACGCCGCGCTGCATCGAGACGCGCGGCCTCGCTCGCAGCATCAACCTCGCTGCGGGCCGTCGCCAAAGCGAGGCGCATCGCCTCCGCCTCGGTCGCCAGATCGGCATGGTCTTCCTTCAGCGCCGCAACTTCCGCCGCGCTGGCGGTGGCCTTTGCCTCTGCCGCCGCCCGGGCCACCATCAGCGCCGCGACCTGGGCCTCGAAATCGGTGATCCGCGCCGCAGCCGAGGCCAGCTCGCCCTCGCGGGCCGCGAGATCGGCGCGCAGACCGGCAATCACGCCTGCCTGCCGCTCGCCCTGCGCCAGGGCCGAGGTCAGTGAGGCCTGGAGACCGCCGACCTCGCCCTGCAATTCGCCCACACGGCGCCGCTCCATCCCGAGCGCCTCAGACAGCGCCGAAACCTGCTGGTTCAGCGCGGAAAGCTCGCTGTCCCGGACGGTGATCTGCTCCTGGAGCACCGATTGCATGACGGTGAAAATGGTGAGAACGAACATCAGCACCATCAGAAGCGTCGTCACGGCATCGACGAAACCCGGCCAGATCAGACTGGAATCGCGACGATTGCGGGAGAGCGCCATGCCTCAGCCCCGCGCCGGGGGCTGCGGCTGACGGGCAAGCTGCCGCACCGCCAGCGTCAGCTGTGCGAGATCATGGCGCAGATCGGCAAGGGTCTCCTGCCGGCCGGCGCTGACTTCCTCGAGCACCCGCAGCATCTGCACATCGATCGAGCGCAGCCGCATCCGGCTTTCGGGATCCTCGCCGGCAGGGCCGGTCTTTGACAGCGCCGCCAGAAGCCGCTCCTGCCCCTCCGCCATCCGGCGCAGGAGGGTCAGCGTCTCTTCATCCGGGACATGCCGGGCCCGTTCGGCGGCGCGTTCGGCTGCGCGTTCTGCAGCCCGTTTCGCAGCCAGATCCTCCGCCTGCTGCGCCGCTGCCTGATGCGCCGCCGCAAGCTGTGCCACGGCCGAAGACAACCCCTCCAGCCGCTGCTGCAGCCCCGCCCGCGCCTGATCGGCCTGGATGTAATGCGCCTGCAGTCCCTCCATCTGAGTGGCCAGCTGGTCGAGCACCATCACCGCCGCCGACTGATCGCCACCACCACCATCGCCTTCCACAAGGCCGATCCGCGTGATCGAAGACAGCCATTCTTCCAGCTCGCGGTAGAACCGGTTCTGGCCATGGCCGGCGAAGAGTTCGAGCAGGCCCAGCACAAGCGAGCCGCCAAGACCCAGCAGTGACGAGGAAAACGCGGTCCCCATGCCGCCCAGCTGGCCCTCAAGCCCCTGCATCAGTTTGCCGAAAATCGCGATGCCGCTTTCGCCTTCTTTGGGCGAAAGGCTGCGGATGGTCTCGACCACCGAAGGCACCGTGGTGGCCAGCCCCCAGAAGGTGCCAAGAAGCCCAAGGAAAACCAGAAGGTTGATCAGATATCTGGTGATATCGCGCGCCTCGTCCACCCTTTGCGCAACAGAATCGAGGATCGACCGGCCCGAGCTGGATGAGATCGCGAGGCCCCGCCCGGTCCGCGATTTCAGAAGCGAGGCCAGCGGTGCCAGCAGCAACGGCGCCTGGGTCTCATCAACGCCAGGCGTCTCACGGACAAAATTCTCGATCCAGCTGACCGATTGCGCGAGGATCCAGACCTGCCAGAAACAGGTGATCACCCCCAGGATGAAGACGAAAGCAATCATCCCGTTAAGCCAGGGATTGATCAGCATGATGTCTTCAAGACGTTTATGCATGAACCACACGCCCACTGCCACCAGGGCGCAGACGATCAACATGGTCACAATGGCGCGGATCGGCTGGCTGAAGGTCGTGCCGACCGCTTCGCGCGGCCGGGAACCCGGCGTTGCCTCGGGTCTTTGCATGAAGAACTGCCTGCCCAGTTGACTGCTTTTGTCGACCTTAGCAGGTTGCGCCGCGCTGCCAAATGAAATCCTGACGACAGCCTGCAGGTGTAAGCGCCGGAGCCTCCGGCGGGGATATTTAGAGACAGAAAATGATGCAGGCGCTGCGAGGCATTATTTTCTGTCTCTAAATATCCCGGGGGGGCTCCGTCAGGAGACGGGGGCAGAGCCCCCTGCCCGGCCTTCAGCCCGCGATCCGGCGCACCCTCTCCGCCAGCCAGTCAAGTTCAGGATCTGCAATACCCAGGTCGTCCAGGTGCTGCGTTGTGGACCACAGATAATCGCGGTTCGGACCGCGCCCGCCATGGGCCTGGGCGATGATCCCGGCCTGCTCTTCCAGCCCGAGGGCTCCGGTATATTGCGCGTGCTGCCGGTCAACCACATAGGCCAGCGCCTCGACCCCGCCCGCCGCAGTCTCGAGCTGCAGCGAAACCTCGAGATAGGCGGAGGAGACCAGCTCGCGTTCGCGCAAAGCGGCAAGCGTCGTGGCTTCCTCACCCGGCTCGACGCGGAAGGCGAGGCCGTCGCAATGGCCCGCCGCATCCGCATCGAGTGCCAGCACGAGGCCCGGATTTGCCTCGCTGCCGCGGTGATGGATCGACCACATGCAGAAACTGCGGCGCCAGCCCCGGGCGCGCGCCAGACGACGTTCTGCCACCGGGAATCCCGGGTTCCAGATCAGCGAGCCATAGCCGAAGATCCAGAGCGGGCCGGTTGTGAGGACGGGATCGGCTTCGGGCAAGGCTGGCTCTCCTGTGTCTCAACCTGTAAACACCGAAACGGGCTGTCAGGAAAAGGGGGCAAGCAATGCGCTGGCTGATCGGACTCGGTGTGGTATTCCTTACATTCTGGTGCGGCTGGTGGTTTGCCGGACGCTATGTGATCCTCAGCCAGACCGAACAGCTGATCGCGGATCAGCGTGCTTCGGGGGCGATGCTGGATCTGCCGGGCTTTGGCCTGACCGGGTTCCCGAGCCGCTTTGACCTTTCCACCGAGAGCATCGCTTACAGCGATCCTTCGGGAGGGCTCCGCTATCAGGGTGGCGCCGCCTATGCCTATGCGATGACCTGGAAGCCCTGGCATCTGGTTTTCTGGCTGCCCGACAGCCAGGTGATCACCCTCGGGGATCAGGTGTTTCAGCTCGACGGCAGCAAGCTTCATGCGAGCCTGCGCGCCGCGCCTGCGCTGGATCTGCCGCTGGCGCTGGCGGCCTTCTCGGCCGAGACGCTGCGCGTAACCCAGGCCTCGGGCCTGTCGCTGGGCTTTGGTCCCTCCAGCCTGCGGATCGAGGCGGCAGACGCGCCGAACAGCTATCATCTCGGGGCGACCCTGACCGCGATCCGGCCGGATCCGGCGTTCCTTGCGGCGCTGACGGCGGTCGAGCTGCCCCAGGCGCCCGAAACCACGCTTCCTGCCCAGATCGACCGGTTCCACTTTAACTCCATCGTCACCCTGACCGCACCGCTTGACCGTCATGCCGGTTCGACGAATCCGCAGGTGGTGTCGGTCGGGATCA
The DNA here is from genome assembly GCF_016405985.1 of Paracoccus sp. IB05. Classification (GTDB taxonomy): domain Bacteria; phylum Pseudomonadota; class Alphaproteobacteria; order Rhodobacterales; family Rhodobacteraceae; genus Pseudogemmobacter. Next base: position 45,960 of record NZ_JAEFCF010000006.1, read on the forward strand.
CCGATATCTCGCTGACCTGGGGCGAGCTGGAACTGGTGACCTCTGGCAATATCGCGCCCGACAGCGAGGGTTTTGCGGCCGGGACCGTCACGCTGACGGTCCGGGGATGGGAGCAGCTGCCACGCCTGTTGGTTGCGGCAGGCGTGATCGCGCCGAATATGGCCGGTTACCTGTCCGGCATGCTGCGTGGTATGGCCCAGCAGAATGCGGACACCCAGGAAGTCAGGATGGATCTGGTGCTGAAGGACGGGCTGATGAATTTCGGGCCACTGCCGCTGGGTCCGGCGCCGAAACTTGGCGCCCTGCCCACACCGCAGGGCTGAGAGACCCGGTCCCGCCTATGAATTGGGGCGCCTCAGCGGCAATAGGCGCCGTTGCGATGGCTGGCGGTATCGAAATGCATATGGTCTTCGTGATAGCCGTCCGAGCCCGGGCCAAGCGTGGTGCCAAAGATACCGCAGGCGCCCTTATGGGCCTTGCGCATCGTCTGATCAAACCCGCCCAGCACCCGCGCAACCTTGCCTGAGGCAAGCCGGAGGCCCGAAATATCCACCGCCTTGCCGCGCCCATGTTCCGAGACCTTGGCGCCCTTTTTGTTGTTCCGGGGGCGGCAGACATAGTGACCGGCAATCTGCAATTCGGCGATCTGATTGCCATAGGCCGGTTGTGCGACACGCTCGACCCAGGTGTTCAGCGCCTTGGCGGTGCCGCAGTCGATGGTCACCGCCATCGACAGCCGGACGCCTGAAACCGAAGTGACCCGGACCCCGTCCGACAGGCCGCAGCCCTGAACTTTCGAGGTGATCGGTGCGATTTTCTCGCCCTTGATCGCGGCGACGCCACAGACCGAGCCTTTGACGGAGGCCGGCTCTTTCGATTTCTTCCTGCCCCTGACGGTGTCTTTCTCCGGCACCACCTTTGGCACGGTGGCCGATACAGCGATTGGCGCCGAGGCCAGGCCGATGATTTTGGCCGGCCGCTGCTTTGGCCGCAGCGAGGTCATAAGCCCTGCGGCATTCGTCTCTGCCACCGGGGGGGCAGCAGCAGTTTCAGGGGCAGGGGCGGGTCTCGTCTGTGCCAGCTTTTCCACCGCCTTCGGGCGGGCTTTGGGGCGGGGGCCGGGGGGCGGAGCCGCCGCAGTTGCGACCACCGCAGTCGTCTCGGGGGCCGGTGACGACGCTGCTTTTGTCGCCGGGGCGACGCTCGCCGGGCCTGGGTTTGCGGTCGGTTGCGGTTGCGGCATCGACGCCGGCAGCATCTCTCCGATCGACGGCAGATGGGGCGCGGCTTCGGCCATAACCGGCCCCATAACCGGCCCAGCGACCGGCCCTATGAGCGGCTCAGCGACCGAACTGGCAACCTTATTGGAGGAACTGAGCCGGATCACATCCAGCCGGGGATTGACGGGCGGCGCCGGGATCGCCGGTTCTGCCGCGGCCAAAGCGGGCGCGGGCAGGGCCGGACCAATCAGCGCGGGGACAGGGGTGGACAGATTCGCGGACCCCGCCGCAGGGGCGGAGACGGCAAGCACAGGGTTGGCCAAGGGGCGCGGCGAGCGTTTCATCGGCTCGGCGAAGGCCGGTGTCATTGCCAGCGGGAAAAGCAGCAAAAGGGCCGCAAACCTGGGCTTCATCGCAATCTCCCCTCCGAACGGAACCGTCTGTGCCCCCGCAGGATGGCGGTCAGGTTCCGGCCCTGTCCGGCGCGTCACTCTCCACCGGGCCAGCCTCGGTCAGACTGGCATCCGCCGAACCGGTCTCATCGCCCTTATGGCGCGCGGCCCGTCCGAAATCCGGTGCCGAAGTATCCTGACCTGCCTCGATGATGCCACGCCGGATTTCACGGGTGCGGGAGAAATAGGCGTGAAGCTGCTCACCCTCGCCCATGCGGATCTGGCGCTGAAGCATGAACAGCTCTTCGGTAAAGCGCCCGAGGATATCGAGCACCGCTTCCTTATTGGTCAGGAAGACATCGCGCCACATGGTCGGGTCCGAGGCCGCGATCCGGGTAAAGTCGCGAAAACCGGAGGCGGAATATTTGATCACCTCTTCCTGGGTGACACGGCTGAGATGGTCCGCCACGCCCACCATGGTGAAGGCGATCAGATGCGGCGTATGCGAGACGACGGCCAGCACAAGATCATGGCGCTTCGGCTCCATCTCATCGACATTGGCGCCGATGGCCTCGAGCAGCGCGCGCAACCGTGCCAGCGGGCCGGGCGCCTGGCCTTCCAGCGGCGTGAGCAGCCACCAGCGGTTTTCAAACAGCGTCGCGAAACCGGACCGGGGCCCGGAATATTCGGTTCCCGCCAGCGGATGGCCGGGGATGAAATGCACGCCCGCAGGGATATGCGGCTGAACTGCCTCGATCACCGCCTCTTTGACCGAGCCGACATCGGTAACCACCGCGCCCGGCTTCAGATGCGGCGCGATCTCGGCCGCGATCTCGCCCATGACACCCACCGGGACCGCAAGCACCACCAGATCGGCGCCCGCGACAGCCTCTGCCGCGCTGTCCGTCACCCGGTCGCAAAACAGCTCCAGCGCGATGGCGCGGGTTTCGGCGGAACGGGCATAGCCGGTGATCTCGTCGCAAAGCCCCTTCGCCCGCAGCGCATGCGCCATAGAGGAGGCGATCAGCCCCAGCCCGATCAATGCAATGCGCGGAAAAGCGGCGCGCGAAGACCCGACCGGCGCGCCTGCGCTCATTTCTGCGCCTTGAACTGGTTCACCGCATGGGCCACGCGGCGACAGCTGGCCTCGTCGCCCACGGTGATGCGCAGGCAATTGGGCAGTTTATAGCCCGAGACCCGGCGCACGATCAGGCCTTCCTTTTGCAGCCAGGCGTCACAGGCCTCGGCCTCATCCGCGCTGGCGAATCGCGCAAGGATGAAATTCGCGGCGGAAACATCGGATGGCACCCCCGCCTCGGCCAGGGCACCGGCAAGCCAGGCCCGCATCCGGGTGTTTTCGCTGCGCGACTTTGCCACCCAGTCCTGATCGCGGACAGCGGCCTCGGCAGCCTCAAGCTGCGCGGTCGAGAGGTTGAAAGGCTGACGGATGCGGTTCAGCACATCGATGATATGTTTCGGCCCATAGCCCCAGCCGACCCGCAAGCCGCCAAGGCCGTAAATCTTCGAGAAGGTGCGGGTCATCACCACATTCGAGCGCGCTTCGATCAGCGCGCGGCCGCCGTCAAATTCCTCGACATATTCGGCATAGGCGCCGTCAAGCACCAGGATCGCCCTTGCCGGAAGGCCGGCAGCCAGCCGTGCGACCTCGGCGGGCGCGATCATCGTGCCGGTCGGATTGTTCGGATTTGCGATAAAAACCAGTTTGGTACGCGGCCCGCATTCCCGCAGGATCGCATCCACATCGGTCATACGCTCGCGTTCCGGCACCTCGACCGGGGTGGCCCCGGCCGCAAGCGCGCAGATGCGGTACATGAGGAAACCATGTTCGGTAAAGATCACCTCATCGCGCGGGCCGGCATAGGCCTGAACCAGCAGATTGATGATCTCATCCGACCCCGCGCCGCAGATCACCCGGGCGGCATCAAGGCCATGGACTTCGGCAATCGCGGTCCGCAGCGCCGCATGATCGGTCGAGGGATAGCGGTTCAGCGTATGCACCGCCCGCTGAAACGCGTCCTTGGCCCGGTCGGGCGCGCCGAAGGGGTTCTCATTCGACGAGAGCTTTACGGCATTTGCCACACCCGCAACCGAAGCCTTACCGCCCTCATAAAGGGCGATATCGAGGATTCCCGGTTGCGGAATGATCGCTTCGGACATCTGTCCCTCCTGCTGTCGTCCGGGTTCTAGCCTCAGGCCGGACGCAAAGCCAGAGGCGAGATGCTTATTTCCGGCTGGAATAGGATTTGGCCTGGAACCAGTCCATCAGCGCCATGAGGACACCCGAGACCACGAAAGTCACATGGATGACGACCATCCAGTAGAGATCGGTCGGGTTGAGCGGCTTGGCATCGCCGATTTCCATGAAGCGCTTGAGCAGCGAGATGCCCGAGATCGCGACGATCGAGGCGATCAGCTTCATCTTGAGCCCGCCGAAATCGACCTTGCCCATCCAGCCGGGCCGGTCCTCGCTGTCGACATCAAGGCGCGAGACGAAATTCTCATAGCCGGAAAACATCACGATCAGCACCAGATTGGCGGCGAGGGTGAGGTCGATCAGGGTCAGCGCGACAAGGATGACGTCTTCTGAGTTCATCGTCATCAGCTTGGGGAAATAATAGACAATGTCGCGACCAAAGATGAAGACCAGCATGATCAGGCTGACCACCAGGCCCAGATACATCGGCGCCATCAGCCACCGGCTGCCGAAAAGCGTCTTCTCGAAAGCCTTCTCGATGGAATTCGGGGCGGTCATAGGGCGGAAACTCCTGTTTGCACCCGGGCTTCTTAGCGGGGCTTTGCGTAAAGAAAAGCACAAAGCGGCCGACCAAGCGAACTGTCGCAACCGCGCAGGGGGCGCTGCCCCCGACCGCCATTCCGGCGGCCTCCCCCGGGATATTTAAGGACAGAAAATGAACAGATCTGTTTTCTGTCCTTAAATATCCCCGCCGGAGGCACAGGCAGTCAGCCAAAGGCGCGCCAGCCGCGCTTTTGCGCAAAAGAAAAGGCCGCACAAACAGCGCGGCCTCTCCGAAAACGATGATCTGGTGGGATCAGTTCTTAGCGTAATATTCGACGACCAGGTTCGGCTCCATGACGACCGGATAGGGCACGTCGGAAAGGCCAGGGGTGCGGACCAGTTTCGCGGTCAGCTTCTGATTGTCGACTTCGACGTAATCCGGAACGTCACGCTCGCTCAGAGCGATGGCTTCGGCAATGATCGCGAGCTGGCGCGATTTTTCACGCACCGAGACCACATCGCCTTCACGCAGGCGGTAGGACGCGATGTTCACCGGCTTGCCGTTCACCAGCACATGGCCGTGGTTCACGAACTGACGGGCTGCGAAGATGGTCGCAACGAATTTTGCGCGGTAGACCAGCGCGTCGAGGCGGCGCTCGAGCAGGCCCACGAGGTTCTCGCCGGTGTCGCCGGTGACGCGCTCGGCTTCACCATAGATGCGGCGGAATTGCTTTTCGGTCAGGTCGCCATAGTAGCCTTTCAGCTTCTGCTTGGCGCGCAGCTGGGTGCCGAAGTCCGACAGCTTGCCCTTGCGGCGCTGGCCGTGCTGGCCGGGGCCGTATTCACGCTTGTTGAGCGGCGACTTGGCGCGGCCCCAGATATTCTCGCCCATACGGCGGTCGATTTTATGTTTGGCAGCGGTCCGTTTGGTCACGCTGATCTCCTTCGGTTATCGCCCGTTGCCGGGCCTGGGAAGGGCGTTGTCCTTTCCCCCTTTTCCTTGCGGATGCCTTGCGACGGGGGCGACAGGGTCTTTCTTGCGAAAGCCACCAACACCAATGAAAAGCCCCGGGCGTTAACCCGGGAGCGTGGCGGGCTTATACATCCCGTGATGGGGGAGTCAAGCGCGCGGCTGCCGCGTTTTCAGCATCCCGTCTCTCAGCCGCGCGCCTCATGGAGAAACAGCGCCGCTTCGGCCGGCGTCAGGCCGCGGCGGGCAAACCCGCCATAGCGCATCGGATCCTCTGCGATCCCCGGCAGCAGCGCAGAAAGGCTGCGATAGTCACTGTGGCCGAGCCCCGCCGGTTCAGCCTCTCCGGGATGGAAACTGTCAGCGCCCAGACCATTGGCAAAGAGGACCTCATGCCGGCCAAGCAAGATATGGTGGTAGGTCACCTCGCGCAACGCGAGATCTGCGCGGATGCGGTGATCGTCGACCAGGTCGCCGGCCCTGACCAGCACCTCGTCGCAATTAAACAGCGCCCGCGCCACCCGGCCCTGCATCAGGATACGGTGCGACGGAGAGACCAGCAGATCGCCGTCAGGCCGGCCTTCGCCAAAGCCCCCCTCTCCGAGAGCGCCATCGCAGATCCGGATCGGCCGCAGATGCGGCATGGCATGCAACCGTGCGCCCGACATATGGCGCTGCCCGGTCCAGATTACCTCCTGCGCGCCATTGTCGCGGGTGATCACCAGATCGCCGGGACGCAGGGTCTCAACCGCGACCTGGCCCGAGGGCGTCAGGATACGCGTGCCGCCGGTAAAACAGATCACGCCCGCCCTTGCGCGGGTGGTTTCCAGCGAGACACGGCTGCGCACCAGCCAGAGGTCACGATCCTTCGGCGGCATCGCACCCGCAAAGGCCAGGAGCCAGCCCGCCGGATCGGCCGGCGACAGATCGCTCTGACCCTGCAGCACGGTGGCCGTCCAGCACCTGACGCCATCGGTAACGACGAAGCACTGCCCCGCAAGACCGGGCTCGTCCGATGCCTCGGCCCCGTGCAGGGCGGCGCGCAGCGCCCGGACCGGTCCGGGCACCGCCGGCAGTCCCGTGAGCCGCCCGACAATGCGGGAGGCGCGCTGTCTGATTTCGGCCATCCCCAGGGCGTCTTCCAAAAGCAGGATGTCGCGCGGCGCGTCCACACGCATCGCGTCCCCCGACCAGCGCCATGAGACCCCGGCCGTCATCAGCACCGGCAAGGCCGGTTGATCGCCATCTGCTTCCGTCTGTGCCCAGGAAATGACGAACGTAGCCCGTGAGCCCGTTGTCATGCCTGTCTGCCTGCTCGTTCTTTTGTTTTATGGCAACAGGATAGCAGGGCGCGAATCGTCACGCTACAGAAATCTGACGGTCAGTTTTGGGCAGGAACGGCGCGCGGAATCGGGTCAGGCGCCCCTGGCCTGCGCCCGGCCTGGCCTGCGCCCGGCTTCTTGCCTGACCAAAGTCACGCGCGGCCCGCAACCGGCGAAAGCGTCAGCGGGTCAATCCCGTTCATCCGCATCGCCCGCCCCCATTTGCCGCCATCGACCGGGTCGAAGATCAGCTCTGGCCCGGCCTCGGCAATCAGCCAGTCATTCCGGAGGATCTCGCTTTCCAGCTGCCCCGCGCCCCAGCCCGCATAGCCAAGCGCCAGCAGCGCCTGCTCCGGCCCGGCACCGCGCGCCAGCGCCTCGAGGATGTCGAGCGACACCGACAGGCGCAGGCCGCCCGGCAGCTCCATCACCGGGGTCTCACCACCCTGCCAGTCGGGCGAATGCAGCACGAAGCCGCGTCCGCGCTCGACCGGCCCGCCCTGGCGGACCGAGATGGGCCGGGCCGATGCCGTGGGCGCAATGCCCAGATGTTTCAGCAGGTTATGGAAATCCAGATCTGCCGAGGGCTTGTTGATGATCAGCCCCATCGCGCTCTCTGGCCCATGGGCGCAGATCAGCACGACCGAATGCGCGAAGCCGGGGTCTTGCATCCCCGGCATGGCGATCAGAACCTTGCCTGCAAGTTCCATGGCACACCTCCGTCCTTAAGGATGGGGTGCAAAGCGCCGCCGCTCAAGGGAAAGCACGGGTCCGGGCTGTAAATTCCGCAGGAGCAGGGCAGCGGCGGTCAGGACATCCCGCACTTGTGGCATCCCGGTCGCTGACTGCGGCGCTTTGGCCACAGACACGGTGTCGTCGCCAGGTTGTGATTTCACACCGCCCGGCCACCGCCTATTTTGGGCGCCATGACCAGGAAACTCCCTTTCGCGCTTGCCGCCGCCTGCCTTGCTGCCCTGCCCTTTGCGGCCATGCCCATTGCGGCACTGGCGCGCGATACGTCGCAGGACCAGGTTCTGAAGGCTTCGGTTCTTGATGGCTGGACCACGGCCCAGGGCACCCGCATGGCGGCGCTGCGGCTTGATCTCGCGCCTGGATGGAAGACCTATTGGCGCAGCCCCGGCTCGGCTGGCATCCCGCCGCAATTCGACTGGTCCGGGTCAGAGAACCTGAAATCGGTTCGCATCCACTGGCCCGCGCCCAGCGTGTTCCATACCAACGGCATGCAATCCATTGGCTATAAAGAGCAGCTGGTCCTGCCGGTCGAGCTTATCCCGAAAGACCCGACCCGCCCGATCCGGCTTGACGTGTCCGTTGATATGGGCATCTGCCGCGACATCTGCCTGCCTGCCGAAGTCGAGCTGAATGCCGGGCTGATGATGCCCGGCACGCGCGACCCGCTGATCGACGCGGCGCTGGCGCGACAGCCGAAGACCGGCAAAGAGGCCGGGCTCTCCTCCATCACCTGTGCGGTGGAGCCGATCGCGGATGGGCTGCGCCTGACCGCCTCGATCGCCGTGCCCGTACAGGGCAAGGCCGAGACCGTCGCCATCGAGACCACCGACCGGACGGTCTGGGTGTCAGAGGCGGTCAGTTCGCGCCAGGGCAAGGTGTTGACGGCCGTGGCCGATCTGGTGCCGCCCACCGGTCAGCCCTTCGCACTTGACCGCTCGGGCGTCACTGTCACCGTCATCTCCGACAGCGGCGCGGTCGAGCTGCGCGGCTGCCCCGGCGGCTAAAGGCCGCCCTTTCCCTCATCTGCGGCCAGGCATGCGCCGCAGTGACAGGGCTTGCGCCGGTTCTGTATGCGAGGTTCCTTTGCCGCCATGACCCGTTTTCCGCGCCTCACCGCCCTTTTGCTTTCCGCGCTGCTCAGCCTCCCGTCGGCGCTGCGGGCCGAGACCATTGCCGCGCCGCAGCTGTCGGACAGGGTTGCTGCGGTGGAATGGGGCATTTTCTGCGCCCTGAAAGCGATGGACCGCGCCCCTGCCCCCGACACGATTGCCGGCTGGCTGCATGTGCCGCGCGACCGGATCGAATTTCACTGGCCCGATGAAAATGTGGTCCCCGCAAGCATCGGCCTCGCCTTCGGCATCCGCGTGATCGCCGCCCCGGGCGAGGTGACCGCCAATGCCGAGGCCCGCATTTATCGCCCCGGCCGTGCAAGGCCCGAGACCTGGGTCACCTCGATCACCGATTCGGGCGAAGTGAACAGCTTTTTCCGCTTTGACGAAGAGGACGAGCTGATCCCGGGCATCTGGGCTTTCGAAGCCTGGGATCAGGGCACGCGGCTTTACCGCGTCGAATTCGAGGTGGTCCCCGCCGCGGCGCGCCCGGATATCGCGAATGCCTGCGGTGCAACCTCGTGACAGATTTCATCACGACATTTTAGAACCTGCTACAGCTTCACGACGAAATGATATTGCGCTGCGACTGCGAAGGCGCTAGGGATTCGGGCGAAACCGGACCTCATCCCAGCCAGTATCGGAGCCAGTCATGCCCCATGATGGTCAGCCCGCCACCCAGACCTCTGCCGCGATCCTGCTTCCCGATCTGAAGGCGCTGACCGCCGCGAGCCTGCCCGGGCTTGACCGGCTTTTCGCCGAGGCGCGCGAGGCCCTGCGGGCAAAGGTCAGCACCGGCGGCAAGATCAGCGCCGCCGCGCTCGAGACCCATCAATATGCCGCGCATGCGCTGTCCTGGCTGGCCACCTATGTCGAGGCGCTGCGCCAGCTCGATGCCTGGGCCGGGCGGCTGACCGAGCAGGGCCGCTTTGGCGAGATCGAGGCGCTGATCCTGCAGATCGGGTTTGGCGAATACCTGGCGCAGATCCGGGGCGGCATCCCGATGAGCCAGACCGAGATCGCCCGGCTTGCAGATCTGGGGCTGGACTATGAGCCGGGGGCCGAGGCGCTGATGCTGGCCGCTGAGGGCAATACCCCGGCGGCGCGGGCGCGGCTGGTCACGCTGATGCGTGAAGACAAGGCACGGGCGACCTTTGGCGCCTCGGGTCTTGATGACGAACTCGAGATGATCCGCGACCAGTTCCGCCGCTATGCCGATGAAAAAGTGATCCCGCGCGCGCATGACTGGCACCTGAAGGACGAGCTGATCCCGATGGAGGTGATCGCGGAACTGGCCGAAATGGGCGTGTTCGGGTTGACGATCCCCGAGGAATTCGGCGGCTTTGGCCTGTCGAAAGCCTCGATGGTGGTGGTGTCCGAAGAACTGTCGCGCGGCTATATCGGGGTCGGATCGCTTGGAACGCGGTCAGAGATCGCGGCAGAGCTGATCCTGTGCGGCGGCACGCCCGAACAAAAAGCGCAATGGCTGCCGAAACTTGCAAGCGGAGAGATCCTGCCGACGGCCGTGTTTACCGAACCGAATACCGGCTCGGATCTCGGATCGCTGCGCACCCGCGCGACCCGCACGGATGAGGGCTGGGAGATCACCGGCAACAAGACCTGGATCACCCATGCCGCGCGCACCCATGTGATGACGCTGCTGGCGCGTACCGACCCCGACACCACCGACTGGCGCGGGCTGTCGATGTTTCTGGCCGAGAAGACGCCGGGCACCGATGAGGCCCCCTTCCCGACGCCCGGCATGACCGGCGGCGAGATCGAGGTGCTCGGCTATCGCGGCATGAAGGAATATGAGCTGGGCTTTGACGGGTTCAAAGTAAAGGCGGAAAACCTGCTGGGTGGTCAGCCCGGCCAGGGCTTCAAACAGCTGATGCAGACTTTTGAATCAGCGCGGATCCAGACCGGGGCCCGCGCGATCGGCGTGGCGCAGTCGGCGCTGGAGACGGGGCTGCAATATGCCGAAGACCGCAAGCAATTCGGCAAATCGCTGGTTGAATTCCCGCGGGTGGGTGGCAAGCTCGCGATGATGGCGGTCGAGGTGATGATCGCGCGGCAGTTGACCTATTTCGCAGCCTGGCAAAAGGATCACGACAAGCGCTGCGACCTTGAGGCAGGGATGGCGAAGCTGCTGGGCGCGCGGGTGGCCTGGTCGGCGGCGGATAACGCATTGCAGATCCATGGCGGCAATGGCTTTGCGCTGGAATACCGTATCTCGCGGATCCTGTGTGATGCGCGGATCCTGAACATCTTTGAAGGGGCTGCTGAAATCCAGGCCCAGGTCATCGCGCGGCGCCTGCTGGACTAGGGTCAGGGCCATTGAGTGTGATCTTGCCGGGGTGCTTCAGAGGGGATCAGGAGCCCTTCTGAAGAGCGGTCTTTTCGGGCAGTCTGCGGTGCAGATGGCCGGGCATGCGCCCTGCTTCGCCAAGCGCCACGGCCGTCCGGAAGTCGATGACCGCCGGGTTCTGAGTGGCATGATCTGCATCAGTCGCAGCGGGTTGCGCACTGTGACTCGCCCCGCAAATATGGCCCGCCAAAGTCCTCTGTAACCGCTGGAAACATGGGAGCCGGATCGGGTGTTCACCCGGATCACGACGGGCCTGGCTGCCATCGCGAAGGCGATCCTGATCGATGTGAGCCGGCACATGCCATACGTTTCGGTGGAGCTGCGCAAGTATCTGAATGCCCATTGCACGGCACCCATCATGCGGGTCAGAGAAGAAGGCCCCGCAGGCGGGCCAGCCGCCCGAAAGGCGGGTCGGATTCTGGCGGGTTGGCTTCTGGCGGGTCGGATTCTGGCAGATCGGGGGCAGGATGCCGGCGGCTTCAGACATGCGTCGAAAGACCAAGGGGACAGGGGCCTGCCTCCCTGGCCGGAAGAACGCAGTCCGCATTGACAGGCGCCGCACCGTTTTGCGCCGTTCCGGCTTTTTCGGCTGCCCCCCCGGGATCGGGGTCGATGCCGCCCCCTTTCACACGTGCCAGAATCTGGCGCATTGCATCGGGGTGGCGGTGAATGTGGCGACCGGCACGCCCGCCGCATCAGAGGGCCCACCGCATCAGAGGGTCAGTCGCCGGCCAGGCCCGGCTCCTCCAGCAATGTCCGCCCGGCGCGGTCCTCGATCTCGATGATCCAGAGGTCGGGGTCGCGGGCACGGGCGCGGGTCAGCGCCTCATCGACCTCACGCTCAGGACCGCTGGCATAGGTCATCCACTGCCGTCCGCCGCTCAGCAGATCGGTGCGGCGTTCAAAGGCCTGAGCCTCTCCGTTCAGCGTGGCGAGTTTCACCATCACCGCTCCCGCCGTCGTATCCCCTCTGGCCGTCACATAGGCCGGGATATCTGCAAGGTTAAGCCGGCGCAGATAGGCCTGGACCCAGAATTCGGCGGTGAGCCTGGTCATTTCGCGGGCCTTTCACAAACCCCTCCTGGCAGGATGCTTCTCCCGCCCTATATCCCTGATAGCAGGCCAGGCGGAGGGAGGCGAGCGAATGAAATACCGCGCACCGGGTGGGGCCGTGTTCGCCCTGATCACCGCAGCAATCGCCGCTTTCGCCATGAAGCGCGATCCAAAGGGGCTGGGGCAGGACCGGCTCCTCGACAGATCATCGAAGGCCATCGGCATCGGTGGCGTGATCTGGCTGACCTGGTCGGCGCTGAAACGCGGGTTCAGGCGCGGCGCCTGAACCCGCTCAGGCGTCGCCGTCTTTGAATTCAAGCCCCATTTCGGAATAGCGCTCTTTCTCTTCCTGCCAGTTCGGGCGCACCTTGACCTGGAGGAAGAGATGCACCTCGCGGTCGAGGAATTCCTTGATTTCAGCCCGCGCCGCCTGGCCGATCGACTTGATCGTCTCGCCGCGATTGCCGAGCACGATCCCCTTATGGCCATCCCGCGCCACATAGACGATCTGGTCGATGCGGGTGGAGCCGTCCTTGCGGTCTTCCCATTTCTCGGTCTCGACGGTCAGCTGATAGGGGAGTTCCTCATGCAGCCGCAGCGTCAGCTTTTCACGCGTCATCTCAGCCGCGATCATCCGCAGGGGCAGATCAGCCAGCTGATCCTCGGGGTAGAACCAGGCGCCTTCGGGCAGCTCTGCCGCCAGCCATTCCCGCAGATCCTGCACCCCATAGCCCTTTTCGGCCGAGATCATGAAGGTCTTTGCGAAAGGAAAAGCGCCGTTCATTTCTTCGGCGAGGGCCAGAAGGCGTTCCGCCTTCACCTTGTCGATCTTGTTGATCGCCAGCGCCACGGGGCGGTCTTTCGGCAACTCACCCGCCAGCCGCTCGATGATCGCCTTCGCGCCCTCGGTCAGCCCACGATGCGCCTCGATCAGCAGAACCACGATATCGGCATCTGCCGCGCCACCCCAGGCGGCTTTTACCATGGCGCGGTCCAGCCGGCGGCGCGGACGGAAAAGGCCCGGAGTGTCGACAAAGACGATCTGGGTCTGGCCTTCCATGCAGACGCCACGAATGCGGGTACGCGTGGTCTGGACCTTATGCGTCACAATGGAGACTTTCGCGCCAACCATGCGGTTGAGCAAAGTCGATTTACCGGCATTCGGCTCGCCGATCAGCGCGACAAAGCCGGCACGGGTGCCATCGGATTGGGGTTCGGTCATTGCCGGTATCTCAGTCATTTCCGGCCTCCAGCCGTTTCAGCAGCGCTGCTGCTGCAATTTGTTCCGCCGCGCGTTTCGAGCCGGCCTTCGCCACCTCTCCCGCGCCATTGTCCAGCAAAACGCTGACCGTGAACAGCGGCTGATGATCAGGGCCAGAGCGGCCGGTCTCGGTATATTTCGGCGGCGCCATACCACGCGCCTGGGCCCATTCCTGCAGCGCGGATTTCGGATCGCGTGCATCGGGTTCAACCGCGCCGACCCGCCCGCCCCAGAGCCGGAGCACGAGATCGCGCGCCGCGTCGAACCCCGCATCCAGATAGACGGCGGCGATCAGCGCCTCGGTGGCATCGCCCAGCAAAGCCTCTTTGCGGCGCCCGCCCGAAAGCATCTCGGACCGGCCCAGCCGCAGCACCTCGCCAAGCCCGATCTCGCGCGCCACCTCGGCGCAGGTTTCCTTGCGCACCAGCGCATTGAAACGCGGCGCAAGCTGGCCTTCGCTGGCGGCCTTATCGGCTGCTAGCAGCGCCTCGGACATCACAAGGCCCAGCACCCGGTCGCCCAGGAATTCCAGCCGCTGATTGTCTGGCCGCGTCGGCGTGGCAATCGAGGGATGCGTCACCGCCCGCACAAGCAGCTCACCACGCGCAAACTCATGCCCGATGCGGGTCTGGAACGCCTTGAGATCGGCAGAGAGCCGCATGGGCTCAGTTGATCCCGAGGAAGAAGCGGTCAGCCCGCCAGGTCCAGAAATACCACAGGCTGGCGCCGGCAGAAGAGAAGACGATGCGATCCGCGCGGCCGATCAGATATTCTGCAGGCACCATGCCGATACCGCCCTGAAGGCCGGGCTGGAAGCGCGAATCCTGGCTGTTGTCGCGGTTGTCGCCCATGAAGAAATAATGCCCGTCGGGAACGGTATAGACATTGCTATTATCGGGCAGGCCTGCGGTATCCTTGATGTTGAGCACCGGATAGGAGCGGGTCGCATCCCCGTCGCCGGTCGGCAATGTCTCGATCGAGCGCGATTTTTCGCAGGTGCCATTGAGGCCGACCGCGCCATTCTCGCATTGCGGGTAGTTCTTCATCGGGCCCTGGGGGCCATAGGTTTCAGTGAAGATCCCGTCCGGCACCTGCGGCACTTCGGTGTCGTTGAGGAAGACGCGGCCGTCCTTCAACTGGATCCTGTCACCCGGCAGACCGATCAGACGTTTGATATAATCATCGCCGGTATAGGGGTTGCGGAACACGACCACATCGCCGCGCAGCGGATCGGAGGCCAGAATGCGGCCCTCAAAGGGGCAAAGACCGAAGGGGCAGGAATATTTGGAATAGCCGTAGGCCATTTTGTTGACGAACAGGAAGTCACCCACGAGGAGCGAGCTTTTCATCGATTCCGACGGGATCCAGAAGGGCTGGAAGAACAGCGTCCGGAACAGACCTGCGATCACCAATGCCCAGAAGACAGTTTTGATCGTCTCGACGATGCCGCCGCTCTCGCCTTTTGCCTTCGCCATCTTCACAAGCCTTCCGCGCTGTATCGGGCCGCTTCTTGCGCCGGGGGGGGCGACCTGTCAAGCCGCGCCCGGTTTTGCCGGAGTCAATTGCCGGTGTAGAAGCTGGAAACGGGGGGGGCCGTGCCCGGCCTGCGCCTCCGGCGGGAGTATTTGGATCAAGAGGAAAGACCTGCACCTTCCTCTTGACTTAAATACTCATTCCTTATGCCATTGTCTCTCAGCGCAGCGGCCGCGCTTCTATCACCACAAAGGCCTGGGCCCAGGGATGGTCATCGGTCAGGGTCACATGAATCAGCGCCTCATGGCCCGGCGGCGTCATCTGCGCGAGCCGTTCTGCCGCCCAGCCGGTCACCGCCATCACCGGCTGCCCGGTTGCAAGGTTTGAGACCGCCATGTCTTTCCAGGAAATCCCCATCCTGAGCCCGGTGCCGAGCGCCTTGGAACAGGCCTCTTTCGCGGCCCAGCGTTTGGCATAGGTGGCAACGGTCTCGCGCCGCGCCTCGGCTTTTTGCTGTTCTCCTGCGGTAAAGACCCGGTTGCGAAAGCGGTCGCCATGGCGGTCAAGAACCTGGCCGATGCGTTCGATATTCGCGAGGTCTGTGCCGATGCCAAGGATCATCATTGTCTCATTTCAGCCTTACTGTGACGTCGCGGGTTTCGGGCGCCTTTCGACGATGAAGCCAGTATCCCATGGCGAGCGTCCTGCGGCGAGAGCAATCCTCAATGCCGGGACCATTCGGTTTCAGCCGCTCAGGCCCGCGCTGTCACCACTGACATGCGGCATCGATGCGGCGGCGCATTTCCTCGATCGCGGGGCCGAGGCCGATATAGACCGCCTCGCCGATCAGGAAATGGCCGATATGCACTTCGCGCAGGTCCGGGATCGCCGCCACGGGGTCGATATTCTCATAGGTCAGACCATGGGCCGCATGGGCTTCGAGCCCGAGCCCGGTCGCAAGCACTGCCGCCGCGTGCAGCGCGCAGATGTGGCGCTCTGCCTCCTCCTGGCGGCCCTCGGCATGGGCAATGGAATAGGCTCCGGTGTGGAACACCACGATCTGCGCGCCACTGCGCGCGGCGGCTTCGATCTCTGCGCGCGTCTCGCCGATCAGAAGCGCGGTCCGGATCCCGGCCGCGCGCAAGGTGCTTATGGCAGCGCGCAGCCCCGGCTCATCGGCCAGAATGTCGAGGCAGATATCGGCCCGGCTCCCGTCCGTCGCCCCGGCAACAAGGCAGCACGAAGCGGGCCGCAAACGCGTCAGCAGCCCGAGCATCGCGGGCACCGGCGCGGCATTCAGATGCAGCGGGATACCGAGCCCGGCGGCCAGCGCTTCGATATCATCCTCCGAGAGATCGCGGCGATCTGCGCGCAACCGCGCCGATATGCCATCCGCCCCCGAGGCTTCGGCGAGCAGCGCGGCCCTCAGGGGATCGGGCCAGTCATTGCCGCGCGCATTGCGCAGCACCGCCACCTGATCGACACTGATGCAAAGCCTCAGCCTGTCGCGCGCAGCCATTACCCCTCCTGAACCCTGCCGGGCATGCGCCCCGGCCGCCTGTGGTCTGTTACCCTGGCCCCGGGCCAGCAGCGCCGGCCCAAAGGCCCGGCTGGCAATCCCCGGGAGGTTAAGAACTTTTCCGCCTGCCTGCAATGCGGCGCGATGGAGTCAGGGTTTGCGTGACAGATCGCGGTGGCGCGAGATCTGCGCCACATCGGTATCGGCCTCGAGCGCGGTCATCACCATATGCAGATGCTCGACATCGCGCAGATCGACCTCGGCCAGCAGCCGGAAGAAATCCGGTTTGCGGTCGGTGAATTTCAGATCCGAGATATTGGCCCGCTGTTCGCCGATCAGGGTGCAGACCCGTCCGAGCACGCCCGCATCGTTGGAAATCGTCAGTTCCAGCGTTACCGAATGGATCGGCGCATGGCGGCCGGTCATCCATTGCAGATCGACCCAGCGTTCGGTCTGGCTTTCGAATTCCTCCAGCGCCGGGCAGTCGATGGCATGGGCCACAACACCCTTGCCGCGATAGGTGATGCCGACGATGCGCTCTCCGGGCAAAGGCTGGCAGCAGGGGGCGCGACGGAAGGCCTGATCATCCTCCAGCCCGACCACGGGGCGCTGGCTGTCAACCTGCGGCTCGCGGTTGGTCACGAGTTCAGGATAGAGCACTTCGACAAGGCGGCGCGCGGTGATTTCTGCCGATCCGACGCGCGACAGCAGTTCGCTTTCATCAGGGTAGCCTAGGAGCTTGGCCGCGGTGCGGATCGCTTTTTCGCTGGCCTTCTTTCCGACATGTTCAAAGGCCGCCCGCGCCAGCTCCTGGCCGAGTTTGACAAAGCGGCCACGGTCTTCTTCGCGCAAGGACCGCCGGATCGCGGCCTTGGCGCGACCCGTGGTCACGATATCCACCCAGGTCGGTTGCGGGCGCTGACCTTCGGCGGTGATGATCTCGACCGATTGTCCGTTTTTCAACCGGGTCCAGAGCGGGACGCGGATGCCATCAACCTTGGCCGAAACGGTGGAATTGCCGATCCTGGTATGGATCGCATAGGCGTAATCGAGCGGCGTCGCCCCGCGCGGCAGCTGGATCACATCGCCCTTGGGTGTGAAGCAGAAGACCTGATCGGAATACATCTCGAGCTTGACGTTTTCGAGGAATTCGTCGTGGTCTTCCTCGTCCAGACGCTCGGTCATCTGGCTGATCCAGCTTGCGGGATCGACAGCAAAGGGGTTCCGGCCCAGCACGCCCTCGCGGTAGGACCAATGCGCGGCCACACCGGATTCAGCGACCTCGTGCATCTCGCGGGTGCGGATCTGCACCTCGACCTTGGATGCCGCGCGGCCCGAGACCGTGGTATGGATCGAGCGGTAGCCGTTGGATTTCGGCTGGCTGATGTAATCCTTGAACCGCCCCGGCACCGCGCGCCAGCGCTGATGGATCACGCCGAGGATCCGGTAGCAATCCGTGACCGAGCCGCAGATCACCCGGAAGCCATAGATATCCGACAGTTGCGAGAAGGCGAGATCCTTCTCCTGCATCTTGCGCCAGATCGAGTAGGGCTTCTTGGCGCGCCCGTAGACCATCGCCTCGAGACCTTCGCGGTCAAGTTCCGTGCGGATATCGGCGGTGATCTTATGGACCACATCACCGGTTTTCTTCTGCAAAGTCACATAGCGGCGGATGATCGAATTGCGCGCATCGGGGTTGATGACGCGGAAGGACAGGTCCTCCAGCTCTTCGCGCATCCATTGCATGCCCATGCGGCCCGCAAGCGGTGCGAAGATTTCCATGGTCTCGCGGGCTTTTTGCACCTGCTTTTCCGGCTTCATCGACTTGATCGTGCGCATATTGTGCAGACGGTCGGCAAGCTTGACCAGGATCACCCGCAGATCCTTGGACATGGCCATGAAAAGCTTGCGGAAATTCTCGGCCTGTTTGCTCTCGGCGGAGGAAAGCTGCAGGTTCGTCAGCTTGGTGACACCATCGACCAGCTCAGCGACGTCGGGGCCGAACTGGTCGGCGATCTCGGTCCAGGTGGAGCGGGTGTCTTCGATCGTGTCATGCAACAGCGCAGTGACGATCGTATCATCATCCAGCCGCATCTCGGTGAGAATGGCGGCGACGGCGACAGGATGGGTGAAATAGGGCTCGCCGGATTTGCGATACTGCCCCTCATGCATCCGGATGCCGTAAGCATAGGCGCGGCGGATCAGATCAGCATCAGAGCGCGGATTGTAGTTACGGACAAGGGCGATAAGGTCTTCTACGTCAATCATTACCGCCTCGCGCATCCGTCGCAGAAGGCCTGCGGGGCCGGGGCCCCGCCTGCTGCATCAGGACAGCTCAGGTTAGCTGCTCAGCCACCGCTTTTCAGACTCAGTTTTCGCCCTGGGCTTCCATGAGGGCGCGGAGCAGTTTTTCTTCCGACATGTCGTCTTGCTGCGGACGGTCGATCTCGCCCGCCATCAGAAGCGCCATCTGGTCTTCTTCCGGCTCGTCGACCTCGATCTGGGTCTGGAACGATTCGATCATCCGCTCGCGCAGAACTTCGGCCGACTGGGTCTCGTCCGCGATCTCGCGCAGCGACACGACCGGGTTCTTGTCATTGTCGCGGTCAACAGTCAGCGGCGCGCCGGTGTTGATCTCACGCGCACGATGGGCCGCCAGCAGCACCAGCTCAAAGCGGTTCGGAACCTTGTCAACGCAATCTTCGACCGTCACACGGGCCATGGGTCAGTCACTCCAGGGTTCGGGCCCGGCAAAAGCCGGGCGCAGCGCCGGCGGTCTTCGGATGTTTGCCCAGACGAGGACAGACACCTGAACGGGCCAGGCTCTCGGAAAAGGAACATTTAGGCGGATTTCGCCTTGCTGACAAGCGCTGTCAACAGGAAATCCCGATCACTTCTCACGTCACATCGATCCGTTTCACCGCCTCGCGGTCTTCTTCCGGCAGGGCGGCCAGCATCTCGCGGACGGTCAGCCCCAGCAGAGGATGACGCCAGTCGGGCAGGATCTCGGCCATGGGCACCAGAACAAAGGCACGATCCTGCATCCGCGGATGCGGCAGGATCAGCTGATCCGGCGCCCGCTGCGCCTGTTCAGCGGCGGAGAGATTGCGCCAGAGCCCCTGGGTTTCCACATCGGGCAAAACCGAATCACCCCAGGCAATCAAATCAAGATCCAGCGTCCTTCCGCCCCATCTCTCCTGCCGTTCCCGCCCGAATTTCGCCTCAATTCGATGCAAAATCGTCAAAATCATGGCCGGATCGGTCCGCACATCCACGTGAGTCAAAATGATTGCGTTAACATAATCAGGGCCCGCCCCCCGGGGGAAACAGGGGGTACTCCAGAAGCTGCTTGCCCCTGAAATCGTTAACGCATCCTCGCTGATTGCGGTCAGGGCAGACCGGAGTGTTTCCACCGGAAACATGTCTGCGAATGGCAGGTTTGCGCCGAGCGCTATAACAACAGGGGTTGCAGGTTTGTCGCCGATCAATTTCATACCGTATCGTTTACCAGTCGCATCATGTCTCGAAAACACTTTTCAGTCCGCGCCGGATCCATTGATTCATCGGGGTCGGCTGTCGGCGTTTTCGATACTGCTGTGACTGTTCGAGGGGAATGAGAATGTTTTACAAAGACGAACGGCTCGCGCTGTTCATCGATGGATCGAATCTTTACGCGGCTGCAAAGGCGCTTGGGTTCGACATCGACTACAAGCTTCTGCGTATGGAATTCATGCGTCGGGGCAAGCTGCTGCGAGCATTTTACTACACGGCACTTCTGGAAAACGAGGAATACTCGCCGATACGTCCGCTGGTGGACTGGCTGCACTATAACGGCTTTACCATGCGGACCAAACCGGCGCGGGAATATACGGACAGCCAGGGCCGCCGAAAGGTGAAGGGCAATATGGATATCGAACTGGCTGTCGACGCGATGGAACTCGCGGCGCGGCTGGATCATATCGTGCTCTTCTCGGGTGACGGGGATTTCCGGCCTTTGGTCGAAAGCCTCCAGCGCCAGGGCGTCCGCGTCTCGGTCGTCTCGACCATCCGCAGCCAGCCGCCGATGATCTCGGATGAATTGCGCCGTCAGGCGGATAATTTCATCGAGCTCGACGAGCTGCGCGATGTGATCGGCCGTCCGCCGCGCGAGCCGCGCCCTGCTGATGGCGAAGAGGTCACTGTCGGCGCGCGCTGAACCGCCCCACTGATCTGGCCCGCATCCGGCACTGTTCTGCTTTCCCCCGACCTGAGCCCTCGGGGGGAATGCCAGAAAAGCGCCGCCATGCCGGGCATTTGACACTTGCCATAGGGCGCGCTTCTCTCCAGAAGCGCGCCCTATGGATTTTCTGATGACCCTGGGTCTGGCCGGCCTCGCGCTGGCGGCCTTTATCGCTTCCACGCCGCTGCCGATGAATTCCGAACTGGTCTTCATTGCCCTGCAAGGCGCGGGGCATGGGCCGGTTCTCCTGGTGCTGGTGGCGTCAGTTGCCAATATCCTCGGCTCCTGCGTCACCTATTGGTGTGGCCTGCGGGGCGAGCGCCTGCGCGGCAGCCGCTGGTTCCCCTTCACCGATGAGGGGCTGATCCGCGCCCGCGCCTGGTTCTCCCGCTGGGGATTGTGGTCCCTGCTGCTCAGCTGGGCGCCGGGCGGTGATCTGATCGTGGCGCTTGCCGGGCTGATGCGGGTCCATCCGCTGCTGTTCCTCGCTTTGGTCACCATCGCAAAAACCGCCCGCTATGCGGTGCTCGCGCTGATAGGGGCCGGGATGCTCGACAGCTTTTCCGGCGTTTTCCTCTGAGGTTTTTTCGGGCAACTGAGCGCCTGCGGGGGCTTGCGGCACTGGACCCGGGGACACTTTGACATTACCTCTCATCCAGGCCAGTCCGCAGACCAGTCCGCTGTGCCATATCCGGAAATGCCCATGACCACCCGCCCGCCTCTGATGCTCTATCTTGCCGCGCCGCGCGGTTTCTGCGCCGGTGTCGACCGGGCGATCCAGATCGTCGAGATGGCGCTGCAGAAATGGGGCGCGCCGGTCTATGTCCGCCATGAGATCGTCCATAACCGCTATGTGGTCGACGGGCTGCGCGCGAAAGGCGCGGTTTTTGTCGAAGAGCTGAGCGAATGCCCCGATGACCGGCCAGTGGTTTTTTCCGCGCATGGCGTGCCGAAATCGGTGCCGGCAGAAGCGACGAGCCGGCAGATGATCGCGGTGGATGCCACCTGCCCGCTGGTCACAAAGGTCCATAGCGAGGCCGCGCGCCACCACACCAACGGCCTCCAGCTGATCTATATCGGCCATGAGGGCCACCCTGAAACCGTCGGCACCATGGGCCAGCTGCCCCAGGGTGAGGTGCTGCTGGTCGAGACGCCCGAAGACGTGGCGGGCCTAAGCGTGCGCGACGAGACGAAGCTCGCCTTCGCCACCCAGACCACGCTTTCCGTCGATGACACGGCAGAGATTGTCGAGGCGTTGCGCGCCCGTTTCCCCGCCATCACCGGCCCTGGTCATGAGGACATCTGCTACGCCACCACCAACCGTCAGGCGGCGGTGAAGGCGATCGCGCCAAAGATCAACGCTTTGCTGGTCGTCGGCGCGCCGAATTCGTCAAACTCGAAACGCCTCGTCGAGGTTGGCCGCGCCGCCGGCTGTTCCTATGCGCAACTGGTACAGCGCGCCGGGGATATCGACTGGCGCGCGCTGGAGGGGATCACAGCGCTCGGCGTCACTGCCGGCGCCTCGGCGCCCGAAGTCCTGATCAATGAGGTGATCGACGCCGTCCGTGACCGCTTTGACGTCACCGTCGAGCTGGTCGAAACCGCCGTCGAGAATATCGAGTTCAAGGTGCCGCGCATCCTGCGTGTGCCCGCAGCTTAAAGGCTGGCCATGGCGATCCTGAGCCCGGAATTCCTGCTGACCGCGTTCATCGTCTGCATCACGCCGGGGATCGGCGTGGTCTATACGCTTTCGGTGACGCTGGGCGGCGGTGCGCGGGCGGGGATCTGGGCGACGGTGGGCTGCACGCTTGCAACGGTCTTCCATATGATCGTCGCGATGGCGGGGCTGGCGGCGGTGCTGCACAGCTCGGCCCTGCTGTTTCAGGCGCTCAAATATGCCGGCGTCGCCTATCTGCTGTGGATGGCCTGGGCGGTGCTGCAATCGGGCGGCGGGATGGCGATCACAGCCGCGCAGAGCGGGACGCCCGCGCGACTCGTCTGGCGCGGGATCCTGCTCAATCTGCTGAACCCGAAACTGCCTTTGTTTTTTCTGGCCTTCATCCCGCAATTCCTGCCGAAAGAGGCCGGGCTGGCGGATCTGGTCATTCTCGGCTCTGGCTTCACGGCAATGACCTTCGCCACCTTCCTGCTTTACGTGATCCTGGGTGCGACCGGTCGCTCACGCCTTCTGTCTTCCGCGCGCCTGATGACCTGGGTCAGGCGCGCCTTTGCGGCATCTTTCGCTGCGCTCGGCGCCCGTCTTGCGCTGGAGCGCGCGCCGTGACATCACCCGGCCATGCCTGATCTTTTCGCCTATACCGACGGAGCCTGCTCCGGAAATCCTGGCCCCGGCGGCTGGGGTGCTTTGCTGATCGCACGCGATGGTGACACCGTGCTGAAAGAGCGCACGCTGTCTGGCGGCGAAGCGGATACCACCAATAACCGGATGGAACTGCTGGCTGCGATCCACGCGCTGGAAAGCCTGACCCGGCCCTCGACGCTGACCGTGGTCACCGACAGCGCCTATGTGAAAAACGGTGTGACCAGCTGGATCCATGGCTGGAAACGGAATGGCTGGAAGACCGCCGATAAAAAACCGGTAAAGAATGCCGATCTCTGGCAAAGACTGGAACAGGCGCAGACCCGGCATCAGGTGACCTGGCAATGGATCAAGGGCCATGCCGGCCATGCTGAGAATGAGCGCGCGGATGAATTGGCCCGTGCAGGTATGGCCCCTTACAAAACCGCCGCAAAAGGGTCACAGGAAAAGGCTTGAATGCGGCCTCGGCCTCGCGCAGGCTGGGCCCATGCCACGCCGCAAGATCCTCTCTGACGCCGAAGTCCTGAAAGCGACCCGCCAGCTCTTTGCCACGGGGGGTGAAAAGGCGATCAGTTTTGGCAATCTCTCGCGCGCGACGGGTCTCGCGGCATCAACACTGGCGCAGCGCTTTGGCTCGGTCGAGGGTCTGCAGGGCGCGGCGGCACGAAATGGCTGGGAAGAGATCGGTGCCCGGCTCGGGGCGGCAGATCAGGCCAGCCAGGGCAAAGGGCCCCAGGCGCTTTTGAAAGCGCTGGAGGATGGATCTGACGGAGGCTCTGTCCAGATCGCCGGCCTCATCCTGCTGAGCCAGCGCGACGCTGCGGCCCTGGAGGCCGCTACAGCCTGGCGCTGCCAGGTAGAGATGCAGCTGGCTTTGCGGATCGGCCAGGGCGAGAAGGCACGACAGGCGGCGCAGATCCTGTTTGCCGCCTGGCAGGGCAAACTCATCTGGGGGATCGGGGATCTGCGACTGAAAGATCTGGTGAAACGTCTCGGATGAGATCCGGCGCCCGCCCTTTACCGCATCCAGGTCTTTACCGCATCCAGGTCTTCCAGGCCCAGATCAGCGCCAGTGCCCCCAGAAATGCACCCACAAATCCCGCGGCGGCGCCCAGTGACCAGACAAGGAACCGCAGCGCAAATCCACCGATCAGGGCACCGAATACGCCGATCGCGATGGTGGTCGGCACATCTGTCTGCAACCGCATGACCCGTGTGGCCAGAAACCCGGCCGCAACCCCGATGATCAAAAGTCCGATGAAAGGCACGCTTCCCTCCTCTGCTGTCCCTGAACATATGGGGGCGCCGCGCGCCTGACGAAAGACTGCGCCCCTGTTTTCCGGGGAAAGCCTCCGGCGGGGCTCCCCGAAAGCGCTGAGGCGGATCTGCGCCGCAGGTTCAGTATATTACCCCTGATCATACCGTCCTTCGGATATGTTCAGAGACCGAATACATCAAAGGAGCGCCTCTTTTTCTGCCGTTGAGTATAGCGGGTCCGTCTGCGTCAGCAGACAGAGGGGCAGCGCCCCCCTCTTGTCCCCGGACCGGCCACAGGCGAAACTCTGGCGATGATGGAATGGCATGATCAGGCTCTGGTTCTGGCGGCGCGGCCGCATGGCGAAACATCCGCCATTCTCACCGTTTTCGCCCGTGAGCATGGCCGGTGTTCCGGGCTGGTCAGGGGCGGCGCGTCCCGGCGCCTCGCGGCCCATTTGCAACCCGGCAACGAGCTCGACCTGACCTGGACGGCAAGGCTTGAGGACCAGCTTGGCAGTTTTCGTGTCGAACCACTGCGCTCGCGCGCAGCGGTGCTGGCGGACCGGCTCGCGCTGGAAGGCCTGGGCGCGGTGACGGCGCTGTTGCAGCTCTGCCTGCCCGAACGCGAGGCCTATGGCACTTTGTGGCAGGAGACCCAGGATCTTCTGGATCAGATGACGCGGACCGGCCCGGTCAATGCCAGCTGGCCCGCCTATTATCTCTTGTGGGAGCTCAGATTTCTGACCGAGACCGGCTATGGCCTGGATCTGGGTTCCTGTGCGGTGACCGGCGCAACGGAAGGGCTGGCCTATGTCAGCCCCAGGACGGGCCGGGCGGTTTCGGCCCGGGGCGCGGGGGATTGGGCGGCGCGTCTCCTGCCGCTGCCCGCCTCGCTTGCGGCAGGCGGGATGCCGGGCGAGGCCGACATCCTGCCGGGCCTCGCGCTGACCGGACATTTCCTGACGCGCGAGCTGCTGAACGACAGGCCCCGGCCCGCCGATGACAAAGCGCCGCCTGTCCCGGCGGCCCTGCCCGCCGCGCGGGGCCGGCTTATCGACCTTCTGGCCCGCACCAAAACGGCGGGCCCCGCTGCGGGGGCACCGTCTGCCACCTGATGCCCGCGACACGCTCTGTCGCAAATGGTGCAGACCGGGCTTCTCTTTCGGAGTGTGGTCGGCGGCATGGGCCATTACGATCTCCCCCTCGCGCTGAAACACAGCCCGGTGCCGAAGGTTGAGCATTTCGCTCTGCTTGCCGGGCTTGAGGCTGCGGTGCGCGGTATGCTGGTCTCGGCCATGCCATTGGCGGTCTATCAGAGCCTTGGCGATGCACAGATGACCTCGGTCGCCTATCTGGCGGCGGGGTTTGTCGCGCTGTTTTGCGGGCTGATGGTGCCGGGCGTGACCCGGTTCGTGCCGCGCCGCTGGACCTATACCGGAGGGGCCACGCTTTATCTTGTCGGCACAGCGCTGGCGGTCTGTGGCACGCCGCTGACAATCTCGCTCGCGCTGATCTGCAATGCGATGGCGACGGCGACGGTCTTCATCTGTCTCAACGCCTATGTGCTGGATTATGTCGAGCGCACCCGGCTGGGTCACAGTCAGGGGGTGCAGATGGCCTATGCCGCTATCCCATGGGCGGTGGGGCCGGTGCTGGGGGTCTGGCTGCATCACCAATGGGCGCCGGCGCCCTTCCTGCTCTCGGGCTTTTTTGCGCTGGTGCTGATCGGGGTCTTCTGGTGGCTGAGGCTGGGAAATGGCCGCCAGATCTCGCGGGCGCGCCGGCCGGCGGTCAATCCGCTGGGGTTTCTGTCGCGCTTTCTGCGCCAGCCGAGGCTGATCGCGGGCTGGACCTTCGCGGTGATGCGGTCCTGCGGCTGGTGGGTCTATATCGTCTACCTGCCGATCTATTGCGTCCAGTCGGGTCTGAGCGACAAGACCGGCGGTATCGTATTGTCGGTCTCGAACACGTTCCTGTTCCTCGCGCCGGCCATCAACCGCGCAGCGCGCCGGTTCTCGGTGCGCCGCTCGGTGCGGCTGGCGTTTCTGGCGGGCGGGGGCCTGATGCTGGCGGCGGCGATGCTGTCGGTCCTGCCCTGGGTCGCGGTGGCGCTGTGCCTCGCGGCAAGCTTTTGCTTCGTGACACTGGATGTCGTCGGCGGGCTGCCCTTCCTGATGTCGGTCAAACCCTCTGAGCGTACCGAAATGGCGGCCGTCTATGCCAGTTTCCGCGATGTATCGGGCATTCTGACGCCCGGCATCGCCTGGCTCATCCTGTTCTTCGCGCCGGTTCCGGGCATCTTTATCGTGGCAGGTCTCGGCCTTCTTGGCTGCTGGTGGATCGCAGGCGCGCTCCATCCGCGGCTGGGGGTGGAACGCCCCTCTCGCGGCGGTGGGGACCAAATTTCTTAAAAGAAATTTGTGCGGTTTTCGCTGCGAAAACCGGGCCCCTGGCCAGTCGCGCGCCATGAGGAAGCTGGCCGAGTTGGGCCATCTGACGTCAGGGCCGCAGCCGACAGTGGCGGCAAGAACATATGTTCAGCACATGCCGCCACTTTTCCGCGAAATCGGCAGGGCGCTTCCAGATCCAAAGGCGGTGAGAGATTTCACTTATGATGATGCACGGAAAGCCGCCCTCGCAAAGCTGCGTCTGGAGGCTCTCAGGAGTGGATCTGCATCGATCGGTCGGGCGCTTTGCGTTAGTCTCCAGACTCATTAACCTTCAAAGCCGGAAGAGGGCGGTTGCGCTGAGGGCAGTAGCTGAGGGGAAGACCATGGGGCGACTGTCGCAGCGGGTGGCCACGCGCCTTCGGTCCTTGCGCCTTCAGAACATGTCTGGATGGTTGCGGCATTTGATGCGGCGATCTCCGACGCAGCATCCTCCAAGGACCGGCCCCCCGGATCTCTTGCTGTCAAGCCTCCCTTCGTCGGTCAGAATTCACGCGTTCCAAGCAGGACAAAAAATAATATCAATAACTTACCAGGAAATCCCTCGCCCCCCCCCGGAGGAACTGCTCAAAGGCGGAGAGCATCCACTTTCCTTGTCTGCTCCTGAATATCCCCGGGGGGCCCGCTTCTGCGGACGGCGGCTGAACCCCGCTCTTAAAGACGTGGCGGCAAAGTGAGGCCTTTGAGCACCTCGGCGGCAGGCATCGGTTTCTTGCCCTCGCGCTGCGCCTCGGTCACCGTCACCGCCCCCTCACCACAGGCGATGGTGAAGCCGGACAGCACCTCGCCGGGCGCTCCCGCACCGGCATCGATCCGGGAACGCAGCAGCTTCACCCGTTCCGCTCCCACCTGTGTCCAGGCCCCCGGAAAGGGCGAGAGACCGCGGATCTGGCGGTCGATCACATCGCAGGGGCGTGTCCAGTCGATCTTTGCCTCGGCCTTGTCGATCTTCGCGGCGTAACTTACGCCCTCTTCGGGCTGGCGAACCGGCACGAGCCCGTCCAGCTGGTCAAGCGCCGCGATCATCGCAGCGGCGCCCAGTGCGGACAGGCGGTCATGCAGATCGGAGGCCGTCTCCTCCGCACCGATCCGGGTTTCTTCGCGCAACAGAACCGGGCCGGTATCAAGCCCCGCCTCCATCTGCATGATACAGATGCCGGTTTCCGCATCCCCGGCCATGATCGCGCGCTGGATCGGCGCCGCACCGCGCCAACGCGGCAAAAGCGAGGCATGGATGTTCAGACAGCCCCGCGCCGGCATGTCCAGCACGACCTGGGGCAGGATCAGCCCGTAAGCCACCACCACCGCCACATCGGCCTTCAGCGCGGCAAACACCGCCTGATCCTCGGGCGCGCGCAGTTTGTCGGGGGTATGAACCGTCAGCCCGAGCGCCCCGGCACGGGCATGGACCGGGGTTTTGCGCAGCTCTTTGCCGCGCCCGGCGGGCCGGGGCGGCTGCGACCAGACGCCGACGACCTCATGCCTTGCATTCAGCGCCTCGAGCACCGGCACCGAAAACTCCGGCGTGCCCATGAAAATCACCCGCATCCGCGCCTCCTCAGCCGCGTTTGCGGAGCTTCTCCGCCTTCGCGATCAGCATTTTCCGTTTCAGGGGCGAGAGATGATCGAAATACATCTTGCCCGCCAGATGGTCGATCTGGTGCTGCGCCGATGTCGCCCAGAGATGCACGAAATCGCGCTCTTCGATCTGGCCCTCTGCGTTCAGGAACCTGACCGTCACCGCGCGCGGCCGCGTCACCCTGGCTGAGACGCCCGGCAGATTGGGCGAGGCCTCTTCATGGTCACGCGGCTGCACCGAAGCATGGATCACCTCGGGATTGGCCATCAGCACCGCCTGGCCGCGCGCCTCGGAACAATCCACCACAGCCAGCCGCAACGGAACCCCGATCTGCACGGCGGCAAGGCCGTAGCCCGGCATCGCCTCCATCGTATCAACCATGTCGCGCCAGATCGCACGCACCTCATCGGTGATCTCCGCCACATCCGCCGCCGGCGCCTTCAGCACCGGATGCGGGTAAGGCACACAGACACGAACCGCCATCACATGCCTTCCGAACGCGCGCGTTCGCGCTTCAGCTTTTCCATCTTGCGGGTGATCATCTGGCGCTTCAGCGGCCCGAGATAGTCAATGAACAGCTTGCCGTTCAGATGGTCGATCTCATGCTGGACGCAGGTGGCCCAGAGCCCTTCGAAACTGCGCTCATCGGTTTTGCCATCGAGCCCCGTCCAGCGCACAGTAACCAGCGAAGGGCGCTTCACCTCGGCATATTGATCCGGAATGGAAAGACAGCCTTCCTCATAGATGTTCAGATCTTCCGAGGACCAGATGACCTCGGGGTTGATCAGCGCCATCGGCTCGGGCGTGCCCTCCTTGATGCAATCCATCACCAGAAGCCGCTTCATCACACCGATCTGCGGCGCGGCCAGGCCAACGCCCGGCGCATCATACATGGTTTCCAGCATGTCATCGGCCAGCCTGCGGATCTCGTCCGAGACCTCGGTCACGGGATCGCAGAGCTTTTTCAGGCGGGGATCGGGATGGATCAGGATGGAGCGCAACATGGGGGGGATTTAGGTCATCCCCCCCCTTTCGCGCAAGGGATTCGCGCATATCTGCGTGAGGGCGGGTGCCGGAGGGCGCGGACAGACGGCGCGCGGCTTGATCCGGGCCGCATCTGCGGCTAGCCCTTTCGGGGTATTGTGCAGAAAGACGCCCTCATGTCCCGCCCCGATTTCGATACGCCCATCAACCGTTTCGGCTCTCATTGCGTGAAATGGGACATGATGGAGACGCTTTACGGCATCCCGCATGACCGGGGCCTTGCGATGTGGGTGGCAGATATGGAGTTCCGCCCGCCCGCCGCGGTGCAGGCCGCGCTGCAAAAGATGCTCGATCATGGGGTTTACGGCTATTTCGGCGATGAGCGCCCCTATCTCGAGGCGCTCACCTGGTGGATGCAGACCCGCCATGGCTGGAAAATCGATCCTTCGCATATCTTCACCACCCATGGCCTGGTGAATGCGGTGGGGCTGTGTCTGCAGGCCTTTACGCAGCCCGGGGATGGCATCGTGCTGATGACGCCGGTCTATCACGCCTTTGCCCGGGTGATCCGGTCCAGCGGGCGCGAGGTGGTGGAATGCGAACTGAAGAACGAGGACGGGCGCTATATGCTCGATCTCGCGGCCTGGGACGCGCAGCTGACGGGGCGCGAGACCATGCTGATCCTGTGCTCGCCCCATAATCCCGGCGGGCGGGTCTGGACGCCGGCCGAACTGCGCGCGATCGCCGCCTTTGCGCAGCGCCATGATCTGATCCTTGTCTCGGACGAGATCCATTCCGACCTGACCTATCCGGGCCATAAACACACGGTGATGGCCAATGCCGCACCAGAGATCCAGGACCGGCTGGTGATGCTGACGGCAGCAACCAAGACCTTCAACATCGCGGGCGCCCATACCGGCAATGTGATCATCGCCGATGAGGTTCTGCGCCGGCGCTTTGCATCTGTGATGGGGGCGATCGGGATTTCGCCGAACAGCTTTGGGATACATATGGTCACCGCCGCCTGCTCGCCCGAGGGGGCGGCCTGGGTCGATGCGCTGATGACCTATCTCGACGGCAACAGGCAGTTGTTCGATGCGGCGATCCACCGGATCCCGGGGCTGAAATCCATGCCGCTTGAAGCGACCTATCTCTCTTGGGTCGACTTCTCGGGCACCGGGCTGAGCAAGGCCGGGATGCTGGAACGCGTCGAAGGTCAGGCCGCCATCGCGACCAATTACGGTGACAGTTTCGGACGCGGCGGCGAGAGCTTCCTGCGCGTCAATATCGCGGCACCACGCGCCCAGGTCGAAGAAGCGCTGGAGCGGTTGCAGGCGGCATTCTCCGATCTGCAATGAAACAGCTGGCGCGGCTTTTCACGCTGCTGAGCCTCAGCGGGCTGATCCTCGCCGCTCTGCTGTTCTGGCCGCGCCTAGTCCCCGCCCCCGGGCCTGATGCAACGCCGCTGCCGCCGCTTTCAGGTGAGGTGGAGCGCATCGTGATCGAAAAATCCACCCGCCGCATGGCCTTGATCCAGGATGGCAAAGAGGTGCGGGTTTATAGGATTGCCCTCGGATTTGCGCCCGATGGGAGTAAGGAACGCGAAGGCGATGGCCGCACCCCCGAGGGCGAATTCCGCATCGACCGCCGCAATGACCAGTCTGCCTATCACCTCTCACTGGGGCTCGATTACCCGCAGCCCGCCGACCGCGCGCGCGCCCGGGCCGGCGGCTATTCTCCCGGGGGCGATATCATGATCCATGGCCAGCCGAATATGCTGCCCGATGACACATTTATCGCAACTGACTGGACGGCAGGATGTATCGCCATAAGCAATGCGGAAATGCGTGAAATCTGGGCGGCGACGCCTGTTGGAACCATGGTCGAGATCCGACCGTGATGGCGCCTCTGGCCAGGTGAGGAAGCCTCCGGCGGGAGTATTTCAGTCAAGAGGAAATACGCTCTTCCTCTTGATCTGAATACTCCGGGGGTGGAGGGGGCAGAGCCCCCCCTTACGCGGATGGCAAATAACCCGCCGGCCCCTCGTCTTCGCGCCAGTAGTCAAGCGCCGCGCGATTGGTCACCGGGGTCAGACGTTTGAAGTCGCAGACCAGTTCGCCATCGACGATTTCCGAGGCAACGATCAGGCACTGAAAAACATGGCGCGGGCCGTCATAGATATCGACCAGCCCCCGCAGCCGCGCCGGCACCAGATCGGCATCAAGCGAAAAGCCGCCCTGCCAGAACCGCATCACCGGATAGACCAGCAGATCGCCAAGTTCGACCCGCATCCGCGATTTGCGCCTTTGCTGGCGCTTGCGGGCAGCATCGAGATGATCGCGCAACTCCTTGGGCAGATATTCCAGCATGTCCGTCCCCTCCTGAGCCCAGCACAAACCCGAAAGCCCGTGAAATCAAGCCCCTCTCACCATGCCAGCACTTTACCACAAAAAGATGAAGCCTTCGTGGCGGCAATGCCGCAGGCCGGGACCGTTGAATGCCCGCTTGCCCGCGGGGCCGATCCGGTTCACTTCCCTGTCAGATGATTCGCAACCACCAGCACGGGGTCCGGCATGGTTTTGGTTCTTGCCATGATTCTCGACGCCGCCTTTGGCGAGCCCGCCTGGATCTGGCGCCACCTGCCGCATCCGGCGGTGCTGATGGGCCGGCTGATCGGCCTTGCGGACCGGCGGTTCAACGAGGGCGCGGCGCGGCGGCTCAAGGGGGCTGTGGTGATGGCCGTCCTGGTCCTTGGCGCGGGCCTGGTGGGCTGGCTCATCGGCAGGCTGCCATATCACGGTGTGATCGAGACCGTGATCGCCGCCATTCTGATCGCGCAGCGCTCGCTGGTTGATCATGTGCGGGCGGTGGCGACGGGGCTCCGGCAGTCGCTGGACGAGGGCAAGCGCGCGGTTGCGATGATCGTCGGACGCGACACCAAAGACATGCGCGCGCCGGATATCGCCCGCGCCGCGATTGAATCGGCGGCCGAAAATCTTTCGGACGGGGTGATTGCGCCGGTTTTCTGGTTCCTGATCGCCGGATTGCCGGGGATCCTGATCTACAAGATCACCAATACCGCCGATTCGATGATCGGCCATATGACGCCGCGCCATCGCGAATTCGGCTGGGCCGCTGCGCGGTTTGATGACCTGCTTAACCTGATCCCCGCGCGGCTGACGTCTTTGTTACTCGCGCTGTCACATGGCTGGCTCGACCCGCGCCCGGTGCTGCGCGATGCGCCGCAGCATCGCAGCCCGAATGCCGGCTGGCCGGAATCCACCCTCGCGCCCATTCTGAATGTCGCGCTTTCCGGCCCGCGCAGCTATAATGGCGAAATGCGCTGGTACCCCTGGGTCTGGCCCGAGGGGCGCCGCGATGCCGGGCCCGAAGATATTGACGCCGCCTGCCGCGCGCTTTGGCGGGCCTGGGCACTGATGCTGGCAATTGCCCTCATGGCCGCGCTCGTCTAGCTTCGCGCCCATGCTGAGACCCCTGATCATAGCCGCAATGCTGGCCCCCTTTTCTGCCCGGGCAGAAACTCCGCCCCCCCTCCCCGAGGCCCCGACAGCTGAGGCAGCAGCCCAGGTGCCCTGCGGTGGCAGCTTTCCCGGGTTCCTTGCAGGGCTGCGTGATGAAGCCCTGGCCGAGGGCCTTCCTGAGGCGGCAGCAGATGGCTGGCTTGCAGATGCCCGCGCCGAACCCGAGATTCTCAGGGCCGATCAGCGTCAGGGGGTGTTTCGCAAACCTTTCCTCGAATTCGCGCAGAGCCTGATCGGCGACAAGCGCCTGCCCGATGCCATGCTCGCCTGGGACGCCCATCAGCCGCTTTTTGCGAAAGCCGAAAGCACCTATGGCATTCCGCCCGGGGTGATGCTGGCGATCTGGGGGTTTGAAACCGATTTCGGCCGCTTCCAGGGCGATTACAATACCCGCGCCGCGATCCTCACCCTCGCCTGGGATTGCCGCCGACCCGAAATGTTCCGCCCCCAGGCCTTTGCCGCGATGCGGCTTTTCGCGAATGGCGACCTGCCGCTCGACACGACAGGGGCCTGGGCGGGCGAGATCGGCATGGTGCAGATGCTGCCGAAGGACATTCTGGAACGCGGTATTGACGGCGATGGCGACGGGCATGTGCGGCTGAAAACCTCGGTCCCGGATGCGCTGATGTCGGGCGCGAATATGCTGAAACATCACGGCTGGCGCGCGGGCGAGCCCTGGCTGACCGAGGTTGTGCTGCCCGAGACCTTCGACTGGGCGCTGAGCGGGCTCGACAAGGACCTGCCGGTCGCGCAATGGGCGGCGCTTGGCGTGGCGCCCCGGCGCGGCAATACGCTGCCGGCGGAACTTGAAGCCTCGCTTTTGCTGCCGCAGGGCCGCAAGGGGCCGGCTTTCCTGGTCTTTCCGAATTTCCAGGTCCTGCTGGAATGGAACAAAAGCCTGACCTATGTGACCACCGCCGCCTATTTCGCCACCCTGATCGAAGGGGCGGAGCCGGCGCTGAACACCTCGCCCGACCCGTTACTGCCCGATGAGGATATGAGGGCCCTGCAGGAAAAGCTTCAGGCGCTTGGATATGATGTCGGCAAGATTGACGGGGTTCTGGGCGCGGGCACGCGGCGCGCGATCCAGGCGGAACAACAGCGCCTCGGCCTGCCGGCAGATGCGTGGCCGACGCGGGAATTGCTGGATCTCCTGTGAAACAGGCCGCCAGCTGGGCGCTGGTTGCCACGGTGAAAGCGCCCGAGGAGAAGATCCTCGCCTTTCTTGCCTGGCATCTGGATCTTGGCGCGGATCAGATCACGCTCTGCTTTGATGACCCGGACGACCCGGCGCTGGCGGCGATCGCGGCGCGGCGCCTTTCGCGGGTGCGGCTGATCGCCTGTGATGCAGGGCACTGGCAGGCGCTTGGCGGCCGGCCCGACCGGCATCAGAACCGCCAGGCGAAGAATGCGCGCATGGTCTACCGCGCGGGCGGCAGCGACTGGCTTGGCCATGTCGATATCGATGAATTCATCTGGCCGCTGCGGCCGGTGGCCGAGGTGCTGGGCTGCCTGCCCGCCAAAGACATCCTGTGCCGGATCGAGCCTTTCGAGGCGCTGCATGAGCCGGACCTTCCCGATGACATCTATACCGCCCGCGCCTTTCGCGGCGCGCTGAAGCCGCGGCATAGGGGGCTGCGCGGGCCGACCTTAGGCGATTATGCCGATATCCTGCCCGAAGCGATGCTGTCGCATTCCGCCGGCAAGGTGTTTTTCCGCTCGGGCGTGCCGGGGCTGTCGCCGCGCCTTCATGGCGCGTTTATCGGCGGCGAACGGCTGCCAGGGCCGGGCTTTCACCCCGGGCTGAAGCTTTTGCATTTCCACGCCCAGGACCGCCAGGACTGGCTTTCGGCCCTGCCCTTCCGCCTGACGCGCGGCGCCTATCAATACCGGCCCGAAATGCAGGCCTGGCTGATGGCGGCCAGCCCTGGTCAGATCGCGGATTTCTACCAGGTGACCCAGATACCGGGTCGGGGGACAGATCTTTTGCGCGAGGCCGGGCGGCTGGTGGAGGCACGGCTTGACCTGCGCGCCCGGGTCGCGAAACTGCCGGAAAGCGGATCGGAAGGGAGCGGGACATGACCCCGATGGAAGACCTGATGGCAGCGCTCGGCCATGTGACCGCTGCACCGAAAGAGGTGAGCGTTGCGCGGCAGCTGACCTTCCGCCCGGGGCGCAATCTGCGCGAACATCCGGACAGCCTGACCCTGACCGTCGCGGGCGGTATTCCCGGCGAGCGCTGGTCGAAAGAGCCCTGGCTCCGGCTGGAAAATGGCGCGCCCGACCCCGCGATCCAGGTCTCGGTCCTGCCGGCGCGGGTGCATGATCTGGTACGGCCCGATCCGGAAACGGTGGTCCATCCGGGCGATCCGGTGATCGCCGATCTCGACACATCCGAGGCCAATCTGCCGGTCGGCTCGGTGCTGCAGATCGGCACGGCGCTGATCCGGGTCTCATCGGTCTTTAACGATGGCTGTGTGAAGTGGAAGGTGCGCTACGGCGAGGATGCGATGACCTGGCTGAACCTGCCGCAGCATGTGCCGTTGCGGCTGCGCGGGATCCTCTGTTCCATCGAGCGCGATGGCGTGGTGCGGCGCGGTGATGAGATACGGGTGGTGTCGCGGGGCTGAGCGCCGCGCGGGAGGGGGCGCTGCCCCCGTCCCGTTCCGGGACTCCCCCGGGATATTTTCAGACAGAAAATGTAACGGTTCACATGCCTTCGCCGCGTTCGCGCTGCTGGCGGCGGAAGCTGAGGCAGGTCTGGACCATGCTGTCGGCGGCTTTCGCCCAGATGTCGAGATCGGCGGTGGTCTCCGCCCCCATGCGCAGCCGGGTCTCGCCGCCCGAAAGGTCGAGGAAGGCGCCCGGGTTCTGACTGTTCCAGCGGGCCAGCGTGTTCGGGTCGAGCCGCACCGGCCAGAGAAGTGTCAGGATCCAGGCCGCGCCTTCCGGATCCGCGCGAAATTCGGGGCCGGAGGCGGAAAGTCGCGCCCAGATCGTATCGCCATCGGCCTCGATGCCGGGAAAGCCTGCTTTTTCGAGAAGAGAGTGCATCAGGCGACAAGAGCCTCGGCTTTGCGCAGATCGACCGAGACCAGCTGGCTGACGCCCTGTTCCTGCATGGTGACCCCGAAAAGCCGGTCCATCCGCGCCATGGTCACCGCATGATGGGTGATGACAAGGAAGCGGGTCTCGGTGCGGCGGGTCATCTCATCCATCAGGTCGCAGAAGCGGGTGACGTTCGCATCATCAAGCGGCGCATCGACCTCGTCGAGCACGCAGATCGGCGCCGGATTGGCGAGGAAGACCCCGAAGATCAGCGCCAGCGCGGTCAGCGTCTGTTCGCCCCCGGAAAGAAGCGACAGCGTCGCAAGGCGCTTGCCCGGCGGCTGGCACATGATCTCGAGCCCGGCTTCGAGCGGATCATCGGATTCGACCAGCACGAGACGGGCCTCACCGCCGCCGAAAAGATGGGTGAAGAGCATCGAGAAATTGCTGTTGACCTGTTCGAATGCGGTCAGCAGACGTTCGCGGCCTTCCTTGTTCAGCCCCTGGATCCCGGCGCGGAGCTTGCGGACGGCTTCTTCGAGATCGGTCTTCTCGGTCGCAAGCTGTTGATATTCGGCATCAATCGTTTTCGCATCCTCTTCGGCGCGCAGGTTGACGGCGCCAAGCGCCTCGCGCTGGCGTTTCAGGCGCTGAACGTCCTGGTCAAGGCTGTCCGCATCCGGCATCTTCTCAGGATCGGTCTTCAGCGCGGCCAGCAATTCCTGCGGCGTGCGGTCTTCTTCTTCGGCGATACGCTCGGCGGCATGGGCCACGCCTTCGCGGGCGGCATCGAGACGCGCCTCGGCGCGGGCGCGGGTTTCGCGGGCTTCACCGGCGAGGCGCTCGGCATCGCGTTCGGTGATCTGCGCTTCGCGCAGCGTGGTTTCGGCGGCGATCAGCGCGGTCGCGGCCTCGCTGCGGCGGGCTTCGGCTTCAAGGATCGCATCGCTGAGCTCTTCGCGCCTGGCGGCGATTTCCTCGGGAACCTCACTGGCCTCGGCCAGCTCCTCCTCGGCCTCGGCGCGGCGCTCGGTCAGCTCC
Source organism: Paracoccus sp. IB05 (assembly GCF_016405985.1). Lineage (GTDB taxonomy): Bacteria > Pseudomonadota > Alphaproteobacteria > Rhodobacterales > Rhodobacteraceae > Pseudogemmobacter. The sequence goes on from NZ_JAEFCF010000006.1 coordinate 82,595, forward strand.
TGGCTGCGCTTGCCGGCGGTCTCAAGCCGGTGATTCCAGCCGGACAATTCCTTCTGCGCCTCCTGGCGGCGGCGCACCCGCGCCTCGCCCTCACGGCGCAGCTCATCATGGCCCGAGCGCCGGGTCATCATGGTGATGCGCGCCGCCTCGACCGTCATCCGCGTGGTCTCGACCGCCTCGCGGGCCTGGTCGAGATCGGGCAGATCCGCCATGCCGGTCTCGGCCTCGCGCAGCCTGGCGCGGGCGGCCATAGCGTCATCCTCATAGCGCGCGACCGAGATCCGCGCCGCCTCAAGCCGGCCGGTGGCGAGGGTGCGCCCGGCCTCGGATTTCGACAGCGCGCGGTCGGCTTCAGCCAGGCGCTGATCGGCGGAACGGCGGGCCTCACGCGCCATCTGATCGGCGCGGGCGAGGTCCTGGAGCCGGGTTTGCAGCACCTCATGCGCCTGAGCGGCACCCTCGGCCCGGGCGCTCGCCTCTTCAAGATCCTGTTTCAGCCGTTGCAGCCGGTTCAGCTGTTGCAGCCTGAGCGCCGCGGCTGAGGGCGCATCCTCGGCGCCCGAGCGATAACCATCCCACCGCCAGAGATCCCCTTCAAGGCTGACGAGACGCTGGCCCGGCTTCAGATCCGCCTGCAGCCGGAACCCGTCTTCGCGGCTGACCACGCCGATCTGGCCCAGACGGCGCGCCAGCACTGCCGGCGCCTCGACGCGCGCGCCCAGAGCCGCAGCCCCCGCAGGCAGCGGCTGCGGCGTGATATAGGGATCAAGCAGGCCCCAGCCGGTGCGTTCCCCCACCGCGATTTCCGGCGCACGCAGGTCATCCGACAAGGCCGCGCCAAGCGCCTTTTCATATCCCGGTTCGACCACCAGACGATCGAGAAGCTGATGCCCGGCCTGGGCCTCGCGGTCCACGAGTTTCGCCAGCGCCGCGCGTTCGGCGCGCAGCGCATTGGCCTCACCTTCGGCCCCCGAGCGCGCGGCGCGGGCCTCGGCCTCGCGCGATTGTGCCTCGGCGCGGGCTTCTTCGGCCAGTTCCAGCGCGGCCTCGGTCTGTTCCGTCAGCTCTGCCGCCGCCTCGCGCGCCTCTTCCGCGGCCTCGAAAGTCTCACCGGCCCCGGCCAGGGTTTCCTCGGCCCCCGCCACCGCATCGCGGGCGCGCAGCGCCTCGGCCTCGGCGCGGTCGACCGCTGAGCGGCTTTCCTGCACCAGCCGCGTGGCCGACTGATGCCGCGCCGCCAGTCGCGCCGAATCCTCGGTCGCCTCGGACATCAAAGTCTCGCGGTCCGTCAGGACCGCCCCCGCCTCACGCGCCGCCTCGACCGCCTCGGCGAGGCGCTCGTCATGGCCCTCATGGGCCTTAACGATCTGGTCGATTTCCCATTGCAGCCGCTGGATCACCTCGCCCGCATCACGGTTCAGCCCCGCCTCGCGTTCGATATCATTGCCAAGCTGACCGATCCGGCCTTGCAGGGTCTGGATCCGGGCAAGCGCCTGCCGCTCCTGATCGCCAAGCGCGTCGCGTTGCAACATGAGGCGCTGCAGGATCGCCGCCGCCACCGCCTCTTCCTCGCGCCGCGCAGGCAGACCCTCTTCCGCCGCCTCGCGCGCTTTGGTGCCGTCCCGCGCCGCCATCTCGGCGCGGCCCTGCGCGATAAGCCGGTCGCGCAGCGCGCTTTCCGCCTCGCCCCGCGCCAGATCCGCCTCACGCCAGCGCCGGTATAAAAGCATCCCTTCCGATTGCCGCAGCTCATCGGAAATCTCGCGGTAGCGCGCGGCCTGGCGGGCCTGGCGGGTCAGCACCGAAAGCTGTTGTGCCAGCTGTTCCAGCACGTCATCGACCCGGGTCAGGTTGGTCTCGGTGCCGGTCAGCTTCAGCTCCGCCTCATGGCGGCGGGCATAAAGGCCCGAGATCCCGGCCGCCTCTTCCAGCACCCGACGCCGCGCCTTCGGTTTCGCATTGATCAGTTCGGAAATCTGGCCCTGCCGCACCAGCGCCGGGCTGTGCGACCCGGTCGAGGCATCGGCGAACAGCATCTGCACATCACGCGCCCGCACGTCCTTCGAATTGGCCTTATAGGCCGAACCGGCATCGCGGGTGATACGCCGCACGATCTCGATCGTATCGCTGTCATTGAACCCCGAAGGCGCCAGCCGGTCGGCATTGTCGAGCACCAGCGAGACTTCGGCAAAGTTGCGCGCGCCCCTGGTCGCCGCTCCGTTGAAGATCACGTCATCCATGCCCGCGCCGCGCATCGCGGTCGGACGGTTCTCGCCCATCACCCAGCGAAGCGCTTCCAGCAGATTGGATTTGCCGCAGCCATTTGGCCCGACCACGCCTGTCAGCCCCTCATGGATCACCAGATCCGTGGGGTCGACAAAGCTTTTGAAACCGTTGAGCCTGAGTTTACTGAAGCGCAAGCCGCGCCCTCACGAGTCGTTGTTCTGTTTTGGCCGGACATGCTCGGAATTTGAGCAGGCAAGGTCAATGCGTGTCGCGGCGATAAGCCGGATTTCCCGGGGTTATCCCCATAAAAGACGCGCCCCCGCGCCAAAGCCCGGGGCGGGGCGCGAAAACATGGCGGCCCTGACCATTTCGCCACTGGTTCCCGGCCCGGCAAAATCGCAGCATGGCAAAGGCCCCTCACCCCCGGAAACAAACTCCATGGTCCCGCCCACCATCATCGCCATCCTCGCCATCCTCGCCTGCCAGCTGACCGGAGAAGTCATCTCCCAGGCCAGCCATCTGCCAATCCCGGGCCCCGTCCTTGGCATGGCGCTGATGCTGGCCGGGCTGATCACCTCCGAGCGGCTGCGCGACGTCATCCGGCCCATGGCGGGGACGATCCTCGGCAATCTGCTTTTGCTCTTCGTGCCGGCAGGCGTGGGGGCGATGTTGCAGCTTGGCAGCCTCGGGGGGAATACGCTGCCGCTTTTGCTGGCCATCGTGGTCTCGGCGCTGGCGGCGATTGCGGTGGCGGCACTGACCTTCGTGCTGGTGTCCCGGCTGACCGGAGATGTCAGCGGCAAAGAAGACAGCAAGGAGGGCAGCCTGTGACCGATATCTGGACCTATCTCGCCCGCGATCCGCTTTTATGGCTGTCGATGACGGTGGCGGCCTATGCTTTCGGTCTCGTGGTGTTCAATTACACCGGGCGGATGCCCGCCCTCAACCCGGCCATTGTCGCGATGGCGGCACTGTCGCTGGTGTTGCTGGCGACCGGCACCAGTTTCGAAACCTATTTCGAGGGCGCGCAATTCGTCCATTTCCTGCTGGGCCCGGCGACGGTCTGCCTTGCCCTGCCACTTTACGACAATCTCGCCCGGGTCCGTCGCGCCGCGCTGCCGATCCTGACCGCGCTGCTGGCGGGCTCGGTCACGGCGATCCTGACCGCACTGCTGATTGCCCATGCTTTCGGGGTCGGGCCAGAGCTTCTTGCGGCGCTGGCGCCGAAATCCGCGACCGCCGCCGTGGCGCTTGGCATTGCCGAGCAAAGCGGCGGCTCGCCCACCCAGGCCGCACTGATGGTCTTCCTGACCGGGCTTTGCGGCGCGGCCTGCGCGACCCCGCTGCTGAATGCCCTGCGGATCCGCGACTGGCGCGCCCGCGGCTTTGCCACCGGCCTCGCGGCGCATGGGTTCGGCACGGCGCGCGCCTTCCATGTCAACCCGACCGCCGGCGCCTTCGCCGGGCTCGGCATGGGGCTGAACGCGCTGATGACCGCGATCCTCGCCCCGCTCCTTTTGCGCCTTTTCGTCTGATCCCTGTTCCGGAGACCGATATGACCAGCCTCACCCTCCTCGGCATTGCCGGTGCCCTCCGCCAGGGATCGACCAACCGGATGCTCCTGCGCGAGGCCCGCGCGGCCTTCGGCCCGACCCGCCAGCTCGAGGCCGACCTGAACCTGCCCCTTTATGACGGCGATCTCGAAAGCACTGAGGGCTACCCCGCCGGCGTCACCCGGCTTTATGACCAGATCGCCGAAGCGGATGCCGTGGTGATTTCGACCCCGGAATATAACAAAGCCCCGCCCGGAGTGCTGAAAAATGCCCTCGACTGGGTCAGCCGGATCAAAGGCAATCCCTGGGAAGACAAGCCCGTCGCCATCATCTCGGCCGCTGGCGGCAGGGGCGGCGGCGACCGGTCGCAATTCGCGCTGCGCCTGATGCTGACCCCGTTCCAGCCGCGTCTTCTGACCGGCCCCGAACTCCTCGTCGCCGACAGCTCGAACGCCTTCGACGACAATGGCCATCTCAAAGATCCGCGCTACCAGAAAGTCCTCGACCAGCTGATGGCCAAACTCCGCGCCGCCGCCAGCTGATCTTTTCTGTCCTTAAATATCCTCGGGGGGAGGAAGCGGCCAAAGCCGCTTCCCGGGGGGCAGACAGCCCCCCGCCCGACCGCAGCCACGTAACCTGCCTCACCCCATCCGCGCGAAAGTATCCGCCCGCGACAATGCCCAGGCCTCGGCAAAAGCCGGTGCCGATCGCGGATCCGCCAGCAATTGCCCCGGTGCCAGCTGGTCATAAAGCTCGGCAAAGGACCGCACCCGATCCGCATCGGCGCGGCGCAGGAAATGATGTGGCCGCAATTCCGACGGATGCGACAGCCCCGCCGCGCCGACCAGCTCTGCCAGCGCATGCAATGTGCCGCGCTGGAACGAGGTCACCCGCGCGGCCTTATCCGGCACCACAATCGCCCGCGCCCGCGCCGGATCCTGGGTCGCCACCCCGGTCGGGCAGGCGCCGGTATGGCAGCTCTGGGCCTGGATACAGCCGACCGCAAACATGAAACCGCGCGCCGCATTGCACCAGTCGGCCCCAAGCGCCATCACCCGCGCCATATCAAAGGCCGAGACGATCTTGCCGCTCGCCCCCAGCCGGACCCGATCCCTCAGCCCCACCCCCAAAAGCGCATTATGGGCGAAACTCAGCCCGTCGCGCAAAGGCGTCCCGATATGGTCCATGAATTCCATCGGAGCGGCCCCCGTGCCGCCCTCTTTGCCGTCGATCACGATGAAATCAGGGGTGATACCGGTCTCCAGCATCGCCTTGCAGATCGCCATGAATTCCCAGCGATGCCCGATACAAAGCTTGAACCCTGCCGGCTTCCCCCCCGAGAGCTCGCGCAGTCTGGCGACAAACTCCAGCAGCCCCACCGGTGTCGAAAAGGCCGAATGCGAGGGCGGCGAGATACAATCCTGCCCCATCGGAATATGACGGATCGCGGCGATCTCGGGAGTGATCTTCGCAGCCGGCAACATACCGCCGTGACCGGGCTTGGCGCCCTGGCTCAGCTTCAGCTCAACCATCCGGATCTGCGGATCAGAGGCGCCTTCGGCAAAGCGCACCGGGTCGAAAGCGCCATCGCCGCCGCGCGCCCCGAAATAGCCGGAGCCGAGCTCCCACACGAGATCGCCGCCATTCTCGCGGTGATAGGGCGACACGCCACCCTCACCGGTATCATGGTAAAACCCGCCCGCCTTCGCGCCTTTGTTCAGCGCGAGGATCGCGTTTGACGACAAAGAGCCATAGCTCATCGCCGAGATGTTCAACAGGCTGGCCGAATATGGTTTCGCACAGCTGCCGCCGATCAGAACCCGCAATTCCTCATGCGTGACAGGGGGTTTTGGCGCCACCGAATGATGCAGCCATTCATATTGTTCTTTATAAACATCGTATTGCGTGCCGAAAGGCCGGGTCTCCAGCTCTTTCTTGGCGCGCTGGTAGACGATGGCGCGCTTGTCACGGGCAAAGGGCGTGCCGTCCTTGTCATCCTCGAAGAAATACTGCCGGATCTCGGGCCGGATCCCCTCGAACAAAAAGCGCAGCCGCGCGGCCACGGGATAATTGCGCAAGACCGCATGGCGCTTTTGGGTGATGTCGCGCAGCCCCAGCAGAACAAGGGTCAGCGCCACGCCCGCCAGCAGCAGAAACATCCAGCGCCAGGACGGGATCAGCAAGGACAGCCCGATAAGCGGCAGGAAGAGGATCGCGGGCCAGGTCAGCAGGGCATAGCGAACCTGAAACAGGGCAGGACTGACGTTCATCGCTGGCTCCGAAAGCGTAACTGCCGCAGCATTAGCCACGGATTTTGACATAGGGTTAACAGAACAACCGTGCGGTACCGGTTCAGAACGGCACCGGGGCCGCGAAATCCATCCATGCGCCGGTCGCCGGATGGTGCAGGCCCAGCGTTTCGGCATGCAGCATCAGGCGCGGGGCCTCGCGGGCGGGGCCGGCGGCATAGATCGGGTCGCCGAGAATCGGATGGCCCAGCTCCAGCATATGTACCCTGAGCTGATGGCTGCGCCCGGTCCGGGGCCAGAGCCGCATCCGCGTCTCGCCGGGGGCGCGGGCCACCACTTCCCAGTCGGTCTGGGCGGGACGGCCCTCCGCGTGATTGACCATCTGGCGCGGCCGGTTCGGCCAATCGGCCGAAAGCGGCAGGTCGATATGGCCGGCCTCGCCGTCAACCTCGCCATAAACCCTTGCGATATATGACTTCTTCGCACGGCGCTTTTCGAATTCCTGGCCCAGAAACCCCTGGGCGATCCTGGTGCGCGCAAAAATCATCACGCCCGATGTATCGCAATCCAGACGGTGCACCAGCAGGGCATCCCAATATTCCGCCTGCAGCCGCGAGACGAGGCAATCCTCGCGCCCGGCAAGCTTGCCGGGCACTGATAAAAGCCCCGCCGGCTTATCAACGACCAGGATCTGCCGGTCCTCATAAAGAACCGACAGCGCCACATCCGGCGGATCATAGACGAAATCGGGAAGGGTGGAGGCGGTCACAGGATCTCGTGCCCCGCCGCGCGCAGGGCCCCGGCCAGGTGGCGGATATGGGCGGGGCCGACCTCGCAGCAGCCGCCGACGATGGTGGCGCCCTGCCCGATCCAGTCCAGCGCGAAAGCCGCGTATTTCTCCGGGCTCAGATCATGCCGATGGGTCAGTTCTTTCACCGTCGGCGCGTTCTTCAGGAAATTCCCGGAAATATGTGTAAAGCCATTGGCATAGGCGCCAAAGGGCAGGCCGAAACCCCGGATCACATCCATCGCAGCCCCCATCGCCTCGGGGACAGAGCAATTCGCCAGCACCGCCGCCGGGCGGTATTTCGCAACCAGCGCCGCCAGATCTGCAACCGCCTCGCCCGAGCGCAGCCTCGCCCCGTCATGATCGTCGACCGAAACCGCGAGCCAGACCGGGATCCCGCCCTCTGCTGCCCCTCCCTCTGCTGCTCCGGCCAAAGCGCCTTCGGCGAGGCCCAGCGAAGACATCGTCTCCAGCAGGATCACATCACAATAGGGCGCCAGCAGCCGCACCTTTTCCGCATAGGCGGCGCGCGACTCTGCCAGCGGCGGCGTCAGATCGGGGCGATAGCTCGCGCCAAGCGGCCCCATTGACCCCGCGATCATGCCGCGCCCGGCCTCGGCGCAGGCCTCATGCGCTTCGGACAAAGCGCGGGCATGCAGCGCCTGGAACCAGGGCTCCAGCCCAAAACCCTGCAGCCGGTCGCGCAGTACCGAATAGGTATTGGTGGTCGCAACCGAAGCCCCCGCCGCGAAGTAATCCGCATGGATCTCTTTCACGAGCCCCGGATGGTCGATCATCACCCGCGTCGCCCAGAGCGGCGTCGGCTCATCCCCCGACCGCGCGATCAGCTCCTGGCCCATACCGCCATCCAGCAGCGTGATCTCAGCCATCGTCCAGGGCCCCTTCATCCCAGACCTGCCATTGCGGCAGGTTGTCATCGAGCGTGTAGTAATCGCCCGCCTCAGCCATGAAAATATGTCCGGTCAACCGGCCGCCGGTGGGGCGGTCAAAGGCGCCTGCCTCCATCGAAAAGCTGCCATCTTTGGCGCGAAACCACAGCGAAGAGCCACATTTCGCACAAAAACCACGCCGCCCGCCGCCCGGGGTCGCATATTCGCGGGTCTCACGCGCGGTCCAGGTCACGCTGTCTTCTGCGGCCCAGAAACTGGCGGAGTAATGGCCCGAAAGCTTGCGGCACTGGCCGCAATGGCAGGCACCGACATCCCCCATCGGGCCCGCAACACGGAATGCATTCGCGCCGCAAAGACAGGATCCGTGCAATTCCTCTGCCGGTTGCGACGCGCAGGGCGGGCCCTCCGGCTCGTAATAATCGCCGCGATCTTCCTTATGAATATGGGCGATGGTCTTCAGCCCGGTCGGCCCGTCAAGTGCCCCGGCGGCAAAAGAGATCCGCGCTTCGCCCTCGGGTTTCCAGAACAGGCTGGCACCGCAATCCCGGCAAAACCCGCGCTCCGCCGAAGGCGAGGAGCGATACCAGTCCAGGCCGCGATCTTCGATCAGGTGAAAACGTTCCAGCGGCACCGAGCTTGCCGACCAGTAATGGCCCGAGGTCTTGCGGCACTGGCTGCAATGGCAGGCGACGACCTCGCGCAGCGGAGGATCGGCCTCGAACACCACAGAGCCGCAGTGACAGGATCCACGCATTATTCCGCCCTTTCAAAGACTTGCGCCAAAAGCGGGATCAGCCAGTCTTCATCAGCCTGCGTAAAGGCCGCGGGGGTGTTGCTGTCGAGATCCAGCACGCCAAGAAGCCGCCCTGCCCCGTTGCGGACCGGGATCACCAGCTCCGACCGGGTCGAGGAGGCGCAGGCTATGTGATCCGGGAAAGCATCGACATCGGGAACATTCTGCACCTCGCCCGTGCGCGCCGCCGCCCCGCAAACGCCGCGCGAAAACGGGATCACAAGGCAGCCATGGCCGCCCTGATAGGGGCCGATCTTCAACAGCTCCGGCGCAGTAACACGGTAGAAACCAGTCCAATCTGACAGCGGATGGCGGGCATGGATCTCGCAGGCCAGCGTCGCCATCAGTGCCACGCTGTCCGTCTCCCCATGGGTCAGAGCGAGGATGTCTTTCGTCGCGGTCTCGTAATCCATCTCAATACCCCAAAGCGCAGCCGTCTTTGCGCGGATCCGACCCGCCGGTCAGCACACCATTCTCGCCAATCACAATGGCCTGGGCGCCGCCCAGAGGTTGTTCAGGCGCGACGATACTATGCCCCAGTTCCGCCAGCCGCGCGCGGGTGGCGTCGGAATAGCCGCGCTCGACCTCCAGCCCGCCCGGCCCTGCGAAAAGGCGCGGCGCGTCGATCGCCTGCTGCAGCTCCATTCCATAGTCGCTGAGATTTGTGATGAGGCGGGCATGGCCGGTCGGCTGATAGGCACCGCCCATCACACCGAAAGGCATGGTCACGCGCCCCGCGCGGCGCAGCATGCCGGGGATGATCGTATGCATCGGCCGTTTGCCCGGCCCGGCTTCGTTCGGATGACCAAGGGTCAGGCTGAAACCCGCGCCCCGGTTCTGGAAGTTGATCCCGAATTTCTGCGAGGCCAGTCCCGAGCCAAAGCCCCAGAAAATCGAGTAAATCAGCGAGATCGCCATCCGGTCGCGATCCACCACCGAGAGGCAGATCGTATCGCGATGCACCGCTTCCGACAGGCGCACAGGATCAGCCATGGCGCGGTTCGGGTCGATCAGCGCGGCCAGACGCGCGGCGGTGTCATCGCCGAGGAAGGTGGCAAGCCGTGCCGGATCCATATGCCCGGGATCGGCGATAAAGCGGTTCCTTGCATCATAGGCAAGCTTGGCCGCTTCGGCCTCGATATGCGCGCGCGCGGGCCCGAGCGGGTCCATTGCGGCGAGATCGAAATGCGACAGGATCTTCAGAAGCAGGATCGCCGTCGCGCCCTGGCCATTGGGCGGATGTTCGAGCAATTCAATGCCGGAATACAGGCCTGCGACCGGCTCGCCCCAGGTTGCGCTGGTCGCGGCAAGGTCTGCCTCGGTATGGCTGCCGCCAAGCGCCTTCAGCGAGGCGATCATATCCTCTGCGACCTCGCCCTCATAGAACCCGGCGCGGCCTTCACGGGCGATGCGGCGCATGACTTCGGCCTGGCCGGGGGCGCGGAAGATCTGGCCGGGGCGCGGGGCGCGGCCATCGAGGCTGTAGAATTTCAGCGCATCGCCCTGGAGGATATTGATATCATCCGCCCAGTCAAACGCGGCGCGGGCGGCGACAGGGATACCATCCTCTGCGTAACCGATTGCGGGGGCGAGGATTTCTTCCAGAGACAGGCGACCATGCGCGGCATGCAGCCGGCAAAGCGCATCGACGCCTCCTGGCAGCGTGACGGGTTCGATCCCATGGGTCGGAACGGTCTCATGCCCTGCCGCCCGCAACTTCTCGGCGGAGTATCCTGCCGGCGCGCGGCCCGATCCGTTCAATGCCAGCACGTCTTCCTGGCCGGCGGGCTTGAGCAGGATGAAAGCATCGCCGCCAAGGCCGCACATCTGCGGCTCGGCGATATTTTGCACCATGGCGGCCGCGATGGCGGCATCGACCGCATTGCCGCCGGCCTGCAGGATTGCGATGGCGGTTTGCGAGGCCAGCGGATGCGACGTCGCCGCCATGCCGTTCAAAGCCATGACTTCCGAGCGGCCGGGTGTTTCAAAATCGCGCATAGTTCCCCTCGTAACCTGCTGTCAGCCTGGTGTCTCCGGCTTCCCGGGCTTTAAAGCCCTGTTTCCGGAGTTATGGCTGGCGGCACGGTGCCACAGCGATCCCGCCGGGGCCAGAGCTGAGGCCGGACACTGCTGCCCCTGAGCCGAATTTAGGCGAGGACCGCAGCAAAGCCAATCCGCTCAAAGGGCCGAATTGCGGGGGATGCAAGCGGCGACGGCGGAGGAACAGCGTAAGTGGTGAGCTGCATGAGAAGATTGAACCCCGGTGCCGGAACTGGGTGGGGGCTGTTGATCCCGGCACCAGGGTGAAGCCTTATGCAGCTACACCTCAATCTATGGGTGCAAGCCCTGGCAGTTTTAGGGGGAAATTACGGCCAAACCGCGTCATTTTCACCCAAACCAAAACAATGCCCCCCTCAATGCCCCTATTGTTCGCAGGTCATGGTGACATCCAGACGGTTGGTTCTTCCCCGCCTGGCATAGGCGATCTCGCTGGCAAGGGCGCGAATCAAGAACCAGCCAAAGCCCCCCTCCGGCAGGCAGGCCGCATCGGGGAGAGTGCCTGCGGGTAAGTGGCCACCGGGCATCGCCTCCCCCTCGTCCTCGATCACGAGACACAGCCGACCACTCTCCATCCGCAAAAGCAGTCTGATTTCACCTTTGCCGCCGCGATAGGCGTGTTCGACGATATTGTTCAGCACCTCGGCCAACAGGATTTCGGCCCGGTCACGGTCATCGGCCCCAAGGCCGCGCAGCGGCGACGACCTTAACGCCCGATCCAGCCCGGCGCGCACCGACTCCGAATCGGCTGGCATCGTGACCAGGGCAAATCCCGCACCTCCGGAAGCTGAACAGCCCATGACCGATACAGCCCCGGTATCAGCCAGCATGCCCAAGGCCTCTGGCCAGATCGGGATGAATGGTGAAAATCGAATCCATCCGGGTCAGGCGAAAGACCTTTTCAACCGTGGGAGTCAGGCCGGCAAGTTCAAGCTTACGCTCTGGTGCGAGCAGTTTCATCACAGCGACGATCGCGCCAAGGCCCGAGGAATCAAGGAAATTCACCCGCGAGAGATCCATGATCACCCGTTTTTCGGGCCCGGGGATCAGATCGCGGATCCGTTCTTTGAAACCAATGGCGCCTGCGGCATCGATCCTGTCATGCCCGACCCGGATGATGCGGGCAGAGCCCTCAGTCTCTGCTTCGATGGACATGGAGATCCCTTCCTGACGGCGTTCCTGCACAGGATGGGGCAAAATTCTTATCAACCTGTAAGCGGCTGCAGGATTTTCGCAGACGGGCTTCTGCCGGTTGTTTTAACTGATCTGGCCCGGTTCAGTTCAGCTGGAACTGCAGCGGATAGCGCCCGTCCTCGAAATCACCAAAGAGATCGCAGAGATCGGGATGGCCCACCGGTTCGCCGGTATCATCCGGAATCAGGTTCTGTTCCGAGACATAGGCGACGTAATAGCTCTGATCATTCTCGGCGAGGAGATGGTAGAACGGCTGGTCCTTATCAGGCCGGCTTTCCTCGGGAATATTCTCATACCATTCATCGGTATTGGAGAACATCGCATCCACGTCGAAAACCACACCGCGGAAGGTGTGTTTGCGGTGCATCAGCACCTGTCCGATATGATATTTGGCGTGTGTCTTAAGCATCAGTCACAGTCCCCCAAAAAGGTTCCTAACGCCGGGAGCGCGCCCTTGTCCACAAGTGAGACCGAATCAAAGGGAAACAGTCTGTGGAATGTATCCTCACAGTTCGCCTTAAACCCGCACGACTTTTGCTCGCGCAGAACTGAACAGAGGCCCCTGCCAACCGGTTCCCACCGGTTGCGGCTTGCGCTATAGTCGCAAAAAACAAGATGCACGAGGGGCAAATGAGCAGGTTTCTCCGTGCGGCGCTGTTGCTTTTGTTGCTTGCCTCCTGCGGGGGCGGAAGAGCGAGCTTTACGGCGCCACGCGAACTCGACAATGCTTGCGCGATCATCCGCGAGCGGCCGCAATATATGCGGGCGATGCAGGCTACCGAACGGAAATGGGGCATTCCGGTCCATGTGCAGATGGCCTCGATCCACCAGGAATCGAAGTTCATCGGCAATGCGCAGACGCCGCATCGCTGGGCGCTCGGGGTGATTCCGATGGGGCGGCAAAGCACGGCCTATGGCTACAGCCAGGCGCTTAACGGCACCTGGGAGGAATATCTCAAGGACCAGGGCGGGCGGCGCAAACGCGACGATATCCGCGACGCGACTGATTTCATGGGCTGGTATATGGACGGCTCGGCCCGCCGGCTTGGCATCTCCAAAACCGATGCTGAGAACCAGTATCTCGCCTATCACGAGGGCCGCACCGGCTTTTCGCGTCAAAGCTATCTGGCCAAGCCCTGGCTGGTCGAAGTGGCCAGAAAGGTCGGAAATCGGTCGGAAATGTATCGCACCCAGCTGGCGGATTGTCGCCGCTGATCCCGGGGCCTGGCTCAGGCACCTGACTGGTGCATGGCAAGAATGGAAAAAGGCGGGCCATTGCCCGCCTTTTTCCATTCTGCAACTGACAGTTCAGCGGGGCCGGGCGGGGTCAGCCCTTACGCTTGCTCATTTCGACCGGGATCGAGAAGAGGCTGTCCCCAAGCCTGCCGCCCTTCTTCATCTCGCCAAGGATCACGGTGGTCTGCTGCCCCAGATCATCGGTGATCACCCATTGCCGCAGCTCGGTCGGGCTGCCGGTAAAGACCAGCTCGATCGTGCCATATTCCGGATGTTCCGGATCCTGGGCGGTCACCCTGGTCGAGGTTCCGTCCTCCTTATGGCCGATCACGGTCCGCGCCTTTCCGAGATCAATATTCTGCGCGAGGATCAGGTTCAGCGGCGTGCGGCGCAGCGGGTATTGCTCGGGCGCGGAGTTCGATTTGCCATCAAAAATCGCGACATTGCCGCCGCTGGCAAGCACCAGCGACCGGTCGGGCGGCGCATATTGAAAGCGCACGCGACCGGGGCGACGGATAAACAGCTTGCCCGTCGAGACGGAACCGTCGCCGTTGATCTGGGTGAAATCCGTCTCAACCGTGGACAGCTCGTTCAGGTATTTCGACAGCGTGTTGAGAGAGATCTTGTCCGCAAGGGCGGGCCGGCCGGCCATCACGACAGGCAGAGCAAGGGCGAGCGGGGCGAGAAGCGCGGTGCGACGATCCATGACAACAGTATAACCGCCCGCCCGGCTTGCGGAAATCCCTCTGCAACAATACTCGCGGCTTTGTGCCGGGGCTGTGAGCGGGGTGGTCTGAGCGGCGCGCCCTTTTCCGGATGCAAAGTGCAACCCTGCCTTGCGGCCAGGTGTCTGTTACAGGGCGGAAACCGGACCTTGCCGGACTTTCCGCGCGACTTCCGGTCAGGCAATGCTTTGCCAGAACCGGCGATCCCCTGCCCTATGGCGACATCTGGCGCAAAACCACACTTGACCTTGCTCAGGTCTCTGACAGAAATCGCGGTTGAAAACCGGGCGTCAGGCCGGCGCGGATGATGGGGCAGCATCGGGCTTGCCGCAACAGATCGCACCGGTCAGCGCATATAACAAACCGGGCATAACCAACGAGGAGTCCTCCGCATGAAAGCCGCCGCCGTCACCGCCTCCTATAAACGCTGGGCGCCGGTCTATGATTCCGTCTTTGGGAAATTGCTGCATGAGGGCCGCAACCGCGCCGCCGCCCATGCCACAGCGCGTGGCGGCGACGTGCTGGAGGTGGGGGTCGGCACTGGCCTCGCCCTGCCGCTTTACGGGCCGGGGGTCAAAATCACCGGCATTGATTTTTCCGCCGAAATGCTCGCCCGCGCCGAAAGCAAGGTCGCAGAGCGCGGGCTGAAAAATGTCACGCTGCGGCAGATGGATGCCCAGGCGCTCGACTTCCCGGATGCGTGTTTCGACACGGTCTCGGCGATGCATGTGCTCTCGGTCGTGCCAGATCCCGAACGCGCTTTGTCAGAGATCGCGCGCGTCTGCCGTCCCGGTGCGCATGTGCTGATCACCAATCATTTCGCCGCCGAAAAAGGCGCGCTGAAAGTCGCCGAACGCCTGATCCAGCCGCTGCAGCATCACCTGGGCTGGCAGGCCGATTTCCCGATTGCCCGCGTGCTGGGCGACCCGCGCCTGCGCATGATAGAACGCCGCCCGCTGCCGCCCCTGGGGGTCATGACCTGGCTGGTGCTGGAGCGGGTGTGAGGCAGCCCCCCCGGGGGGAGAAGGGGGGCCGCCCGGGCCGTCAGCTCACGATCATGTAAGAGGCCGGATCCGCCGAAGTGGCGAATTCTTCCATCCTGCTGATCAGCCCATCGGTGACGGTGTAAACCTGCACCCATTTATTGGACAATTTGCCCTCGATCCCGTCCATGACATAGCTTTCCTCGCCAAGAACCACGACCTGGCCGCCCTGTTCGATAAAGGTCAGCGGGCGGAAATAGTCGATCTTCATCGCGGCAAAGCTGGTGCCGAAGAATTTCGCAGCACCGCCCTTTCCCTCGAACCGGACCGAGGGCATTTTCTGCGATCCGTGATGGATCCACAGCGTCTCCTGCGACACGGTGGCAAGGGCGCCGTCCAGGTCTTTGGCGTTGAAGGCGGCGAACATCCGGTCAACGACGGCGCGTGCAGTGGTCTGGGTCATGGCATCCTCTGTCCTGTCTGACTGGAAACGGGGGGGGATCGGGGGCAGGCCTCCCGATCCGGAAAACTGGTCACTCGTTACGGTACTGACTGGTCGGGACGGGCATCAGACAAAGACCGATGCAAGCATCTGATCCAGCGATTTCGGCGCCCGTCCCAAAAGGGTCTCAAGATCGCGCGAAGCGATGTCATACTGGCCGTCGCGGATATCCCTGATCGTGCCCAGCGTCAGCCAGATCGCAAAATCAGGCAGACCGGCGGCACGCATCCCAACGGCCATCGCCTCTTCGGAGATGTCCTGGTACCCGATTGCATGGCCGGTCAGCCGCGACAGGCCCGCTGCAATATGGGCATAGCTCCAGGCATCGCCGCCGGTGATGTTACAGGTCTTGCCCTCACGCCCCTCGCTTAGCAGAAGGTTCGCCGCCGCCTCGCCCATCCCGGCGCGCAAAGCATAGGGTACCCGCCCCGCGCCGCCCGGCAGTGAAATCCCATCGGTCAGCGCCTTTGGCCCCGCAATCTGCGCAATCGCCTCGGCATACATGCTGTTGCGCAGAAAGGTCCATTGCATCCCCGAGGCGCGGATCCGGTCCTCGGTCTCGAAATGGCTGGCCATCAGGTCGCACAAGGCGGAGGTCGCGATATCGCGGATCGCAAGACCGGTATAGACGATGTGACCGATCCCGGCCGCCCCGGCCGCATCGACGACACGGCTCTGCTGTGCGCCGCGATCCTGCGACATGGTCGAAATGAACAGAAAGCGACTGATGCCGGCAAAGGCCGGACCGAGGCTTTCCGGCGTATCGAAATCCCCCAGGCGCACTTCTATGCCCTGATCGGCATAGATTTTTGCCTTCTCCGGATCACGCGCGAGGATGGCAAACTGCCCCTTCGCCTTACGGCGCAACAGCTGGGCCACAGCTTCTTTACCCAGCTGGCCGGTTGAACCACCGATCAGGATCATGACACACTCCCTTTGCTGCCCCGCCGGTATAGGGGCCGCAAAAGGGTCAAAGAACTATCAACTTGTATAGTGCTGTGCGGCGCATGTGAGGAGCCTCGGGATGAACAGGGTGATCCACCAGATGGAGCTGGAGCCGGAAGATCACGAGCTCTGCAAGAAGGCCTTTGTGATGGCGATCCGCGACGCCCTGAACGTGGTGAGCGGCAAGTGGAAACTGGCGATCATCTGCACATTGCTGAGCGGCCCCAAAGGGTTCGCCGATATCGAAAGGCTGCTGGCGACGATCTCGCCCCGGATGCTCGCGCGCGAGCTGCGCGAACTTGAGGTCAATGGCGCGATCACGCGGCCAGATCCGGCGCAACCAGGCAGGGGCGGCAGATATGAGCTGACACCCTCGGGCAAGGCGCTCGAAAAGGTGGTGTTCATGCTGGCAGACTGGGGCAAGGAACACCGGGCGCTGTCCGCCAGCACGCCGGCCTCTGACCACGGGGTGTAACACCCCGCACGTTTTATTCTGATACAGGCGAGCGGTGGGGAAAATGAAAACGCCGCGCGGGATTGCGCGGCGTTTTGGTCTGACCGGGCCGAGGCTCACGTTTCGGGGATCAGGATCTCGCGTTTGCCGACATGGTTTGCGGGCGTCACGACGCTGTTCTCTTCCATCTGCTCGACCAGTCGCGCCGCCTTGTTATAGCCGATGCCCAGTTTGCGCTGGATGTAAGAGGTCGAGCATTTGCGATCCCGTGCAACAATCGCCACCGCCTGGTCGTAAAGCGCATCCTCGCCATCGGTATTGCCGCCAAGGCCCAGCACCTGATCGATATCCGACGCGCTGTCCTCATCCGGGCCTTCCACCACGCCCGACATATAGGTCGGCGGGCCAAAGCTCTTGAGGTGGTTGACGATTTCCTCGACTTCCTCATCCGAGACAAACGGGCCGTGGATCCGCGAGATGCGCTGGCCATTGCCCATATAAAGCATGTCGCCCTGGCCCAGCAGCTGTTCGGCCCCCATCTCACCAAGGATCGTGCGGCTGTCGATTTTCGACGTCACCTGGAAGGAGATCCGGGTCGGGAAGTTCGCCTTGATCGTGCCGGTGATGACGTCCACCGACGGCCGCTGCGTCGCCATGATCAGGTGGATGCCGGATGCCCGCGCCATCTGCGCCAGGCGCTGGATACAGGCTTCGATCTCTTTGCCCGCGACCATCATCAGATCCGCCATCTCGTCGACGACGACGACGATATAGGGGAAGGGCTGCGGCGCGAATTCGTCGGTCTCGAACACCGGATCGCCGGTCTCATCGTCAAAGCCGGTCTGGATCGTGCGCTTGAACATCTCGCCCTTGGCCAGCGCCTCGCGGACGCGGCCATTATAGCCCTCGATATTGCGCACGCCCATTTTCGACATGCGGCGATAGCGCTCTTCCATCTCGCCGACGACCCATTTCAGTGCAACGACTGCCTTTTTCGGGTCGGTCACAACGGGGCTGAGGAGATGCGGGATGCCGTCATAGACCGAGAGTTCCAGCATCTTCGGGTCGATCATGATCAGCCGGCATTCATCCGGCGTCAGCTTATACAAGAGCGACAGGATCATCGTATTGATCGCGACCGATTTCCCCGAACCCGTGGTCCCGGCGATCAGGAGGTGGGGCATCTTGGCGAGGTTTGCCACAATCGGTGCGCCGCCAATGTCTTTGCCCAAAGCCAGCGGCAGGCGTTGCTGCCCGTCACCGAATTCGCGGCTGGCGAAGATCTCGCGCAGGAAGACTTTCTCGCGGCAGGCATTCGGAAGCTCGATCCCGATGACCGAGCGGCCCGGCACGGTGGAAACCCGGGCCGACAAAGCCGACATCGAGCGCGCGATATCATCGGCCAGACCGATCACACGGCTGGCCTTCAGGCCCGGCGCGGGTTCCAGCTCATACATGGTGACCACCGGGCCGGGGCGGACCGAAACGATCTCGCCCTTGACGCCGTAATCATCCAGCACCGATTCCAGCATGCGGGCGTTTTCTTCCAGCGCCTCATCGGAAAGCTGCTGGCCGGAAGTGCCCGAGGGCGCCGACAGCAAAGCCAGCGGCGGCAG
The DNA here is from genome assembly GCF_016405985.1 of Paracoccus sp. IB05. GTDB lineage: Bacteria > Pseudomonadota > Alphaproteobacteria > Rhodobacterales > Rhodobacteraceae > Pseudogemmobacter. The sequence goes on from NZ_JAEFCF010000006.1 coordinate 100,827, forward strand.
TTCGAAATCCTGATGCGTCTCGTCAAACCGCAGCGAGGGCTGCGCCTCGGCCTGGGCACGGCTTGACTGCACCACGGCTTTTTTCACCGGCGCCTGCACGATCGGGCGGCGATCCAGCACCGGCGCAAGGCGCGGCGCGGCCACCGGGGCCGGGTCGTAATCGGGTTCATAATCCTCATCGGGCTGCCAGTCATCAACCGGTGCCTCATATGCCTGAGGTGCCGGAACCTGGGGCGCAGCCACGCGGCGCGCCATCAAAGGCGGCTCGGCACGGCCAGCGGCGGGCAGAGCCGGTGCGATTGCAGGCGCCTCTTCTTCCCAGCTCTCCTCGCTCCAGGCTTCATCATCGCTGAATTCGTTACCGAATTCGTCCTGACCGTAAGCGCGATATTCGTCGGAATAGTCGTAGCCGTTTGCAACCGCCTCATCCCAGGCCAGAGCATCGGTCTCTTCCATCTCACCCGCCTGAGCCAGCGCCTGAGAGGCGGTGAGCGGCGGCTCGGACATGTTTTGCATGACACGCGGGCGGGTGTCGGCGATCAGCGGTGCCGGACGGCGCGGGCGCAGCATCGGCGGCTCGGCCCGGCGCGCGGCAATCGCAGCTTGCAACGGGGTCATCGGCGGCCCGGCAGGGACAGCCGCGGCACTTCCGGCAGTTCCACGGGCGCGCGCCCGGATCGCATCGGAAATCCGCGCGCGGATACGGTCATCGCCAGGGGCGGCGATGTCATATTGCTCGGCTGGGAGATGCGGTTCGACCAGTTCAGGCTCGGGATCGACCACGCGGCGCATCCGGGCGAGAAAGCCCAGCTTTTCCTTCGGCATTTCCTGGACCGGCGCAACCGGCGCGGAATAACGCTGATCCGCGCGCAGGGTCGCAGGCGCGTTCCAGGCCGCACCCGCCGCCAGCGGCGCCGGTTCCGGATCGGCGATCATCGCGGGTTCCGCACGGGCGATATCAGCTCGGGCAATATCAGCCCGGGCGGTATCGGAACGGGCAACATCGGCGCGGCGCACCACGGAATTGCGGCTCTGCATCGGCTGCGGCGCACCGTAGGCCGAACCTTGTGCCGCCTGGCGCGGCTCGTGCCGGGGCTCATGGCGCGGCGATACCGGCACCTCTTTTGCCATCCGGCGGCGTTCCATCATATCGCCCGCCACATGGCGCGCCCGGTCCAGCGCCCCCGACGCCCCCTTGCCCATCAGCTGCATCAGCATCGAATAGAGCATGACCGAGCCATGCATCAGTACGAGGCGGATCGTCACCAGCTCGGCCCGGCTGAAGCCGGTCACGAACAAAAGCGCCGCGATCAGACCAAAGAAGCTGAGGAAAGACACCACGCGCAGCGAAAACTCAATTGAGCCGGGCACGATGCCGACCAGGGCGCCGACCACGGTATCGCCGAAAAGCCCGCCATAGCCAAAGGAATGCGGCCAGCCGGCCGGCACGGTCAGGGTAGAGGCCCAGGCCGAGGCCAGCGCCACACCGCCCACCGCAAAGACGATGCGGCCGATCACCCGGTCCGCGCCGCAATGCAGGATAAAGCGCCCGCCCCAAAGGCCAAGGATCAGCGGGATCGACCATGCGCCCTGCCCGATCAGGATCGTCAGGGTCGACGCCACAGCCGCCCCGAAACGGCCCAGAATATTGCGCGCCGGCTCCTGGGTGGAAACCATCCAGCCCGGATCCTCAGGCGAATAGCTCGACAGCATCAGCATGACCAGAAAAGCGGTCACGACCAGCGCGATGCCGATCAGCTCGCGGCCACGACGCTCCAGCATTGCCTGGGTGCCCTGATCGAGAAGGGGGTCTCGCTGTCTCATCTGAAAGCTCGCCATGCTTTAGCCGTCCCCTCAACCGAACAGGCAGTCACGAAGCTGAACCAGCCCGCGCCGCGTTTCTTCTTCGGGCGCAACAAGCGCCACTCTTACATAGCCCTTGCCCGGGTTTTCGCCCGCGACATCACGCGAGAGATATTCCCCGGGCAGCACCCGCACCCCGGTCTGTTGCCAGAGCTTCAGGGTCGCCGCCTCGCCGTCCTGCACGGGCAGCCAAAGGAACATGCCACCATCAGGCAGCCGGAAGCCCTGATGGCCAGCGAAGACCTCGGCAGCCATGCGGTATTTATTCTGGTAAAGCGCAAGGCTCGCGGCGACATGCGCCTCATCGCGCCAGCAGGCCTCGGCCACCATCTGCAAGGGCAGCGGCAAGGGCGCCCCGGCGAAAGACCGCAACCGGCGGATCCGCGCCATCGACTCCGGGCCGGTCGCGACAAAACCCGAGCGCAGCCCGGGCATGTTCGAGCGTTTGGAAAGCGAATGGAAGACCGCGTATTTCTCGGGATCGGCGCCCTTCTGACCGGCCACATCCAGGAGACCCGGGGGCGGGGCCTCGCGCCAGATCTCGGAATAGCATTCATCGGCGAAGAGGCGTAAATCGTGTTTCTCGGCCAGGTCGAGCAGATCCGCGAGATAGTCACGCGGCGCCACGGCGCCCTGCGGATTGGCGGGCGAACAGATCCAGGCCAGAACGGCGCGGTCCAGAACCTCGGCCGGAAGTGCCGCATAATCAGGCAGAAAGCCCGTAGCGGCGGTGGCGGGCACATAGACCGGCTCGGCACCCGCAGCCAGCGCGGCCACGGCGTAAACCTGGTAGAACGGGTTCGGCATCAACACCACGGGGCGCTTGCCGTGCTTCATTTCGGGCGCCAGCGCCAGGGCCGCATTGAACAGCCCTTCCCGCGTGCCGTTCAGCGCCATCAGCCGGTTTTCAGTAATTTCAACGCCGTAGCGGCGCAGGATCCAGCCGGAAATCGCATCGAGCAGCCCAGGCGTTCCGTCATTCGGCGGATAGACTGCAAACCCCCCGACGTTCGCCGCGAGGATCCCGGCGACGAAATCGGGCATCGGATGCTTCGGCTCGCCGATGGACATGGCAATCGGTTCGCCGCCCGGAGCGTGCGCATCGAGAAGGTTCCGCAGGCGCGGAAACGCGTAATCCGGCAGGTTCGAAAACCGCTCAGGGAATGCCATAGACTGCCTCTGACCAGGGTCGTTGATCGCCCCGTTTGACGGTCAGCATAACGCCCTATCCTGCGGCGGTCCAGAATTTATCAACCATCCCCAGGGGGTTAAGGGCATCGATTGTGGCTTTTATGCCCGTGAAACTGCCGGCACGGTTCAGCCCAATGCGCGCTCTGCCGCCGAGCCTACCCTGAGAAGCCGGTCCTCGCCCATGGCGGTGCCCAGAAACTGAATGCCGCAAGAGGGTTGCGAGGTCGGGAGCGTCAGCGCGGCAAGCCCCATCAGATTGCCGATCCTTGTGTTCCTGAGCGCCAGCAGGTTCTCGCCGATGTAATAATCGCGGTCAGATTGCAGCCGTTCCGCATCGGGCGGCAGGATCGGCGCGGTGGGCGTCAGGATCGCGTCATAGCCCGCCATCCGGTCGCGCCAGAGCGCGCGGATCTCTTCCAGCCGCCGCCAGGCCGCGACATACTCTGCCGCCGTGATGGCAGCGCCCGACCGGAAACGCTCGAGGATCGGCGCATACATCTTGCCAGGCGCCGCCTCGATGGTCTCGCGCCAGATCCCCCAGGCCTCGCCGGTGAACAAAATGCCCGAAAGCGCCATCGCCTCTTTCAGCTCGGGCAGAGCCACCCGCTCAACCCGCGCGCGCGCCCGGGTCAGCGACGCACAGGCGTCCTGGAACCCCCTGGCCGGGGCCTCGCGCAGATCGTCCAGCGCCACCGTCTCCAGGACCGCAAAGCGCATGCCGGCGACCGCGCTGCCGGTCAGATCGGGGGCGCGCCGCCCTTCCAGCGCGGCAAGCAGCAGCGCGCAATCCTCGACCGAATGGGCCAGCGGGCCGACCGTGTCGAACCGCTCGCATAAAGGCACCACGCCCCGGCCCGAGAGCCGGCCCGGACTGGTTTTCAGCCCCGTCAGATCATTCCAGGCCGCCGGGATCCGCACCGATCCGCCGGTATCCGAGCCGATCGCCGCCGGTGCCAGCCCGAAAGCCACCGAAGCCGCCGCCCCCGAAGACGAGCCCCCCGGCACGGCGCGTTCGTCATTCAGGCAAGGCGGCGTCGCAGTGACCGGGTTCAGCCCCAGACCGGAAAAAGCCAGTTCCGACATATGGGTCTTGCCCAGACAGACCAGCCCGGAAAGCGTCGCCATTTCAAGGGTTTCAGCGTCACGCTCCGGCACCCGGCCGCGCAGCAGCGCCGATCCGGCTTCGGTCGCTGTGCCGGTGCTGTCAAAATTATCCTTCCAGCTGACCGGCACCCCGTCAAGCGGCCCCTTGCGAAATCCGGTCCGCGCGCGGTCGGCGGCACCTACCGCCTCGGCACGGGCCCGCGCCTCGGTCGCGCGGGCATAGATGCGCTTAGACAGCGGGTGGTTCGCGATCTGATCGAGGAAAGCCTCGGCCAGTTCGACCGGATGGATACGGCCATCGCCGATGCTGCGCCCGAGATCCGCCGCCGTCATATTGAACCAGATACCGCTCATATCGCCCGTCTCTCCGCCAGTCTCGCCACCATTCGCGCCGACGCTAGCGACATGTCGCGCGGGCGACAATCCCGCGCATGGACAAACCGCCGCGCCGGGTCTAGCCATGCCCTATGACGAAGCGGAACCAACACAGCGATGTGCTGATTGCGGGCGGCGGGCTGAACGGGCCGGCGCTGGCGCTGGCTTTGGCGCAAGGCGGGCTTTCGGTCACGGTGGTCGATCAGCGCCCGGCGCCGGCGCGCGCCGAAGCCGGGTTCGACGGCCGCGCCTATGCGCTCTCCATCGCCTCGAAACGGCTGCTGAGCGCCATCGGGATCTGGGATCAGGTCGCTGATAAATCGCAGCCAATCCACCGCATCAAAGCCAGCGACGGGCGGCCAGGCGAAGGCCCCGCGCCGTTTTTTCTGAACTTCGATGCGGATGAGATCGAAGAAGGCCCGATGGGCTTTATGCTTGAGGACCGTTTTCTTTATGCGGCCTTTCTTGACGCGATGCGCGAGACGCCGGGGGTCACGCTGATCTCGGGCGAGACGGTCAGCGGCCAGGCACCGGGTGCGGCAGGGGTCGGAGTGACGCTCGCATCGGGCGAGGCGCTGGCGGCGCGGCTGCTCGTGGGCTGTGACGGGCGCGGATCAGGCGTGGCGGCGCGGGCGGGCATCCGCCGGCTGAGCGCAGGCTACGGTCAGACCGCTTTGGTGACAGCAGTCCACCATGAGATCCATCACCAGGGCTGCGCGCAGCAATTTTTCATGCCGGGCGGGCCGCTGGCGATCCTGCCGCTTGCGGGCGGTCACCACTCCTCGATCGTCTGGAGCGAGGAGAGCGGGCTTGCCGCCCGGATCGCCGCGCTGGATGACGCGGATTTCCTGACCGCGCTGAAGCCCCGTTTCGGCGATTTCCTTGGCGAGCTCAGCCTGGCAGGGGCACGGTTCACCTATCCGCTGTCACTGTCACTGGCCGAGCATTTCGTGGCGGATCGCATCGCGCTGGTCGGCGACGCGGCGCATGGTGTCCATCCGGTGGCCGGCCAGGGGCTGAACCTTGGCCTGCGCGATGTGGCAGCCCTGGCCGAGGTGCTGATCATGGCGCAGCGCCGTGGCGAAGACATCGGCGGCGGTGTCGCGCTGGAGGAATATCAGCGCTGGCGCCGGTTTGATTCGACGCTTCTGGCGCTTGGCATGGATGCGGTGACGCGTCTGTTCTCGAACGACAATCCGATCCTGCGGCTGGGCCGCGATCTGGGCCTCGGCGCGGTCAATGCAGCGCCTGGCCTCAGACGCCGTTTCATCCGCCAGGCGGCGGGGTTGAGCGGCGAGCTTCCGAAACTGCTGACAGGCCGACCCGTCTGAAACCGCTCAGACGGGAACGAATACGCCCTTTTCTGGATCAAACTGTTCCAGTTCGCCCTCGCCGGTGTTGTTCCACATGCCATGCAGCGTCAGCATGTCATTTTCGACCGCGTTTTTCACGAAGGGGAAGGTCATCAGGTTTTCAAGGCTGACCAGCACCGCCTCTTTCTCAAGCGCGGGCAGGATCACATCCTCGGGCAGATGGGCGACTTTCTCGAAGCCGGGGCGCAGAATATCCATCCAGCGGCCGACGAAACTGGTCTTTTCTTCCAGCTCAGGCGCATGGCCGGTGCACATGTCATGGCAGCCTTTGACGCCACCGCAATTCGAATGGCCGACCACCAGGATATGCGCGACCTTCAGCGCGGTCACCGCATATTCCACCGCCGCCGAGGTGCCGTGATTCTTGCCGTCCGGCGTATAGGGCGGCACGAGGCCCGCGATATTGCGGTGAATGAAGAACTCCCCCTCATCCGCGCCGAAGATCGAGGTGACATGCACGCGGCTGTCGCAGCAGGAAATCACCATGGCGCGCGGGTGCTGACCGCTTTCCGCAAGGCGGCGATACCACGCCCGGTTGTTCTGATAGCTGGTCGCGCGCCAGCCGTGAAAGCGCTGGACAAGGTACTGCGGAAGAATGCGGGCCTGGATCATGGGCTTGCTCCTTGGTTGCTCTGGTTACTTCGCATTTGCAGAAATTGCGAGGGGCAAAATCGCCACAAAACCGATACGCGCCCGGCATGTTTAGCAAAGCCGAAAGCAAATCACCGCAATGATCTCTGTGGGTAATGGGAAATTTCCGCCGGGGCGGCGCGCGTTTCCGGCCCGTCCTGCGGCGCTCAATGCCGGCGGGCGGGCCGGGTTGCGATTGCTCCGGCGGTGGTTTTGGGGGTTTGGCCTGGTGGGGCCACGGGGTAAGGCAATGGGGACCATACAGATACTGCATCCGCAGGAGCGGATATTGCAGGATGGCGAAGTCATCGCATCGATCTATCGCAGCCTCGGCACGGCTGCGGCCGATCAGGTCGTAAGCCGCGCTCTGGGAGAGCTGGCGCTGGTGCTGGCGGGGCTGGCCAGCCAGATCCGCGATCACGAATTGCAAAGCGCGGACCGGCATCTGCAAAAACTCCGCGTCATGGCGGAAAACCTTGGCATGCAGAGCCTGGAACGCGCGGCCTCGGATGCCCGCTTTTGTCTGCAGCGGGGCGATGGCACGGCTTTCGCCGCGATCTGGGCGCGGATTTTGCGGATCGCGCGGCGCTCGCTTAACCCGGATCCGGAATTCGCCGGTGGTTCGGTATGACCCCTGCTGAGGGCGGGCAAAGGTCCCGGGGCCGCCCGGTGCGACCACCTCCCGCGAGCGCCCCTTGCAGCCGGAAGCCGGCCAGGCCAGGCTCGCGCGATCACTGACCGCGCGCGCAGGGCTTTGCCCCGCGCCGACATATAACCGGACCCGATCATGTCAGAGCAGACCCGAGCAGAGCCCCGTTTCCTCGAACCAGGCGGGGAGTCGCTGCCGCTCTATATCGTCACCCCTGCCGGCCTGCCGGAATTTCTGGCCGGAAAAGGCGCCAAATTCGCGCCCTGGCTGCGGGCGAGCGGCTTTGAGGCGGCAGCGGGCGAGCTGCGCCTCCTCCCGGGGGGCGATGGCATCCAGGGCGCGGTGGCGGGGCTGGGCACAGACCGCGCCCGGGCCCGGCAGCGCTTTGTGCTGGCCAAAGCCGCAAGCGCACTTCCCGAGGACACCACCTGGCATTTCGCGACCGATCTCGCCGCCGATCTCGCCTCCGAGGCGGCGCTCGGCTGGCTCCTGGCCTCGTACCGGTTCGACCGCTACCGCCCCGGCAAACCCACGGCGCGGCCTGCGCAACTCGTCGTGCCCGACGGCGTCAATGCGCGGCGGATCGAGGCGATGGCGGCGGGCGAATTCCTCACCCGTGATCTGATCAACACCCCTGCCCGCGATATGGGCCCGGACGAGCTGGAAAGCGCCTTCCTCGCGCTCGCGGCTGAACATGGCGCCACCACGCAGGTGATCCGGGGTGATGATCTGATCACGCAGAATTTTCCGCTGATTCATGCGGTTGGCCAGGCCAGCCCGCGCGCGCCGCGCCTGCTTGACCTTCGCTGGGGCAGTACAGGCCCGCGCCTCACCCTGGTCGGAAAGGGCGTCTGTTTCGACACGGGCGGCCTCGATATCAAACCGCCAAACGGCATGCTCCTGATGAAAAAGGACATGGGGGGTGCCGCCACCACCATGGGCCTTGCAAAGATGATCATGGCGCTGAACCTGCCGATCCGCCTGCGGCTGCTGGTGCCGGCGGTGGAAAACGTGATCGCGGGCAATGCGCAAAAGCCGAAAGACATCGTGACCAGCCGCAAGGGGCTGACGGTCGAGATCAATGACACCGATGCTGAAGGCCGCCTCGTGCTCGCCGACGCCCTGGCCTTTGCGACCGAGGAAGAGACGGATGCGCTGATCACCATGGCGACGCTGACCGGCGCGGCGCGGATCGCGGTCGGCCCCGATCTCGCCCCCTATTGGGCGCAGGATGATGCGATGGCCGCAGCCCTGGAGCGCGGCGCGAAATCCGGCTTCGACCCGGTCTGGCGGCTGCCCTTCCACGAGGCTTACGAGCCGGTGATCGAACCCGGGATCGCTGATCTCGACAATGCGCCCGGTTTCGGCTTTGCCGGGGCGATCACGGCGGCACTTTTTCTGCGCCGTTTTGCCGATCACCCGCGCTATATGCATTTCGACATCTACGGCCATACGCCCTCTGACGCGCCGGCGCGGCCCAAAGGCGGTGCGGGCCAGGGGGCGCGGGCGATCCTGAACGCCTTGCCCGAAATCCTGGGGCTTTAAGGATGGCCACTGATATGGACCGCCGGCTGACTCCGTTTTCCGGCCGCATCGGTCATATCTCGCTGCGGGGGCGGATCGCTGATGTTCCCCTGACCGAGGGGGAGCCTGCGCGCATCAGCACCCCGCTGGCGCCGCTGCTGGCCGCACCGGCGGGGGCGATCGACCGGCAGCTGGTCTTTGGCGATGAGGTCACAGCGATCGACCGGCGGGAGGGCCATATCTTCGTGATGGCTGCGAAAGACGGCTATTGTGGCTGGGTGGCGGAAACCAGCCTCGCCCCGCCCCGCGCGGCCTCGCACTGTGTCAAAACGCCCGCCACCCATCTCTACCCCGAGCCCCGCGTCCAGGCCCCGCCGCTGATGCCCCTTTGGCTGAATGCCCGCGTCACGGTGACCGGCGAAACCGGCCCCTGGGCGGAGACCCCCGATGGCTTTCTTGCGAAATCCCATCTCGCGCCCCTTAACCAGGCGGCGCCGGATCCGGTCACGGTCGCGCAATCCCTCCTCCACGCCCCCTATCTCTGGGGCGGCAATTCCGCCGCCGGCGTCGATTGCTCGGGCCTTGTGCAACTGGCCTTCCATGCCGCCGGCCTCGCCTGCCCCGGCGACAGCGATCTGCAACAGAGCATCGGTCAGGCCATCCCCGACAGCGCCTCCCTGCAACGCGGAGACCTGCTGTTCTGGAAAGGCCATGTCGCGCTGATGGAAAGCCCGACCCGGCTGATCCACGCCAATGGCTATACGATGTCGGTGGCTTATGAAGACCTCGCGGCCGCCATCGCCAGAATTCAGTCCCATTACGGCGGCGAGCTCACCGCCCGCCGCCGCCCCTGACGGCAACGTCAGCCAAAGCACTGCGCGGCGGCTATTCGTCCTGGCGGAAATATTCCGGAGCTTCTAAGGCGGCCCCCGAAGCCTTTCCGCCGGGGCTGCGTTAATATCCCAGTATATGGCAGGCTTTTGCGGGGTTCGGCGGCGCCATATGGCCGGTTTCATCACAGGCGCCAGCCGGGGTCAGATCACCGTTTTCCCTGATCGGCCGGGGGATTGGATTGCAGAATATAACCCTCTTCGAGGTGCCAGTATCTTCTCAGATGACCCCGGCGCGGGCGGGCCCGGCCTCCCTCGCCACGGCGCGGACCGGGCGTCCTGGTTGCCACGCTGCGGTCATCCTGAGCCAGGCAGAAATGCACATTTCCTGTGACAAGGGCCGCTTCGGCGGCTTCGATATCTGGCCCGGCGGGGCAGGCCCTGGCATTGCGTACCACATCCGAAAAGCAGGGCCTGAAAATGCGGCGCTCCGGGATCAGCACGTGCCGGAAATGCTCGCACAAGGACCGCTGCATCACAGGTCACTTGCGCTTGGCCACAAGATCCGGGCACCCGCACCTGGCCGAGGCCTCAAGGCATGGCCGGGCCAAAGCCCCTTCCTGACGCCTGGCCTGAAGCGTGTCGGCAAGAGGCGCGCAACGTCCTCGCCCGCGAGATCAGAACGAGGGTCGGGATCATCGGTCCAGGGGCATTCTGAAGACAATCCCGCGCTGACCGGCCTGCCAGGTAACGCCGTGAATGGCCTGACGCGGTCGCGGCACCGGCATTGCTGCGGCAAGACCAGGAAGCTGGCAGCGACCGACACTACGCCGCGCATCCGCCGTCACATGGCAGAGGTGCCACCCGGCCGCCGCGCTCAGCCGACCGGCCGAATCAGCTTGCGCTCAAGCACCCTGAGCACCTGCTCCAGCTCATGCCCGCGCCGCAGCACCTGGCCTCCCTCGCCGAGCACGGCATAGATCCCCTGCTTCAGCCGCAGTTTCGGGCGCTTCTCGATGCGGTAAAGCGGGGTCTCGGCGCTGCGGCGGAAGACGGAGAAAACCGCCACCTCCCGCCCATGCGAAATGCCGTAATCCCGCCATTCGCCTGCAGCCACCATCATTCCGTAAAGCCTCAGGATTACAGAGAGTTCCTGCCGCTGAAAGGCGATGATCTCCGGCTCTTTGCCACCCGCCGGAAAGGGAAGGGGTGCTTCCATGTTCATGCAACCAGTCTGCCCGCCGCTTTGCCACAAATCAAGCGCTGCGCGACACAGCTTCGTTACACTCCTGGTCACGTCCCTGTCTCAGACCACACCTCCTCAGGCCGCGCCTCAGGAGGTGCCCCCCAGGCCGGGGTCAGACCAGCCCGGCGGCGGCCCGAACCTCACCGGTCACCAGCCCGCGCCAGTTCTTCAGCACCGGATTGAGCCAGCGCGACACCTGCGGATCGCCCGCCTCGACCACGCCCAGCCGCACCAGAAGCGCCGCGATCGCCGCTTCTGAGGCGCGGTGATTGCCGTCGACGGCCTTGATCGCGATGCCGATGCCGCGTTCCGGCAGGATGCCGATAAACACCCCTTCGGCACCGGTCTTCACCGCCGCGCGGCCCCTCGCGGCCCGCATCAGCCCGGTACAGGCGCGGCCTTCGCCCGCGACCAGTTCGGGATGCGCCATCATCGCCTCGCGCAGTGCAACCATCGCTTCGGCCCTGGCGCCCTGCCCGGGTTTCGCATTGGCAAAACCGGCCATCGCGCGGCCAAGCCCTTCCAGGCTCAGCGCGAAATTCGGTGCCGAGCAGCCATCAATCCCCCAGCCCGAGATCTCCTCGCCCGCGACCTCGGAGGTCGCCTCGCGGATCGCACGCTGCAAAGGATGGTCGATCTCGTGATAGTCGGGACCCCAGCCCTGATGCTGCACCACGGTCAGGAAACCGCAATGTTTGCCCGAACAATTGTTGTGCAGCTGGCAGGGCGCCTCTCCGTCGCGGATCAGCCGGTTGCGCTCCTCGCGGTCGGCGGGTTCATGCGCGCCGCAGCGCAGATCCGGCTCGGTAAGGTCCAGATCCGCCAGCCAGCGCCCGGTTTTTGACACATGCAGATGCGCGCCCTCATGGCTCGCGCAGGCAAGTGCCAGATGCTCGCTCCCCAGCCTGCGCTCCGCTGCCGCGCCGGTCTCGATCAAAGGCAGCGCCTGGATCATCTTGCACGACGAGCGGGGAAAAATCACCGCCGACGGGTTCCCCCAGGCCTCGATGATCCCCTTGGCATCGCAGATCACCGCATGCCCCAGATGGGTGCTTTCCAACACGCCACCGCGCCAGAGTTCCGCCAGCGGAGCGGCTCCGCTATCGACCCTGCGACCGTCACTTCCTGTTTTCCGCGCCATTCCGTCCCTCACAGATGTGCGATTTTCTGCGCAGAGGGCTTTTACCCCCTGCCATTTTTAAGTATTTCTGCAATATCGGGTTCAGAAAGCGCCTGCCAGATCAGAATGGCCCCTATCAGAACGGCCGCAAGACTGAGGCAAGGCGTAAACAGAGGCAAGAGACAGCTTGGAGGCTGCGTCAGACATATGACTATCGCCCTTCGTCGCGCCATTGGCGTCTGCGCAATCATCCTGGCCGCCCCCTTCGCGGCATCGGCTCAGGAATCGACCAATCTCGTCACATCAATGACGGACTGGAACGTCTTTGTGGACGGCAATCCGAAAGAATGCTGGGGCGTCTCGAAGCCGCGGGAATCCGTCAATACCAAGGATGGCCAGCCGGTTTCAGTGCGGCGTGGTGACGTTCTGCTTTTCGTGACCTACCGTCCGGGCGTCGCGCCGCAAGTGTCATTCACCGGTGGCTACCCCTTTGCCAACGGCTCGACCGTGACGGTCGCCGTCGGCAGTTCGACCTTTAATCTGTTCTCGGATGGCGAATGGGCCTGGTCGGGTTCAGCCGAAGACGATGCCACCCTGATCCGAGCGCTGCGTGGCGGTGCCGATGCGGTGGTCTCGGCGCGTTCGGGCCGTGGCACCCAGACCCGCGACAAATTCAGCCTGCGCGGCTTCTCGGCCGCGATGGATGATGCGGCGGCGCGCTGCAAATAAGCCGCATCACCGGCAAATATTCCGCGCTCCGCCCCCCGGCGGGGCGCTTTCATTTTCGCCGCTTTCATATTTGGGGCCAATCGCGTATAGCGCGCCCTGACAATAGCCAGATCGCCTGTAGCAAGGCTCTATCCTGAAGGATCTGCCAGATGAACGACCTCACCCCCGCCCGCGCAGTTGATGCCCCGATCACGCAGGATGTGATGACGATTCCGCGCAAACTGCCGGAGACGGACAAGGTCAATCTCGTCGGCCTGACCCGCGCCCAGCTGAAAGACGCGCTGATCGCTGCCGGCACACCCGAGAAACAGGCGAAGATGCGGGTCGGCCAGGTCTGGCAATGGGTTTACTATTGGGGCGTGCGCGATTTCGCACTGATGACCAATCTCGCCAAAGACTACCGCGCACTCTTGTCCGCGAAATTCGAGATCGCGCTGCCCGAGATCGTGACGCGCCAGGTCTCGGCCGATGGCACCCGCAAATACCTTCTGCGCATCGCCGGTGGCCATGAGGTCGAGGCGGTCTATATCCCCGAGGAAGGCCGCGGCACGCTTTGCGTGTCGAGCCAGGTCGGCTGCACACTGACCTGTTCCTTCTGCCATACCGGCACGCAGAAACTGGTGCGCAACCTGACGGCGGGCGAGATCGTCGGCCAGGTCATGCTGGCACGTGACGACCTGGGCGAATGGCCGGAACCGGGCCAGGGCTCGACCGGCGAGCGCCTTTTGTCGAATATCGTCCTGATGGGCATGGGCGAGCCGCTCTATAATTTCGACGCCGTCCGTGACGCGATGCTGATCGTGCGGGACGACGAAGGCATCGCTTTGGGGCGCCGCCGCATCACGCTTTCCACCTCGGGCGTGGTGCCCGAGATTGCGCGCTGCGCCGAGGAAATCGGCTGTCAGCTCGCGATCAGCTTCCACGCCACCACCGATGAGGTGCGTGACAAGCTGGTGCCGATCAACAAGAAATGGAACCTCGCGACGCTCCTGGGCGCGCTGCGCGACTATCCGCGCCTGTCGAATTCGGAACGCATCACCTTTGAATATGTGATGCTCAAGGGCGTGAACGACTCTGACGCTGATGCGCGCCGTCTGGTGAAGCTGATCCAGGGCATCCCCGCCAAGATCAACCTGATCCCCTTCAATGAATGGCCCGGCTCGCCCTATGAACGCTCGGACTGGGAACGGATCGAGGCTTTCGCCGATATCATCTACAAGGCCGGCTATGCCTCGCCGATCCGCACCCCGCGTGGCGAGGATATCATGGCGGCCTGCGGTCAGCTGAAATCCGCGACCGAACGCGCGCGCAAATCCCGTGCGCAGATCGCGGCGGAAACCGCAGGCGCCTGAGAAATCCGTACTCTCTGCGATATTGCAACCGTAATGTCGCAGGGCTGAGACCTGACTGTCAGAAAGCGCCGCTACCTGTCCCGCCATGAAACGCGACGACAGGAGTTCGCCCATGCGCCCCGGCCTCACCCTTGCTTTGACCACTGCCCTGACCGGCCTCATCGCCCTGCCTGCCCTGGCGGAAGAGAAATTCCCGGTCAGACTGGCCGGCCATGCCTTCCTGCCGGCCTTTACCATGGTGACCCCACCGGCCGACGCGCCGCGTGACCTCTGGGTCTCGGGAAAATTCACCGGCAAGACCCGCAACGAGGCGCCGATGAGCGTGATGGGGGACGTGGGCAAGGCCTACGGCGCGCATCCGACCGGCATTTCGCTGCCCTTTATCGGCCAGCCGGTGCAGGGCTTGTCGGGCTTTGCGATGAACCGCGCGGAAGATGGCAGCTGGCTCACGCTGACCGATAACGGGTTCGGCTCCAAGCTGAATTCCCCCGATGCGATGCTGATGGTCCACCGCCTGGCGCCCGATTTCACCTCTGGCAGGGTCGAACGGCTGGAGACGGTGTTCCTGAAGGATCCGGGCCATGTCGTCCCCTTCCGCATTGCGAATGAGGGCACGGAAAGCCGCTATCTGACCGGTGCGGATTTCGACCCGGAATCGATCCAGTACCTGAATGACGAGATCTGGATCGGTGAGGAATTCGGCCCCTTCATCCTGCGCGTCGGCCTCGATGGCGTGGTGAAATCGGTACATCAGACCATGATGGACGGCCTGGCCCTGACCGGCCCCGACACGCCCGGCACCGTGGTTCCTGCCGTGCCCGGCACCGATTACCGCGTCCAGCGCTCGGGCGGCTATGAAGGTATGGGGCTGCAGCCCGGCAGCAATCTGCTGTGGGGCATGCTGGAAAAGCCGCTGCTGATCGAGGGCGGCGAGATCGAGGGCGATTTCCTGCGCGTCTTCACCTTTGACACCGCCAAGGCCGACTGGACCGGCGACAGCTTCAAATTCCGCCTGGCAGAAGGCGCGAAGGCGATCGGCGATTTCAACTTTATCGACGGGACCCGCGCTTTGGTGATCGAGCGCGACAATGGCGAAGGCGACGCCGCGCTGGCCTGTGCCGAGGGTGCCACGGATATGGCAAGCTGCTACCCGCAGCCGGCGCGGGTGAAGAATATCGTGCTGGTCGACACTGCCTCGACTGACGCTGATGGGTTTATCAAACGCATCGGCCATATCGACCTGATGGATATCCAGGATCCGGACGGTAAGGCACTGGCTGGTCTGAAACCGGCAGAGGGGCCTTTCACCTTCCCCTTCTTCACCATCGAGGATGTGGCGCGGGTGGATGAGACCCATATCCTGGTCGCCAATGACAATAACCTGCCCTTCTCTGGCGGGCGTGAGATCGGGCGCGCGGCGGATAATGAATTCATCCTGCTCTCGGTGCCGGAACTGCTTGCCGCACGCTGAAGCCGTTTCGGCCCCGGGGCGTGCAACCCCCGGGGTCGGGCGCCTTTCGCCATACATTCTTTCCAAAGGCCGGGCCCCTGCCCGGCCTTTGTCCCGGGCGCGCCGCTTGACCTCTGGCTGCGGCCTGCTACGCCTGTGATATGTCGCAGCCCGTGATTTCCAATCAGGCCGCCCGCCGGATTTTTCTCGACCGCCATGCGCTTGCCGAGGCGCCAACCGGCCCGGCCGGTGGCGCCGCCCTTGCGGCCCTGATCGACCGCATCGGCTTTGTCCAGATCGACAGCATCGCCACGGTCGGGCGGGCGCATGACATGATCCTTTACGCGCGGCGGCAAAGTTACCGGCCGGATGGGATGAAGCCGCTGATCGAGCGTGACCGGCTTTTGTGGGAACACTGGACCCATGACGCCTCGATCCTGCCGGTCTCGATCTTCCCGCATTGGCATCACCGTTTCGACGAGAACCGGCGGACATTGGTAAAGCGCTGGACCGGCTGGCAAAAACCCGGTTTCGAAGCCGAATTCGACCGCATCTTGCAACATGTCTCGGACCACGGGCCCGTCAGTTCTTCGGATTTCACCCAAGATACGCCGCGCGAAAAGGGCAGCTGGTGGGACTGGCATCCGTCCAAGGCAGCGCTCGAATATCTCTGGCAGTCCGGCGCATTGGCGATTGCCCGTCGCGACGCCTTTCGCAAAGTCTATGATCTGGCGGAACGGGTCATACCTGCCGCGCTCCATCATCACAGGCCCGACCGGGAAGAAACGGTGGACTGGGCCTGCCGTTCGGCGCTGGACAGGCTTGGCTTTGCGACCAGCGGCGAGCTTGCCGCCTATTGGAAGGCCATCAGCCCGGCAGAGGCCCAGGGCTGGTGCGCGACGGCACTGCGCCGGGGCGAGGTCGCAAGGGCGCAGATCGAGGGCTGGGAGGGACAAAGCCGCGACGTCTTGCTCTGGCCAGACACCCTGATCGAAAGCCCGCCCGAACCTCCGGGGCGGATCAGGATCCTCTCGCCCTTTGACCCTGTCCTGCGGGATCGCAAACGCGCAGAGTTCCTCTTTGGTTTCTTCTACCGCATTGAAATCTATGTGCCGGAAGAAAAGCGGCAATATGGCTATTACGTTTTTCCGGTCCTGGAGGGGGACCGGATCATCGGCCGGATGGATGTGAAGGCCCATCGCTCCAGCGGGTGCCTGCGGGTCGCAGGGTTCTGGCCTGAGGCCGGGATCCGGACCGGAACCGGGCGAAAGGCGCGTCTTCAGGCCGAGATGGAACGGCTCGCGCGGTTTGCGGGCTGTGCGATGATAGAATGGCTGCCGGGCTGGGATCGCTCCGCGCGCTGACTGTCCCTCCCGATCCGGCAAGCGATCCTTCTCCGATGGCAGGTCGCTTTACTGGGTCTCTCTGTGACGGGTGTCGCTTGGGGCAACGACTGTCCGACGACCTGATCCCGGTCACGGACAGTCAGCCGCCGCAGGGGCAGATGCCGCTCCGCCTGCCCCCCGGGATCCCCAGGAGCAGATGTCGTGGCATCCCCCCCGGGAACTGACCGGGGGCCACATCTGATCAGAAGTCTTCCCATTGCTGCGCGCCGTCATGGGTGCCGGTACGGGCGATCGGGATCGGCTGGAACCCTTCCGGCGTGCGCGCGGGGGTGGGGAGGCCGATGTCCGGCGCCCGTTTCGCCACCTCTTTGCCGGCAGGCACCACAAAGCGCAGCAGCGTTTCACTCAGTTTCTGCGCATCATTATGCAAAGCGTCAGAAGAGGTTGTGCTCTGCACCACCACAGCCGCATTGCGCTGCGTGACCTCGTCCAGCTGTTTCACCCCGGTATTGATTTCCGAAAGCCCGAGCGACTGCTCCCGCGCCGAAGCCGCGATATCCGCGATCAGCGTGGTCACCGAATGGATGCGTTCGATCATCCGGTTCAGCGCAGATCCTGTTTCATGCACGAGGGCAGAACCTGCCTCGACCTGCTCGGTCGACTGGCTGATCAGCCGCTTGATCTCGCGCGCCGATTCGGAAGCCCGCTGCGCCAGCGACCTGACTTCGGACGCAACAACGGCAAAGCCTTTCCCTGCCTCACCCGCCCTTGCGGCCTCGACCCCGGCATTGAGTGCCAGAAGATTGGTCTGGAACGCGATATCGTCAATCACATCGGTGATGCGGGTGATCTGGCGCGAGCTTTGTTCGATCTGCTCCATTGCGGTGATGGCGCGGTGAACAACCTGGCCGCTTTCTTCAGCCTGACGCCCGTTCTCGGCCATTTGCGTATCGGCATTGGCGGCGTTCTCGGCGGTCGATTGCACGCTTGCCGTCAGCTCGTCCAGCGCGGCGGCGGTCTCTTCCAGCGTCGCGGCCTGGGTTTCTGTACGGTTCGACATATCCTGCGAGATCGTGTTGAACTCTGCCGCACCGCTGTCGATCGAGCTGGCAATCTGGCGGATCATCACCATGGTTTCCGCCAGCATATCGACCACACCATTGAAATTCTGTCGTAATTCCTCGTAGCGGACCGGGAAAGGGTCCTCTGCCGGATTGGAGATCGCCGCCGTCAGATCCAGGCCGGACAGCCGCGCCAGCGAATCCGACAGATCCCGCACGACCCGGCTCTGCTCGGCCTCCCGACGGGTCGATTCCTCGCTCATCGCTTCGGTCTCGACCACCGACCGGCGCCAGTCCTCAAAGCCGCGGGCAAAGGTGCCGATCTCATCCTGACGGTTCAGCGCGGGCACCTCGACGGTGGCGTCACCGCTGCGGATCCGCTCCAGCACCTGCGAAAGCGATCCGAGCGGTCGCAGCAGCCCCCGATTGGCCAGGAACAGCATAAGGGCACCGATCAGAGAGGCGATGCCGACCCCGATGATCCCCTGGATCTCGGCCGAACGCAGATCCCCGCGCAAGACGGTCTCGGGCACAAAGTTACACAGGATCCCGATAACCGTTCCGCTCAGATCACGGATCGGGATCAGGTTGACCGAATAGGTTTCGCCGAAAAGCACCGCCGGGCCCATATAGCGCTCGCCCCGCAGGATATAGGGCCTGGCCGGGTGATCGAGGCCCAGCGGAGAGTCCACCCAGCGGCGCCCGGCCTCGTCAAAGATGCTGGTGGTCACGCGGAAAAAATCGCCGCGCGCGTCATCCCAGCGGAGGATCGAGAAATGCGTGCCGGCGGTCTTTTTCGCCTCATCGACCATGTTATGGTTGCTGAAAGTCGGGATCCCGTCCCAGATGGCGTCGGCGACATTGCCGCTTGCATCAATCTGATAGCTGAGCCCCGCGAAAGTGTCCTGCGTGATCTCGGCCGTCATGCGCGTGGCCATCAGGATCAGCGTCTGCAGCCTTTCCTCAACCACCTGCGAAACTTTGTGACTGGCGAGCCAGACGCCGAGCCCCCCCACGAGCAGGAACATGACAAGCGAAAGGCCGGTCAGCTTGGTGACGAGGCCGAGTGAACGCAGCCGTTTCATTGGATAAACCCCCGGGGTCAGACATGTTGCCCCGGCAGCCTCGGACAAGCAGGTATAGATTCGGTTATTGGAAATGGGGGTAATTCGATTTTTCGCTATTATTCCCGGACCGGCATGCCCCCGTCAGCCTCCGCCGATCCGAATTCACTCGCCCGCATTCACCCGGCCACTTTCCCCCGCCAGCTGCCGCGTCTGGTGCTTCCCGCCCCGGCGCCACCCGGCTATAAAGCGCGGATGCGACAGACCCTTTCCGAGATTTACGAGGCCCGGGTGGCCGATGGCAGCCTGCGCCCCGACCCGGCACAGCGCGATGTATTACCCCTGCTCGAGAGCCTGCGCGACTGGCTCGAGAGCCATCCGCCGCGCAAAGGCGGCTTTCTGTCGGGCCTGTTCGGCAAGGCCCCTCCGGCGGCGCCGAAAGGGCTCTATCTCTGGGGCGGCGTCGGGCGTGGCAAGTCGATGCTGATGGATCTTTTTACCGAAATGACGGCGATCGAGGCGAAACGCCGCGTGCATTTCCACGCTTTCATGCAGGAAATCCATCACGGGATGCATGAGGCGCGCAAGACCGGCGTCGAGGATGCGCTGGCGCCGGTGGCGGCAAAGATCACGCGCGAGCTGCGGTTGCTGGCCTTTGACGAGATGCAGATCACCGATATCACCGATGCGATGATCGTCGGGCGGCTCTTCGAGAAATTCTTTGCGGCGGGGCTGGTGGTGGTGGTGACCTCGAACCGGCCGCCGGAGGATCTGTACAAGAACGGGCTGAACCGGCAGCTCTTCCTGCCGTTCATCGACATCCTGCGCGAAAAGCTGGTGATCCATGAGATCGTCAGCGCCAATGATTATCGCCAGCACCGGCTGACCGGGGCGCAGGTCTGGTTCCAGCCCGCCGGCAGCAATCATGGCCGGATTGATGCGATCTGGAAGGACCTTACCGGCGGCGCTGCGGGCATGGCGCTGCGCCTGCCGGTCAATGGACGCGAGGTCGAGCTGCCGCGGTTTGCCAGCGGCGTCGGGCGTGCGGGCTTCTACGATCTTTGCGCCCGCCCGCTGGGGGCCGCGGATTTTCTTGCGATCGCCAGCGCCTGCCGGGTGCTGATTCTCGAGGATATCCCGCAGCTCTCGGCATCGAACTATAATGAGGCAAAGCGCTTTGTGACGCTTGTGGATGCGCTGTATGAGGCAAAGGTGAGGCTGATCGCATCGGCGGCGGATGAGCCGGAGCGGCTTTACCTCGAAGGCACCGGCGCCTTTGAATTTGAACGCACCGCGAGCCGGCTGCGCGAGATGCAGGACGCGACATGGGGCTCCGATCACAGGGATCCCGACCCTGCGTGAGAGGGCCTCCGGATCTCGGCCTGTCAGTACCCTCTTGGAGTGCCGGGCCAGATGAGAGCGCGGCAGGGCTTTGACCGCACTGCCCCGGATCGAGACGATATGACAGAACCCTGTGCTCAATCGCGATCAGGCTTTGATCCGGCCGCCTGTCGTCAGGTCACGCACAGCTGCGACAGTCGCCGGCCCGCCCTGGCGGATGCATCCGCCCTCAACCCGGGCGCGCGAGGGGTTAGCCGTAAAATATCTGCCATATCAGCCGCAACGCCATGGCGCCCGAGGTCACGACCAGCAGCGGCCGGATCAGCTGCGCCCCGATCCGCATGGCCAGTTTCGCGCCGATCCAGGCGCCAAGCGTCTGGGTCAGTGCCATGCCCAGCCCCACCAGCCAGAGCACATTCCCCGAAGGTATGAACACCGCAAGCGAGCCAAGATTTGACGCGAAATTCAGGAGTTTGGTATGGGCGGTGGCCCGCAGCACCCCATATCCGGCCAGCAGCACGAAGCCCATCATGAAGAAGCTGCCCGTCCCGGGGCCAAAGAACCCGTCATAGGCCGCGATGGCGGGCACGATGGTAATGGCAAAAACCGCAGGCTTCATCCGCTGCACCCGGTCCTGATCGCTCAGCCCCTTGCGAAAGGCAAAAAAGCCCGCCACTGCGATCAGCACGACCGGCATGATGATCTGCAAAAGATCGGCCGAAATCAGATGCGCCACCATCGCGCCCGCCGCCGCCGCCAGGGCCGAAATCACCGCCATCGGCAATTGCTCGGACAGGCGCACATGCCCTGCTTTCGCATAGGTCAGCGCAGCGGTGCCGGAGCCGAAGCTGCCTTGCAGCTTATTGGTGGCCAGCGCCTCGATCGGCGGGACGCCGGCCAGCAGCAAAGCGGGCACCGTGATCAGACCGCCGCCGCCGGCGATGGAATCGATCATCCCCGCCACAAAGGCCGCAAGCATCAGAAGAAGCGCCAGATCCGTCGCGATTTCAAACATGTCAGAGGTCGAGCCGCCGGCTCACCCGCCCGACAACCGCGCCGCTTTTCAGCGCCCAGCCCGGATCGGCACTGTAATCCACAAAGCCGAGCCGCGCATAATAGGCCAGGCCAGGGCGGTTATCGGCGCGGATCGTGGCGTTCAGAACCGCCACGCCTGCCGCGCGGGCGGCAGCGCCTGTGGCCGCGAAAAGCGCCCGGCCGATGCCGCGTGCCTGGACATCCGAGGCAACGAATGTCCCGATTTCCGCCCAGCCTGCGGGCAGCGCCGGGTTGGGAGAGACGATCTGAAAGCCGATCACCCGGCCCTCGAGCTCGGCAACATGGCAGCAGATGCCATCGACCGGCGCAATATAGCGCGTGAGGATATCGGCCTCCTCGCGCTCATCCTCATAGGCAGTGGTGCCGCCCTCGCGGATGATGAGGTTTTGCAGCGCCGTCATCGCGGGTGCATCTGCTGGCAAAGCGCGGCGGATAATCATGCTACGAACTCTTCGCGCGTATAGCCCTGCAGGTAGAGCAGCGCCGTCAGATCCCCGTGATTGACCCGGATCCTCGCCTCGGCCTGGACCTTTGGCTTGGCGTGAAGCGCGACCCCGGTGCCGGCGCGCTGCAACATCGGCAGGTCATTGGCGCCGTCACCCACCGCGATCACCTGATCAGCGCCGATCCCGAGCCTGGCGGTGATCTCTTCCAGCGCCGTCACCTTGGCCTCTTTCCCGAGGATCGGATCGGCGACCATGCCGGTCAGCTTCCCCTCCTCAACCAGCAGCGTATTGGCGCGGTTCTCATCAAAGCCGAGCCGCGCCGCAATGGCGGCGGTAAAGGTGGTAAACCCGCCCGAGACCAGCGCCGTATAGGCGCCCTGCGCTTTCATGGTGTTGAGCAGCACCGCGCCGCCGGGCATCAGCGTGATCCGGTCCCGGATCACGCCCGCAATCACGCTTTCCTTCAGGCCTTTCAACAGGCCCACGCGTTCGCGCAAAGCCGCCTCGAAATCCAGCTCACCATTCATCGCCCGCGCGGTGATCCCCGCGACATGCGCCCCCACACCGGCCTCATCGGCCAGCTCGTCGATGCATTCCTGGCGGATCATCGTGCTGTCCATATCGGCGATCAGCAGCTGTTTCTTCCGCCCCGCCTCCGGCTGGATCGCCAGATCCAGCCGAAGCGACTGGAGGTCGCGCCAGACCTGATCCGCATTGTCCGGCACATTGGCCAAAGGGAACTCGGCCGCCACGCCAGGATCCAGCCAGCGCGCATCACCGCCCCCCCAGGCATTGCGCAGGCTCTCGACCGTTTCGCGGTTCAGAATCGGGGTCTCGGGGCTGGTCAGCAAAGTGGCGACGAACATCTGGCCTCCGGGCGTATCTGGGATCTCAAGCAGGGTTTCAGCCCGGGAATTACGCGCTTTCCGGGGCCAAATCCAGCGCGCCGGAGTTCTTTTGCACCTGCATCGCGAGCGCCGCATTGCAGCGATTGACATTGTCATTAAATAATCGATACCTCTATCAATGCGAAAGATTATTGCGCATGCAGAATTGACGGCGCGTGACAGGTGAGGCGACCATGACCGAAGCAAAAGCTCCCACGGAGACCATCGCAGGCGCAAAGCCGGTGAAGGATAAGCCATGGCTGTTTCGCACCTATGCCGGCCATTCGACCGCCAGCGCCTCGAACGAGCTCTATCGCGGCAACCTCGCCAAGGGGCAGACGGGTCTCTCGGTTGCCTTCGATCTGCCGACGCAAACCGGTTATGACAGCGATCATGAGCTTTCGCGCGGCGAGGTCGGCAAGGTCGGTGTGCCGGTCTGCCATCTGGGCGATATGCGGTCCTTGTTCAAAGATATCCCGCTGGAACAGATGAACACCTCGATGACGATCAACGCGACGGCACCCTGGCTGCTGGCGCTGTATGTTGCCGTGGCCGAAGAGCAGGGCGCGGATATCACCCAGCTCCAGGGCACGGTGCAGAACGATATCATCAAGGAATATCTCTCGCGCGGCACCTATATCTGCCCGCCGAAGCCGAGCCTGCGGCTGATCACCGATGTCGCGGCCTGGACCGGGCAGCATCTGCCGAAATGGAACCCGATGAATGTCTGTTCCTACCATCTGCAAGAGGCCGGCGCGACGCCGGAACAGGAGCTGGCCTTTGCTTTGGCCACCGCCTGCGCGGTGCTTGATGATCTGAAAGGGAAGGTCGCCGAAAAGGACTTCCCCAAGATGGTCGGGCGGATTTCCTTCTTCGTGAACGCCGGCATCCGGTTCGTGACCGAAATGTGCAAGATGCGCGCTTTCGTCGATCTCTGGACCGAGATCTGTCGCGACCGCTATGGCATAACTGACGAAAAATACTCACGTTTCCGCTATGGCGTGCAGGTCAACTCGCTTGGCCTGACCGAACCGCAGCCGGAAAACAATGTCTACCGCATCCTGATCGAGATGCTTGCCGTGACGCTGTCGAAACGCGCCCGCGCCCGCGCCGTGCAGCTGCCGGCCTGGAATGAGGCGCTTGGCCTGCCGCGACCCTGGGATCAGCAATGGTCGCTCCGGATGCAGCAGATCCTCGCCTATGAAACCGACCTGCTGGAATATGACGACCTCTTTGACGAGAACCCCGCCATCGACCGCAAGGTCGAGGCGCTGAAACAGGGCGCGCGTGACGAGTTGGCGCAGATCGACGCCATGGGCGGCGCGGTCGCCTCGATCGAATATATGAAATCGCGGCTGGTCGAGGCCAATGCCGAGCGGATCGCCCGGATCGAGACCCAGGAGACCATCGTCGTTGGCGTGAACCGCTGGCGCGAAACCGAACCCTCGCCCCTGACCACCGGTGATGGCGCGATCATGGTCATCGATGAAGCCGCCGAGGCCGATCAGCTTGACCGCCTGCGCGCCTGGCGCGAGGCCCGCGACGAGGCCCGCGTCCGCGAGGCGCTGGAAGAGTTGCGCGAAGCCGCTGCCCAGGGCCGCAATATCATGCCGCCCTCGATCAAAGCCGCCAAAGCCGGTGCCACCACCGGCGAATGGGGCGAAACCGTCCGCCGCGCCTTCGGCCAGTATCGCGGGCCGACGGGCGTGTCGAAGAACCCCTCGAACCGCACCGAAGGGCTGGAGCCGATCCGCGAGGCGGTCTCGGCGGTCTCGGCCCGGCTGGGCAGGCAATTGTCCTTCCTGGTGGGCAAGCCCGGCCTCGACGGCCACTCGAACGGCGCGGAACAGATCGCCGCCCGCGCCCGCGATTGCGGCATGGAGATCCATTACGAGGGTATCCGCCTGACGCCCGCCGAGATCGTCGCCGCCGCCGCCGACCAGGACGTGCATGTCGTCGGCCTCTCGATCCTTTCGGGCAGCCATATCCCGCTGATCTCCGATATGATGGAGCGGATGCGGGCGGCAGGCCTCACCGTCCCGGTTGTCGTAGGCGGCATCATCCCCGAGGAGGACGCGGTGAAGCTGCGCGCCATGGGGGTCGCCGCCGTCTATACGCCGAAGGATTTCGAGCTGAACCGGATCATGATGGATATCGTGACCCTGGTAGACCCGGAGCCAGAGGCCGCGTGAGCGTCAGGTTTTCCGCAGGCGCAGCCCGGGCGCGCGACCTGCTTCCCCGGTCTGCATGGGCGGCATAGCGAATTCCCCCCCTGTCGCCCCGCCTCGCGGGTTGATGGTTACCCCGGCAGGTCAGTCAATATGACCGACAGATCCGGCATATTTCACGGTATATGCACCAGTCGTCAGTCAGAGTGTCGGTATTTTGGCAAATTTTCGGGCAAAATGCCGTATTGCCCTTATACCTGTCCTCAAACTGCTTTAATTCGCGCCAAGGTGAATAATCTTTAGGCGAATCGGCGGAACAAGAATGCCTCATCTGGACGAGAGACTTGAATCCATCCTTGCCGAGGTGATGCGGCGCAACCAGGGTGAGCCCGAATTCCACCAGGCGGTACGCGAGGTTCTCGAAAGCCTCGGCCGCGTGGTCGCCAAACGCCCCGACCTTCTCGAAGACGCGCTGATCGAGCGCATTTGCGAACCCGAACGCCAGATCATCTTCCGCGTGCCGTGGATCGATGACGCGGGCCAGGTCCGCATCAACCGCGCCTTCCGCGTCCAGTTCAACTCGGCCCTTGGCCCCTATAAGGGCGGCATCCGGTTCCACCCTTCGGTGAATGTCGGGATCATCAAATTCCTCGGCTTTGAACAGACCTTCAAGAACGCGCTGACCGGCCTGCCGATCGGCGGCGGCAAGGGCGGTTCCGATTTCGACCCGAAGGGCAAGTCTGACCGCGAAATCATGCGTTTCTGCCAGTCCTTCATGCTCGAACTCCACCGCCATATCGGCGAATACACGGACGTTCCCGCAGGCGATATCGGCGTCGGTGGCCGCGAGATCGGCTATATGTTCGGCCAATATAAACGCCTGACGAACCGCTACGAGGCCGGCGTTCTGACCGGCAAGGCGCTGTTCTACGGCGGCTCGCGCGCCCGCACTGAAGCCACCGGCTATGGCAATACCTATTTCGTGCAATCGATGCTGGGGACCAAAGGTACCTCGTTCGACGGCAAGAAAGTGGTGATTTCCGGCTCGGGCAACGTGGCGATCTACAGCCATGAGAAGGTCACCTCCTTCGGCGGCAAGGTCATCGCGATGTCCGACAGTTCGGGCTATATTGTTGACGAGAACGGCATCGACCTCGAGCTGATCCAGGAGATCAAAGAGGTGCGCCGCGCCCGGATCTCGGAATATCTGCGCATCAAGGGCGAGGGCAAAGGCGTCTGGTTCGTCAAGGCGGGCGAAGGCTCGATCTGGGACGTGCCCTGCGACGTGGCGATGCCCTCGGCCACGCAGAACGAGCTGACCGGCAAGGATGCGAAAGCCCTGGTGAAGAACGGCGTGGTGGCGGTGGGTGAAGGCGCGAATATGCCCTCGACCCCGGATGCTGTGCGGATTTTCCAGGATGCAGGCGTCCTCTTCGCCCCCGGCAAGGCGGCAAATGCCGGCGGCGTGGCCACATCGGCGCTCGAGATGCAGCAAAATGCCAGCCGCGACAGCTGGACCTTTGACCAGACAGAAGCGCGTCTCGCCATCATCATGAAGAACATCCACGACACCTGCGCCGGCACGGCCGAGGAATTCGGCGCGCCGGGCGATTACGTGATGGGCGCGAATATCGCGGGCTTCGTGAAAGTGGCCGAAGCGATGCGGGCACTCGGCGTCATCTGATCCTGACCGGACGGGTTCCCGGATGTTTTAAAGCGAGGGGCGTGGCTGCGAGGCTGCGCCCCTTTTGCATGGCTGGCCGCGGTTCCGCTCTTGCATGAAGCGATTCGCTCCTGTTGTATGGCCACCCTCTCGTGACAGGAGCCTCCTCATGAAGACCCGTAAACTCGGCCGCCACGATGTCGGCACCATTGGCTTTGGTGCAATGTCTCTCGGCGGTATATTCGGCGCGACCGATGAGGCGACCAGCCTCAGGGCGCTGGATGCCGCCTGGGATGCCGGCATTACCCATTTCGACACCGCCAATATCTATGGCATGGGCGTCTCGGAAACCGTGATCGGCACATGGCTTCAGGCGCGCGGACATTCCCCGGTGATCGCCACCAAAGCCGCGATTGTCGACGGCACCCCGCGCCGGATCGACAATTCCGGCCCCTATCTGCGGAGTGAGCTGGAGGCCTCGCTGAAGCGGCTGGGCCGCGATCATATCGAGCTCTTCTACATCCACCGCCGTGAGGCCGAACGCCCGCTGGAAGAGGTGATCGGAACCCTCTCGCGGCTGATTGAGGAGGGAAAGATCGGCGGCTACGGCCTGTCGGAGATCGCGCCCGCCACCCTGCGCCGCGCCCATGCGATCCATCCCTGCATGGCCGTGCAGAACGAATACTCGCTCTGGAGCCGTCAGCCAGAGCTCGGCATGATCCAGGCCTGCGCTGAACTTGGCACCACCTTCGTGGCCTTCTCACCCCTGGCGCGCGGCATGCTCGGCGAGACGGCGCTGGCGCCGCCGACCGACGGATTTCGCGGGCGAAATCCGCGCTTTACTGAACCGGCCTTCTCGCGCAACACGGCGAAGATCGACGCCTTCCGCGCCTTTTGCCGCGAGAGGGGCTGGACCACCTCCGCCACCGCACTTGCCTGGATTTTGCAAAAGGGCAACCACATCCTGCCAATCCCCGGCACCCGCAGCGCGGCCCATCTGTCGAACTGGCTCGCCGCCGACCGGATCAGCCTCAGTTCAGAAGACCTCATGCAGATCGATTGCCTGCTGCCCGCCGGCTTTGCCGAGGGCGACCGCTATGGCGATCACCAGCTGACCGGCGTCGAGCGCTACTCCTGAACCCGCCCAGGGCGGAGACAGCTGTTCGGCTCCTGCCCCGGCGCGGTATCAACTTCCGCCCCGCAGGCTGCACAGCGGTAGTGAGCAGGACCGATATGGCGCTCCAGCCGCCAGCGACAGGCGCGGGTCAGGGTTGATCCGCGCCGGTAATACCAAAGGCCGAAGACCAGAAGGAGAAGGCCGATGGGAAGAAACAGGATCATCGCAAACAGGCTCCGGCACCTGCGCCACTTGCCAGCCTGCGCCTCCGGCGGGGATACTTAAGGACAGAAAATGAACTTCTCAGCTTATTTTCTGTCTCTAAATATCCCGGGGGCGAGCGCGGCACGCGCGAGGGGGCTGGCCCCCTCTGCCCGACCGGCCTCAGACGGCGCGTTCCACCATCAGGTTCTTGATTTCCGCAATCGCCTTGGCCGGGTTCAGCCCCTTTGGGCAGGTCTTGGCGCAGTTCATGATTGTATGGCAGCGATAGAGCTTGAACGGATCTTCCAGCCCGTCCAGCCGCTCGCCGGTGATCTCGTCGCGGGAATCGACGATCCAGCGATAAGCATGCAGAAGTGCCGCCGGGCCAAGATATTTATCGGAATTCCACCAATAGCTCGGGCAGGAGGTCGAACAGGAGGCACACATCACGCATTCATAAAGCCCGTCGAGCTTTTTGCGGTCTTCGATCGACTGGCGCCATTCTTTTGCCGGCGTGTTCGAGCGCGTCTCGAGCCAGGGCATGATCGAGGCATGCTGGGCGTAGAAATGCGTCAGGTCGGGAATGAGATCCTTGATCACCGACATATGCGGCAGCGGGTAAATCTTCACATCGCCCCTGATCTCATCAAGCCCATAGATACAGGCCAGATGGTTGCCACCATCGATATTCATCGCGCAGGAGCCGCAGATCCCTTCCCGGCAGGAGCGGCGGAAGGTCAGCGTCGGATCAATCTCGTTCTTGATCTTGATCAGCGCGTCCAGAACCATGGGCCCGCATTTGTCCATGTCGAGGTAATAGGTGTCGACCCGCGGGTTCTCACCGGTATCAGGATCCCAGCGATAGATGCGGAAGACCCGGGTGTTCTTTGCCCCGGCGGGCTTTGGCCAGGTCTTGCCGGTACGGACCTTGGAGTTCTTGGGGAGCGAAAACTGGACCATGGCTGTTCCTCAGGCTCTGGCTTTGTGCTTGGCGCCAAAATGAAATCCGCAGG
Source organism: Paracoccus sp. IB05 (assembly GCF_016405985.1). GTDB lineage: Bacteria > Pseudomonadota > Alphaproteobacteria > Rhodobacterales > Rhodobacteraceae > Pseudogemmobacter. The sequence goes on from NZ_JAEFCF010000006.1 coordinate 129,629, forward strand.
GCGCCACTGGGCGCCAGGCGATGAAGGTGCCGGGCAGGCCGGCGCAGTTTCTGGTTGCGGGGACCGGCCCCGGACGCGCCTGCATCCTGCCTATCCCCGCACCAGCATATTATAGGGGCGGCTCGGCGCCTGCCCCGATTTGGACATCACACAAGTCTCATAGACCACCGCCGGATCCCGGCGCATCAGCCAGTCTGACGAGATATTCAGCTCGAGATCGCCGCGTGGCCTGGTGCCCGAGGGGCCAGAGACAATGCCGATCCCTGCCGTCCCGGTCGGCCCCTTCGCCGCGCGGGCGGATTTGAGGCACATTTCTTCGGCGCGGTGAACCGAGACCGGGCCGCAGGCCGCAAGAAAGGCCAGAGCAAGCGGGGCGAGGTGCCGCATCAGCGCACCTGCGGGAGGTTATGGGCGGCGAAACAGCTTTGCGCAGCGGGGCGCAGCGCGATATTTCGGACATTCTCGCGGGTCAGCGAGCCGGCCTCGACACCGGTATCGCGTGCCAATGCCCGGATCTCCGGCATCGAGGCCGCATTGAGAATGCACTCCGTTGCCTGAGCCGCCGGGCCAGCCGGCAGATCCCGCGACACCACCGGCATCACCACGCCATGCGCGATATTGCGGGTGGTCCTGTCGGCCAGCGCCTGCGGGTCGCAGGCCGCAAGCAGCATCGCGGCCGGGATCAGCGGAAAACGGAGGATCACAGCGCGGCCCCCCCGACTTTCAGCAGATCCGTCGCGGTCAGCGACTGCATCAGACATTGAGTCGCCTCGGGCCGGCTTGCGATGCTGCGCACCACCGGCCAGGCCTGGGTCGCGCCATTGGTGCCAGCCGAAGCATATTGCGCCAGCTGCATCAGCTCGCCCGTCTGCGCGTTGTTGATCACGCAATCGGTATAGGGCGAAACATTGACGCCCGGCAGATAATGGTTCGCCGCCCCGTTCACCGCCGTGCGGGCAAGCGAGCGTGTGGTCTCCTGCATCACCGTCTCACCCGCAACGCAGCCTGTCAGCGCGAGCGAGGTAAGAACGAGCAGAGATTTAGTCAGCGATACAGGCATAGCCAGTCCCTCCCGTCATGGTTTTCCGGCAGGTCTGATCCTGCCCGACCAGAGGTGAGGCCGGGTGTGCGCCGACCCGGGCCGGAGCCGCGGCAGCCGGGGCGCGGGAAGAAATCGCGGCTGGCGCCGGCACCCCCATGCCTGTGTTGCCGGGGCGTGTGTTGATCGTCGGAACGGCCTTGCCGGAGGCCGCACGATCGGCAGCCGAGCCGGCCTCGACCCAGGTCGTGCTGCCATTCGGGCCGTCTATCCGCTTCACCTCCGTCCCGGTGGTGGCCGCCTGTTTGCGTACTTCGCGGTCGATGCAGTCACGCGTTGCGGTCTCACGCACCGCTTTTTGCCCCTCACCCGGATAGGCATGGCTGGCGGCGAAGATACATGCCGTCGCCGGATCCCTATAGCCACTGCCACAGGCCGCAAGGCCCAGGATCAGCATTGAGGCAAACAACACACCACCGCGAATACGCATCAGAATTTCCGTTCTGCCGGGGCAATCTTCTTCAGACTGATTCCACCATCGGCCTCGGTGGTCAGCGGGTCCAGATGGACGGGACGATAGGAGAGCGTAACTTTGTTGCCGTCAACATGGGCGAGGCTGTGCTTGCGCCAGTTGGCATCATCGCGGGTCGGGTGGTCCTCATGCGCATGGGCGCCGCGGCTTTCGGTTCGGGCATGTGCCCCGTAGATCGTCGCCAGCGCGTTTGGCATCAGGTTGGTCAGTTCCAGCGTCTCCATCAGATCGCTGTTCCAGATCATCGAACGGTCGGTGACCTTGATATCGGCCATCTTGCCGGCGATTTCAGTCATCGCGACCTCACCTTCCGCCAGCGTCTTTTCCGTGCGGAAGACGGCGGCGTCACGCTGCATGGTTTTCTGCATCTCGAGACGCAGATCGGCGGTCGGAACCGTGCCATTCGCGTGACGCAAGCCGTCAAACCGCGCGAGTGCCTGGTCGACGCTGGCCTTGTTCGTGGGCGGCACCGGCGATTTCGGATCGACCACCTGGCCGGCGCGGATCGCGGCGGCACGCCCGAAGACCACAAGGTCGATCAGCGAGTTCGAGCCAAGGCGGTTCGCGCCATGAACGCTTGCACAGCCCGCCTCGCCCACCGCCATCAGGCCGGGGAAGATCGCATCGGGGTTATCGGCGGTCGGGTTCAGCACCTCGCCCCAGTAATTCGTCGGGATGCCGCCCATATTATAGTGAACGGTCGGCAGAACCGGGATCGGTTCCTTGTTCAGATCGACACCGGCGAAGATCTTGGCAGATTCGGAGATCCCCGGCAGCCTCTCATGCAACGTCGCGGGCGGCAGGTGGTTCAGGTGGAGGAAGATGTGATCCTTCTCCGCCCCAACGCCCCGGCCTTCGCGAATCTCCATCGTCATGCAGCGCGAGACATAGTCGCGCGGCGCGAGGTCTTTGTAATGGGGCGCGTAACGCTCCATGAACCGCTCGCCGTTGGAATTGGTCAGGTAGCCGCCCTCGCCGCGCGCGCCTTCGGTGATCAGACAGCCCGAGCCGTAGATGCCGGTCGGGTGGAACTGCACGAATTCCATATCCTGAAGGGCGAGGCCGGCGCGGGCCACCATGCCACCGCCATCGCCTGTGCAGGTATGGGCCGAAGTCGCCGAGAAATAAGCGCGCCCGTAGCCACCCGTCGCAAGCACGACCATCTTGGCGTTGAAGACATGCATGGTGCCGTCATCAAGCTTCCAGCACAGAACACCCGTGCAGCGCCCGTCGGTGATGATCAGATCAAGCGCGAAATATTCGATATAGAACTCGGCCTGTTCTTTCAGCGACCGGCCATAAAGCGTGTGCAGGATCGCGTGGCCGGTGCGGTCAGCGGCGGCACAGGTGCGCTGCACGGGTGGGCCTTCGCCGAATTCGGTCGTATGGCCACCGAAGGGGCGCTGGTAGATCTTGCCCTCTTCGGTGCGGGAAAACGGCACGCCGTAATGTTCCAGCTCATAAACCGCCTTGGGGGCTTCGCGCGCGAGATATTCCATCGCATCGGTGTCGCCCAGCCAGTCCGAGCCCTTGACGGTGTCATACATATGCCACTGCCAGTTGTCGGGGCCCATATTGGCCAGAGAAGCCGCGATCCCGCCCTGGGCCGCGACGGTATGCGAGCGCGTCGGGAAAACCTTGGTCACGCAGGCGGTGTGCAGCCCCTGCTCGGCCATGCCGAGCGTCGCGCGCAGGCCCGCGCCACCGGCACCGACAACCACGACGTCATATTCATGCGTCTCGTATTGGTATGCAGCCGTCATTTCCGTCTTTCCTTACCGCATCTCTTGCAGGGCCGCCCATGGGCAGCCGCTTACAGCGCCAGTTTAACCAGAGCGAAAAGCCCCACCACAATCAGCGCCCAGGCGAGGCCGGTCACCGCGACCAGCGCCAGTTTCGCCTTCGCGCCATGCACATAGTCAATGATCGCCTCTTCGGCCTCGGCCTTGCAATGCAGCGTCACCACGATCAGCGTCAGCCCGGTGATGATCGCAGGCCAGGGCCGCGAGAACCAGGCCAGGACGCCTTCATGCGTGCGGCCAAGGCCATAGCCGAAGGTGAACACAAACAGCGGCACCAGCACGACCAGCAGCACCGAGCTGATCAACATATGCCAGTGGTGATGGGTGCCGGCGCGGGCAGATCCAAGGCCATCTGCGGCTTTGCGATCGGTGATGAAACGCATCTCTTGCTCTCCCTCAGACCACAAGAACGGTGATGACAGTCAGGATCGTGGCACCGAGGAACATGCCCCAGCCCATGATCTCATTGGCCTTCACCTCGATGAAATAGCCCAGATCCCAGATCACATGGCGCAGACGCCCAAGCGCGTGATACCAGATCGCCCAGGCCGCCAGCGTCATGATGATATCGCCGGTCACCGAGGTCAGCAGCCCGTTGACACAGTCAAAAGCCGCAGGCGAGGTCACCGCCGCCACCAGCCAGGCCACGATCAGGAAGATCGTCCCCAGCGTCGCAATGCCGGTAATCCGCACCATGATCGAGGAAATCGAGGTCATCTGCGGCCGGTAATACGGGCCGATCATGAACGGAGAGAGAGGTCGTTCGACCCGTTTGGGTGCAGACATGGCTGGTTCCTTCGTCGCTGGCTTGCCCCCGCAGTGCCGCCATCCGATGGCGATTTCTGCGTCAGAGCGCGCTTCGATATGCCAATTCTCTTAGCTGTTTTATCATCCAAGTCACGGGGGGCAATGCTGCATTCGCAAACTATCCTCCGCAACAGGTCACTTTTTCAGTCCAATGTGATCACAAATTTCAAACGCGTGATCACAACTCCATTTCCTCCGCCTGGGCCACCAGGTAGTCAACAAATTCCTGACAGATTACGATAGATTTCTCATCCGGCAGATAAAAAGCATTCGCTTCGTCACAGACCTCCATCCGCACCGCAACAGCGACGGGGAAGCTGAAAAGACCGTTAAGATCGGTCACTTCCTGTTTCAGAAGTGTCGCGATCCCGCTGTCCGCAGGCCCGGTCCAGACCATTTCTTCACCCTCTGCCTCCCGCAGCCCCCGCAAGACAGCGCCCCAGGCGTGATCGGCGCTGGCATATTCATCGGCGCAGCCTGCGGCCCGGTCTTCCGGCAATTCGAAGTCCCGGGCGAAATCGGCCCGGGTGTCCGCGGCTGCTCCATAGAACAGGCAGACCTGGCGATAATGCCGCTGAAGATCCAGCGAATGCAGACCGGCGAAATGCTCCACCTCAAGATCCGTCTCAGCGGCCGAAGCCAGCCAGCTCAGTGCAAAGGCCTCGGCATTCTGCCGCGCACCTTCCTCGTCCCAGATCTCATGCGTCAGAACCGCTGCGAGCGTATCGGCCGCATCCTCCTCCGGCCCGTAAAGCGGCAGATCCATCGTGTCGATCAGCGCATGGCCCAGCTCGTGATAGAAAACCGACAGGATCGTGCCGGCGACATAGGCAAAGGCCTCATCGCTCATGCCGGCCTCACTCACGCTGGCCTCGGCCCGCGCCGCCGGAGCCAGCAGCGCATAAAGGGCAACACCCAGCGCCGTATTCCGCAAGAAAGGCGTCATTCCGGGATCCATGTGGCGAGAGGGGCAGGTGGCACGGTAATATTCACCATTTCAAAGCGGCACCAGCGCCCAGTAATCCAGATCAAGCAACACCTCAGCGAGATATTTGCCATCCTCGCCCTTCAGCGCGAAAGGCGCGGCCCCCTGTTTCACCGCCACCAGCCGCAGCCGCAGCGCCCCGACCCCCGGTGCAGAGGTTTCCGCCCGGTCGAGCACCTCGGACCAGGCCCGGACCGTGTCGCCCGAGAAACAGGGATTGGCATGGGCGCCGGCATTCAGCGCCACGATCATCTGCGCATTGGCGAGCCCGTTGAACGACAAGGCCCGCGCCAGAGAAATCACATGCCCGCCATAGATCAGCCGCCGCCCGTCCTCGCGATTGGTGGCATCGAAATGCACCTTGGCTGTGTTCTGCCAGAGCCGCGTGGCCAGCATATGCTCGGCCTCTTCCACAGTGACACCATCGACATGGTCGATCTTCTCGCCGACCGCGTAATCTCCCCAGCGATGCGGCTCGCCCGCCAGGGCAAAATCATAACGGCTGAAATCAAGCCCGGCCGGCACCACCAGTTCCGCCGCCGGCACCACCTTGCGCAAATCCGGCACCACCGGCTCCGGCGGGGCCACATCGCGCGCCTTCTTCACCATCACCCAGCGGACATAATCCAGCACCACCTCGCCGCGCTGGTTCAGCCCGCGTGTGCGCACATAGACCACGCCGGATCTGCCGTTGGAATTCTCCTTCAGCCCGATCACCTCGGACTCCGACCGCAGCGTATCCCCCGGCCAGACCGGCGCCAGCCAGCGCCCCTCGGCATAGCCCAGATTGGCCACCGCATTCAGCGAGATATCGGGCACCGTCTTGCCGAAGACCGTATGAAACGCGATCAGATCATCCAGCGGGCTCGCCGCCAGCCCCGAGGCCCGCGCAAACTCATCCGAGGAATAAAGCGCGCCCCGCGCCGGATAAAGCGCATGATACAGCGCCCGCTCGCCCCCCGACACCGTGCGCGGCACCGCATGGCGGATCACCTCGCCCATACGGTAATCCTCGAAAAACCGCCCCGGATTGGTCTTCATACCTCTTCCCCCAATGCAGCCAGAAAGGCGCAAAGCCCCTTCCCCTTGACCGAAATACTCCGGGGGAGTCTGCCGCAGGCAGACGGGGGCAGCGCCCCCTTCCCCGGCCCCTATTGCTCGCCGAGCTTCAGATCCGGCGAATATTCTCCGACCACCTCTTTGATCACCGCCTGGCCACAGCGCATCACCCCGTTCGAGGCGTCAAACGCGTAGCTCGGCTCGCCATAAAGCTCCCACCCTTTCGCCAGCGCGGCCGAGACCTTGTGGCAAAAGGCGGATGTGTCATCTCCGGTCAGAAAGCGGTAAAGTCTCATCAGATCACCCGAATACAGCATAGCCGAGCGCGTAATGCGCTGCGGCAATCGCGCCATAGACCACCAGAGTGCCGAGAATGGCAATCATCTCCATGCGCGCGGGGCTCTTGCCGGGGCGGGGCTCTGGCCGCAGCCATGGCCCCATGCGGTTGATCGCCAGCATCTGCAGCACGGCCCAGATCCCGATGCCGCCAAACAGCACGAAAGACGGGGTGTCGCCATTGACGAGGATATGCGCAAGCGTCCAGATCACCACGCCCCAGAGCATCGGATGCCGAATGATCCGCCCGGCCTTCGTCTTCATCCCCGCCGCAGCGAAGAGATAGACCGAGACCAGCATCAGGAGGTTGTTGATCCCGGTCGTCATCGGGTCACGGCCCCAGTAAAACTCACCCTCCGCCGCGCGGTAGCCAAAGACCATCAGGGCCGTTGCGGTCAATGAGACCAGCCCCATCCCCGCCCTGCCGCCAAGCCGGTCCCGCAGGCCCGGCGCGACCCGGCCCAGAAGATGGGCGAGGCTCCACAAAAGCACTCCGAGGGTAAGGATGATCATGGCGCGGGCTCCGATTCGGCTGGCAATAAAGGGTCAGGCAGGTTTCGCCCGATCAGCCGGCAGGCGCCAGCGCCCCGATCGCCGCAGTCCTGATTGCGGCATCCTTCTCCAGAAGCGCCCGCGCGGTCACGATATGCAGGTTCTCGACGATGCGCCCGTCCACCACCGCAACACCGCCGCCCGAAGCCATGACCTCGTCAAAGGCCGCGATCTGGCGGCGGGCGAGGTCAAGCTCGGCCTCTGACGGCGCGAAAGCCGCATTGGCGATGTCGAGCTGCGCCGGATGGATCAGCGTTTTGCCATCAAAGCCCATATCGCGGCCCTGCTCGCATTCCGCCCGCAAGCCCGCCGCGTCTTTGAACGCATTATAGACGCCATCCACGATGATCAGCCCATAGGCGCGCGCGGCCAGCAGACAAAGCCCCAGCCCCGCCTGCATCGGCAGACGGTCGGGGCGGAAACGGCTCCCGAGCTCTTTCGCAAGGTCATTGGTGCCCATCACCATGCCGCGCAGCGCGGGATGTGCCGCAATCGCCGCTGCGTTCAGCATGCCGGCGCAGGTCTCCATCATCGCCCAAAGGCTGACCTCCGGCGCCACAGCGGACACCGCATCGAGATCAGAGGGTGCGCTGACTTTCGGGATCAGCAGCGCGTCGATCTTCGCCCCGGCCGCGATCGCGCGCGCCATGGCCGCCGCATCCTCGCGCCCCCATTCCGTGTCGAACCCGTTGATCCGGACCAGTTTCAGCCGGGTCCCATAGTCGGCCTCAGCCAGCACCCGCGCCAGCAGCGCGCGCGCGGCGGGCTTTTCCTCGGGTGCGACCGCATCCTCCAGATCGAAGATGATCGCATCACAGGCCAGATCCCGCGCCTTTTCCAGCGCCCGCTCGCGCGAGGCAGGGATATAGAGAACCGAACGGCAGGGCTGAGCCGGCTGCGAGCGGGACATGGCGGGCCTCCATGGCAATAATCTTGCGTGTCAAAGCACAAAATTAGCACATTCGGCAAGCCATGAAATGCCGCATCGCAGAAACTATTTCTGCATTTCCTGATCTGCGGCACCGGTTTCTGCCATCGGCTTCATTTCTCATGCCCTGGCGAAAACACGCCGCAGTGACGTATCGTGATCCTGCCCCAGGGGAACCAGCCCCAACGCCGGGGGTTTTCCTGGCACTGAGACGCTCAGGTTACACCCAGTCAAAGGAGTTCAGTATGAGCAGCACCGGTGACAAGATCAAAGGTCTCACCAATGAAGCGGTGGGAAATGTGAAACAGGCCGTGGGCAAGGCAACCGGCAATGACCGGCTGCGGGCCGAAGGGGCGGCCCAGGAATTGAAAGGCGAAGCGCAACAGGCGCTTGGCAAGACGAAAGATGCGGTGAAGAAGGCGGTCGACAAGGCCTGACACGCGCTGGCTGACAGGCCCTGCCTGCTGCGGGCTCTCCGACAGGCGTAAAAACACAGGGTCGCCATCTGGCGGCCCTGTTTCCGTTTCGGACCTCAAGTTCTGGGCATCCCATTCTGTGCCTCAGAAGATCCCGCGCGTGCCGTCCCAGAGCAGTTTCAGCGAGATCAGCAGCAGCGACCAGGTCACGATGTGGAAAAAGGCCTTTGCAGGCAATATCCTGACCAGCCAGACCCCGACAAAAACCGAGGCCACTGCCGGCGCCATCAGCAGCGCGGAAAGCCTGAGATTGGCCGGGCTCAGCTGGCCCAGCAGCCCGTAGGGAATCAGTTTCACCGCATTGATCACCGCGAATCCGATGGTCGAGGTGCCGGCAAACACCGCCTTTTCCAGCCGCAGGGGCAGGGTATAGACCTGCCAGGGCGGCGCGCCGGAATGGCTGACGAAACTGGTGAAGCCGGTGATCAGCCCCCAGAACAGCCCGGGCCCCGGCTTTGGGTCACGCGGCGGGCCATCCGCCGGCCGGCGCAGCAGCAGATTAAGGCTGAAGACAAGCCCGATCGCCCCGATCAGCGCTGTCACCACCGCCTCCGGCACCAGCGAGGCCGTCAGCCCGCCAACCGCGATCCCCGCAATCGCACCAGGCAGCAGATAAAGCAGCACCTTGCGGTCAAAGGCATGGCGATAGGCCCAGAGCCCGAACATGTCCGAGACCACATAGACCGGCAGCAGGATCCCCGCCGCCAGCACCGGCGAGATCTGCAGCGCCATCACCGGCACCGCCAGCATCCCGATCGCCGGCAACCCGCCCTTTGACAGCCCGACCAGTGCTGCGGCAATCACCGCAAGCAGCCAGAACCCTGGTTCTTCCATCCCGAAACCCCGTTACCGCTAACCCGACCGCTACTCCCGCGGCGCGACAGACGGAAGCGCAGATTTTTCGGCATACAATGGCATACTGCCAATCGGAGCCGCTGGACAGATGCCCTTTAAGGGACTACGCCTCCCGCGACCCCAGCAACGGAGACCATCCCAATGGCACGACCCAGGATTGCCCTTATCGGTGCAGGCCAGATCGGCGGCACGCTCGCCCATCTCGTCGCCACCAAGGAACTCGGCGACGTTATCCTGTTCGACATCGCTGAAGGCACCCCCCAGGGCAAAGCACTTGATCTGGCCCAATGCGGTCCGGTCGCAGGCTTTGACGTGGCGCTTAAAGGCGCGAATTCCTACGAAGATATTGCTGGCGCCGATGTCTGCATCGTCACCGCAGGCGTGCCGCGCAAGCCCGGCATGTCGCGCGATGACCTGCTGGGCATCAACCTCAAGGTCATGAAATCGGTCGGCGAAGGCATCGCGAAATACGCCCCGAACGCTTTCGTAATCTGCATCACCAACCCGCTTGACGCGATGGTCTGGGCCCTGCGCGAATTCTCGGGCCTGCCGCATGAGAAAGTCGTCGGCATGGCGGGCGTCCTTGATTCGGCACGCTTCCGGCACTTCCTCTCGCTCGAGTTCAACGTCTCGATGCGCGACGTTTCAGCCTTCGTGCTGGGCGGCCATGGCGACACGATGGTGCCGCTGACCCGCTATTCGACGGTGGCCGGCATCCCGCTCCCCGATCTGGTCGCCATGGGCTGGACCACGCAGGAAAAGCTCGACGCCATCGTGCAGCGCACCCGTGACGGCGGCGCCGAAATCGTGGGCCTTCTGAAAACCGGCTCGGCCTTCTACGCGCCCGCCACCTCGGCGATCGAAATGGCCGAAGCCTATCTGAAAGACCAGAAGCGCGTCCTCCCGGCCGCAGCCTTCGTCAAAGGCGCCTATGGCCTTGACGGGATCTATGTCGGTGTGCCGACCGTGATCGGCGCCGGCGGCATCGAGAAAGTGGTCGAAATCAAGCTGAACGCGGATGAGCAGGCGATGCTCGACAAATCCATCGACGCGGTCAAAGGTCTCGTGACCGCCTGCAAGGGCATCGATCCCTCGCTGAACTGAGGTTCTTCACCAGTGACTCCACCCGCGCGCGTCTCCTCACCGGGGCGCGCGCTTTTCTTTATGCGGGCATCAGGCCAGGATCACCCTCAGGGCAAAGGCGGAGACAGCGATGAACTGGATGGCGGCGGATTACTCCTCGCTCCTGTGGTGGCTCGATATGACCGGCACTTATGTCTTCGGCCTGTCCGGAGGCATGCTGGCCGTACGCCGCCAGCTTGATCTCTTCGGCGTGATCGTGCTGGCCACGGCGGCCGCCACCGCAGGCGGCGCAATCCGCGATATGGCGATCGGCGACCAGCCGGCAGCAGTGCTGCGCGACCCGTCCTATCTCGTGGTAACACTCATCGCGGGGCTGACGGCCTTCTTCTTTCACCGCCTGATCGAGCGCGCCTCGAAACCGGTGGTGCTGCTGGACGCGCTTGGCCTTGGCACCTTCACCGTCGCCGGCACGCAAAAAGCGCTGATCTTCGGTCTCCCCCCCGCAAGCGCCTGCATGATCGGTGTCCTGACCGCGGTAGGTGGCGGCGTGGTGCGCGATCTCCTCGTGACCGAAATCCCCCGCGTTTTGCGCGAAGAAATTTACGCCATTGCCGCGATCATCGGCGCGGGCCTTGTGATCCTTGGCGACCATCTCGGCTGGCCACCGCTGATCACCACCGCCGCAGCCGTCAGCGCCACATTCACCATCCGCACCCTCTCGGTGCACCTCGGCCTGCGCATCCCGCGCGCGCCCTGAGCACCTGCCACCTGACCTCTTGCCCCGCCGCCCCCTTTGCGTCATGCCACAGGAAACCCCGAAGGAGCCCGTCATGGACTATTCCAAATCCGGCAATCCCAAAAACGCCAAAGACAGCCAGCACGCGCTGGACCTGCCCCGTCGCGGCGCCCCGAAAGACAAGGCCGCAGCCGATAAGAAAGCCGCCCTGCTCGAGCGCATGAAAGCCGCAGCCGAGTCCCGCAAAAAGCCCTGAGCATTTTCTGTCCCCAAATATCCCGGGGGAGTCTGCCAAAGGCAGACGGGGGCAGCGCCCCCCACCCGGCCAGATCCCAGGCACGCCCCGTGACCAACCCGATGTCCAGCCTTATCACCGAGCTCGAACACCGCCTGACCCGCTACTGCGCCATCGACAGCCAGAGCGACCCGGCAAGCCCCTCGCAGCCCTCCACCGCCATACAGCTGAACATGGCGCGCCTTCTGGAAACCGAGCTGGCGGATATCGGCGCAACCGACATCCGCGTCACCGATTACGGCGCCGTGCTGGCGACGATCCCGGCCACCGCCCCCGGCCCGGCGATCGCCTTCCTCGCCCATATGGACACCGCCCCCCAGTTCAACGCGACCGGGGTAAAACCGCGCGTCATCCGGGGCTATAATGGCGGCGAGATCACCTTCCCCGACAATCCGGCGCTGATCCTCTCGCCCGAGACCTCCCCTGGCCTCGCCACACGCCAGGGTCATGACATCGTCACCGCCTCGGGCACCACGCTGCTTGGCGCCGATGACAAGGCCGGCATCGCCATCATCATGGAAGCCGCCCGCCGCCTGATTGCAGATAAACCCGCCCATCCCGAGATCCGCCTCGCCTTCACCCCCGATGAAGAGATCGGCCGCGGCGTCGATCCGCGTCTGCCGAAAGACATCGGCGCCGATTTCGCCTTCACCTTCGACGGCGCCAATCCCGGCGAGATCGAATATGAAAGCTTCTCGGCCGATGGCGCCGAAGTCACGATCAAGGGCGTCTCGATCCATCCCGGCTGGGCCAAAGGCAAGATGGTCAATGCGATCCACCTTGCCGCGAAACTGATCTCTTTCCTGCCGCAAGCCACGATGCAGCCCGAGGTGACCGAAGGCCGCGAGGGCTTCGTCCATGCGGTCGGGATGACCGGCGGCTCCTCGGAAATGGTGATCCATTTCATCCTGCGTGATTTCGAACTGGACGGGCTGAAGGCCAAAGGCGAGATGCTGACCCGCGCCTGCGAGGCCCTCGCGCTGACCGAGCCCCGCGCGGAAATCACCTGCAGGATCAGCCCGCAATACCGCAATATGCGCTACTGGCTCGAGACCGACATGACCCCGGTCGATCTCGCCCGCGCCGCCGCCCGCGATATCGGCCTTGATCCGGTCTCGGTCCCGATCCGGGGCGGCACCGATGGCTCAAGGCTGACCGAGCTTGGCCTGCCCTGCCCCAATCTCTTCACCGGCATGCAGGAAATCCACGGGCCCCGCGAATGGGTCAGCCTCCAGGACATGGCGCAGGCCGTCGCCCTGATGCAGGGCATCGCCACCCGCGCCGCCACCGGCACATGACCCTCGCCTCACCCTATCTGAAGCCTGGCTTTTACGAGGATGCGCTGGTGCGTGGCAAACACCGCGACATCGTCGGCGGTCGCTGGGAAGAAACCGCGCTGCATCAGATGCAGGTGATCCTTGATGAGGGGCTCACGCGGCAGGATCATTTCCTCGATATCGGCTGCGGCTGCCTCAGGCTTGGCCATATGCTGGTGCCCTGGCTCGACCCCGGCCATTACTGGGGCACCGATGCCTCCCGCGCGCTGATGTTGCGCGGTCATGCCGACGAGCTCACGCCCGAAGCCCGATCGCGCCTGCCCGAAGTACAGCTGATTGAGGACAATTCCTTCCGCTTCCCGGGCCTGCCGGAAACCATCACCTTCGCGCTGTGCTGGGGCGTCTTCACCCATCTGCCGGCCGCCCCCCTGCTGCCTGCGCTGAAAACCCTGCGCCATAGCTTCCCCGCGCTGCGCAAGTTCATGCTGACCGTCTTCCTCGCCCCCGATGATCATGCCGGCCCGTTCCGCCAGCGCGACGGCGTGGTAACCCATTCAAACCGCCCGCCCTGGCATCGCAGTGGCGCGGATGTCGCCGCGGATGCTAAGGCCGCCGGCTTTTCGATCCGATGGCGGGAAGACCTGCTGCCCCGTGGCCAGGCGCTCGCAGTGCTCGAACCCCGCCGCGCCTGACATCTGAGGAAGCCTCCGGCGGGGATATTTAAGGACAGAAAATAAACTGTCTTCCGGCATTTTCTGTCCTTAAATATCCCCGGGGTGAGCGGCATAGCCGCGAGGGGGCAGGCCCCCTCTCTTTCGAACGTTGGGAATTCCGCACCCCGGTGGCCTGCAGCGCCTCTTGACCGCGTCCTCCCCCCTCCGCATCCTTTCCCCGCAATACCGGAGGTCCCCATGCGCCGCTTTCTTTGTGCCACCCTGCTTTCGCTGATGCCTGGCCTCGCCTTTGCCGGGCCGCTCGATCTGTCGCATGAGATCCGCGACAAGGGGATCCAGGCCACGCAATCCCGGCTTGCGGCGCTGAACGCGCCGACCGGGGAAGAGGCCTTTGCGCTGGCCGGGCTGCGGTTTCTCGGCGCGGTCGAGCAGGCGCTGCAACTCCGGTGGCAGGTGGGGCTGGAAGCGGACTGGTCCGAACTTCCGATCCTGCGCCTCCCGATCCCGCCCAACCCGGAGGCGCGCGAGATCCGGGGCCAGGACATCACCACCCTGATCGCCGGCATCACCACGGGAATGGACGAGGCCCGCGCAGCCCTTGACCAGGTCGGCAACCGCGATTTCGGGCTCGAGATTGACCTCGCCGATCTGTGGTTCGACATCAACGCGAATGGCCAGCGCGAGCCGGGCGAAGCCATTGCGGATGTCGCGGTGGAAGCTCTTGGCCTCTGGGGCATGGCCCCCGAACCCGGCCAGATCGTCATCCGTTTCGACGGCTCCGACGCCGCCTGGCTTACGGCCTATACGCATCTGATTTCCGGGACGGCCACGGTCTTCCAGGCCTATGACCCCGGTCCGGCGACCGATCGCATCCTGCAATCGACCCGCGACATGCATGCGCTTTGGGGGGACACCCCGCCGCCCAATGCCTGGGATATGATGTTCGGCAATCAGGTCGACCGGGTCACGATCATCCTTCAGGCCCTGGCCCAGGAGCCCGATGCCGCCCTTGCCGCCAAAGCCCATGGCCATTTCCTCGCGATGATCGAGGAGAACCGCCGCTTCTGGACCCTTGTCGCGGCAGAGACCGACAATGACCGCGAATGGGTCCCGAATGAGAAGCAGCTCTCGGCGCTTGGGCTGCAGCTGCCGCCGGGCACCGCCGCGCAATGGCAGGCGGTGCTGGCCGATGCCGAAAAGCTCCTGAAAGGTGAGATCCTGATGCCGCATTGGCGCTATGGGGCCGAGGCCGGGATCAGCCTGAAAAAGCTGTTCGACGCACCTCCGAAAGTGGATCTGATCGGGATGATCCAGGGCGAAGCGCTGCTGCCCTATGCTGAGAAAGGCCTGGTGATGTCGGGCCAGGCCTGGTCGGATTTCGAGCGGCTGATGCAGGGCGATGCCGTGCTGTTCGCGGTATTCTTCAACTGATGCCGCTAACACGAATCACGCGGCCTGCGACTCTGTCACGCCCTTGATTCCTGACAGTTGCAACAAATGTGATCACGGCTGAAAATCTGTGATCACAGCCAGAAAATTCGTGATCACAAAGCGCGGATTTTCGCCTTATATCCCGGATGCGGGGCGGATAGGATTGGCCAGGCCGGATGATCCGTGCCAGAACTGCGCCAGATCATCACCGAATACGGGAATACGGCCCCATGAACATCCACGAATATCAGGCCAAGGCGCTTCTCCGGTCCTATGGCATCCCGGTTTCCGATGGGCGTGTCGTCCTGAAAGCGGAAGACGCCAAGACCGCCGCAGGCGAGCTGGACGGGCCGCTCTGGGTCGTAAAATCGCAGATCCATGCCGGCGGTCGCGGCAAGGGCAAGTTCGTGGAGCCGGAAGCCGGCGACAAGGGCGGCGTGCGGCTCGCGAAATCGGTGGAAGAAGCCGCTGAATTCGCGCGTCAGATGCTCGGGCGCACGCTGGTCACGATCCAGACCGGCCCGGCTGGCAAACAGGTCAACCGCATCTATATCGAAGACGGCTCCGACATCGAGCGCGAGCTGTATCTTGCGCTGCTGATCGACCGCCAGACTTCGCGCATTTCGATCGTGGCCTCGACCGAGGGCGGCATGGATATCGAAGAGGTCGCCCATTCGACACCTGAGAAAATCCACACCATCACCGTCGATCCGGCCACCGGGCTGCAGGATTTCCATGGCCGCCGCGTCGCTTTCGCGCTTGGCCTGAAGGGCGCCCAGGTCAAGCAGGCCGTCGGCATCGTGAAGAACCTCTATAAGCTCTTCATCGACAAAGACATGGATATGCTCGAGATCAACCCGCTGGTCGTGATGACCGATGGCAATCTCAAGCTGCTTGATGCCAAGATGGGCTTTGACGGCAATGCGATCTACCGCCATGCCGATATCGCCGCGCTGCGCGACGAATCCGAAGAAGATCCGAAGGAACTCGAAGCGTCGAAATTCGATCTGAACTATATCGCGCTTGATGGGGAAATCGGCTGCATGGTGAATGGCGCAGGCCTTGCCATGGCGACGATGGACATCATTAAGCTTTACGGCGCGGAACCGGCGAACTTCCTTGATGTTGGTGGCGGTGCCACCAAAGAGAAAGTGACCGAGGCTTTCAAGATCATCACCTCGGATCCGAACGTCAAAGGCATCCTCGTGAATATCTTCGGCGGCATCATGCGCTGCGACATCATCGCCGAGGGCGTGATTGCGGCGGTGAAAGAGGTCGGGCTGAAGGTGCCGCTGGTGGTGCGTCTTGAAGGCACCAATGTCGATCTTGGCAAGAAGATCATCAATGACAGCGGTCTGAATGTGATCGCCGCCGACGACCTGTCGGATGCCGCAGAAAAGATCGTCAAGGCGGTCAAGGGCTGATCCCGATGCGCGCGATGGCCCGAAACCTTGCCCTTTGCGCTGAAGCCTGCGCCAGCACCCCGGCTTTCGCCGGGGCCATGCTGATCGCCGGTTTCGACAGGGCAGGCTGGGAACGGCAGGGCCATGAGGATGAGGGCAGCACGTCTGTCGTCATAATCGACCTGGAGGAATGAGCCGCGCCATGATCCGCTTTCTTCTGGCTTTCACACTGCTTCTCGCCCCGGTGGCGCGGCCTGCACTGGCCGGGAACACTGCGCCCGCTGCGGCGCTCGCGACCGCGCAGGGCGAGGATCTTTTGCAGGCCGCCTATGCCACCTGTCTGTCGCTTGGCGGCGCCGGCAATCAGGCGACCGAGGCGTTCCGGGCCGCAGGCTGGGATGTCGAAACCGATGACGAGGCCGGTTTCTCTGAGATCGCCGGCCCCGAGGAAATTTATGCCCTGACCTGGAGCGATGGCGGCTATTGCCTCGTGCAATCGGAAACCATCGGTTCTGACCGGGCTGCGGCGCTTTTGTCCGGGGTCATCGCGGCGGCGGGGCAGACGGCGGTGGAAGAAACCGGCGAAGACGGCTGTCTCTCGTTCGATCTGCAGAATGACGGCCTGCGGGCCGAAGTCACCTCTTCGGGCAATGACCCCGTCTGTACGTCCGCGGACAGCAGTGGCGTGAGTTTCATGTGGGCCCAGACCGATTAGTGGCCCTCCGGGTCAGGACCCGCAGAATGAGTTTACAGTAAGGAAGCACCCGGATGCGCATCAGACTGACCGTGCCAGCTTTTGTTCTTCTGTCCGCCCTTGCGGCGTGCAGCGGCGGTTACGCGACGCCGGAGAACGACCCCGTCACCGTCTGCGAGGAGCAGGCGGCGATGGCAAAGGCGGGCCGTGTCGACGGGCGCGACATCACCATCACCTGCCCGAGCCGCGACAGCCGCACGGCCACAGGCAACAGCTATGATGCGAAATACGAAATGTATCAGGCGGGCAATGCCGCCATGATCGCGGTCGGCACCGCAAAGTAATCCCGGCCTCAGACGGGCCGGGCAAAGGCGAAGAACATGCGTCCTCCTGGTCCGTCCAGGCCGACATCTGCAAAAAGTTACCCTCAAGGAGGCCCGGATGGCCGTTCTGATCAACAATACCACCAAGGTCATCTGCCAGGGCATCACCGGCTCGCAGGGCACCTTCCACACCGAGCAGGCGATTGCCTATGGCACGAAAATGGTCGGCGGTGTGACCCCGGGCAAAGGTGGTTCAAGCCACCTCGGTCTGCCGGTCTTCGATTCGGTCCATGATGCGGTCGAAAAGACCGGCGCCGATGCAACCGTGATCTATGTGCCGCCGCCCTTCGCAGCAGATTCGATTCTCGAAGCGATCGATGCCGAGATCCCGCTGATCGTGGCGATCACCGAGGGCATCCCGGTTCTCGACATGATGAAGGTGAAGCGCGCACTGATTAACTCGAAATCGCGTCTGATCGGGCCGAACTGCCCGGGCGTCATGACGCCCTCGCAATGCAAGATCGGCATCATGCCGGGGAATATCTTCTCGGTCGGCTCGGTCGGGGTTGTGTCACGTTCGGGCACGCTTACCTATGAAGCGGTGAAGCAAACCACCGATGTCGGCCTCGGCCAGTCTTCGGCAGTGGGCATCGGCGGCGACCCGATCAAGGGCACCGAGCATCTTGACGTTTTGGAAATGTTCCTCGCGGATCCTGAGACCCATTCGATCATCATGATCGGCGAAATCGGTGGTTCCGCCGAAGAGGAAGCTGCGCAATTCCTGGCAGACGAGAAGAAGAAAGGCCGCTGGAAGCCGACCGCCGGCTTTATCGCGGGCCGCACCGCCCCTCCGGGCCGCCGGATGGGCCATGCCGGCGCCATTGTGGCGGGCGGCAAAGGCGATGCGGAATCGAAAATCGAGGCCATGCTGAGCGCAGGCATCGTGGTGGCAGACAGCCCCGCGACGTTGGGCGAGGCTGTGCTGAAAGCGATCAAGGGCTGATCATGCGACTGGCGCAGGCCATAAAGACCGGCTTCCTGCGGTCTTTCCGGTTTTCGGGGCGGGCTTCCCGCTCTGAATACTGGTTGTTCCTGCTGCCAGGCCTTGCGCTGCCCCTGACAGCATTCGCGCTGCTGCGTGGTGCCGTGCCGGATATAACTGTGCCACAAAGCCTCGGCCTTGCGGCATTCACGCTTTTGCCGCTTGCCGCCGTCACAAGCCGCAGGCTGGCCGACAGCAACACCGATCCTGCGGATATGCGGCTGCCGATGGGCCTGCTGGTTGTGTTTCTGATCAGCCTCAACCTGGGCGACGGGTTCTTCGGCTCGTTCATGGCAACCCTTGCCCTGCTGGATGGTCCCGGCGGCTTTGGCTTCTTCCTGTTCTATGGCCCGCTTTTGCTGCTGGTCCTTGCGCTGACCTGCCTTTCTTTTCTTGCCGGTGCGTTCTCCGGTGCCTCTCTCTTCGGGC
The DNA here is from genome assembly GCF_016405985.1 of Paracoccus sp. IB05. Lineage (GTDB taxonomy): Bacteria > Pseudomonadota > Alphaproteobacteria > Rhodobacterales > Rhodobacteraceae > Pseudogemmobacter. The sequence goes on from NZ_JAEFCF010000006.1 coordinate 148,387, forward strand.
ATATGGCACTGCTATCCTCGCCCGGTCCCAACCGTTACGGTCCCAACTCCTCCGAGGTCCAGTCATGACCGACCAGTCCCCCACCGCCGCTTTCAATGCCTCGTCTTTCATGGACGGGGCCAATGCCGATTACATCGACCAGCTTCAGGCGCGCTATGCTGCTGACCCGAATTCGGTCGATGCCGCCTGGGCTGAATTCTTCCGCGCGCTTGGTGACAGCGAGGCGGATGCGAGAAAGGCCGCCGCCGGCCCGTCCTGGGCGCGCGCGGACTGGCCGCCACAGCCGGTGGACGATCTGACTGCCGCACTGACCGGCGAATGGCCGGCGTCTCAGGCGAAAGATGCGAAGGCTGCGGGATCGAAAATCGCGGCCAAGGCGCAGGATCAGGGCGTCAATCTGACCGAGGCGCAGCTGCAGCGCGCCGTGATCGATTCCATCCGCGCGCTGATGATCATCCGCGCCTACCGGATCCGCGGCCACCTCGCCGCCGATCTCGACCCGCTGAACATGCGCGATGAGAGCAACCACCCGGAGCTTGATCCGGCATCTTATGGCTTTTCCGAAGCGGATCTCGACCGGCCGATCTTCCTTGATAATGTGCTCGGGCTGACCCATGCCTCGATGCGCCAGATCACCGATATCCTGAAGCGCACCTATTGCGGCACTTTCGCGCTGCAATACATGCATATCTCGAACCCCGAGGAAGCCTCCTGGCTGAAAGAGCGGATCGAGGGCTATGGCAAAGAAATCGCCTTCACCCGTGAAGGCCGCCGCGCGATCCTCAACAAGCTCGTCGAGGCCGAGGGCTATGAGAAATTCCTCCATGTGAAATACATGGGCACCAAGCGGTTCGGCCTTGATGGCGGCGAAGCCCTGATCCCCGCTATGGAGCAGATCTTCAAACGCGGCGGTCAGCTGGGTGTCAAGGATATCGTCATCGGCATGCCCCACCGGGGCCGGCTGAACATCCTGGCGAATGTGCTGGCGAAACCCTACCGCGCCATTTTCAACGAATTCCAGGGGGGCAGCTTTAAGCCCGAGGATGTCGATGGCTCGGGCGATGTGAAATACCATCTCGGCGCCTCCTCGGACCGCACCTTTGACGGCAATACCGTCCACGTCTCGCTGACCGCGAACCCCTCGCACCTCGAGGCCGTGAACCCCGTCGTCCTCGGCAAGGTCCGCGCGAAACAGGACCAGTTGAATGACGTGGCCGAGCGTGTGGCCGTGCTGCCGATCCTGCTGCATGGCGACGCGGCTTTCGCGGGCCAGGGCGTGGTGGCGGAATGTCTGCAACTCTCGGGCATCCGGGGCCACCGCACCGGCGGCTGTATCCATATCATCGTGAACAACCAGATCGGGTTTACGACCGCACCGCATTTCTCGCGCACCTCGCCCTATCCGACCGATATCGCGCTGATGGTCGAAGCGCCGATCTTCCACGTGAACGGGGATGACCCCGAAGCCGTGGTCCATGCCGCGCGTATTGCGACCGAGTTCCGCCAGAAATTCCACAAGGACGTGGTTCTGGACATCTTCTGCTACCGCCGCTTTGGTCACAACGAAGGCGACGAGCCGATGTTCACCAACCCGGCGATGTATAAAAACATCCGCAAGCAAAAGACCACTTTGCAGCTTTATACCGAGCGGCTGGTGAAAGACGGCCTCATCCCCGAGGGGGAAATCGAGGATATGAAAGCCGCCTTCCAGGCTCATCTGAATGAGGAATTCGAGGCCGGTAAGGAATATAAGCCGAACAAGGCCGACTGGCTGGACGGGCGCTGGAAATCCATGAGCCGGCCCGGTGCTGATAACTATCAGCGTGGCGAGACCTGGATCAAACCAGAGACGCTCCAGGAAATCGGCACCGCGCTGACCCGCCTGCCCGACGGCTTTGACGCCCATAAGACGGTTACCCGCCTGCTTGAGGCCAAGAAGAAGATGTTCGAGACCGGCGAGGGCTTTGACTGGGCCACCGCCGAGGCACTGGCCTTCGGCTCGCTTCAGGTCGAGGGCTTCCCGGTCCGTCTCTCGGGCCAGGACTGCACCCGCGGCACCTTCTCGCAGCGCCATTCCGGCATTGTCGACCAGTCGACCGAGGAACGTTACTACCCGCTGAACCATATCCGCGCCGGCCAGGCCCGCTATGAGGTCATCGATTCGATGCTCTCGGAATATGCGGTCCTTGGGTTCGAATATGGCTATTCGCTGTCAGAGCCGAACGCCCTGACGCTCTGGGAAGCGCAATTCGGCGATTTCGCCAATGGCGCGCAGATCATGTTCGACCAGTTCGTGAACTCGGGCGAGAGCAAATGGCTCCGGATGTCGGGTCTTGTGGTTCTCTTGCCGCATGGGTTCGAGGGCCAGGGGCCGGAACACTCTTCCGCGCGTCTGGAACGCTTCCTCCAGCTCTCGGCCGAGGAAAACTGGATCGTCGCGAACTGCACCACGCCCGCGAACTATTTCCACATCCTGCGCCGCCAGCTGCATCGCGATTTCCGCAAACCGCTGATCCTGATGACGCCGAAATCCTTGCTGCGCCACCCGATGGCGATCTCGAAGGCCGAGGATTTCACCGATGGATCGACCTTCCACCGCGTGTTGTGGGACGATGCGCAGAAGGGCAATTCGGAAACGAAACTGCAGGCCGATGACAAGATCCGCCGCGTGGTGATCTCTTCGGGCAAGGTCTATTACGACCTGCTCGCGGAACGCGATGCGCGCGGTCTCGATGACGTCTACCTGCTGCGCCTGGAACAGATCTACCCGGTCCCGACTGTGGCCCTGCAGATCGAACTGGCGCGTTTCGCCAATGCCGATTTCGTCTGGTGCCAGGAAGAGCCGAAGAACCAAGGCGCCTGGTCCTTCATCGAACCGGAGCTGGAGCAGCTGCTGACCCGTGTGCGCGGCACCACCACCCGCCCGGCCTATGCGGGCCGCGTGGCTTCGGCCTCGCCCGCGACTGGTCTCGCCTCGCGTCATAAGACCGAACAGACCGCCCTGGTCGCTGCGGCGCTTGCTGACTGAATTTCCTCCCGCGCGGGTCGCGCGCGGGGAAATCGAAATCTGACTGATGCCCGCCAGACCAAGGGGGCTAAGGAGTTGAGAAGATGACTGACGTAATGGTCCCCGCGCTCGGTGAATCCGTGTCCGAGGCAACCGTTTCCACCTGGTTCAAAAAGGTCGGTGACACGGTGGCCCAGGACGAGATGCTTTGCGAACTCGAAACCGACAAGGTTTCGGTCGAGGTCCCCTCGCCCGTGGCCGGCGTTCTGGTCGAGATCATCGCCCAGGAAGGCGAGACCGTCGCCGCCAATGCGCGTCTCGCAATCGTGAGCGAAGGTGCCGCCGGCGCCGCCCCTGCAGCCCCCGCTGCCAAAGCGGAGGCCCCGAAAGCCGCGCCCGCCCCGGCAGGCAAGGATGTCGAAGACGCGCCCTCGGCGAAGAAAGCCATGGCCGAAGCCGGGCTCACCCGCGACCAGGTCCAGGCCTCCGGCAAGGATGGCCGGGTGATGAAGGAAGACGTGGCGCGTGCCGTGGCCGGTGCCCCGGGCGCTGCGGCCGCCGCTGTCGCGCCTGCGCCCGCGCCCGCCGCGATCCCGCGCGCGCCTGTGCCCGCCGATGACGCTGCCCGTGAAGAGCGTGTCAAGATGACCCGCCTGCGCCAGACCATCGCGCGCCGGTTGAAAGACGCGCAGAACACCGCCGCCATGCTGACCACCTATAATGAGGTGGATATGTCGGGGATCATGCAGCTCCGCAGTGAATACAAGGACCAGTTCGAGAAAAAGCACGGCGTCAAGCTCGGCTTCATGTCCTTCTTCGTTAAGGCCTGCACCCACGCGCTGAAAGAAGTGCCCGAGGTCAATGCCGAGATCGACGGCACCGATGTCGTCTATAAAAACTATGTCCATATGGGCGTGGCGGTCGGGACGCCGACGGGCCTTGTCGTGCCGGTGGTGCGTGACGCCGACCAGATGGGCTTTGCCGCGATCGAGAAAAAGATCGCCGAGCTTGGCCTGCGCGCCCGGGACGGCAAGCTGACCATGGCAGAAATGCAGGGCGGCTCTTTCACCATCTCGAATGGCGGTGTTTACGGCTCGCTGATGTCCTCGCCGATCCTGAACCCGCCGCAATCCGGGATCCTCGGCATGCACAAGATCCAGGACCGCCCGGTCGTCGTGGGCGGCCAGATCGTGATCCGCCCGATGATGTATCTGGCGCTTTCCTATGATCACCGCATCGTCGACGGCAAAGGCGCCGTGACCTTCCTCGTCCGCGTCAAAGAGGCGCTGGAAGACCCGCGCCGCCTGCTGATGGATCTCTGACCGGCGCAAAATCCCGCAATCGCCTGCCGCGGGCGGAACCGAACCAGGCTCCGCCCGCTTTCTCTGACGAGGCGCGGCATACCGCCGCCCGCAGGGAGACGGAGACCCAGCATGCAACAAGCCCTTATCCGCACCAGCTCCACCGCCTTCACCGGCCATGACCCGGCTTTCGGGGATACCGGCCTGACCCAGCTGCAAATCTGGGCCGGCGAGAATGGCAGCCGCCTGTTTCTCTTCCAGGTCAATGATCCGGCGGCGGCAGAGGAATGGCTGAAAGCGCAAAAGGCGCTTGGCCATATCTCCTCGGCCGAATTTCTCAGGACCGCAGGATGACATCCGAGCTCAGCGCCCTGGTGATCGCCATCCTGTTGCAGGCCGCAGCCATCGGCATCGCCGGCGCGCAAATGAACCGTGAACTGGGGCTGCGCTACAATGCCGGCCCCCGCGACAAAAGCCCGGAAATGTCGCCGCGCCTCGGCAGGCTGCGCCGCGCGGTGGCGAACGGGTTCGAAGGGCTCGCGATGTTTGCACCATTGGTGCTGGTGGTGGTGATCGCGGGAAAGACTTCCGCGCTGACCGCCATCGCGGCCTGGGTCTATGTCCTCGCCCGCCTCGCCTATATCCCCGCCTATGCCCTGGCCTGGTCGCCCTGGCGTTCGGTGATCTGGCTGGCCGGATTTCTCGCCACGATCCTGCTCGCAGGTATCGCGCTCTTCGCCGGAACCTGAGGTGCCAGGATGGAAATGGTCGAACCAGGTCAGTCCTGGCTTTTCTGCTTACTCGCACTCGCGGACCCGCTTCCGCTGATCCTCCAGGTCGTGAAAATCCTGTTCTGATTTTCTGTCCTTAAATATCCCCGGGGGTCCGGGGGCAGGCAGCCCCCGGCTCTCCGCCAGCACAAGGAAACCACCCATGGCAGATTTCGACGTTATCGTGATCGGCGGCGGCCCCGGCGGCTATGTGGCCGCGATCCATGCCGCGCAACTTGGCCTGAAAACCGCCTGTGTCGAAGGGCGTGAAACCCTTGGCGGCACCTGCCTGAACATCGGCTGCATTCCGTCGAAAGCGCTGCTGAATGCCACGCACCAGCTGCACGAGGTTCATGAGAACTTCGAGAAAATGGGCCTGATGGGTGCCAATCCCAAAGTCGACTGGGAACGGATGCTGCGCTACAAGGATGACGTGGTGACCGGAAACACGAAGGGGATCGAATTCCTCTTCAAAAAGAACAAGGTGACCTGGCTGAAGGGCTGGGGCTCGATCCCTGCCGCCGGTCAGGTCAAGGTCGGCGATGAGGTCCATACCGCGAAAAACATCATCATCGCCACCGGCTCGGTGCCCTCGGTCCTGCCGGGCATCACCATCGACGAACAGGTCATTGTCACCTCGACCGGTGCGCTCGCGCTGCCGAAGATCCCGAAAAGCATGGTCGTGATCGGCGCCGGCGTCATCGGGCTGGAAATGGGCTCAGTCTATGCCCGTCTCGGCGCCGAAGTGACCGTGGTCGAATATCTCGACACGATCACCCCCGGCATGGATGCCGAGGTGGCGAAAAGCTTCCAGAAAATCCTTACGAAACAAGGGTTCAAATTCGTGCTCGGTGCCGCCGTCCAGGTGGTGGAGCGCACGAAGAAAGGCGCGAAAGTCGCCTGGAAGCTGAAGAAGAACGATTCGGCGGGCGAGATCGAGGCCGATGTCGTCCTCGTCGCCACCGGGCGCAAACCCTTTACCGACGGGCTGGGCCTCGGGGCCCTCGGGGTCGAGATCCTGCCGCGCGGCCAGATCAAGGTCGACGAGCACTGGCAGACCTCGGTCCCGGGCATCTATGCCATTGGGGACGCGGTTCCCGGCCCGATGCTCGCCCATAAGGCCGAGGATGAGGGCATGGCGGTCGCCGAGGTTATCGCCGGCAAGGCGGGCCATGTGAATTACGGCGTGATCCCCGGCGTGGTCTATTCGACGCCCGAAGTCGCCAGCGTTGGCAAGACCGAAGAGCAGCTGAAAGAGGAAGGCCGCGCTTATAAAGTGGGCAAATTCCCCTTCATGGGCAATGCCCGCGCCAAGGCGGTGTTCCAGGCGGATGGTTTCGTCAAGCTGCTGGCCGATAAGGATACCGACCGCATTCTCGGCTGTCATATCATCGGGCCTGGTGCGGGCGATCTGATCCATGAAGTCTGTGTCGCGATGGAATTCGGCGCCTCGGCGCAGGATCTGGCGCTGACCTGCCACGCCCATCCGACCTATTCCGAAGCGGTGCGCGAAGCGGCGCTGGCCTGCGGCCTTGGCGCGATCCACGCCTGACCCCTCTACTTCCCGCAGAAATAGCAAAGGGCGGGTGCATGGCACCCGCCCTTTGTCTTTTGCCCGGGCCAATCCCTGGGTCCCGGTCAGTGACCGCTATGATCCTCGGCCTCTTTCGGTTCGTCGATCGAGAATTCCACATCGATCCGGCCCGCCCGTTCAAAGACCAGGGTGCCGGGAACCATTTCGCCTTTTTTCAGGCTCTGCTTCAGACCCATGAACATGATGTGATAACCGCCACGCTCCAGCGCGATGGTCTCACCGGCGGGGATTTCCAGCACCGGCACATGGTTCATCGTGGTGACGCCATTCGCATCCATGTCTGTCACATGCAGCTCGGTCTTTTCGGCCAGATCGCTTTCGACCCCGATCAGCCGGTCGGGTTCGGTCCCGGTATTGGTGATCCTGAGAAAGCCCCCCGCAGTTTTCGCCACAGCGGGCGGGGTCGGGATATAGGGATGGCCGATTTCAAGATCGCCGCCCTTGAAGCCATGTGCGAAAGCCGCACCCGAGACCACGCCCGAGATCATGATTGCAGCCAGAGCCGCGCTGAGAATTTTCATCGTTCTGTTCCGTTTTCCATCAGAGGGGTAACCGGCATCTGCCGGTGGCAAGACATCCGCTCTCAGATGGATGGGGGGCCGCGCGCCTCGGGGATCGACCAGGCGAACGCTGCGCGAATGGGGGCCGGAGGCACCGGCTCCAGCGCCAGAACAAAGCGATAGGTGATTTCTGACAGACCCGCAGGCGGCTCGGGCACTGTGGCCGTATCGCTCAGCCGGCACAGCGGACAGTCGCCCGGCGCGAAGATGCCATCGCCGCAAAGCTCGTTGAGATTGCCGCCCGCCATGATGAAATTGCGCATGGCGAGATCACCGCCCGCCGGCACCTTATGCGCATAGGCCGTTACCGTCATGGCAAGAACCATGAGGCAGGCGATCATCGCCCCGGTCAGCTTCTGGATAAGGTTCCGAGTCATCGGGCGGCAAGATGCCCGATCCGCAGGGGCCTGGCAATGCGGCAGCTTACCCCAGGGGGAAGGTTTCTGCCCTTACCAGCCAAGCGCCTTGCGCAGCATATTGGCCGCGACAAGGATCAGGAAGACCGCGAAAATACGTTTCAGCGGCCTCGGGTCCATCGCATGTGCCAGTTTCACCCCATAGCTGGTGGTGACCATGGTGATGCCGATCACCACGGCGAAGGCCGGCAGGTTCACCGCGCCGAGCGTCAGCGGCGGGCGCGTGGCCGGGTCCAGCGGCATGAACAGAAACCCGATCACCGACGGCACCGCGATGGTGATGCCAAAGCCCGACGCCGTCGCCACAGCGCGGTGGATCGGCACGCCGTAAAGCGTCATCAGCGGCACGCCAAAGGATCCGCCGCCGATCCCCATCAGCACGGACAGAAAGCCGAGCACCGAGGATTGCGCGGCACGCACCGGCCCGGTCGGCATCGCGTCGGCGATGCGCCAGCTTTGCCTGCCAAAGGCCATGTAAAGCCCCACGACCATTCCCAGCACGCCGAAAATCGCCTGAAGCGCGTCTGATCGCATCTGGCTTGCTGCCAGCATGCCAAGGATCGCGCCGATCACAATCCCCGGCGCCCAGGTCTTCAGCACCTCCCAGTCGACGGCGCCCTTGCGGTTATGCGCCATGACCGAACGGATCGAGGTGAAGATGATCGTTGCCAGCGAGGTCGCGAGGCAGACCTGCATCACCTGCGGCCCGCCATAGCCAAGCGCGGTGAAGACATAGAAGAAGGCCGGCACCAGCACGATGCCGCCGCCAACGCCCAGAAGCCCGGCAATGATCCCGGCAAGCGCGCCGACCACGAACAAAAGCGCCACCAGCGGCAACAGGGTTGCAAGATCGGGGATCACGGGCGCCTCCTGAAGAATATGCGCCCTGCATAGGTCAGTGCGCCCACAGAGAAAAGCCCGTGCAGGTCTTCGCACCGATCAGGCGAGACGCAGCGTGAGATCCCCGATGCCATCGATATGGGCCACCAGCAGATCACCGCGCCCGACCGCTCCGACGCCCGCAGGGGTGCCGGTCATGATGATATCGCCGGGGCGAAGGGTGAAGAACCGCGACAGCACCGCGATGATTTCCGGCACTTTCCAGATCATCTGGTTCAGATCGCCCTCCTGGCGGCGCTTGCCATTCACATCAAGCGTGATGGCGCCGGATACCGGGTGACCGATCAGGGCCACTGGCACCAGCGGCCCGCAAGGCGCGGAATTTTCGAAGCTTTTCGCGATCTCCCAGGGCCGGCCGAGCTTTTTCGCCTCGGACTGGAGGTCGCGGCGCGTCATGTCGAGGCCGATGCCATAGCCCCAGACATGATCCGGCGCCGCGCTTTCAGGGATATCCCGTCCCCCTTTGGACAGCGCCACCACCAGCTCGACCTCGTGATGCAGATCGCTGGTCGCAGCCGGATAAGGCATCGTGGCCCCGGTCAGGATGCTGTCCGCGCTTTTGAGAAAGAAGAACGGCGGCTCGCGATCCGGATCATGGCCCATCTCGACGGCATGGGCGGCATAATTGCGCCCGATGCAGAAAATGCGCCCCACGGGAAAACGCGCATCCGTTCCCCGGACCGACAGGCCCGGCTGCGGCGGGGGTGTGATCACCCAATGGGCGGTATCATGTGAATCGGGCATCCGGGCGGGCTCCTCACAGGTGTTTCATCCGTTTTCCGGCCCCGTCGGGATTTGCACAAGCCCCGCTGTGCCGGCAGTTGTGATCACATTCTGCCGGAAGGCCGGCGCTTGTTATGGCAATCAGGCCCTGAAGGGCCTTACCGGCCCTGCAAAACCGGCGAAAATACGGAAAAATCAGCCTTTGCTGCGGTTGCACAGTTGCACCGGCGGCAACTGTCGCCCAGAAGAGGCACAGAGTTGAATTGCCCCTCTCAGGGCAGCTCCGGCGCGGGGTCGTCAGGGCTGCACCAAAGGCACGGGGCCCCGGCATTGACCGCCCCATTCAGCCCCGGGCGGATGACGTGAATCGCTAACGGAGGATCAGCCGACCATGGCCGACAAGGGAATGCCCGCAATCGTTTACACCAAAGTGGATGAGGCACCGGAACTCGCCTCATATTCGCTGCTGCCGATCGTCCGGCGTTTTGCGAAAGCGGCCGGGATCTCGGTTGCAACCCGTGACATTTCGCTGGCGGGCCGCATCATCTCGGCCTTCCCGGAACGTCTGACCGCGGCGCAGAAACAGGCGGATGATCTTGCGGGTCTGGGCGAATGGGTGAAGACGCCCGAGGCCAATGTGATCAAGCTCCCGAACGTATCTGCCTCGGTGCCGCAGCTGGTGGCGGCGATCAGGGAACTCCAGGGCCAGGGCTACGCCCTGCCGGATTACCCGGCGGAACCGGCCACGGCTGAGGAAAAAGAGATCCGCGCACGTTACGATGCGATCAAGGGCTCGGCCGTGAACCCGGTATTGCGCGAAGGCAATTCCGACCGCCGTGCCGCGAAAGCGGTCAAGAATTATGCGAAAGCGCATCCGCATTCGATGGGGAAATGGGCCAGCGACAGCAAAACCCGTGTAGCGGCGATGACGGGCGGCGATTTCTTCTCCAACGAAACCTCGGTGACCCTGAGCGCCGCACAGGCCGGCCCCGTGAAGATCGAACTGTCGGGCGCCTCCGGCAAGGTCACTGTGCTGAAAGAGGGCGTCAATCTGCCCGAAGGCACCGTGGTTGACGCGACCTTCATGTCGGTGAAAGCGCTGGATGCGTTTCTGGCGGATGAGATCGAAAAGACCAAAGCCGAAGGCATCCTGTTCTCGGTCCATCTGAAAGCCACGATGATGAAGGTCTCGGACCCGATCATCTTCGGCCATGTGGTGAAGGCCTGGCTGAAGCCGGTTTACGAGAAACACCCGGACCTGGCCGATCTCGATGCGAATGGCGGGCTTGGCAGCCTGCTGGCCCAGATCAGGGCGCTGCCGGATGGCGAGACGATCCTTGCCGATGTCGATGCCACGATGGCCGCGCGCCCGCCATTGTACATGGTGAATTCAGACAAGGGCATCACCAACCTGCATGTGCCCTCGGATGTGATCATCGACGCCTCGATGCCGGCGCTTTTGCGTGCGGGCGGCAAGGGCTGGGGTCCGGATGGCAAAGAGGCAGACACGGTCTGCGTGATCCCGGACACCTCTTATGCCCCCGTCTATGATGAAAGCGTGAAATATTTCATCGAGACCGGCGCGCTGGATCCGGCGACTGCTGGCACGGTGCAGAATATCGGGCTGATGGCACAAAAGGCCGAGGAATATGGCTCGCACCCGACGACGTTCGAGGTGCCCGAGGACGGCACCATCCGCGTCATCGCGGCGAATGGAGATGTGCTGCATGAGCATAGGGTGGAAAAAGGCGACATCTGGCGCCTGTGTTCGACCCGCAAGGCCGCGATCCTCGACTGGGTGCAGCTGGCCATCGACCGCCAGCGGCTCGAAGGCTGCCAGGCGATCTTCTGGCTCGATGAGGCCCGCGCCCATGACCGGGAACTTCTGAATTACGTTCGCCCGATCCTGAAGGATAAAGGCGTCGAGGCGAAGTTCCAGGTGCTCGCGCCGCGCGAGGCCACCCGGCTTTCGTTTGAAACCATCCGTGCCGGCAAGGACTCGATCGCGATCACCGGCAACGTCCTGCGCGACTACCTGACCGACCTGTTCCCGATCCTCGAACTGGGCACCTCGGCCAAGATGCTTTCCATCGTGAAACTGATGCAGGGCGGCGGCATGTTCGAGACCGGCGCCGGCGGTTCGGCCCCGAAACATGTCCAGCAGCTGATGGAGGAAAACCACCTCCGCTGGGACAGCCTCGGTGAATTCTGCGCGCTTGGCGAAAGCCTGAGCTTCCTCGCGGAGGCGACCGGCAATGAGAAGGCGCGCGTCCTTGGCGCAGCCGTGGATCAGGCAACCCAGGGCATCCTGGATCATGACCGCAGCCCGGGCCGCAAGGCCGGTCAGCCCGACAATCGCGACAGCCATTTCTGGTTCGCGCTTTATTGGGCCGATGCGCTGGCGAAACAGAATTCCGACGCCGAACTGGCTGCGGAATTCGCCCCCATCGCGAAAGCCCTGTCCGAAGGCGAGGCCACCATCACCGCCGAGCTGCGCGCGGATCGTGGCAAGCCGGTCGATCTTGGCGGCTATTACCATGGCGATGCGGCAAAAACCGCTGCCGTGATGCGCCCCTCGAAAACGCTGAACGCCATCATCGGCTGACACCGCCGACAGTACCAGAAAACACCGCTGGCGCCCCACCCGGGCGCCAGCGGTTTTCTTTTGCGCGCAGCCGACCGCCCTGGGCGGAGAGGGGGGCGGGGCGGAGAGGGGGGCGGGCTGAAATTCAGATGGACAGATTTTGCGCCCGGGAGGATCATCCGGGCGATTCCTCTGCATTTTCGGCGCATTTCCTCATTCACCTGCCTCAGCAAGGAGCACGTGGCCATGCCTTTCATCCTCGGAACCACCAGCATCGGATCGGGTGTCCGCTACACGCTCTCGACCGGAGATTCGTTGCTGATCCAGAACACAGCGACCGTGTTTTCAGACAATGATGTCGCGATCAGGGTCAGTGGCGACAATGCACGTATCTTCGTGCAAGGCTCGGTCGCCGGGACGACTGCGATCGGAACCGGCTACTCCTCGTATCAGAGCGGCACCTATGTTCACGTTCTGCCCGGTGCCAGCGTGATCGGTACCGCCGTGGGGCTTTCGGCCTATGGTAGCCAGGGATATTTTCTGAACGAAGGCACCGTCACCGGCGGTGAGACCGGCGTGGCGCTCAGCGTGTTGAGTGATGCCCCCGGCGGGACGCTCACCTTTGTCAATCATGGCTCTGTTTCGGGCTATTATTACGGGCTTGGCTGGCAGGCATCCGGTTCGGGCACCAGCCTGACCATTTTTAATACCGGCACGATCTTTGGCGGGAGTATCGGGGTCAGAGCGCCGTTTCTCACGGCAACCACCCTGCGCAACAGCGGGGAAATCACCGGCGGCATCGACCTGAGCTCGGTCAATGATGTCTTTGACAATCGCAATGGCGTGCTAAATGGCACTGCCTTTGGCAATAGCGGCAATGATGTCTTTATCGGCAACCCCAGCCAGTCCGAGATTTTCAACGGTGGCACCGGGGTGGATCTGCTGGATTTCCGGTACAGCAATGGCTCGGTGATCGTGGCGCTGGATCTGAGCCGGCCCAATGCCGGTCAGGCGCTTGGCGATCTTTATTACCAGTTCGAGAATATCTTTGGCTCGCAGCAAAATGACATTCTGACCGGTGATAACGGCAATAACGTGCTGACCGGCGAAGATGGCACTGACTGGCTGCACGGGCGCGGCGGCAATGACCTGCTACGCGGCGGCCTGGGGGCCGATACCATGGCGGGCGGCCTGGGGAATGACATATTCCAGTACCTGAACCCCGGAGAGGGCGGCGACACGATCATGGATTTCGCCAATGTCGCAGCCAATAATGATGCGTTCCAGTTCAGCGCGGCGGGCTTCGGCGGCGGTTTGACGGCCGGAGCGCTTGCCGCTGCGGCCTTCCAGGCCGGCACCACCAATGTCGCGGCCACTGCCGATGTGCGCTTTATGCACCGCATCACCGACAACAGCATCTGGTATGACGCCGACGGGAATGGCGCAGGTGCCGCCGTGCTGATCGCCACGCTTCAGGGCGGTGTCACCGGTGCGGCGCTGACCCATGCCGACTTCCTGATCTTCTGATCTTGCTTGATCCCGGCGGCGGTGGCGCGCAGATATTCGCCTGACGGAAATCAGGGGAAAGCCGGATGGACAGGGTGCTGACAGAATTGCAGGCCGCGATCGGCGCGGCCTATGTGCTGACCGGCGATGACATGCGCAAATATGCCGATGACTGGATGGGCCATTACCACGGCACGCCGGTCGCGGTGCTGCGACCTGGCTCGACCGCCGAAGTGGCGGCCTGCCTGCGCGCGGCGGCAGAGGCCGGGGTCAGCGTGGTCCCGGTCGGCGGCAATACCGGCCTTGTCGGCGGCACGATGGCTGAAGGCGGCGTGATGATCAGCCTCGACCGGATGAACCGCATCCGCGAGCTGCGCGCGGGCGCGCGCCTCGTGATCGCGGAAGCGGGCGTTGTCCTGCAAAAGATCCATGAGGCCGCCGAGGCCGAAGGGCTTTACTTCCCGCTGTGGTTTGGCGCGCGCGGCTCGGCGATGCTTGGCGGCGCGCTCTCGACCAATGCAGGCGGCTCTAACGTGCTGCGCTATGGCTCGACGCGCGGGCTGTGTCTCGGGCTTGAGGTGGTGCTGGCGGATGGCCGGGTGCTGAATCTGATGAGCGAGCTGCATAAAGACAATTCCGGCTACGATCTGAAACAGCTGTTCATCGGCGCCGAGGGGACATTGGGGATCATCACGGCGGCGGTGATGAAGCTGGTCCCGGCGCCCCGCGCCCATGCCACGGCGGTGGTGGCGGCAGACAGCCTGCCAAAGGCGCTTGGGCTGCTCAACCGGATGCAGGAGGCGACCGGCGGCCGCGTTGAGGCCTTTGAGCTGATGCCCGAGGATTACTCGCGCCAACTGACGAAAGTGCGCCCCGATCTTGGCCAGCCCTTCGCGACCATCCCGCCGGTGACATTGCTGATCGAGGCCGCGACGACATCCGCCGAAGAGGCCGATCCTGGCCCGGATGGCCAGGTGCCCCTGGTCGCAAAGCTGGAATCTGTCCTGGGTGCAATGCTCGAAGAGGGGCTGATCGAAGACGCCATCATTGCTCAATCCGAGGCACAGCGCATGGCAATCTGGGCCCGGCGCGAGGCGGCTGCCGAAATCTGTCACGGCATCCACCCGTTTGTGGATACCGATATCTGCCTGCCGGTGGACCGGGTGGACACGTTCCTGACCGGCATCTCTGCCCGGCTTGAAGCGATCTCGCCCGGTGCGGGAACGATCACGGTCGGGCACCTGGGCGACGGCAATCTGCATTTCTCGGTCTATCCGGCGACAGAGGGCCATGAGGATCAGGTGATGAACTGCATCGAGGATATGGTCGCAGAACTTGGCGGTTCTTTCTCGGCGGAACATGGAATCGGTCTGTCGAAACTGGCCTCGATGCGGCGCAGAAAGGATCCGGTGGCGCTGGATGTCATGCGGGCGGTGAAATCGGCACTCGACCCTTCAGGGCTGATGAACCCCGGCAAGGTCATTCCCTCAAGGTAAAGCGGGCCCAGGCCCGCCGCCGTTACGCAAGTTTCACATCGGAGAGACCCCGATGTCACAAAAGCCCAATAGGTCCGCCTGAGGAAATCAGAGGCGGACCCTCATGCTGGAAGTAAAATCCGTTACCCGGATGTTTGGCCAGAAAGCGGCCGTGGACAATGTCAGTTTCCGCATCGACGGCCCGGGTTTTGTGGGCATCATCGGGCGGTCAGGGGCGGGTAAATCCACCTTCCTCAGGATGATGAACCGCCTGCTGGACGCGTCTTCTGGCGAGATCCTCGTCGATGGCCGCGATGTGCTGGCGCTGAAGGGCCGCGACGCCCGCGCCTGGCAAAGCCAATGCGCGATGATCTTCCAGCAGTTCAATCTGGTGCCGCGCATGGATGTGGCCTCGAATGTGCTGCATGGCATTCTGAACCGCCGCTCATCGCTGCAGACTTTGTTCAACATCTGGTCGCGCACCGACATCCTCAAAGCGCTGGAAATCCTCGACCGGCTCGGGATCCAGGAACAGGCCCCGAAACGCGCCGAAGCGCTGTCCGGCGGCCAGCAGCAGCGCGTCGCCATTGCCCGCGCGCTGATGCAGGACCCGAAGATCATCCTCGCCGACGAGCCCATCGCGTCTTTGGACCCGATGAACGCCCAGGTCGTGATGGACACGCTGAAAGCGATCAATGTCGAAGACGGCCGCATGGTGATCGCCAATCTCCACACGCTCGACACCGCGCGCCGTTACTGTGACCGCGTGATCGGGATGCGCGATGGCCGCGTGGTGTTCGACGGCACGCCCGACCAACTTTCGACCGGCGTGGCGCGTGACATTTACGGCGCCGATGAGTCGTTCAACGAGGCCGCGACCTCGACCGCGATCCCGACCGACACCGGCGCAGACCGCTCTTACGCCGATACGCTGATGTCGTAACCCATTCCCCGGACGCGCCCGCGTGCCGGGGTTTTCCTTTCCCCCTCCATGGAGAAGACCATGAAAAAGATCGCACTGGCTCTGGCCGTGACCACCGCCCTGACCGGCATGGCGCAGGCACAGGAAATCAAACAGTTCAACCTCGGCATCCTCGGCGGCGAGAACGCCCAGGACCGCATGACCTCGAACGAGTGCTACCGCGCCGCCATCGAAGAGGCGCTTGGCGTTCCGGTCAAGGTCTTCACCCCCGCCGATTATGACGGCGTGATCCAGGGCCTGCTGGGCGGCACCATCGACCTCGCCTGGATGGGCGCGAGCGGTTATGCCAAAGCCTATATCACCGACCCGGAATCGGTTGAGGCCGTCCTGACCAAGCAAAACATGGACGGATCGACCGGCTATTATTCCATCGCCTTTGCCCGCACCGATTCCGGCATCAAGACGCTCGAAGACGCCAAGGGCAAGAAATTCGCCTTTGCCGAGCCGAACTCTACCTCGGGCTACCTGGTCCCCGGCGCTGAAATGGTCGCGAAATTCGGCCCGCTGGAGCAGTATTTCTCGGAAGTCCGTTTCTCGGGCGGTCATGAGCAATCCATCGTCGGCGTCGCCAATGGCGATTTCGATGCGGCTGTCGCTTGGGCGGACGGCCTTGGCGAATGGGAAGACGGCTACAATTCGGGCGCCTTCCGCAAATCGGCTGATGCCGGCCTCGTCAATATGAACGACATCCAGGAAATCTGGCGCTCGGCCCTGATCCCGGAAGGCCCGATGGTCCTCCGCAAGGCGCTGCCGCAGGATGTGAAGGACAAGGTCATCAAGCTGACCGCCGACCTGCATGAGACCAATAAGGAATGCGCTTATGGCGTCGCCGCCGGCGAGGCCAAAGACTTCGTGCCGGTCACCCATGAGGCCTATATCGGCATCGTCGAGGCCCGCAAACTGCAAGACAGCCAGTAATCTAACCAGACCCAAAGCCGGGCCTTCGCGCAATCCGAAGGCCCGGCCTCTTTTTATGTGGGGGCATCATGGTCGATATCGCTTACGGACCAGGACCAGACCGAAAACCAGGCGCCACGCCACCTGCCACGCCACCTGGCACCAGCGAGGCCTATCTCGACATGGTGCGCCGCCGCCGCCTCTATAGCGGCATCATCCTGGCGCTGTTTGTCGCGCTGATGATCGCGGGTTTCCAGCTTGCCGAAAGCCGCAATGCGGGCGGTTTCATCAACGGGCTGCCACAGCTCTTCGCTTTCCCCTCCGAAGTGATTTCCGAGGCCTGGGACAGACGCGCAAACATCCCCGGCCTCTTCCTGCAATTCCTGCCGTCTTTGATGGAGACGGTGAATATCGCCGCTGTCTCGACGCTGATCGGCGGCTTTACGGCTGCTATGCTGGCCCTTCTGGCAACCCGCGGCCTTGCCCGCTGGCCGCGCCTGACGCCGGTCTTCCGCCGCATGATGGACCTCACGCGCTCCATCCCCGAGATCGTGATCGCCCTGATGCTGATCTTCATCCTCGGCGGCGGCCCGGTGCCGGCGATGATCGCGATCAGCCTGCATACGGCGGGCGCGCTTGGAAAACTCTTCTCCGAAGTCGCTGAAAACGCCGACGTAAAACCGGTCGAAGGCCTGACATCTGTCGGCGCCGGCTGGCTGCAGCGGATGTGGCTGGGCGTTATCCCCCAGGTTGCGCCGAACTGGCTGTCCTACCTGATGCTCAGGTTCGAGATCAATGTCCGCGCCTCGGCGATCCTCGGCTTCGTCGGTTCGGGCGGCATCGGCTATGACCTGAAACTCGCCATGCAATGGGGCGCAGGCAAATACGACCAGGTGGTCGCGATTTTCCTTCTGTTGTTCCTCACCATCGTGCTGATCGACCAGGTCACCGATTTTTACCGCACCCGCCTCGTCCGGGGCGCGGTCCAGAAGACAAGGGCCTGAGCCATGACCATGAGCCTGAACGCCCCGCCCGGAGCCGCCCCTTCCGCTGACGCCCTGATCGCGGGCTTCCGCAAACGCGCCCGGATGTCTTTCCTGGTGCCAGGCGTGATCCTCGCCTATCTGACCTGGATCTTCTTTGCCTTCGATATCCCCGGCATCGCCGCGCGGGCCAAGACCGACAATGCCGCCGTGCTGCTGACCGATTTCTGGGCGCATAAGACCCATGTGACCCGCGACAACCGCAGTGGCGCCCTGACAATCTCGAAGGATGGCGAGAACCGCGGCGCCTACCCGCCCGGCCTGCTGCCGGACTGGGTTACCGTCACCGATGGCGTCACCACAATCGACCTCGGCTCCGGCAATATCGTCACCTATGACAGCCTCGGCGCGCGCTACGTCGTCCCGGATTACGGCACCATCGACATCAGGCCCTCGGATGACGGCCAGAGCCTGATCCTCGACGCGCCCGGGCCGCTGCCCTCCTGGATCAACGCCTCAGACCGGCTGATCACCGTCACCACCCCGGCCGGTCGTTTCAACTATTCCCGCTCCAAGGTCGAGACCTTCCGCTACCAGGCTGGCTGGGCCCTGTTTTTCTTCACCGCCGACAGCCCCTTCTTCCAGAAATCCCCCTGGGAGCTCGCGTCGCTCGCCTTTGCAGGTGAGCGTGTCGACCCTGCCCGCTCCAATCTCAGCTATATGGCGTCCGAGTTCTGGACCAACAAAATGTGGCACCATGGCGAGGTCGCCTGGGCGCTGTTCGAGACCCTGCTGATGGCCTTCATCGGCACCTTTCTCGCAGCACTCGTGGCCCTGCCCCTCGCTTTCATGGCGGCGCGGAACTTCAACCCGCTGGGGCCGCTGCGCTTCCTGATGCGCCGGGTCTTCGACTTCATCCGCGGCGTCGATGCGCTGATCTGGACCATCGTGCTGGCCCGCGCCTTCGGCCCCGGCCCGATGACCGGCGCATTGGCGATCCTGATCACCGATACCGGCACTTTCGGCAAACTCTACTCCGAAGCCCTCGAAAACATCGACGAAAAGCAGGTCGAGGGCGTCCGCTCCACCGGCGCCACCACGCTGCAACGCGCGCGCTTCGGTGTGCTCCCCCAGGTCACGCCGGTCCTGATGTCGCAGGTGCTCTATCTGTTCGAATCCAACACCCGCTCCGCCACCGTGATCGGCGCCATCACCGGCGGCGGCATCGGCCTCCTGCTCACGCAAGCCATCATCACCCAGAAAGACTGGGAGGATGTCGCCTATTACATGATCCTGATCGTGCTGATGGTCATGGCGCTCGACGGCCTCTCCGGCTGGCTCCGCCGCAGGCTGATCAAAGGCGAGTGAGCCATTTCCTCTTGACCCAAATACTCCCGCCGGAGGCTCCCCCTTCAGCCACCCGGCGGCCCATTGCCCTGAAAGCCCCGAAAATGCCCCGCCTCTCCGCAACCGAACCGTTCCTCCACCCGAACACCCATATCGCCAATTCCACCTTCGGCGCTTACTGCGAGGTCGGCGAGGGCACCCGTGTGTTGAACTCAACCTTCGGCGATTATGCCTATGCCGAACGCCTCTCCGACATCGCCAATACCACGGTTGGCAAATTCGCCAATATCGCCGCCCTGACGCGGATCGGGCCGACCGACCACCCCTTCGCCCATGCCGCGCAGCATCACTTCCTCTACCGCTCTTCCTGGTATTTCGACGATGCCGAAGACGATCCCGCCTTTTTCAAAGCCCGCGCCGCGCGGCGCACCCTGCTTGGCCCCGATTGCTGGATCGGCCATGGCGCGATCATCAAACCCGATGTGACGATCGGCACCGGCGCCATCGTGGCCTCTGGTGCAGTGGTCACCAAAGACGTGCCCGATTTTGCCATCGTTGGCGGCAGCCCGGCCAGGCTGATCCGGATGCGCTTTTCCGCCAGCGTGATCGACCGGCTGCTTACCCTGGCCTGGTGGGATTGGGATCACAGCCGCCTGCGCGCGGTGCTCGCGGATTTCCGCAGCCTCCAGGCCGAGGCATTTCTTGAGAAATACGAGGCCTAACCCGCCTCCGGCGTCACGGTCAGCGTCACCCTCTCGCCGGCAAACCAGGTGGTGCCGAACTCGACCGGCACCCCTGCGCCGTCGATATTGACCGATGTCGTGCGCAGAACCGGCGCGCCTTCGGGGATCTGCAGCGCCAGCGCCACCATGGTGCTGGCGGCCCTGGCCGAGAGCCGCGTCGAGGCGCGGGTGTAATCCGCCACCCCCACCGCCGCCAGCGCGCGCGTGATCGAACTTTCGCCTTCAAAAGCCGCCGCAAGACCGGGCAGCCGCGCCGCCGGAAAGACCGAACGAAACACCGCCAGCGGTTGGCCGTCGGCCGAGGAAAGCCCCTCGACCACCAGCACCGGCTCCGCCGTCGCCAGCCCGAGCGCCTGCGCCTCCTTTGCATCCGAGGGCCGCGTCTCGCGCCGTGTCAGCTGTTTCGACGGCAAGCGCCCGCCCGATTCCATCGCCTGATGGAACCGCACCCGCCGCCCGAGCGGGTAATCCGTGGGCCGCCCCAGCACGAATACCCCGGCGCCGCGCCGCGCATGGACAAGGCCGCGTTCCGCCAGATCCGCCAGCGCATGGCGCACGGTATGGCGGTTGACGCCAAACCGGACCGACAATTCCGCTTCGCTTGGCAGCCGCGCGCCGATCGGGAAATGGCCCCGTGCGACCTCGTCCGCCAGCGTCCCGGCGATCCCCTTCCACAAAGCCGTGCGCGCCATTCCCTGCCCCCGTTACCGAAGTTTCGCAAAATATTCGCATTGACGTCACCTGTCGCCCGCCGCTTACTTGTATAGTTGTCTAGTACAACAGACAAGTCAGAAAAGATGTCTGCCATGAATCACACCGGACCCTCCCCTGCCAAAGACCTCACCGGGGCGCGCCGCGCCTGGATGGGCACCCTCGCGCGCGCGCGGCCCGAGGCGCTTGCCGCGCTTTTGCCGCTGCCGCTGCCCGACCATCACGATCTGCGTGCGCCGGAAACCGGCACGATGATGGTCCAGGGCCGCATCGGCGGCAGCGGCGCGCCCTTCTCGCTGGGCGAGGTCACTGTGACCCGCGCCACGCTGCATCTCGCGGATGGCACCACCGGCCATGCGCTGGTCCAGGGCCGCGACCGTACCCATGCCCGCCATGCCGCCCTGGTCGATGCGCTGATGCAGACCGATGCGGCAGAGCGCATCCGCGAGACCGTGCTCACGCCCCTGACCGAGGCCGAGGCCGCCCGCCGCGAGGGACGGGCCGCCAAAGCCGCCGCCACCCGCGTCGAATTCTTCACCCTTGTCCGCGGAGACGACAAATGAACGCGCCCGTCCTGCCTGCTCCGGTCACGCCTTCGCTCGCCGGCGGTTTCGCCCATCCGGCGCATGATGCCGCCCGCGCCTTCCGCGCCGCGATGCAGGCCCTGGCCCGGCCCGGTCGCATTCAGCAGATCACGGGCGCGATGCCGCCCGCGCCGCTCTCGGTTGCGGCGGGGACGCTGGCGCTGGTGCTGATGGATCAGACGACGCCGGTCTGGCTCGCCCCTTCGCATGACAGTGCCGCGTTGCGCGCCTGGCTGACCTTTCACACCGCCGCGCCCTTTACCACGGCTGAGGCCGCGCATTTCGTGATCGGCAGCTGGGAGGCGCTGACACCGGTCTCGCGCTTTGCCACCGGCACGCCCGACTACCCCGACCGCGCCGCCACGCTGATCGTCGAAATGCCAACGCTTGCGGCCAGCGGCACCCGCCTGACCGGCCCGGGCATCCAGGACAGCGCCCGGCTTTCCCTGCCGGAAAACGCGGCCTTTCAGGCCAATCACGCGCTGTACCCGCTGGGGTTTGACACTTTTCTGACCGCCGGAGATCAGATCGCCGGTCTGCCGCGCTCAACGAGGCTGGAGGATATCTGATGTATGTTGCCGTCAAAGGCGGAGAACGCGCCATCGACAACGCCCATGCCTGGCTCGCCGAAGAGCGCAGGGGCGACACGGAAATCGCCGAACTGTCCGTCGCGCAGATCCGCGCGCAGCTGAAACTCTCGGTCGACCGCGTGATGGCCGAGGGATCGCTCTATGATCCCGACCTCGCGGCGCTGGCGATCAAACAGGCGCGGGGCGATCTGATCGAGGCGATTTTCCTGATCCGCGCCTATCGCACCACCCTGCCGCGCTTTGGTGCCACGCTGCCGGTCGAGACCGCGAAAATGGCGGTGATCCGGCGCGTCTCGGCGACATTCCGCGATGTGCCGGGCGGTCAGATCCTCGGGCCGACCTTCGATTACACGCATCGCCTGCTGGATTTCGCGCTGGCCGCGGAAGGGCTTGATCTGCCCGAGGCGACAACCGCCAGCCCCGAAGGGCTGGATACCGTGCCGCATGTGATGGGCTTTCTGAACCGCGAGGGGCTGATCGAAGAGGCCGGCACCGGCGCCGACACGCCCCCCGATCTGACCCGCGAGGCGCTGGAACTGCCCGCGACCCGGGCGCTGCGTCTGCAGGCGCTGGCGCGGGGCGATGAGGGGTTCCTCCTGTCGCTCGCCTATTCAACGCAGCGCGGCTACGGCAATACCCATGCCTTTGTCGGCGAGCTGCGCATCGGCCAGGTGGTGATTGAGGCCGAAATCCCCGAGCTGGGGTTTTCCGTCGAGATCGGCGAGATCGAGCTGTCGGAATGCGAGACGGTGAACCAGTTTGGCGGGTCGAAAACCGAGCCGCCGCAATTCACCCGCGGCTATGGTCTGGTCTTTGGCCAGAGCGAGCGCAAATCGCTGTCGATGAGCCTTGTTGACCGGGCTTTGCGCTGGAAAGAGCTTGGCGAAAGCCACAATCCGGCCCCGGCCCGCGATGAGGAATTCGTGCTGTCGCATTGCGACAATATCCAGGCCACCGGGTTTCTCGAACATATCAAGCTGCCGCATTACGTCGATTTCCAGTCCGAGCTGGAGCTGATCCGCCGGTTGCGCAGCGCCGCCCTTTCCGCACAGGAGAAAGAATGATGCCCGTCCAGATCGCCGCCGCTCTGCTGATCACCCTTGCCGGCGCCCGCAACCCCGGCAGCGCCCGGCCTTCGGGGGCGCGAAAATGACAACCGCCAGCATGCCTGTCGAGGCAGAAAGCTACAATTTCGCTTATCTCGATGAACAGACCAAACGCATGTTGCGCCGGGCGATCCTGAAGGCGCTGGCGGTACCGGGCTACCAGGTGCCTTTCGCCAGCCGCGAGATGCCGATGCCCTATGGCTGGGGCACCGGCGGGGTCCAGGTCTCGGCCGCTTGCCTCGTGCCGGAGGACCGGCTGAAGGTGATCGACCAGGGCGCGGATGACACGACCAATGCCGTCTCGATCCGCAAGTTCTTTCAGCGCACCGCCGGGGTCGCGGTGACCGAAGCGACCACAGAGGCGAGCCTGATCCAGACCCGCCACCGCATCCCGGAAACGCCGCTGACCGAGGATCAGATCCTGGTCTATCAGGTGCCGATCCCCGAACCCCTGCGCTTTCTGGAACCGCGCGAGACCGAGACGCGGCGGATGCATGCCCTGGAGGAATATGGGCTGATGCATGTGAAGCTTTACGAGGATATCGCCCGGCATGGCGAGATCACCAATTCCTACGCCTGGCCCGTGATGGCGCATGACCGCTATGTGATGACCCCCTCGCCGATCCCGAAATTCGACAATCCGAAGCTCTCGGACAGCCCCGCCGTGCAGCTTTTCGGGGCCGGGCGCGAGGCGCGGATCCATGCGCTGCCGCCATACACGAAGGTGGTCAGCCTCGATTTCGAGGATCACCCTTTCGTTGCGTCAAAAGCGGATCATGAATGCGAGATCTGTGGATCGCGCGAGAGCTACCTGGACGAGGTGATCACTGATGATCAGGGCGGGCGGATGTTCGTCTGTTCGGACACCGACTTCTGTGGCAGCCGCAGCGCGGCCCTGGAAACGGAGCGCAGCTGATGGATGGGGCTGAGATGAACATTTATGCAAAGGTGAAAGAGGCCGGGCCTTTGCTCTCGGTCAGGGGGCTGTCTAAATTCTACGGCAGCCGGATCGGTTGCGCCGATGTGTCCTTTGATCTCTTTCCCGGCGAGGTGCTGGGGATCGTCGGAGAGAGCGGATCGGGCAAATCGACCCTGCTCTCCTGCCTCGCCGGGCATCAGGCGCCGGATGAGGGGGGGATCGTGTTTGACGGGCGTGACATGTTCGCCATGGCGGAACCGGAGCGGCGTCGGCTCGCGCGGAGCGAACAGGCCTTTGTGCATCAAAGCCCGCGCGACGGGCTCAGGATGGGCGTTTCCGCCGGCGGCAATATCGGCGAGCGACTGATGGCCGTGGGCGGGCGCAATTACGGGGCGATCCGCGAGACGGCGCTCGACTGGCTTGGCCGGGTCGAGATTGACGGGGCGCGGATCGACGACCGGCCCTCGGCCTTTTCCGGGGGCATGCAGCAAAGGCTGCAGATTGCGCGCAACCTCGTCACAGCACCGCGTCTGGTCTTTATGGATGAGCCGACCGGGGGTCTTGATGTCTCGGTCCAGGCGCGGCTTCTGGATCTCTTGCGGGGCCTCGTGCGCGATCTCGGGCTGTCGGTGGTGCTGGTCACCCATGACCTCGCCGTCGTGCGGCTGCTCGCGCATCGGCTTATGGTGATGAAATCGGGCCATGTGGTGGAACAGGGCCTGACTGATCAGGTGCTTGATGATCCGCAACATGGCTATACCCAGCTTCTTGTTTCCTCGGTTTTGCAGGTCTGATCCCATGATTATGCTCAAAGACGTTTCAAAGACCTTTACGCTGCACAACCAGGGCGGCGCGGTCATTCCGGTGATGACAGGCGTCAGCCTGACGGTCGCGCCCGGGGAATGCGTGGCGCTGACCGGGCGGTCGGGGTCCGGGAAATCGACGCTGATGCGGATGATCCACGGCAATTACCTTGCCGCCTCGGGCGAAATCCTCGTGGGCGGGCTTGATGTGGCCAAAGCCAGCCCGCGCGAGATCCTGGCACTGCGGCGCGAAGAGCTGGGCTATGTCAGCCAGTTCCTGCGCGTCGTGCCGCGCGTGCCCACGATCGACGTGGTGGCGGAACCGCTCCTGACCCTCGGCACCGCCGCAGAGGAGGCCCGCGACCGGGCCGCAGCGCTGCTGGCGCGGCTGAACCTGCCCGAGCGCCTCTGGTCGCTCTCGCCCACCACATTCTCAGGCGGCGAACAGCAGCGGGTGAACATCGCGCGCGGCTTCATCCATCCCTATCCGGCGATGCTGCTCGACGAGCCGACCGCCAGCCTTGACGCCATCAATCGCGAGGTGGTGCTGGGTCTGATCGCCGATGCCAAGGCGCGCGGCGCCGCGATCCTCGGGATCTTCCATGACGAAGAGGCGCGCGCCCGGGTCTGCGACCGGCTGCTGGATGTGACCGGCTTCACCCCGGGTCTGGCAGCATGAGGAGGCTCGCGCCATGACGGGACGGCTTTTCGCCATTGTCGGGCCCTCGGGGGCGGGGAAGGACACGCTGATCCAGGGCGCACTGGCGGCGAGACCGGATCTGCATGTCATACGACGCGTCATCACAAGGCCCACGGATGCCGGGGGCGAGGATTTCGAGGGCGTGACGGCGGCGGAATTCGCAGAGCGCCAGGCGGCCGGGGAATTCGCGCTGGACTGGCAGGCGCATGGGCTGCGCTACGGCATCCCGGCCGCCGCGCTGGCGCCTTTGGCCAATGGCGCGGATCTTTTGTTCAACGGCTCGCGCCAGGGGCTTGAACGCGCCGCCCTGCTGTGGCCGGGGCTGAGCGTGATCCATGTCACCGCCCCGCCCCAGGTGCTGACAGCGCGGCTGAAGGCGCGTGGACGCGAGAGTGCTCAGGACATCGCCGCGCGGGTCGCCCGCGCCGCGCAGCCCTGGCCCGAGGGGCTCCCCGCTGGCGTCAGCGTGATCACGGTGATGAACGATGCCAGCCCCGAGACCGGCATCGCCCGCTTTCTCACAGCGCTTCAGCCGGTCAGCGCATGACGCTCCAGAAGATGAAACCGCCCCGCGGCATCCTCACCAAAGAGGCACAGATCCTCGATGACAAAGGGGCGCGGCAGATCGGGGGAAAGCCAGGGATCCAGCCGCGCCGCCAGATCAGCAGCCTCGGCTTCAGGCAGATTGTCAGAGAGCGTCAGGTGGAAACGGAACTCTTCCATAACAAAGGGATATCCCCAGGCCGACAGCAACTCACGCTGGCGCGGGGTCAGCCGGTCGGGGCGGCGCTTCGCGATCTCGGCCTCGGTGAGGGGCGCGCGCAAAGGGTCGAGATCCATCACCACCCCGGCGCCCAGAGCCAGCAGCGCAGTCTCATCCCCCTGCGGCACCAGCGCAAGGAATCCCCCGATCCGCCGCAGCTCCAGCCCCCGCATCCCGACCGGCGCCAGCCGACCCGCGAGGACCGCGAGCGCCCCAGAGAGATCCGCGCGCCCGAGGCCCTCGGCCAGGCGAAACGGCGCCTTGATCGTGCCGTGAAAGCCATATTTGCGCGGGCTCATCGTCAGCTCCGCCTGGGGGCGCGGCAACCCCTCGGGCGCTGCGAAAGCGATCGGCAGGCCGGCTTCCGGATCCCAGCCGAGCCAGCCCGCCACCCGTGTCGCAAAAGCCCCCGGGCGCGGCGCATAATAGACCGCATATCTCGTGAAATCGCTCATCGCCACCATCCTCTCAGCCCGATCCCGTATCATCCTTCGGAACCAGTTTCGCCCTAACCGCCATCTGTCACACGGATGTGACATCACAGTGCCATTTGCAGCGCTCTCCCGCCTGCCCGACCCTGCCTCCTGCCGAGAAAGCCCAGTCATGACCCAGACCATCCTCGCCAATGCCCGCATCCTTCTGGCCGATGAAATCGTCACCGGCAATATCGTGATCCGGGACGGGCTGATTGCCGACATTGACACGGGAACAGCCCCGCAAGGCGCCGAAGAGATGCAGGGCGATCTGGTGATGCCGGGTCTCGTCGAACTGCATACCGACAACCTGGAACGCCATCTCCAGCCGCGCCCCCGCGTCGACTGGCCCCATGCCAGCGCGATCATCGCCCATGATGCCGAACTTGCCTCGGTCGGCATCACAACCGTGTTCGACGCGCTGCGGGTCGGGTCGATCTTTTCGTCGAACAATGCCGGTTACGGCGAATATGCCAGGGCGCTTGCGCATGAAATCATGGCCCTGCGCGAGATGGGCGCGCTGAAGATCAGCCACCGCCTGCATCTGCGCGCCGAGGTCTGTTCGGAAACCCTCATCGAGGAACTCGACAAATTCGGCGCCGAGGACCGCATCGGCATTGTCAGCCTGATGGACCACACCCCGGGCCAGCGCCAGTTCCGCGACATCACGAAACTGCGCGACTATGTCATGGGCAAGCGCGGCATGTCTGAGACCCAGTTCGCCGAGCATATCGCGAGCCAGCAGGCGCTCTCGGCCCGGGTCAGTGCCGCGCATGAGGCGGCCGCCGTCCAGGCCGCGCGCCGCTACGGCGCCGTGATCGCAAGCCATGACGACACGACCGAAGACCAGGTGGTGACCAGCCGCGAAAAGGGCGTGAGCTTTGCCGAATTCCCCACCACGGTCGAGGCTGCGCGCGCCTGCCGCGACCAGGGCATCCTGGTGATGATGGGGGCGCCGAACCTGATCCGGGGCGGCTCGCATTCCGGCAATGTCGCGGCGGCAGATCTGGCACAGGCCGACCTCCTTGACATCCTGTCCTCGGATTACGTGCCCTCGTCGCTTTTGTCAGCTGCGCTGATGCTGGGGGATCTCTGGGGCGACCTGCCGCGCGGCATCCGCAGCGTGACCAAAGCCCCGGCAGAGGCCGCGCGTCTCACCGATCGCGGCGAAATCGCCATCGGCAAACGCGCCGACCTGATCCGCGTCCACCGCGTCGGTGCCGCCGGGGCCATCCGCGGCACCTGGGTCGCAGGTCAGCGCGTCGGCTGACCTCAGAGCAACCCGAAAAAGCTTCCGGCGAGGCCATTTCCCCTGACGAAAATACTCCCGCCGGAGGCTCTTAATCTGCCTGCTCTTCCCCCCGCGCCGCCGCAATCAGCCGCGTCACATCCGCCCCCAGCCCTTCGACAATCAGGATTACCCCGGCCGCATTCGGGTGGATCCCGTCAGGCTGCATCCAGGCATTCAGCGAAGCCGGGTCCGACGGATCCGCCCCCGTCGCGATCAGCCCGGCAAAGAAATTATCCGCGAGCGCCGCGCCATATTCCGCCGCCAGCTCCGGATAGATCGCATCGAAATCACGCTTGTAATCCGGCCCCCAGTTCAGCGGCGCCTTCATCCCCACGATCAGCACCGGCAGGCCCCGCGCTTTCGCGGCCTCCATGATACCGGTCATATTGGCCCGCACTTCCGCCACCGGAATGCCCCGCAGCATGTCATTGCCGCCCAGCGTCACGATCAGCGCATCCGCCTCGGGCCCAAGCGCCCAGTCAATCCGCGACAGCCCCCCCGCCGTGGTATCGCCCGACACCCCGGCATTCAGCACAATCGCGCCCGCCCCCTGACGGTCGAGCCAGGTCTGCAGCTGCGGCACAAACCCCTCGCCAGCCGGCAGCCCGTAGCCCGCCGTCAGACTGTCGCCAAGCGCCACAATCGTCACCGGCTCCGCAGCGATTGCCGGAGAAACCACAAGACCCAACGCAAACGTGAGGTTGCGAACACGCCGCGATGCGGCATATCCGGTCTGACCCATTCGTTTCAGGAAGTTGCGCATGACCGGGACCGTCCTTTCACTGACCGATATTGGCCTCACCCTTCAGGGCAATGCC
This sequence comes from Paracoccus sp. IB05, assembly GCF_016405985.1. Taxonomy (GTDB): domain Bacteria; phylum Pseudomonadota; class Alphaproteobacteria; order Rhodobacterales; family Rhodobacteraceae; genus Pseudogemmobacter. Next base: position 176,933 of record NZ_JAEFCF010000006.1, read on the forward strand.
GGGTCGGTGCCGATCCTGCGGGGCATCTCGCTCAAGGTCAACCAGGGGGAAACCCTGGCTCTGACCGGTCCCTCCGGTTCTGGCAAAAGCTCGCTTCTGATGCTGATGGGCGGCCTTGAGCGCGCGACATCCGGCCAGGTCGAGGCGCTCGGCCAGGATCTCGGCCGCATGGATGAAGACCAGCTCGCGAAATTCCGGCGCGGCAATATGGGCGTGGTGTTCCAGTCTTTCCACCTGATCCCGAACATGACCGCGCTGGAAAACGTGGCCCTGCCGCTGGAGCTGGGTGGCGAGAAAGACGCCTTCGCCCGTGCGAAATCTGAACTGGAAGCCGTGGGTCTGGGTCACCGTATCGACCATTACCCGGCGCAGCTTTCCGGCGGCGAACAGCAGCGCGTGGCGCTGGCCCGCGCCATCGTCGCCCGTCCGCCGATCCTGCTGGCCGATGAGCCGACCGGCAATCTTGACGGGGTCAATGGCCAGGCGATCATGGATCTGCTCTTCGCGCTGAGGGACCGGGACGGATCGTCCCTGATCATGGTCACCCATGCGCCGGAGCTGGCCGAACGCTGCGACCGGGTGCTGCGGCTGATCGATGGCCAGATCGTGCCAGACCAGACCGCGTCAGGCCCGATCCAGACTGGCCCGACCGCATCAGGCCAGGTGGTCGCATGAGCCTCGCCTTCCGTATCGCGGCCCGCGAGCTCCGGGGCGGGCTCCGGGGGCTGCGCGTCTTCCTCATCTGCCTCGCGCTTGGTGTGGCGGCGATTGCCGGGGTGGCGACGCTGCGGGCCTCGATCCAGGCCGGGCTGGCCGATCAGGGCTCGGTGCTCCTCGGCGGCGATGCCGAAATGCGCTTCACCTACCGTTTCGCGAGTGACGCCGAGCGCGCCTTCATGGCCAGCCATGCAGAACGCGTGTCGGAGATTGTCGATTTCCGTTCGATGGCGATCACGCCGGAGGACCAGGCGCTGACCCAGGTCAAGGCCATCGACACCGCCTGGCCGCTTTACGGCACGGTCACGCTTGACCCGGCTCTTCCGCTGGACCAGGCGCTGGCGGGGCAAAATGGCCTGCCCGGCGCAGTGCTCGACCCTTTGCTGATCGAACGCCTCGGGCTGGAGATCGGCGACACATTCTCCCTTGGCACCCAGAGCTTTGTGGTTATGGCTGCACTGCTGGATGAGCCCGACGGCGGCGCCGACAGTTTCTCACTTGGGCCGCGCAGCATCGTCGCCACACCGGCGCTGGCGACATCGGGGCTTCTCGCCCCCGGCACGCTCTATGAGACGAAATACCGCCTGGCGCTGGCGCCAGGGACCGATCTCGAAACGCTGGAAAAGACCGCAAAACAGGCCTTCCACGACTCGGGTATGCGCTGGACCGACAGCCGCCGCCCCGCCCCGGGGATCGAGCGTTTTATCGACCGGATGGGGTCTTTTCTTGTTCTCGTCGGGCTGGCGGGGCTGGCGGTGGGCGGTGTCGGTATCTCAGCCGCCGTCCGGGCCTGGCTTCAGGGCAAGGAAAAGACCATCGCGACGCTGAAGACGATCGGGGCCTCTTCGGGGCTGATCTTCTCGACCTATCTGATCCAGGTCGCGGTGCTGACGCTGGCCGGGATCGTGCTGGGGCTGATCATCGGCGCGGGCGTGCCACTGCTGGCGGCGCCCTGGATCGAGGCTTCGCTGCCCTTCCCGGCAAAGGTCGGCGTCGCACCCGCCGCCCTTGCTGAGGCCGCGTTTTACGGCGCGCTGACGGCGCTGATCTTCACCCTTCTGCCGCTGGCGCGGGCCGAGCGTATCCGGGCGGCAGCGCTTTATCGCGGCGGCGCTGCGGGCTGGCCGCGCAAACGCTGGCTGATCGTGCTGACGGGCCTGATCCTGCTTCTGATCGTGGTGGCGGTCTTCACCTCGGGCATTCCCGAACTGGCGCTTGGCACGGCCGGCGGCGTGCTGGCCGCGCTTGCGGTTCTGGCGCTGGCCGCCTGGGGTCTCAGACGGATCGCGCGGCGCCTGTCGCACAGCCGCATGGCACAGGGCCGCCCGGGTCTGCGCGCCGCCCTTGCCGCGATTGGTGGCCCCGGATCCGAGGCCCTGCCGGTGATCCTGTCACTGGGCCTCGGGCTTTCGGTGCTGGCCGCTGTCGGGCAGATCGACGCCAATCTGCGCGCCGCCATTGACCGTGACCTGCCGACACGGGCGCCGGCCTTCTTCTTTGTCGATATCCAGCCCGACCAGATCGGCCCCTTCATCGACATGGCGCAGGCCAATACCGCCGTCAGCCAGTATGAAACCGCGCCGATGCTGCGCGGCGTGGTCACCGGCGTGAATGGCCGCCCCGCGCGCGAGGTCATCGGCGAGCATTGGATCATTCGCGGCGATCGTGGCGTCTCTTATGCCGCTGCGATGCCCGAGGGCACAAAGATCACCGCCGGCTCCTGGTGGCCGGATGACTATCAGGGCGCGCCGCAGATCAGCCTTTCGGCCCAGGTCGCGGAAGAGACCGGGCTGAAAATCGGCGATGAGATGACGGTCAATATTCTGGGCCGCGACATCACCGGCACCATCACCTCGCTGCGCGAAGTCGATTTCTCGAATGCGGGAATGGGCTTTGTCATCGTGATGAACGAGGCCGCTTTGCGCGGCGCGCCGCACAGCCATATCGCCACGCTCTATGCGCCCCCGGAGGCCGAAGCGACCATCCTGCGCGAGGTGACCAAAGCCTGGCCGAACATCACCGCGATCCGCATCCGCGAGGCGGTGGACCGGGTGTCCGAGGCGCTTTCGGCCATCGCGACCGCCACGGCCTGGGCGGCGGCGGGAACCCTCCTGACCGGCTTTGCAGTGCTGATCGGCACGGCGGCAGCAGGGGAACGGCGCCGCGCCCGCGAGGCCGCGATCCTCAAAGTTCTGGGTGCCACCCGGGCGCGGATCATCGCGAGCTTCACGCTGCGCGCCGCGATTCTCGGGCTGGCGGCCGGTCTTGTCTCGGTGATTGCCGGCGCGATCTCGTCCTGGGCGGTGATGTATTTCGTGATGGAAAGCAGCTGGCGGTTCGAGCCGGCCTCGGCCGCGTTGATCATCCTCGGCGGCGTGGCGGCGGTTTTGCTGGCGGGGCTGGTCTTTGCCGGGCGGACGCTGGCGGTCAAACCGGCGCAGGTCTTGCGCGAAGACGGTTAACCGTCCCGCCGGAAGCCCGCCAGCCGTGCAAGCGTCAGCGGGATCGCGCGGAATTCGCGGCTGCGCGGTTTGAACCTGGTCACAAGGCGCGCCAGTGGTTTCAGCCAGCCCAGCCAGAAGGCCAGCCGTCCGGCACGCGCCAGGGCGCCTTCCGGGGCATTGACGCGGTAAGCCTCCAGGGCGGCCTCGAGGAAACGCGGATCATCCGGCCAGCGCGCGAAACAGCTTTGCGTGAAGATCACGATATCCAGCGCCTGCCAGAAACCACTGCGATGCGCGGCGGAAAAGCGTTCGAGATCAATGAAACGCGCGGTGGTGCCGTCCCAGCAGATATCACGCGGCGCCGGGCGACCATGCGACAGCCCGGCCCAGTGCAACAACCCGAGCGCCCGCCCGGCTGCGGCAAAGGCGGCACGCGTTCCGGGATCATCACCCGCCTCTTCCACCAGGATCTGCAGCGTCGGACCGGCATCGGGGAGGAGGAAGAAATCCGCCCCCTCCATGGCGATTTCAGGCACCGGAATGCCCTTCTGCGCCAGGGTTTTCAGGCCATTGCGTTCGGCCTCGAAAGCGCGGGACGGGTCACCCTTTTGCAGCCTGAGCCTCAGCGACAGGCGCTCCACCCGTTTCAGCCACCAGGTCCGGCCCCCTTCCGAAACGAGCCGTGTCACCCGGCGCGGAGGCTCCTCCAGCACCTGTTCCACCTTATGCGACAGGTCATTGTCGCTCATCGCCTGCCCTTCCGTTCTGCCCTCTGGCCTGTCGCGCGGCCTCCTCAGCGGCGCTGCCGGGTCTTCAGCGCGGCCAGTCTGGCCTGTTGTTTTTCCCAGCCATTCAGCCCCAGCCAGAAGCCAAACCGGACCACCAAAGTCAAAAGCACCAACAGCGCCGCACCGAGGATGCTGCCGAACACCAGATCATCGCGGGTAAAACCGTTGCGGAAGGAAAGTTCCGGCCAGGCACCGCTGGAGGCGATGGCCCAGATCAGCGCGCCGTTCAGCGCAAGCGTCAGCAAAGTGGCCAGAAGCGCAATCCACCATTGCCGGCCCGGGGTGGGACGGCCTTCGCGTCTGGCCCAGAAAGAGGACATCGACATGGCGGCAATCATCGGGACCACCACCCCCATCGCACTGTTTTGCGAGGAGCTGGTGAAGACCTGGTCTGCCACCATCCAGATCACCGCGACGATCACGATCCCGAACAGCATGAAGGCAAGGTAAACCAGCAGCAAAACACTGGTGGAGACCCGCTTTTTCGGGACGGCAAGGGGATCGGAAGACATAGGGCACCTTTGACTGAAATCTGCGGCACCATCGCTGATCTGGTGCGAGATGACAATCTCTGCACCCCTTTGGCGGGCGGCGGATGCCTCCGGCGGGAGTATTTGTATCAAGAGGAAATGGGAGAAGCACGCGCGGCAGATGGACGCGCCGGGGGGCTTTGCAGGCGGATGGTCGCTTGACTTGTGGTCGCAGGCGGGGCACGGCGCTTTGGATAAGCCGGAGGTTGCCATGAGCGAGAAAAAGATCCTGCGCGCCCTGAGGGGAGAGGTTCAGCCGGTGCCGCCGGTCTGGATGATGCGCCAGGCAGGCCGTTACCTGCCGGAATATCGCGCGACCCGGGCCGAGGCGGGCGACTTCCTCAGGCTGTGCTACAATTCCGACCTTGCGGCGGAAGTGACCCTGCAGCCGATCCGGCGCTACGGGTTCGATGCGGCGATCCTGTTTGCCGATATCCTGCTTTTGCCCCAGGCGCTCGGGCGGGAATTGTGGTTCGAGACCGGCGAAGGGCCGCGGATGGAGACCACGACCACAGCGGCGGAGGTGGCGGCTTTGCGCCCGGATGAGGCGATCCATGAGACCCTGGCGCCGGTCTATCAGACGCTGCGGATCCTGAAGCGCGAGCTGCCGGCAGAGACCACGCTGATCGGCTTTGCCGGCGCGCCCTGGACGGTCGCGACCTATATGATCGCGGGGCGCGGCAAAGAGGAACAGGCGGGCGCGCATCGCCTGAAACGCGAGGATCGCGCCACGTTCGAGGCGCTGATCGACCGGCTGACCGGCGCAACGATCGAATATCTCTCGGCCCAGGTCGAGGCCGGGGCCGAGGTGATCAAGCTGTTCGACAGCTGGGCCGGCAGCCTGAAAGGCCAGGATTTTCAGGATTTTGCGGTGAAGCCGGCGGCGAAGATCATCGCCGCGCTGAAAGCCCGCCATCCCGGCCTGCCGGTGATCGCCTTCCCGCGCGAGGCAGGCGCGGGCTATATCGGTTTCGCAGGCGCGACCGGCGCCGATTGTGTCGCGGTGGACAATTCGGTCAGCCCGGAATGGGCGGCGGAACAGGTGCAGAAAGAGGTCTGCGTCCAGGGCAATCTGGCACCGCATCATCTGGTCACCGGCGGTGAAGATCTGATCCGCGAGACCCGCCATGTCGTGCGCGCCTTCTCGAAAGGCCCGCATATCTTCAATCTCGGCCATGGCATCACCCCTGATGCGGATCCCGACAATGTGCAGCGCATGATCGACGCCGTTCGGGAAGGGGGATGAGCCTCAGCACATCCCTGCCCCTTGCCCGGCGCCGGCGCCCTCTTCTTTGGGGGCTGGCGGCTCTTGTGCTGGCGGGCGGCGGCTTCTGGCTCTGGGCCTCGGGGCTGTTCGGGCTCGGGCTGCAATATCTGAACATGCGCCAGACCGCAGCCGACTGGCAGGAAAAGGGGATCTGGCTGCCCTATTACAATGCGCAGATCGAGGCGCAGCCGGTGGCGGGAGTGGAGAGCAACCTATCCGGCCTGACCTGGGCGCCCGAAAGCGACACGCTCTTTGCGGTGATCAACCGCCCGCCGGGAATTGCGGAACTGTCGACAGAGGGAGCACTTTTGCGGCTGATCCCGCTGGTCGGCGCGGTGGATCCGGAGGGGATTTCCCATGTGGAGGGCACGGTCTTTGTCATCTCCGATGAGGCGCGGCAAAGCCTGAACTGGGTGGTGATCGCTCCGGAGACCCGCGAAGTCGATCTGGCAGGCTCACCAGAACTGGTGTTGAACTACGGAACGTACCACAATATGGGCTTTGAGGGTGTCTCCTGGGACAGCGCGCGTGAAGAGCTGTTCATCGCCCAGGAAATGCTGCCGATCCGGGTGCTGCGGGTCAGGGGTCTGACTGAGGCGATTGCCGGTGAGGGCTTTTCGATCAGCGTGACCGAATGGGCGCCCGGAGACCGCTTTGGCCATTTCACCACCGATCTTTCCTCGCTTTCAGCCCATGATGCGACCGGCAATCTGCTGCTTTTGTCGGATATGACCGGCGCGCTGGCCGAATATGCGCCGGATGGCAGCCCGCTCAGTGTGATGCCGCTCTGGTCCGGCTGGCATGGGCTGCGCGACGATGTCCCCCAGGCCGAAGGGCTGGCAGTTGATGCAAGGGGAGACATTTACATCGTGTCGGAGCCGAACCTCTTCTACCGCTTCAGCCGCGATCCGGCACCCGTCTGGGCAGAGTGAGAGTGCTTGTCTTCCCTCGGTGATCCGGCATAGCCTGGCGATCACTTCCTGATTGCAGAGCCTGATTTGACCACGTCTTTCAAAGGCTTTTACGCCGACTGGCGCGACAAAACCGGCAGCGGCTATTTCACGCTGTTTTTCCTGAGCAGTCTGCTGCTGTGGAACTGGCGGGCGGTGCTGATCCTGTTTGCCGCTGACGTCGCCCCCAGCTTCTATCCAGCGAGAGCGAGACTCCGGGTTTGAGTTTTGCCTTTTTGGGCGGTTTGGGCAACGGGGTCTGGCGCGGAGCTTTGCGTGTTGCGCAGCGTCATACCCCGTTGCGGTGTGAAGGTCCGGGCGAACCCGGAAGGCGTTTGCCAGCCAGGGCGGGAGTGCGGGCGTTCCCTGTTATAGTCCGTGCGCCAGGCGGCCAGCCTGGCGCGGGCGTGGTGCAGGGACGGGAACAGGGTCTCGTTCAGCAACGCGTCGCGCAGGCGACCGTTGAAGCTCCCGATGAAGGCATGTCTCGGCTCGGCTTTCCGGGCGCGATGGAGTGCCAGTCGATCTTGCGGTCATCGGCGAAGGTCAGGATCGCGTTCGGGGTGAACTCGGTGCCCTTGTCACTGACCACCGTCACAGGCCTGGCCCGCGCCTCGAACAGCGTTGCCAGTTCCCGCGCCCCCCTTGCTCCGGACAGGGACGTGTCGGCACTCAGGGCGAGCCATTCCCGCGTGCCGTCATCGACCACAGTCATGATCCGGGGTCGGCGGCCATCGGTCAGCTGGTCCGAGACAAAACCGGGCGACCAGCGCTGGTTCGGCATGAGCGGCAGCCTCATCGGCGCCCTTGTGCCGATGGCCCGCTTGCGCCCGCCTCGACGCCGGACATGCAACCGCTCTTCGCGGCAGATGCGGGACAGGCGCTTATGGTTTACCTCAGGCCCCGCACGGCGCGAGACAAGACATGCCGTCGCCGGCAGCCGAACCGGCGACGGACCCGCGCAGCCCCTTCAGCCGTTCGCGCAGCACGGGGTCGTCCTGCCGGAGCGCCTCGTGAGCCGCATGGTCCTCCGGCAGCAGCCGATCACCCGACACGCCCGCCGTTCGCTCATCCCCTGGCCCGCCACCAGATGCCCGACCGCTTGCCGCTTTCCGGTATCGCCATGGCCCTGAGCCAGTGGCGGCGCATGGCTCTGCGTCACCACTTTTTTCCCAGAAGATCTTTGAGCGCCGCATTGGCGGGCATTGCATCCGCCGGCAATCGCTTGCGGCGGGCATTCCGTTCGTCGGGAAAACAATCCCCCGGATCGTTTCCTGATCCTCCTCCACCTGCAAGATGCCGATGATCTGATCTTCGGTGAACCTGCTGCGCTTCATCTCTGGTCCTCTCGGTTTGCTCTGCCCCCTGAGAACTGTACCGTTTGAAGCTGGAGTTTTCGGCTGGCATTTCCCGGCTTGGAGAGGAGCTGAAGACGATGAAG